>NZ_JBNDKR010000007.1:0-546067 GCF_050435645.1 Paraburkholderia sp. GAS206C | reverse complement strand
CGCCGCGTCGCCATCAAGCGCCCACACTTATCGGCTGTTAATTTTTAAAGATCGGTTACGCATTCACCACCAAACCGGCACCGCGTTGCATCACCCTCACAACCCTTCGGTACCGCTTCGTTCTGCGTCGCTGCATCAGCAGCAGAGAAACGAGATTATGAAGAATCTTTTTCGCTTCGTCAACAACATTTTTTCGCTTCCGCTTAAAACCTTGTTGACGCTACGGCCACTGGTTTCCGCAGCGGCGCTCGTCCGTGAACGAGGAGCCGAATAGTAGGTGAGCAATGGCCGTATGACAAGGGTTTGACGGAAATATTTTTTTGGCGAGTCACTTTCGAGTCGAATTTACTACCGCATCGAGCGGAATCGCCTGAGCCATTGCCGCGTAACCTGCATCGCTCGGATGGATGTGGTCGCCACTGTCATACCCCTCCTGCAAACGCGCAGGCTGGGTGGGATCGCGCAGCGCAGCATCGAAATCGACCACACCGTCGAACGCTCCCGCGGTCCTGATCCATTGATTCGCCGCCAGCCGTATGCTTTCGCGCTGTGGTGGCAGCGAGGCAGGCGTGAGCGTCGCACCGAACACGCGCACGCCACGACGATGCGCCTCGGCAATCACCCGCTTGTAGCCGTCGATCAGGTCCTCGGCATTCACAGACGTATGCGGATAATCGCAATCAAGCCCGGCGCGCGGCGGCATCGAAGAGAAATTGATGTCATTGATGCCGATCAGCAGGATCGCCACTTTCACGCCCGGTCGCTCCAGCACATCCCGGCTGAAACGTTTAACGAGCGCCTCGCCATAGCAGGGCGAATCGTTAAGCAGACGGTTGCCGCTGATCCCTAGATTGACGACCGAAGTCGACCGGTCCCCTGCCTGAGTCAACCGGCGCGCGAAAGCATCCGGCCAACGGTGGTTTTCATTCAAGCTAGACCGCATGCCATCGGTAATGGAATCGCCGATCGTAGCAACCGCGGCTGCCGACGGCGCCTCCACGGACAACCCCGTCACCCACACAAACTGGGTGAATCGCTGATGAAATGCTCCTGACATAGAGTCATCAGTGTGATTGCCAGGTAGCGAGACGTAATTCACCTGATTCGACACGCGATGCCACGCCACGAGATTTTGATCCGCCCCCATGTACGAGCTGATCGCATACGGCGCACCGGCGACAATATCGACCTCGGCCGCATCGCTATCCAGTTCACTGCCGGGTGGCACTGTTACAGAGGCTTTCCCGCCAAACGTCACCTTGGCGCCGCCGTTCGCTTGTGTGGCCGCGCCACCCGCCGAACTCGCGATCCGCAAATCCTGGATCACCAACGGCGTCTTTCCATATTCGTTGCTGAGGTGAACCCGGACGGCGCGACCCGAAAGAGTCGGATACACGATTTGCCGGACCGTCCGCCCAGCGACCTCCGGCGCCCTGTACAGCGGCGGCAGGTTAGCCTGCTGGGGAATCGACTGAAGGGCGGTCGCCCATGCGGACACCCAGTGCGTAGGAGCATCCGCGGCAATCGCTGCTGGTGCGACGGCGAATTGAACAAGCAGAACAGCGCCGCACACAGCGGCCAGAGTACGGAGGGTCATTCGGTTCGTGGGCAAAAAGCAAAGCGCCCATTGTGCCCGATCGATTGCGACGGGTGGCCGGCGCGAACAAACATCCCGATCACACCGCCCGCGCCTTCGCGAGCAAGGCAACGCAAGCTCAGTGAGCAGCGCCCGCCGTCATGTCCAACGCCAATGCTTGCGCCACTTCAATTCCGTCGATCGCCGCAGAATAAATCCCGCCGGCGTAACCCGCGCCCTCGCCGGCTGGATAGAGCCCTTCCACATTCATGCTCTGATAATCGTCTTTGCGGCGAATCCGGATCGGCGACGACGTGCGCGTCTCCACCCCGGTCAACACTGCATCGTCCATAGCGAAACCGGCGATCTTGCGGTCGAGTTGCGGCAGTGCTTCGCGGATGGCCTCGATGACATAGTCGGGCAGCGCCGTGCTGAGATCGGTCGGATGGACGCCTGGTTTATAGGAGGGGACAACCGAACCGAGCGACGTAGACGGCCGGCCGGCAATGAAGTCGCCCACCCGCTGGCCCGGCGCGCAGTAATTGCTGCCGCCCAGTTCGAACGCCCGCTCTTCCCATTTGCGCTGAAACGCGATGCCGGCAAGCGGCCCGCCCGGATAATCCTCCGGCGTAATGCCAACCACGATGCCGGCATTGGCGTTGCGCTCCGCCCGGGAATACTGGCTCATCCCGTTGGTAACCACGCGGCCCGGCTCCGAAGTCGCCGCGACCACCGTGCCACCAGGACACATGCAGAAGCTATACACCGCCCGGCCGTTGCTGCAGTGATGCACCACCTTGTAATCAGCGGCGCCCAGTTGCTTGTGCCCGGCAAACTTGCCAAAGCGGCTGCGGTCGATCATCCCTTGCGGATGTTCAATCCGGAACCCGAGCGAAAACGGCTTCGCTTCAATGTAAACGCCGCGCTTGTGCAGCATTTCGAAGGTGTCGCGCGCGCTGTGACCGACTGCGAGCACCACGTGGTCGCACGGTAGTGTTTCACCATTGGACAACTGCAGAGCACGCACCTTGCCCTGCTCGATCTCAATATCCTCGACGCGCGTCTCAAACCGCACTTCGCCGCCGAGTTCATGAATGGTGGCGCGCATCTTCTCCACCATGCTGACCAGACGAAAAGTGCCGATATGCGGCCTGCTCAGATAGAGAACGTCTTCCGGCGCACCCGCTTTCACGAACTCCTCGAGCACCTTGCGGCCGTAGTGATGCGGATCCTTGATCTGGCTGTAGAGCTTGCCGTCCGAGAATGTGCCGGCTCCACCTTCACCGAACTGCACATTGGATTCGGGATTGAGCACGGACTTGCGCCACAGCCCGAACGTATCTTTAGTACGCTCACGAACAGCCTTGCCGCGCTCGAGAATAATAGGGCGAAAACCCATCTGGGCGAGGATCAACCCAGCGAACAGCCCACACGGTCCCATGCCGATCACCACCGGCCGCGGCGCCGTCATACGCTCGGGCGCCTTCGCGACAAAGCGGTACGCCATGTCCGGTGTCACGGCGCAGTGAGGCACGCTCGCGAGGCGTTTCAAAGCGGCCGCTTCATCCTTCACCTCGACATCGACGATATACGTCAGCTTGATATCGGCGCGCTTGCGCGCGTCGTGTGCGCGACGGAACACGGTGTAACGGACGAGTCCGTCAGGCGGTACGCCCAGCTCGGCGAGGCGCGCGAGAACGGCGGCATCGAGAGCGCTATCGGGGTGATCGAGCGGGAGTTTGACTTCGCTTAGACGTAACATGGGAACCAGGAATGCAGGGGGCGCAAAATTGCAGCCAATCCGCGATTTTATAGGTTCTGCAGCGGGCTAGGCCAGCAACGGTTGAGCTAGAACCGTCCAAAGGCGTTATTTCGGACCGGAGCACCGCTATCGCAGCACCCCTGTTTCAGGCCCCGGACCTTTGATCACGTAACCTTTGCGTTCCAGGTCGCGGCGGTACCACTGGTTGGCATTCATACCGCAGTAAATCGCAAACACGATACTCAGCACCAGGCTGACCACATCGGCGGTGACGCCTGCGAACCCGATCAGGCCAATCGCCAGATCCACCGCCAGCAGCACCAGCGCGACCAGCCACATGCGCTTCATGAGTGCCCAGACAAAACCCAGCAGAAACGCCGACCAGCTAAAGCCAGTACTCACTTCGACCGTTTCAGTCCTCGTGGGATGTTGCAAATAGATCCGCTCCGCCATTTCTCTTTCGTCCTTGAGATTAATCTTCGCAAACTCACGCGCCGTGCCGGCCTCCACCGTACCCTATCTAAACCGTCCGAACCCACCCTCAATCAATCTCAAAAAAATCATTAACCGACCGGTCGGTTGGTTTATACTTCACCCACGGACAACTTTGGACGAGAGTGCTCGCCATGTACACGCAATCCCTCGACATATCAGGCAACGTTGCGCCGCTAGATGGTGCCGCCGGCTCGCCCGAACAGGCGCGTTTCGATGCGGTCATGGCCGCCGACGGCAAGATCGAACCGCAAGACTGGATGCCCGATGCCTATCGTAAAACGCTCGTGCGTCAGATTTCACAGCACGCGCATTCGGAAATCGTCGGCATGCTGCCCGAAGGCAACTGGATTACCCGCGCGCCGAGTCTGAAGCGCAAGGCAATTCTGCTCGCCAAGGTGCAGGACGAGGCGGGCCACGGTCTCTATCTATATAGCGCGGCAGAGACGCTCGCGGTTTCACGCGATCAGCTGATCGACGCCCTGCACGCCGGCAAAGCCAAATATTCGAGCATTTTCAATTATCCGACACCCACGTGGGCGGATGTCGGCGTGATCGGCTGGCTGGTCGACGGCGCGGCGATCATGAACCAGATCCCGCTGTGCCGCTGCACCTACGGCCCATACGCCCGGGCGATGATCCGCATCTGCAAGGAGGAGTCGTTCCACCAGCGCCAGGGATTCGACGCGCTGCTGTCGATGATGAGCGGCACCGAAGCCCAGCGCGAGATGGTCCAGCAGGCGGTGAACCGCTGGTGGTGGCCGGTGCTGATGATGTTCGGCCCGAGCGACAAGGATTCGATCCACAGCAATCAATCGTCGAAATGGGGCATCAAGCGCATTTCCAATGACGATCTGCGTCAAAAATTTGTCGACGCCACTGTCGACCAGGCCAAGGTCCTCGGCGTCACGCTGCCGGATCCAGACCTGAAGTGGAACGAAGCGCGCGGTCATCACGACTACGGCGACATCGACTGGGAAGAGTTCTGGCGCGTGGTCAACGGCGACGGCCCGTGCAACCGCGAGCGTCTCGCTACCCGCGTGAAAGCTCATAACGACGGCGCCTGGGTCCGCGAAGCGGCCCTCGCCCACGCGGAAAATCAGCGCCAACGCGCGCAGCAGCACGCAGCGTAAGCACAGCGACGCAGCGACGATTAGCTCGATACCAGGCACAGCGTCCGGCAGCAACAGGCACCAACAGGCACCAACAGGCATTTAATAGCTGCCGACCGGTACGAGCCAACAGCAAAAGATTCAGGAGATTTCGAGAATGGACAAGTCGACAAACAAAGAGTGGCCGATCTGGGAAGTGTTCGTGCGCAGCAAGCAGGGCCTCGACCACAAGCACTGCGGCAGTCTGCACGCTGCCGACGCGCCGATGGCGCTGCGCATGGCGCGCGACGTGTACACCCGCCGTCAGGAAGGCGTGAGCATCTGGGTGGTGCCGTCCTCGGCGATCACCGCATCCGACCCGCAGGACAAGGCGGAGCTGTTCGAACCGGCTGGCGACAAGATCTATCGCCATCCGACGTTCTACACGCTCCCCGACGAAGTCAACCACATGTAAGCGCGTCATGGACATCACGCCCCAACACCTTTCCTACGTGCTGCGTCTCGCGGACACCGCACTGATCCTCGGTCAGCGCAACGCCGAGTGGTGCGGCCACGGCCCGATTCTCGAAGAGGACATCGCGCTCGCCAACATGAGCCTCGACCTGATCGGCCAGGCGCGGCTGCTGTACACGCACGCCGCAACGCTCGAGCATGCGCTCACCGGCGCCAGCAAGAGCGAAGACGACTACGCGTATTTCCGCACCGAGCGCGAATTCGCCAACTACACGCTCGCCGAGTTGCCGCATTACGGGCCGCTCGCCGGCACCGCGCATGCGGACAAGGACTACGCGGTCACGATCGTGCGCAATTTCCTGTACTCGACGCTGATGGCGCATCTCTGGACGGCGCTTACCGCGTCGACCGACGCACAACTCGCGGCCATCGCCGCGAAGTCGATCAAGGAAACGCGCTACCACGTCCATCACGCCGGCGAATGGCTGATCCGGCTCGGCGACGGCACGGATGAGTCGCATCGCCGCGCGCAGGACGCGCTCGACTACCTGATGCCCTACACGCGCGAGTTCTTCAGCGTGGACGCGGTTGAGGAAGTCATCGCCGCAACGGGCATCGGTCCGCTGACCGCCGATCTGCAAGGCGCCTGGGAAGAAGACGTACGAGCCGCGCTCGACGAAGCCACGCTCACGTCACCTGAACCGGTGAAGCATGTCACGACGGGCAAGCTTGGCGAACACTCGGAACACATGGGCTACGTGCTGGCTGAGATGCAGAGCCTCGCGCGGCAGCACCCCGGCGCGAGCTGGTAGGCCCCGGACGGAGCATAAGACGATGGCCGCGAACCTCACCACGACCGTGGACCCGACGCTGGAGCGCGCGTGGACAGCGCTAGAAGCGGTACCCGACCCGGAGATTCCGGTGGTGTCGATTCGCGAGCTCGGCATCCTGCGCGACGTCCGGCGTGCTGCGGATGGCATGCTCGAAGTCGTCATCACCCCGACGTACTCCGGCTGCCCGGCCATGTCGCAGATTGCCGAGGACGTCGCACACGCGCTCGAGGCCGCGCAGCTCACGCCGTACCGCATCGCCACTGTCCTCGCCCCTGCCTGGACCACCGACTGGATAACCGCCGACGCGCGCGAAAAGCTGCGTGCCTACGGCATCGCCCCGCCCACCGGCAATTGCGCGAGCGACGCACCTCAGGAAAAAGTAATCCGCTTCGTCCGCACGGCAGCAGTCCCCGCCCCGGCGTGCCCGCGTTGCGGCTCGGTCCATACCGAACGTCTCGCGCAATTCGGCTCGACGGCCTGCAAGGCGCTGTACCGCTGTCTCGACTGCCGCGAACCCTTCGACTATTTCAAACCCTACTGATATGGCCACCCCGCAATTTCACCCCCTGCGTATCCGCGAAGTCCGGCCCGAAACCGCCGACGCGGTCTCGGTCGCCTTCGAAGTCCCCGCCGAACTGCGCGAGCAGTATCGCTTCACGCAGGGCCAGTTCGTCACGCTGAAGACGCACATCGACGGTGAGGAGACGCGCCGCTCGTATTCGATCTGCGTCGGCGTGACCGACTACGACCGCGACGGCGAACTGCGTATCGGCATCAAGCGCGTGCGGGGCGGCCGCTTTTCGAACTTCGCATTCGACACCCTGCAGCCCGGTCACACGATCGACGTGATGACGCCCGACGGTCGCTTCTTCACGCACCTGAACGCGGAACAGGGTCAGCAATACCTCGCCTTTTCCGGCGGCTCCGGCATCACGCCCGTGCTCGCGATCATCAAGACGACCCTCGAATTCGAGCCGCGCAGCACCTTCACGTTGGTCTACGGCAACCGCAGCGTCGACCAGATCATGTTTGCAGAAGATCTGGAAGACCTGAAGAACCGCTTCATGAACCGGTTCGTGCTGTATCACGTGCTGTCGGACGATCTGCAGGACGTCGAACTGTTCAACGGTGTGCTCGACCAGCAGAAGTGCGCAGCGTTTATCGAAAACCTGGTGCCAGCCGATGTGATCGACGAAGCCTTCATCTGCGGTCCCGCACCGATGATGGACGCCGCCGAGGCCGCGCTGAAAGCCGCGGGCCTGCCGCCCGCGAAGGTTCACGTCGAAAGGTTCGGCTCGCCGCTGCCCCAAGCGGGCGTGCCGCCCGTCGAAATCACCGAAGATACGCCGGCGGCGGACCTCGAGATCGTCCTCGACGGCAAGAAACGCAAGCTGCGCCTGCCTTACGAGGGCGTGAGCGTACTCGACGTCGGCCTGAAGGCCGGCCTCGCGCTGCCATATGCCTGCAAGGGCGGCGTGTGCTGCACCTGCCGCGCCAAAGTGCTCGAAGGCGAAGTACGGATGGAAAAGAACTACACGCTCGAAGACCACGAAATCCGCGACGGCTTCGTGCTGACCTGCCAGTGCCATCCGGTGAGCGACCGGGTGGTGGTCAGTTACGATGAGCGTTAGACAACATTGCGGGCGCACATCTTCCACGATGCACGCCTGAGCGCTTTCAGCTCACCCGCGATCCGCTTACACTAAGGGCCGCTCGCGATCGGGACCCGGTTCCGCTCGCCACGCGGCCCTTTCTGTGACTGATTTGCCAACGAGCTGTTGATGAGCACAATCCACCTGACTAACGGCGACGTCGCCGCCGACTCCCTGCGAAGCGCCCTGCGACAGGCGGGGCGCGACGATCCCGTGCAGTCGTTGCGCGACGATCTGGCGGTCGGTCCGCTGCGCGGGGTCGACGACACGCCCGAGGTGCGCGCCGAATTCTGGCAACGCGTGACGGACGGAGCCCCACACGACGGCGCACCACGCAATTTCCAGGGCGAATTCACCGAACAGGCAACATTGCTGGAGCAACTCGTGGCCGGTGACACGCAGGTGGCCGTCTGGCACGCCGAAAGCGCGGCCGACCAGTTGACCCTGCGAAGGGTCTGCTACCACCTGCGCAACAGTCCTCAGCGCCTGAACGAAGTCCGCCTCTCGATCCGCGACCTTACCGACCCCGGTGCCTTCGCCCATAGCCGGCCAGACCACGCGACGTCGGTCGGGATGTTTGCGCCGGACATCCTGCAGACGCGGCTTCCGGACGTTGCGCCGATCTCGGTGCTGCGCATCAGCCGGCTCGCCCTCGAATGGCAGGAGGTCAAGCAGGCGAACGGCGAAACCCGCCGCTGGCGCGACAACACCTTCACAAGCGGCACGTTCGCCGAGTTGGACGCGCTCATCCTGGAATACGCCAGCGACGCCTGGCGACCCGCCGCCCGTATCGCCGCGCAACTGATGGTCGCCGACCTGGGCTTTCTCGTCAGCGACAGCCTCGTGTTCTGGCGCTTCCGCGAACTGGCCGCAAGCGGGCGCGTGAGCCTGCGCGGCGATCCTTCCGCATGGCGCGCGCTGGAATTGCGCGCGGACCTTTCCACCTGTTCCAGCTAAGGACCCCAAGGACCATGGCCCGCACCCGCGCACCAGACCACGAAACCCAGCGCGACCAGATCCTCGAACTGGCCGCGGCCAAGTTCGCGCAGACGAGCTATCCAAGCACCTCGATGGCCGATCTGGCTGCCGCGAGCGGCACTTCGAAGGCGCGCCTCTACCACTATTACGAAAGCAAGGAAGCGATCCTGTTCGATCTGCTCGACCGCTACACCAGGCGGCTGATGCTGATCATCGCGGAAGTGGAAGGCTCGAGCCAACGACGTGGCCTGACCGAGCGGGAAACCTTCGCCGAACTGATCCGCGCGTTTCTGTCCGAATATGAGAACTCTCACAGCCGGCATGTTGCGCTGCTGAACGACGTCAAATATCTGGTCGACGCCCAACGCGAGATCATCCTGAATCGCCAGCGCGACGTGGTCGCGGCATTTGCGCGCCAGCTAACGCGCGCCTATCCGGAACGCGCCAACCGCGACAACCAGACAGCGCTGACGATGATGGTGTTCGGCATGATCAACTGGACTTTCACCTGGCTGAAGCCGGGCGGCCGGATGGGCTACGGGGAATTCGCGGAACAGGTCGTCGACATGGTCGACCATGGACTGCGGGCCAAGGATTAGCATCGAAATATTGCGATGCAACAGCTTCCAGGGACGAAGGTTGCCTGCAAGCCACAGTTGATGATGTGACGTATGCAGAATTAATAACTGTTAATAATCATATATATAAAAATAGGTCCCCAACAGAATAGAGCGTGACATCGAATCGATATCCGGGTTTTCCCTAGTTATGGGATTGCGCTTCCGATAGAATTTGACCTTGCGGTGCACCATGCCGCTAGATCAAAAGGAGAACCCAACCATGACCACGCCTACTACTCGCGCCGCCGAGCCGATCGTCACACCCGATCGCCTGTCGCAGGCAGCCGGTCACGCGCATGCTCTGGTGCGGGAGCTGACCGCTATCGACCGCGAACGCCTGCTGACGCACTTTCTCGCACTGGGCGAAGACGACCGCCTGCTGCGCTTCGGTCAGCTCGTGCCGGACCACGTAATCGAAAACTACGTGCGCGCCATCGATTTCACCCGTGACACCGTGTTCGGTGTTTTCGACAACCAGTTGCAACTGGTTGGCGTGGGCCACCTCGCCTATCTGCCCGTTGAGGGCGACAAGCGCACCGCCGAGTTCGGCGTATCGGTGCTGGAAAGCACGCGTGGCCAGGGCATTGGCAGCAAGCTGTTCGAGCGCGCCGCCATCCGCAGCCGCAACACGCACGTAAGCATGCTCTATATGCACTGCCTGTCGCGCAACTCCACGATGATGCACATCGCGAAGAAGGCCGGCATGAAGATCGAATACGCGTACGGCGAAGCCGATGCGTATCTGACACTGCCGCCGGCCGACCAGTCGAGCATCATCGCTGAAATGCTGCAGGAACAGGCCGCCGTGTTCGACTACGCGTTGAAGCGCCAGGCGCGTCAGGCTTCGAAGATTTTCGAATCGTTCATGCCGGCTGCGGCGGCGGCCTGAATCGCCTAAGTACAAGCTCGCTGGATAAGCAAAAGGGCGGCTCAGCCGCCCTTTTGCTATTGACCGCCGGAGTTTGCTGCCGCCGCGATTTCCCCTAGAACAAGCCAATATGTCCTAAACGCGATCATCTGCTCCGCTCAAAGAATCGGCAACGCCGTCGTCTCCTTGAACGTCTCCAGCGAGAAACTCGATTTCACGTCGATCACTGACGGATGGTGCAGCAACCGGTCCTGCACGAAGCGCGAAAAGTGCGCCATGTCCTGAACCTGCACGCGCAGCAGGTAATCCATATCCCCCGTCATGGCATGGCAGGCGACCACCTCCGGCCAGGTCTGGACCGCGGCGCGAAACAGATCGGCATGCGTCGCGCCCGCTCGCACCGGTGCGCCGTCGCCGCGCGGGCTGATCGTCGGGACGCTGCGCTTTTCCAGCCGCACATTTACATACGCAAGCAAATCGAGGCCCAGCTTCTGGGCGTCGAGCAATGCGACATAGCCGCGAATCACGCCACTCTCCTCCAGCCTCCGGATGCGCCGCAGACACGGACTGGGTGAGAGGCTCACCCGTTCTGCAATCTCCTGATTCGACAGTCGACCGTTCTCCTGGAGGATGGTGAGAATTCGTCGATCGATGACATCCATCTCGATATTAGCCATCTTCTGCCACCAAACCCTATTTTTGAGCCATGAACTAGCGCCAGCCTACGCAATCACGATTAAGTTCGCAAGTTTCCATCGCGTACGCCCCTTTAAACTGGCGGCATTCGACACAGGAGACAGATATGCAGGTTCAAACGTGGGACAACCCCGTCGGCACCGACGGCTTCGAGTTCATCGAGTACACCGCGCCGGATCCCAAGGCACTGGGCAAGCTGTTTGAACAGATGGGCTTCACTGCGATCGCGCGGCATCGTCACAAGGACGTGACGCTGTACCGTCAGGGCGACATCAATTTCATCGTCAACGCGGAGCCCGATTCGTTCGCGCAGCGCTTCGCGCGCCTGCATGGCCCGTCGATCTGCGCCATCGCCTTTCGCGTACAGGACGCCGCCAAGGCGTACAGGCAGGCGCTCGAAAAAGGCGCATGGGGCTTCGATAACAAGACCGGCCCGATGGAACTGAACATTCCGGCGATCAAGGGCGTCGGCGATTCGCTGATCTATTTCGTGGACCGCTGGCGTGGCAAGAATGGCGCGGAGCCGAACAGCATCGGCGATATCGGCATCTACGATGTCGACTTCGTGCCGATTCCCGGCGCCAACCCGAACCCGGTCGGCCACGGCCTCACCTATATCGACCACCTGACGCACAACGTCCACCGCGGCCGCATGCAGGAATGGGCGGAGTTCTACGAGCGCCTCTTCAACTTCCGGGAAGTGCGTTACTTCGACATCGAAGGCAAGGTGACGGGCGTGAAGTCGAAGGCGATGACTTCACCGTGCGGCAAGATCCGCATTCCGATCAACGAAGAAGGCTCGGAAACTGCCGGTCAGATTCAGGAATACCTCGACGCGTATCACGGCGAAGGCATTCAGCACATTGCGCTCGGCAGCGACAACATCTACCGCACCGTCGACGGGCTGCGCGAGGCGAAGATTGCGTTGCTCGATACGATCGACACTTACTACGAACTGGTCGATCGGCGCGTGCCAAATCACGGCGAGCCGCTCGACGAGCTGCGCAGGCGCAAGATCCTGATCGACGGCGCGCCCGAAGATCTGCTGCTGCAGATCTTCACCGAAAACCAGATTGGCCCGATCTTCTTCGAGATCATTCAACGCAAGGGGAATCAGGGGTTCGGCGAAGGTAATTTCAAGGCGCTGTTCGAATCGATCGAGTTGGATCAGATCCGACGCGGCGTGGTGCAGGACAAGGCGTAGCCCCGGACCAACACCAACGCGCCATAAGAAAAGGGCGAGGATCGCAAGATCCCCGCCCTTTGTTGTTTCAGCAGCCGCCCAGCCTCAGGCGACCGCAAGAATTGGATCGACGAATCGCCTCAGCGATACATCACGAAAGCTGCTCGTCCTCGCTGGCCTCGCTCGAAGGCGTAGCACGATTGGAAGCAATGCGAGCGGGTGCGACGCGCGCCGTACAAGCCACCGCGTTTGCGAGGGTACTCGCGCTGTTGGAGCGCACCGGCGCGCTCATCGCAAAGAATGCGGCGGAGACCATCAGGAAGGTCTGGATATTTCTGGTGTTCATGCGTACTCCTTTTCTAACTGCCTGCTTGTCGTGAAGCTCCACCAACCGCGGAGCGTTGCGCGGACACGTGCACAGGTGGGTGGTTAGACTGGGTTTTCAAGATGGGTTCCGGGAAATTGAAGCTTTTACAGCTTGTTACACGATGCTCTGGAAATAATTCAACATCTCCCTTGACTGTCACAATCACGTCATTGGCACCGTAGCGATTCGCGCCGCAGTACAGCATTTTTAATGCCATGCGGCGGGTTTCTCCCAGTGCTACCATCACTTAAAACACGTCAATATGGCCACCCCGGCCGAAGCATTCACAAGATGCCGAGGCCAACAAGTTTTGGCGATCCCAAACAGGTTGGAGGAGTACAGACAATGAATGCCCCGCTAGACGCCGGTCAGCGAGCCTCGCTCGAAGCCGCGCTCAATTCCGTCACGCTCGACGACAAATACACGCTGGAACGCGGCCGCGCATACATGAGCGGCATCCAGGCCCTCGTGCGTCTGCCCATGTTGCAGCAGGAACGTGACAAAGCCGCAGGGCTCAATACTGCCGGGTTCATCTCCGGCTATCGCGGATCTCCGCTTGGCGGTCTCGACCAGTCGCTGTGGAAGGCGAAGCAGCATCTCGCCGCACACCAGGTCGTATTCCAGCCCGGCGTCAATGAAGACCTTGCCGCCACCGCCGTGTGGGGCTCGCAACAGGTCAACCTGTATCCGAACGCCAAATTCGACGGCGTCTTCTCGATGTGGTACGGCAAAGGCCCTGGCGTCGACCGTTCCGGCGACGTGCTCAAGCACGGCAATTCGGCCGGCTCGTCGCAACATGGCGGCGTCCTCGTGCTCGCCGGCGACGACCATGCCGCCAAGTCCTCGACGCTCGCGCATCAGTCCGAGCACATGTTCAAGGCTTGCGGCCTGCCGGTGCTGTTTCCGTCGAACGTGCAGGAATACCTCGACTTCGGCCTGCACGGCTGGGCCATGAGCCGCTACTCCGGTCTGTGGGTCGCGATGAAGTGCGTGACCGATGTGGTCGAATCGTCGGCTTCGGTGGATATCGACCCGCACCGCACGAAAATCGTGCTGCCTGAAGATTTCGCCATGCCGGACGGTGGCCTGAATATCCGTTGGCCCGATCCGCCGCTGGTCCAGGAAGCGCGTCTACTCGATTACAAGTGGTACGCCGCGCTCGCCTACGTGCGCGCCAACAAGCTGGACCGCGTGGAGATCGATTCGCCGCAGGCGCGCTTCGGCATCATGACGGCCGGCAAGGCTTATCTCGACGTGCGTCAGGCGCTGACCGACCTCGGACTCGACGACGACACCTGCTCGCGCATCGGCATTCGCCTTTACAAAGTAGGTTGCGTGTGGCCGCTCGAAGCGCAAGGCGCACATAGTTTCGCGCAAGGGCTCGAAGAAATTCTGGTGGTCGAGGAAAAGCGCCAGATCCTCGAATACGCGATCAAGGAAGAGCTGTACAACTGGCCCGACGCACAGCGTCCGCGCGTATTCGGCAAATTCGACGAGAAGGATGGCGCCGGCGGCGAATGGTCCGTGCCGATGGGCAACTGGCTGCTACCAGCGCACTACGAGTTATCGCCAGCGATCATCGCCAAGGCCATCGCCACGCGTCTGGAAAAGTTCGACCTGCCTTCCGATGTACGAGCACGCATCGCAACGCGTATTGCCGTGATTGAAGCGAAGGAAAAGGCGCTGGCCCGGCCGCGCGTCGAAGTCGAGCGCAAGCCGTGGTTCTGCTCCGGCTGCCCGCACAACACGTCGACCAATGTGCCGGAAGGTTCGCGGGCGATGGCGGGTATCGGCTGTCACTACATGACCGTGTGGATGGACCGCAGCACCAGCACGTTCAGCCAGATGGGCGGTGAAGGCGTGGCATGGGTTGGCCAGGCGCCGTTCACCAACGACAAGCATGTGTTCGCCAACCTCGGCGACGGCACCTACTTCCACTCGGGACTGCTGGCGATTCGCGCGGCGATAGCCTCGAAGGCGAATATTACCTACAAGATTCTGTACAACGACGCGGTTGCGATGACGGGCGGCCAACCGGTCGACGGCGTGCTGACCGTGCCGCAGATCACGCATCAGCTTGCCGCCGAGGGCGCAGCGAAAATCGTGATCGTCACCGACGAGCCGGAGAAGTACCACGCGAACGTCGGTCTCGCGCCGGGCATCACGATCCATCATCGCGACCAGCTCGACGACGTGCAGCGCGAGCTGCGCGAGATCGCCGGCACCTCGATCCTGATCTACGACCAGACCTGTGCAACCGAGAAGCGCCGCCGTCGCAAACGCGGCACGTATCCGGATCCGGCGCGCCGCGTGGTGATCAACGAAGCGGTCTGCGAAGGCTGCGGCGACTGCTCGGTGAAGTCCAACTGTCTGTCGGTCGAACCGCTGGATACCGAGTACGGCACCAAGCGTCAGATCAACCAGTCGACCTGCAACAAAGACTTCTCGTGCGTGAACGGCTTCTGCCCGAGCTTCGTCTCGGTTGAAGGCGGACAGTTGAAGAAGCCTAAGGCTTCATCTGGCGCGAGCGCAGAGGCGATGCCACCGGTGCCCATGCCTGAGCTGCCGTCGATCGAGCGTCCGTATGGCGTGCTCGTCACCGGCGTAGGCGGTACGGGCGTGGTGACGATCGGCGCGCTGCTCGGCATGGCCGCTCACCTCGAGAGCAAGGGCGTGACGGTACTGGACGTGACCGGCCTCGCGCAAAAGGGCGGCGCCGTGATGAGCCACGTGCAGATCGCGAAGCAGCCCGCCGACATCCACGCAACGCGCATCGCCATGGGCGAAGCCAGTCTTGTGATCGGCTGCGACGCGATCGTGACTGCCAGCGACGAATGCGTCTCGCGGATGCAGGTGGGCCGCACGCGCGTCGTGCTGAACAGCGCGCACACGCCAACCGCAGCATTCATCAAGAACCCGAACTGGCAATTCCCGGGCGCCGATGCGGAATCGGATGTACGCACGGGCGCTGGCGAGGCAGGGGTCGACGCAATCGACGCCAACCACTTCGCTGTTGCGCTGCTCGGCGATGCGATCTATACGAACCCGTTCGTGCTCGGCTACGCCTGGCAAAAGGGCTGGGTACCGCTGACGTATGAATCGCTGATGCGTGCGATCGAACTGAACGCGGTGCAGGTTGAAAAGAACCGTTCAGCATTCGAATGGGGGCGCCGTGCGGCACACGACCTCGCGGCTGTGCGCAAGATCGCGCAATCGCAAGGCCGCACCGCGACGACGGAAACCGCCAGCAGCAAGATCATCTCGCTGCATACGCCGAAGGCGCTCGACACGCTGATCGAAAAACGCGCCGACTATCTGACCGCGTGGCAAAACGAAGCCTACGCGGCGCGCTACCGCGAACTGGTGGCGCAGGTGCGAGTGGCGGAATCGGCGCTCGACTCGGGCGACGGTCAATTGCCGTTGACCGAGGCAGTGGCAAAGAACCTCCATAAGCTGATGGCCTACAAGGACGAGTACGAAGTCGCCCGTCTGTACGCCGATCCGGCCTTCATGGAAAAGCTGAAGGCAAGTTTCGAGGGGGACTGGAAGGTCAATATCCACCTCGCGCCGCCGGCTTTCTCGAAGAAGGACGCGCACGGTCATCTGATCAAGAAGAAGTACGGTCCTTGGATTCTCAGCGCCATGCGTGTGCTTGCGAAACTCAAGTTCCTGCGCGGCACCGCGTTCGATGTATTCGGCAAGACGGAAGAGCGTCGCACCGAGCGGGCGCTGATCGGCGAGTATGAGGCGCTGGTGCGTGAAGTGATCGGCGGCCTGAGCGCGCAGAAGCACACGTTGGCGGTCGAACTGGCGAACCTGCCGGACGGCATCCGTGGCTACGGACACGTGAAGGAAAACAACCTGAAGGGTGTGCGGGTCAAGTGGCAGGAATTGCTCGGTCGCTGGCGCACGCCGCAAGGCAGCCAGGCACAGCACGCCGCGTGATGGCGGTGAGATGCCCGTGCAGCACGCGGGCATCTCACAAGCGCGCCGCAAAAAGCGGCGCACCATCAGAAAGAACAGCGACCGTTATTGCGCGTTCGCTTTCACACGCGCATTTGCCGAAGCCACCGCCGTCATGTTGATAATCCGGCGCACGGTCGCGGCCGGCGTCAGGATATGCACCGGCTTTTCCGCGCCGAGCAGGAACGGTCCCACCGTCACGCCTTCGCCACCGATCATCTTCAGCAGGTTGTACGTGATGTTTGCCGCTTCGACGTTCGGCATGATCAGCAGGTTAGCTTCGCCTGTCAGCCTGGTGCCCGGAAACGCAGCCTTGCGGACCATCTCCGACAACGCAGCGTCACCATGCATCTCACCGTCGATCTCCAGCTCCGGCGCACGTTCCACGATCAGCTTGCGCGCTTCGGCCATGCGTTGCGACGAAGCCGACGGCACGCTGCCGAAGTTCGAATTCGACAACAGCGCGACCTTCGGCGTAATGCCGAACTTCTCGATCTCGCTAGCAGCCAGCACCGTCATATCGGCGAGTTGCTCGGCAGTCGGCACTTCGTTGATGTACGTATCGCAGATAAACAGGTTGCGGCCAGGCAGCATCAGCAGATTCATCGCCGCCAGGTTCTGCACGTTTTCCGCCTTGCCGAGCACCTGTTCGACGAATTTCAGATGGCTCTGGTACGTGTCGATCATCCCGCAGATCATGCCGTCGGCATCCCCCACACGCACGAGCAGCGCACCGATCAACGTGTTGAACTTGCGCAGCGCGGCCTTCGCGACTTCCGGCGTGACGCCTTCACGCGCACCGATCTCGTGGTACTCCTGCCAGCACTTCTGATAGCGCGGATCGTCTTCCGGATTGACGATCTCGAAATCTTCGCCGCACTTGAGCTTCGAGCCCATCTTCTTCAGACGCATGTCGATCACCGCCGGACGGCCGACGAGGATCGGCTTCGCGATCTTCTCCAGCAACACGAACTGCGCCGCACGCAGCACGCGTTCGTCTTCACCTTCGGCAAACACGATGCGCGCCGGCGCCGATTTCGCCGCAGCAAACACCGGACGCATCACCATGCCGGTACGATAGACCGTGGTGCCGAGCTCTTCGCGATACGCGTCCATGTCCTTGATCGGACGGGTCGCCACACCTGAATCCATCGCAGCCTGCGCGACGGCCGGCGCAATCTTGATGATCAGACGCGGGTCAAACGGTTTCGGGATCAGGTAGTCCGGGCCGAATTCGAGCGTGTGCCCCTCATAGGCCTTCGCCACTTCGTCGCCCTGGTCGGTTTCTTCGGCCAGTTCAGCGATCGCGCGCACGCAGGCGAGTTTCATCTCTTCCGTGATGGTCGTCGCGCCCACGTCGAGTGCGCCGCGGAAGATGAACGGGAAGCACAGCACGTTGTTGACCTGGTTCGGATAATCCGAACGGCCCGTGGCGATAATCGCGTCCGGGCGCACCTTCTTCGCTTCTTCCGGACGAATCTCCGGTTCCGGGTTGGCCAGCGCGAGAATCAGCGGCTGGGTGCCCATTTCCACGACCATTTCGGGCTTCAGCACGCCGGCGCTCGAGCAACCGAGGAACACATCGGCGCCGCGAATCGCATCGCCCAACGTACGCGCGCCGGTGTTCGCCGCATAACGTTCCTTCGACGGATCCAGATTGCCGCGGCCTTCGTAGATCACGCCCTTCGAATCGGTGACGAGCACGTTCTTCTTCGAAAGACCCAGATGCACCAGCAGGTCGAGACACGCAATCGCCGCGGCGCCCGCACCCGAGCAAACCAGCTTCACTTCTTCGAGCTTTTTGCCGACCACTTTCAGGCCGTTCAGAATCGCCGCCGATGCGATGATCGCCGTACCGTGCTGGTCGTCGTGGAAGACGGGAATCTTCATGCGCTCGCGCAGCTTCTTCTCGATGTAGAAGCACTCCGGCGCCTTGATGTCTTCGAGGTTGATGCCGCCGAGCGTCGGCTCGAGCATCGCGATCGCTTCGACCAGTTTGTCGGGATCGTTCTCGGCGAGTTCGATATCGAACACGTCGATGCCGGCAAACTTCTTGAACAGACAGCCCTTGCCTTCCATCACCGGCTTCGCGGCCAGCGGGCCGATGTTGCCGAGGCCGAGCACGGCGGTGCCGTTGGTAATCACGCCGACGAGGTTGCCGCGCGAGGTGTACTTCTGCGCGTCGAGCGGTTCATCGAAGATCGCCATGCAGGCCGCGGCGACGCCTGGCGAGTACGCCAGCGAGAGGTCGAGCTGATTGGAGAGTGGCTTGGTCGGCGTGACCGAGATCTTGCCGGGCTTCGGATTCTGGTGATACGCGAGAGCGCTTTGCTTCAGTTGTTCGTCCATTTTTTAGCCTGCGAGACGTAAGTGATCGGGCCCGGCTCAGTGCGCCGTGTGCCTCGCTCGCATGGATCGAATGGGTAATCGACTGCAGCGGTTCTCGCTTGCGCCGGTTAGGCGCAACGTCGAACCTGAGCGGTTAGCAAGACGGTGCAGAGCTTTTGCGGGGGAGTTAGTGTACACCCCGCATGAGTCGTGACGAGTAGCGTTTACCGCCGGTAACCACGGGCGAAACAAGGACCTGGAATGTTGCGGCGCGTCATCGATATGGAGGCGTCCCGCCGCCTCGGCAGGACTTTGCGAAGAGCGTGCCGCGAGTCATTCGAGCGCGGCGCCGCGACGTTCGGGAATCAGGAACAGCGTCGCGAGAATATCGAGCAGATAGATTGAAGCGAGCAACCCTAGAGCCGCGCCGAACGAGTAGCGCGCAGCCAGCGCTCCGACCACGACCGGCCCAAATCCACCGACGGCTCGCCCGATATTGAACAGCACGTTTTGCGCAGTGGCTCGCGCCTCGGTGGGATACAACTCGGAAATCAGCGCACCGTAGCCGCCGATCATGCCGTTGACGAACACCCCCATCACCGCACCGCCGATCAGCAGCGCGAACGGCGTGCTGAGGTGCGCATAGACGAATACCATCACGACTGCGCCGGCCTGGTAAAACAGGAAGGTCGGCTTGCGTCCGAAGCGGTCAGCCGCGATGCCGAAGAGCCAGATGCCGAGCGCCATGCCGAGCACCGTCGCGGAAGTCCACAAACCGGATTTGGTCAGCGAATAGCCGAAGGTCTTCGACAGGTAGCTCGGCAACCAGATCATCAGACCGTAGTAACCGAAATTCTGCACAGAGCAAAGGATCACAACGCCAACGCTCGCGCACGTGGTGCGAGCGTCGGCGATCAGGAGCCGCAATGGCAGCTTGCGCGACGTGGTCCGTTGCCCCGCGCGAGCTACTTGCCGCGCTTGCTCGGCACGTTCGACGAACAACGCCGGTTCCTCGACGCGCCGCCGCACCACGAACGACACCACGGCGGGCGCCAGTCCCAGCGCAAACATGCCGCGCCAGCCGATGACCGGCAACAGCAACGGCGTCAGCAGCGCCGCGGCCAGCACGCCGAGTTGCCAGCCCAACCCCACATACGACGACACTCGCGCTCGCTGCGCCGCGGGCCACGCCTCGGCGACCAGCGTCATGCCAATGCCGAACTCGCCGCCGAGTCCGAGCCCGGCGATGGTCCGGTAAGCCAGCAGATCCGCGTAGCCTTGCGCCAGCGCGCACAGGCCGGTGAAGACGGCGAAGATCAGGATGGTCCACGTGAGCATCCGCACCCGGCCGAAATAGTCGCTCAACACGCCGAAGAGAACGCCGCCCGCCACGGCACCGATCAGCGTCCACGTGACAAGCGAGCCGGCCTGAGTGGACGAGAGGTGAAGGTCGAGGGCGATCACCGGCAACATGAAGCCGAGGATCAACAGATCGAAACCGTCCATCGCGTAACCGAGCACTGCTGCGAGCAGCGCCCGGCCGGCATAGCCACGTTGCGCGGCCGCGCGGGTGGGGGTGGAAGAAGAGGCGACTGTCATCGAAAGCATCCCGTAGGGCACGGCCACGCAGAGGAGATCGGCGCCGCCCGTCCGTGAAAATTCGCGTGAGTGTAATCGGCGCTTGCCCGGGCCACAAGCAAGCCAAAAAGACCGCCGCGCGACACGCGGCGACGCGACCATCGGAGCACCCTTCCCCACCCAAAAGCGTCGTCTCGCCGCTTCCGCTTGCCGCTGCTATCGCTGTCTTTACGGGTTTTCACGCACGACCGGCTCCTCGGACGTGTCCGAATCGGGTAAAATGTCGGCCTACGCGCGTAGCAAAACCGGCCTGCACTCCACTGACCGGCTACGTATTCCGCCCATCAGGCGCGGAACACTCCGCTTGCTGCGCCACCGGGCCAATGCGCCCGCGCCCTCTCGCTCACACCAAGGATCCGCCCATGACAGGCTTCGATCGCCAGACGATCTCCGACACGACCGCCAAGATGCTGCTGGAAGTGCAAGCAGTTCACTTCAACGCGGAAAAACCGTACATCTTCACGTCCGGCTGGGCGAGCCCGGTGTATATCGACTGCCGCAAGCTGATCTCGTATCCGCGCGTGCGCCGCGGCCTGATGGAAATGGCCGAAGCCACCATCCTGCGCGACGTCGGCTACGAGCAGATCGACGCGGTCGCCGGTGGCGAAACCGCCGGCATCCCGTTCGCGGCCTGGCTGTCCGACCGCCTGATGGTGCCAATGCAATACGTGCGCAAGAAGCCAAAGGGTTTCGGCCGCAACGCACAGATCGAAGGTCTGCTGACCGAAGGCCAGCGCGTGCTGCTGGTGGAAGACCTGACCACCGACAGCCGCAGCAAGATCAACTTCATCAACGCGCTGCGCACCGCGGGCGCGACGGTGAACCACTGCTTCGTACTGTTCCACTACAACATCTTCAAGGAAAGCGTGTCGGTGCTGAAAGACATCGACGTCGATCTGCACGCGCTTGCCACCTGGTGGGACGTCCTGCGCATCGCCAAGGAAAAAGGCTACTTCGACACGAAGACGCTCGACGAAGTGGAAAAATTCCTGCACGCGCCGGCTGAGTGGTCGGCCGCGCACGGCGGCGCGACCGCGTCGCCGCAGTAAGCACCAGGTTTCAAGTACGTAGCCCGGGACGGGACCGCCGCTACGCGCTCTGGTCCTAACCCACGCCGCTGGTGGATGCAAAAAAAGCTGCCTGTCTTTCCGACAGGCAGCTTTTTTTATGCCGCTCGCAGGAACACGTCAGGCAACGCGATCACTGATCGCTCAGTTCCCCCGCGGTCCCCGACGACAGATTCGCCAGACCGTTGCTCTGCGCGTACTGAAACAGTTCGGAATCGCGTTCGAGACCGAGTTTGCGCATCGCGGTGTTCTTCTGCGTGCTGATGGTCTTGATGCTGCGGTTCAACTGCTCCGAGATTTCCTTGATCGTCATCCCGGACACGAACAGCCGCACCACTTCCAGTTCGCGCTTCGACAGCATCACCTCGTCGGTCTTGCCGCCGGCGTTCATGCGCAGTGTCTCGAGCGAGGCCTTGACCGATGGACTCATGTATTCGAGATGGCGGCTGACGTGCTGGACCGCGAGCCCGATATGGCTCAGATCGTCCGCCTTGTTGACGACCGAGGTCACGCCGAGTTCGCTGAGGCGCTTGAGCAGCGCGGCGTTCTCGAGCATCGTCAGGACAACGATAGGCAGATTGGGAAAATTGCGGCGCAAGTAACCGATCAGCGGAAGACCGTCACCGTACTGCCCACCGGGCATGGCGAGATCGGTCACGAGCACGTCGCAGGGAACGGTCTGCAGAATCTTCATGAGTTCCGTTGACTGGCGCGCGCGTGCAACAACTTCGATGCCGGGGAATTTAAGCAGCGCTTGCTCTGCGCCGAACAAAATCACTGGGTGATCATCGGCTACAACGACTCTGACTGGTTCTGGCATGGCTCTCCTTCGCTTGATAGCACGCTCTCCGAAACTTCAGCCATGCATCATTCTAAATTCCAGGTTCTAAATTCGTGACTTCCCTTGCGTTGCCGGCCCACGGGCGCAATTCCGCTGACTATAGCTGATTTCACCTGTCCGCGGCCTGTCAGAACGGGCGCTACAAGGCCCCCGCTCAACCAAATGTTAATCTTGATTCGACCGCGGAACACAAAATAGGGACAATAATGATCCTGAGGATGGACGCTCACACCCCTGGCTGCATGGGACCGGCGTAACTGCGCTGCATGGGACCGGAGTACCGCGCTAAAAGCGCGAACTCTGGTTGACAGCTAAAGCGCAGGCGCCGGTCGACAAAGGAGAATAGGCACATGCATTCGCGTTGCCTGGTCGTTTCGCTTGCTTCGCCCCGCTCCAGATCGTCGTCTTTTGCCATTGCGACGCTCAGTCTCGCGCTTGCCGTCGCGCATGGGCCGCGTGCGCTCGCGGACGGGCCCTTTACGTTGACCAGTACCAATTTCCGCGATGGCGGCACGGTCGACACCGCCCAGGTTTTCGATCAGGACGACTGCAAGGGTGCGAACCGCTCGCCGCAGTTATCGTGGCACGATGCGCCTGCAGGCACGCGCAGCTTTGCCGTCACTATCTTCGATCCCGATGCACCCGGTCCCGGCTGGTGGCACTGGGCCGTCGCGGAGATCCCTGCGAATATCGACCGCTTGCCTGAGAATGCGAGCGCGTCAGGCTACATAAAGAAGCTTGGCGCCGTCGAGGCACGCAACGACTTCGAGATCGACGGCTATGGCGGCCCGTGTCCGCCGGCCGGCAAGCCGCATCGCTATGTGATCACCGTGTATGCGCTCAACACGACCGATCTGCGGCTCGCCCAGGGCCGCCCGGCGTTCATGTTCGACCACGAGATCGGCACTGCAACGATCGGTAGTGCAAAAATGGTGGTGAACTACGGGCGCTAAAAGACGCGCCCGCAAAGGCCGCGGCGTTGCGGTTACCCAGGTCCGGCGGATGGCGCAGTATCGCCGCGGCCAAACCCGCCGCCGCGCGCCCGCACCGCTCGTCCTCGTCCTCCCTTCAACTTTCCTGGAGCATCTCATGCCGAAGATCGTCATCGTTTATCACAGCGGATATGGCCATACGAAGAAAGCCGCCGAGGCTGTGCTCGCCGGCGCGCTCGCGGCCGGCGCCGACGCCAGACTGCTCGCAGTGGGCGATGTCGACGATGCCGGCTGGGCCGAACTCGACGCCGCCGACGCCATCATTTTCGGCGCGCCGACCTACATGGGCGGCCCATCGGCCGACTTCAAGAAATTCGCCGACGCCAGCTCGAAGGTGTGGTTCGGCCAGAAGTGGAAAGACAAGATCGCCGCTGGCTTCACCAACTCTGCGACGATGAACGGCGACAAGTTCTCGACCATCCAGTACTTCGTCACGCTGGCGATGCAGCACAGCATGATCTGGGCGGGCACCGGCATGATGCCGGCCAACACCAAGGCGGCGACGCGCGACGACCTGAACTACGTCGGCGGCTCTACGGGTCTGCTCACGCAATCGCCGGCGGATGCCACGCCGGAAGAAGCCCCGCCGCCAGGCGACCTTGAAACGGCCAAGGCATTCGGCGCGCGGGTCGCAGCCGTGACGGCGCGCTGGAGTGCCGCGAAGTAGACGTCTCCCGGTCCGCGGCGGGTGCGAATCCCCCGTCAACGGATTGCATCTGCCGCATAAAACCGTCATCTCAATGTCATTTGCACGGCGCAACGTCGTTTTTCGACGATGTTTGCGCACGCGTGCCGTCGTCAGGTCTTAAAATAGCGTTCCGGCGCAACTCAGCGCCACCGTTTTCCCCGCCGTTTTCCCGTAAGCCAGTGAGAGTGAGATGAGCACGAAAGTATTTGTCGACGGACAGGAAGGCACGACCGGCCTGAAGATTTTCGAATACCTGTCGCAACGCGCCGACGTAGAGATCCTGCGTATCGAAGAAGCGAAGCGCAAGGACATCGAGGAGCGTCGTCGTCTCATCAACGCGTCGGATGTCACGTTCCTGTGCCTGCCCGATGTGGCCTCGCGCGAATCGGCTTCGCTCGTCGCGAACGACCACACCGTGCTGATCGACGCGAGCACGGCGTTTCGCACCAGCGCGGACTGGGCTTACGGCCTGCCGGAGCTAGCGCGCTCGCAACGCGAACGGCTGCGCACGGCCAAACGCATTGCCGTGCCGGGCTGCCACGCATCGGCGTTCGTGCTGGCCATGCGCCCGCTCGTCGAAGCGGGCGTGGTCGCGCCGGAGTTCGCGGCGCACAGCTATTCGATCACCGGCTACAGCGGCGGCGGCAAAAAGATGATTGCCGACTACGAAGCCGGCGGCAACGACCGGCTGAAGAGCCCGCGCCCTTACGCGCTCGGTCTGACGCACAAGCATCTGCCGGAGATGGCAGCGCATACGGGTCTGAAGTCGGCACCGGTATTCACGCCGATCGTCGGCGAGTTCTACAAGGGTCTGGCGGTCACCACCTTCTTCTCGCCCAGCCAGTTGGCGAAGAAAGCCACGCCGCAAGATGTGGTCGCGCTCTTCAGCGAATACTACGCAGGCGAAGCATTCGTGCGCGTCGCTCCGTTCGACGCCGAAGCGAACCTCGACGGTGGCTTCTTCGACGTGCAGGCCAACAACGACACCAATCGCGTCGACCTGTTCGTGTTTGGCAATGAAGAACGCTTCGTCACCGTCGCGCGTCTGGACAATCTGGGCAAGGGCGCATCGGGCGCAGCCATCCAGTGCATGAACCTCGCGATCGGCACCGCCGAAGACAGCGGATTGAAACACTAAGCGCTTCTTTCCCGACGGCGCTTCCACGCCATTCAAGCCAAAAGGCCGGTTTTATAAACCGGCCTTTTGCGTTTTAAATCCCCGCTTGAATATTTCAAATCGCTTGCGAGTAATCGGTACTACTCCCAATTACTTTCGAACCAAATCCGGCCGTTATACATGGATCGGTAAATCGTGCAGAACAGCGAATTAATCTGCATAGATTGCCGCCTAGGGAAACACCCGATTTTTCCACGAACGGTCGTTCGCAGATGATAGAGCCTTTTTGCCCAAAGCCCTGACAGGCAAGCGTGTGCTGCAAAGCAACGCTTCAGCTGCTGCATCCGAAAATTCGTTTTTTGTTTAAAAGGCTCGCAAACCTCACGGTGGCAAGAGTCGCGCGTTTTAGAGGCTGTTTGAATCGACCTTTTTAGACGGTTCAGTCAATTGACAGCCCTTAAACGCGCAGCGAAATTACTTCGCACAATTACACGAAAGGGAGACAGCAGCATGTCGTACGCCATAATTAGAGGCCTTGTACTGGCTATTTTGACCGCCTGCCTGGTGGTCGGGTGTGGTGGCGGCAACGCCAGCAATCCCGCAGCGATCAACACGCCGCAATGTTCCGGATCGAGCTGTCCCACGCAAGGGCCGCCGCCGCAGGGCACGGTCGCTTCGCTCTGTCCTGCGACCGCCGATATCGGCAATACAACGTATTTGGGCGGCGCCGGCAGCGGCGAAGTGGTGAGTCTGAACATCAACGCGACGGCGATGACCTACACGCTGTCGTGGCTCGAATCCCCCATTCCGCTTGCGACGGGCAACGTGACCCCGACCCGCGTGGGTGTGAAGATCACAGGCTCGGTGGCGCATCCGCCTACCGGCGCCTTGCCGACTGCCGAGCAGATACGCTGCGCGTTCATCCTCGAGCCGGGCACGGGCTCTGGACCCAACGGTACCTACAACACCACCGCTGACTTCAACACCGCCAATCCGCCGACGATCTTCATTGGCCAGGGTGTGGCAGGCGGCGGTATTCCGGGCGCCACGATCCAGTTCGCCGGCATATTGGGCCTCGGCGCGGTGGATAACCGTCATTTCGACTTTTATCCGTTCCTCGGCTTCGCCAGCACGACCACGGATATCACGAAGCTGCCGGGCACCTACAACGGCCTCCTCTATCACCTGACGCCTTCTGGTAATTCGGGCAACTATGCAACCGTGGGCACGAACACCATCGAAACCTTCGATGCGACCGGCACCTGCACGTCCACCCAAAGCACCACCGGCTTCTCGCCCAATACGGGCGGCTGCCTCACGACGGGTAACCCATACACGGTCGACGCCAACGGCTATCTCGATAGCACCGAGGCTCCGCAGATCATTGCGCAGACGATACCGACCGGCAAATCGGGCGTCGCGCACATGATCCTCGGCCAGTTGAACGGGGCAACCATCCCGCTCGTGGTGCGCACCGGCAACGTCAATACCAACCTCCTGTCGTTGGCGGTCGACGACGAGTCCGGCATCGCCATGCTCGCTCCGGCCACGGCGCTCGCCTCGGGCGGCTTCGACGGCGGTTATGTCGGCGCGGATTCGAACTTCAACTACACCGCGACGCTCATCAACGGCGCTACGGGCACCTTCGTCAATCCGGCAACCTCGAGCGCCGAAGATGGATTCGCCCTGACCTACGGTGTCGCGGCAAGTCCGGGGCTGGTCAATGTCACCGCCACGACGACCAGCGGCGGCAGCGCTACCGGCTACGCGATCGCTGCGGGCGGCCTGTACGCCATCCTTATCCAGGGTGAGGAAAACAACGGCGTGGCATCGACTTCGGCCATTTCGGGTACAGCGGAAACGCCGTACTTCGGCGTCGGCGCCAACGTCAACAAGTAACGAGACGATCAGATCGAGGGGATGGCCGGACAGGGAGCCGGCCATCGAAAACGAGAACATTCAGGAGGGGGCAGTATGAAATGGAAAATCCTTGCGGCACTGGCATTGACAGCGCCGTTGGTAACGGCGTGCGGCGGTGGCGGCGGCAGCTCGCCGGCGCCGGTGGTCACAGCGCTGTGTCCCACCACGCTTGACTACAACACGGTGTACACCGGAGGCGGCGGCGACGGCGAACTGGTCAAGCTGCAGCTCGATACGACCAAGATGACCTGGCAGATCAGCTACATCGAGTCGCCAATTCCGCAAACCACGGGCACCGTCACCCCGACGCGGGCAGGCACGACCGCCAGCGGCACGTTGACTCCGGTCACGCAATTGCCGACCGCCAAGCTCAACCAGTGCGCCTATCAGCTGAACGGCGCGAGCCTCGACCCGACCCGACCGGCCCGTATCTTCGTCGGCGAAGGCGTGGCAGGCGGCACGATCCCCGGCGCGCAGATCCAGTTTGCCGGTGTGCTCGGCGTAGGCGCCGTGCCCGATACGACGTTCCCGTACTACCCGTTCATCGGCTTTTCGTCGATTGAAACGAACATCGCGAGCCTCGCCGGCACGTATAACCAGCTGGGCTACCACCAGGTTCCCTCGCAGGACTTCCTGCCGGTCTCGGTGGACGCAAAGATCACGATCAACGCCGACGGCACGTGGACTGAGTGCGACAACTCCGGCGTCAATGCCGGCAAGTGCGAGCAACCCGGGACCAACCTCGTACAGTCGGCCGACGGTAGCGGAGCGTTCGAAACCGACAACTTCCAGGGCCAGGCGAAAGCCACGCTCGCCACCACGCCGCAGGCCAAGGGCTTCATGATCGTCGGCCAGCTGCGCGGCCAGCTCGTGCCGATCCTCGTGCGCACCGGCGTCGCCAATCCGGCGGCCTTGCTGGCGGACGACGAATCCGGCATTTCGATTCTCGCGCCGCAAACCGCGGTCGCGGTGAACTCGCAGAACGGTGAGTACATCGGCGTGGACAGCCAGTTCGACTACCGCACCACGGCACTCGAAGGCACCCAGGCCACGTTGCTCGATCCGTTCAATGCGTCGCAGGCGTCGCTCGCAACCGCGCTCAATCTCGACTTCACCGAGGCGATTCCTGGCGAGGTGACGACGACCCAGGTCGGCGCATCGACGGGCACCACGCCGACCGGAAAGATGATCTTCACGGGTGGCGTGTTCGGCTACCTCGACCTGACGACGCCAGCGTCGCCTTACTTCACGATCGGCGCATTCGTCCAGTGATGGACGCAGTGAGCACTGTCACCACGTAACGAGGCGACCGCTCCCCGGCTGCAGCCGCAGCCGGGGTCCGTCCGGAACGCGACGACCACGCGGGAAACCCACCCCGCCGCCGCGCGTAGCAGGAGCGCCCGCTCAGGAGGAACGTCATGAAAAGAATGCTCATCGCGGCGCTGACCGCGTGCCTCTCGCTTAGTGCCCACGCCCAGCAGGCAGGCGACAACGTCGCCGTGCTCGGCTGGTTCCACGTGGCGCCGAAGGACTCCAGTTCGGCGCTCACGACCAATGTCGCACCGACGCCGATCAACACGCCGCTGCGTCTGCCGAACTCGTTCACTTCGGGCGGCACCGGTCTGTCGACCAACAACGCGAACACAGCCGGTCTTGTGATTACCCACTTCTTCACGGACCATATTGCGCTGTCGTCGGTCGCGGGCGTGCCGCCGGTATTCAAGGTTTACGGTCAGGGCACGATCAAGCCGCCGGGGCCGGCCGGCGCACTTGGCAGTCAGAATCTGGGAGACCCGTCGAGCAATCCGATCATCAAGAGTGTGCGCCAATGGAGTCCGGCGGCGATCCTGCAGTACTACTTCGGCCAGCCCACCTCGAAGTTCCGGCCGTTCCTCGGTCTCGGGGTGTCCTACAACTGGTTCTCGGACATTCAGTTGAATCCGAACTTCGTCACCTCGACGCAGAACAACCTTGGCTCGGTGCTCGCCGCGGGCGCCGGCAAGCCGGGGACTACGCAGGTGTCGGCCAAGGCGTCGTCGTCATGGCAACCGGTGTTCAATGCGGGCGCAGAGTACAACATCACGGATCACTGGGGACTGCTGGCTTCGATCACATACATCCCGCTGAAGACGACCTCGTCGGTGATCGTCAAGGCAGCCGACGGCACCGAACTCGCGGTAAGCCGGGCCACGCTGAAGGCAGATCCAATCATCTCGTTCCTCGCCGTTTCGTATAAGTTCTAGTTGGCACGGAGGAAACGCCGCTGCACCAAAACGCAGGACGAAAAAAAGCCCGCCTACGTGGGCGGGCTGAATCCATATCAGAGGAGACATGGAGGAGACAAGGCAAATCATAGCAAAGCGTTTGGTGCGACGCAACATCGGAATTAGGGTTGACCCTCGATGTTGCGTTTATGCAACATCGCACGAAATCCCGGTAGCTACGGCGACGCCCCTGCCACACCCTGCCAGTCCGTACGAAGTCCCTCCTAGCGGCGCACCAGCGCCATCATCGCGCCGAAGCCCACGAACACGCCGCCCGTCAGACGGTTGAACGCCCGCGCCACGTTGCGGCTCTTCAGCCGCGCGCCGATGTGGGTGCCAAAGCCTGCGTAGACCAGATACCAGCTCACCTCGATCACCGCGAAAGTGGCAACCAGAACGCCGAATTGCGGAAGCGTCGGGCGGCTGGCGTCGATGAACTGCGGCAGCAAAGCCGCGGCGAACAGAATCGCCTTCGGATTGCTGCCCGCCACCAGAAAGCCGTTGCGGAACAACGCAAAACGCGAACGCGCCGGTTTCGCGGCGAGTTCATCTGCGCGGTGAGCCACGCCCTCGTCGGCAGGGGCCCGCCAGGCCTTGATGCCGAGATAGACCAGGTAGGCCGCGCCAATCATCCGCAGCGCGTTGAACATGGCTGGCCACGCTTCGAGGAACACGCCCAGTCCCGCCGCCGAGACCGACAGCATCAAAACGAGCGCCGACAGACAACCGGCCATCGTCGCACCCGAGCGGCGCAGCCCGTGCTGTGCGCCATGTGTCATGACGAGCAGCATGTTCGGACCGGGAATGGCGGAAACGACGAAGACGGTGGCAACGTACAGACACCAGGTATGCAGGTTCATGAATGAATGAATGGCACGGTAAAAAATCAGCGGGACAGGCATTATGCCTGCCCCTGCGGCCGCAAGGTGCAGGGGACTTCCGTTGCGACCGCGTTACTACGCCCGCTTCGCGCGCTCAGCGCCCGGCGCGGCGGGCCGACACCTCTCCCAGCACCGCGAAGTCCTTCTCACCGTCACCGTGCGCGATGGCATCGATCAGGTTATCGCGCACCAGACTCCCCACCGGCATTGGCGTCGATACCGCATCGGCGGCGGCCAGCGCCAGACGCACGTCCTTCAGTCCAAGACGCGCCTTGAACAGCGCCGGCTCATAGCGCCGCTCCGCAATCAGCTTGCCGTAGCCCTGATAGACCGGGCCCGTGAACAGGCCCGCGGTGATCACGTCGAGAAAATCCTGCATCGCCACGCCGTGCGCTGTGACGAGGCTCGCCGCCTCGCCGAGCGTTTCGACCGCCGAGGCGAGCATGAAATTGGCAGCGAGCTTCATGACGTTCGCCTGTTGTGGCTGCGAACCGATGCGCCAGGTCTTCTGGCCAATCACGTCGAGCACCGGCTGCACACGCTCGATCGCTTCAGCCGGGCCACCCGCGACGATGGTCAGCTTGCCTGCCGCCGCCACGTCGGGGCGTCCCAGTACGGGCGCGGCGACATAGTGCAGTCCACGCGTTGCATGGGCATGAGCCAGCTCTTCAGCCAGCGCCACGGAAATCGTCGCCATGTTCACGTGAATCAGCCCGCGCGGCGCGTGTTCCAGCAACGTCGCGTCGATCACCTCGCGCAGCGCCGTATCGTCGGCGAGCATCGAAAACACGGCGTCGCCGGTAAATGCCTCGGCGGGCGAACCGACCACCGCCGCACCCTCCGCGACCAGCGGTTGCGCGCGCTCCGGCGAACGGTTCCAGACCCGCACCGTGTGACCCGCTTTCAGCATGTTGCGCACCATGGCGACGCCCATCTCGCCGAGACCGATAAAACCGATGTCCATCTCTCGCTCCACTCTCTCGAAGAGGTGAAAGTAGAGCACAGCGCCGCGAGACGTGCAGCCAGCGCGCAATGCCCCCCCGGTGCCATACTGACGCGATGGTCACCGCGACATTCCGCTTCTATGAGGAGCTGAACGACTTCCTCGCCCGGCCGCTGCGCCGGCGCGCGTTCAGTTGCGCCTGCGCGGATGCCGCCACGGCCAAGCACATGATCGAAGCGCTCGGTGTGCCGCATACGGAAGTCGAATTGATCCTGGTGAACGGCGAATCGGTTGGCTTCGAGCGTCAGCTGGCGGACGGCGACCGCGTGGCGGTTTATCCGAAGTTCGAGGCACTCGACATCCAGCCGCTGCTGCGCGTGCGCGAACACCCATTGCGTGTGACGCGCTTTATCGCCGATGCTCACCTCGGCGGCCTCGCGCAACTGCTGCGGCTAGCCGGCTTCGACACGCTCTACGACAACCACTACCCCGACGCCGACATCGAAGTGCTGGCCGCCGCCGAACAGCGCATCGTGCTGACCCGTGACCGCGAATTGCTCAAGCGGCGCACGATCACCCACGGCTGCTATGTCCGCACGCTCAAACCCAAGGCGCAATTGCGCGAGATTTTCGACCGGCTCGATCTGGCCGGCAGCGCCCGTCCGTTTCGCTTGTGCCTGACCTGCAACGTTCCGCTGCGGCGTATTCCCAAAGATGAGGTGGCAGGCCGCGCGCCCGAAGGCGTGCTCGAACGCCACAGCCAGTTCGTCACCTGCGACGTATGCCGGCGCGTGTTCTGGGAGGGCACTCATTGGCAGCGCATGCGAGCGTTAATGGACAGCATGGCGAATGAGCGCGCCTGAGCTGACCCACGACGTTCGACTCCGCTGGAACCCGTGTCCGGCTGGCAGGCCAGCGCGGATGCGTACAATGCGGGATTCCCTACCCTGCTGAGGCTTTCCGAATGCCGATGAAAAAAACCGACCTTGAGAAGAACAAGGCCCTCAAACTGACCAATTCCATGAAGCTGGCGACCGCCGACCGCTTCGACAAAGGCTCCGCCGCTACGCCCGTGCTCGATCGCCGCGAACAACGCAAGCTCGACCAGGCGCAGGGACTCGTGCCTTTTGCGTGCAAGCTCAACGCGGAACTCGTCGAGCAACTGAAGGAACGCGCAGCTACGCATCCGGAAGGCATGACGGGCCTCCTGACCGAAGTGATCCGCCGCGGTCTGCCAGCAGACGCGTCGTAAAATCTCACCGGTCTGCTGCGCTGAGTTCAGTTCAGTTCATTTCATTTCAGCAACTGAACCGCGCAGGACAAGATCCGCGACATCCCTGAAAAACGCCCGTTCATGCCGCTACCTAAACCAGGTTGCGTAGCAGGCTGGCGGTTTCCTGGAGCGTCGGCAAGACCCGATGCAAAGCGGCATTGGCCGACTCCTGGCCGATCGGCATGCTGACGCTGATCGCCGCCACCACCGAGCCGTGCCGGTCGCGCAACGGCACCGCGACTCCGCGCATACCCAGCTCGAGCTGTTGATCCGTGACGACGTAGCCGTTGCGGCGCACCTCGCCCAGCACCTCGCGAAGCTGCTCGATGGTGGAGTAGGTTTGTGGCGTGAAAACCTTGATTTCGTACGACGCGAGCCATCGTTCGATGACCTCCGGCGTCTGAAACGCGAGCAGCACCAGGCCCGCCGACGACAACGGCGCCGCCGCCCGCGACCCCAGCACGAAGCCGACCGCCATCGCCCGGTTCACGCCATTACGGGCCACGTAGACCACATCGTGTTCGTCGAGAATCGCGACCAGCGCGGTTTCCTGCAGCGTCGCCGTGATCCGCTGCAGGAACGGCTGCACGGTGCGCGGCAAGCGCGCCGAGTCCAGATAGGATTGACCGAGGCGCAGCACGCGCGGCGCAAGCCAGAACAGCTTGCCGTCGGTATCCACGTAGCCGAGTTCGCGCAGCGTCAGCAGGTAGCGGCGCGCCGCCGTTCGCGACAGGCCCGCGCGCGCTGCGACCATCGTTGGCGTCATGCGCGCATGTTCCTCGTCAAACGCTTCGATGATCGCCAGCGCTTTGGCCGCGCCGGCGATCCAGTCCTTGTCATCCATGGTTTCCGCCTGATGTCCGCCGGGCGCCGTCCTGCAAACAGGTCAACGCGATTGCGCGATTATCGCGCGAGACATCCAGTAACGGCTGTTTGAAAATCCCAGGCTTTCACTCACCAGGATTGGGCGAATCCGAACCGCTCGGCCAGGTTCTCCTGCGCGGCCTTCCGGTTGTCGGCAGTAGGCGGAAACACGCACCAGCAACCGTCATCGTGCCGGAAGAAAAACAGACTCCGGTCACCCTCCGCCAAGGCAGTTTCGACGCGTACATAGCGTCTGCCGCCCGCGCGCGTGCGGCTGAATTCGGTGACACGAATGGGATTCGACGGAGCCGGCGCCAGCCACTTCTCGACCAGAAAGCGCAGGGATTGTTCGCAGGCAGCTCTCATGACCGTCTCCACGAGCGTTCGTCCTGGGCGGCGTCCCGCGTGTCGTCGACACTATCGCTGTCTTCCGTGGACGGCTCGTCGGCTTCAGCAGCGGCCAGTTCGATGGCCCGGCTGGTCGCCGCGGCCCGCAGCGTACTGCAATGAGTAGCGTGTCTGATGTCCGAGAGTAGACGGACAAGCTGTCGTGCTGATCTGCGTTTCATCGAACACCCCCGCACTGCACCAGTAACTTGAGAAAGCACTTTAACTTTATGCCTCGATGGCGCACCGCTGTGAGGTTTTTGACTAAATAGCAACAGTCACGATCAAACTCGTGCGCGCCGGGCGTCTGCGCCGCCCGACCTCAATGTGCGCGCATTGGCGCAGTGCGGTATGTGCGCTGGCGACCGCAACGCGTTGATGGGACTGGCGACTGGCCGGGCGGCACCTGATTCGGAACCGCACCGCAGTGACACCGGTTAAACGGCGCGCCGGCGACAATCTTGAAGGGGGAGAAATACGGAGTGGTGCCCGGGACTCTGCGGCCGTACGCGCCAGGAAAAAGCGCGCGGGGCAAAAAACTCAGCCCCGATCAACCGATTACCAGCACCGCGCGTTCTTATGGGCTGACGCTCGGCGCACTGGCTGGCGGCGTCAAATCCGGGCGGCCCAGAATGTCCGGTTCCACAGACGATACAGGAGCCACCGGCGTGCCAGATGCACCCGGCGTGTTCAATGCGCTCGCAGGCGGGGCCACCACCCGGTTGGCCGCCATCATTGGCGCCGGCACGATCGGTACGGGCGCAGCCGTGGTCACCGTCGAGGCGGCGGGAAGCGGCGTGCTTGTCACCACGCTCGACTTGACAGGGTCAGTGCGCACGACCGTCTTCAGATAGTGATCGACGAGCCCGAAGAAGCGATCGTAGAACTTGCCCGACGGAATCGTCTCGCTGGAGATTTTCACCATCTCGTCGTTGTTCGAGCGGATCGGCAACGACACCGAACCGATGATGCTCAGGCCGACGCTCGCCGACGTATCGCTTTTCTTCATCGCAAAGCCGTCCTGGACCGCATTCACGTAGACGATGCTCGTGTCGCTGGCTTCTTCACCCGGCGTGCAAACGACGTGAAACTCCACCATCACGTGCGAATCGCCGGTGGGCTGGAAGTTCTTGGTGCCGTCGACGGTATCGGGATGCGTCAATGTCGTCATGTAGCCCTGGCTCAGCAGCGCGCGACGCGCGGCTTCGCAGGTGTCGGCGGTGCTAGCGTTGAAATTGCGGGCGAAGGGGCTCGCGCCCGTATCGAACTGTTCCTGCTGGAATTTCGGTTGTGACGAGCTTGAACAGGCGGCAAGCCCGAGCAGCCCAAACAGCGAGGCTACGGTAGCTTTAGAAAATGAGGTACGCATGATTCCGGAAGGCAGACTACTTAACGTCGAATGGCATGCATTGTAGAGCGGTTGCCTGACAGAGCGAAAACAACCGGCAAAGCGCGTAACACGTTGAAACAAAAAGGTTTGTAGGCTTTCCGTCAGCGCGGTGTGCGGCGCGTGCCGCTCGGGGCGATGTCAGAATGACCAGTGGTCCGACCGAGGTGGCCGCGCGGTCATCGGAATGCCTCGTGCGCCTCGGGGCGACGCGGCTTGCCCGACCGGTAAGGTCAGGTCATCGGATCAGGGCGCCGCCGAAGCCGTGCCAGCGGCCGACAGACCGATCGAAGACGAACCCGGCACCGCGCTTGCCGAAGGAATGTAGAACGTGCGAGCACCACCAACGGATGTGGCGCAGTCGGCCGCGTGGCCGTCGCATGCTGCGTCGTCCACGGCCGAACGCACCGCTCCGCCCTGTTCGGCGACAACCGGCGCAAACGTCTCGACCCGTGTGCTCACCATCTGCGCGTAAGCCATCGAACCGCCGTAGCTCTTCAACGCGAGACTCATATTGCCGCCGGCCGATTGCATGTAACCGTGCAGAATGGCAGAGCCCGCCTCGATATTGGCGGTCGGCTCGGTCAGGTCTTTGACGTTGCGCAGTAGCCCGCGGTGGGCGGCCGGTACGACCTGCATCAGGCCGGTGGCGCCGCGCGGGCCTTTGGCTTTTTCCTTAAACCGGGATTCGATCGAGATGATCGCCAGCAGAAGCGCCGGCGGCAGCGAGTACTTGGCTGCGGCAGACTGAACGGCGGAAGAGATTTGCTCGGCCTTCGCCTTGGCGAGGCCGAACTTTTGCGTCAGATATTCCGAGATACGGTCGTGGTCGCTCTCTTCGGCCATCGTGCTCTGCATGAAACAAAGCGACAGCATGATCAGACAAAGTAGTCGGCTCATGAGCGGATAACGTTCGAGAGGAGAAGGTCGTATTATACCGATGCTCGAAAAAGAGGCAGCAAATCTTCAGAACATACGGAAAAATACTAATCCGGGCCGGAACGTGCAGCGCCAGATCCGGTAGATATTGCAGCGGTATTGATTCTCGGGGCCACGGCCCTATGTGTTGGTGTTGATCAACGACGGCAATCAGAGAGGCATGAACAAACCCGAATTCTCCGAGCCTGATAGCGCGCGTCCCGACCTGTTGTGCTTCCTGGTCGCGATTGCTGCCGCGTCGTACGCGTTGACTAACGAATGGCGCGTGGACCATGTGGTCCAATGCTGCCGTCAGTGGCTCGACAAGAACCGGCTGAAAATGCACTGGCTCGACCGGGTGCGGATCGGCCAGCTGGCACTGAAGATCGCCAGCAAAGACCTGCTGGATGCAGGTGTCGCGGTTCGCCTGTCGAGCGTGAATGCGCTGTTCACCAGCGAGATGGAACTCAACGAGGCGAGCACCATGGTGCAAAGGATGATGGCGCTGTGTTACGAAGCGCTTTGAGCCATTTCAACCGCTCAGTGCTCGACGAGGGGTCGGCCTTTACGCAGACTACCGAAGAGCGTGCATGGCCCCACGTCACGTCCGCCCTTCTTTTCGCATCCGCTTGGCTTCGTACATGGCCTGATCGGCCCGATCGATGAGGGTAGTCATCTCGACGCCGTCATCTGGAAGTACGGCTGCGCCGACACTGATATCGAGGTCGAGCACGCGCCCCTCGAACTCGAACGGCTCACGCACCTGTTCAACCATGCGCATGCCAAGCCGCTCGGCGTCGGCCTTCGAATGGATACCGGGCAAGATGACGGCGAATTCGTCGCCGCCCACGCGCGCCACCGTGTCCGAACGCCGCGCCGTCATGTGCATGCGATCGGCGGCTGCCTTGATCGCCGCATCGCCTGCCCGGTGGCCGTAACGGTCGTTGATGGGTTTCAGGTCGTTGAGGTCGAGATTCAGAATGCCGAGCGGTTCCGAAGAACGTTGAGCGAGATGAATCGCCTGCCGCAGCCGGTCGTAAAACAGCGCACGGTTCGGCAACCCTGTCAGCGCGTCACGCGTAGCCAGAAGATAAAGCTCGCTGGTCTCGTGCTTCGCCGCATGAAACATCGCGGCGGCAATCAGTTCGGACATCAGTTCGAGCGCGCGAATGTCGCCGTCAGTGAACGCGTCCGCCGCTGCGCCCACAACCTTCAGCACACCCACCGTCGTATCCATATGCCTGAGCGGCGTGACGATCATCGAGCGCAGGCCGACTCGCCGGCAAGCCTCCCGGTCGACGCGCGCGTCGATTTCCGAGTCGACACATCGTAGGATCTCGCCGCTCTCGACGCACAGACCGGACAGGCTGCCATTACGCTTGAGCCGCAAACCCAGCAGCGTGGCAGCGATGCCCGAGCTCGCCCGGTAGACCATTTCATCGCCCTCAGCAAGCTCGAGGACGGCGCCGTCGGCGTGCGTCAGTTGCTGAACCCGCTCGGTGACGAAACTCATGACGCCGCCAAGATCGAGTCCCAGTTTGGCGATCTCTGTCTGCGCTCTGACGATCGCGAGAAGCGTTTCGCTGCTGGGAACAGCGTCACTGAAGGCTCTCTGCAAGGTTCTCTCCGACGGGCAAGTTACCGGGACACATTCTACGGGACAAAAAATTGGCGAAGTGACCGCTACGCTGGCGACAAACAGCCAAACTTGCCCCAGTGCGCTTCGGTGAATAGAGTGCATCGTCTTCCACGAATGCCAAAGCGGGTTGGTGTAGGGATGTATTGAAAATAACCTAGGGATTTGCTGTTTTTGACGTACCCGCTCCCCATTTCGCAGACTTTCGGTTTCGTGTATTTTGGCGGCAGCTTCGCCTTTCTTTCTGACGTTGGGGATCGTCTTGTTTCTGCAAGAAAACGAAGGAACACACGCGTGAGCCTTGACGAATACTACGGACGACTGGGCTTGCCAAATACTGCCTCGCCTGCGGAGATAAAGCGGGCGCATCGGCGCTTGCGGGCGAAGTACCACCCCGACCGCAACAAAGGCGCGGAGTCCAACGTCGAGCCGGCATTCAAGCTGGTTCAGGAGGCGTTCGAGATTCTCACGGGCGAGCGCGAAGCGCCACCGCACATGCGCACGCGCGCACATGACGCGGCTCGCAATGCAGCTCATCAACAGCAGGAACACACGGCAGGGGCAGGACACAACGAACGGACCGCGAGGTCTGCATCGGGGCGAGCGGGCGCGTATGGGCCGAATCGCGGACCGCTGCCCATGCGCGGAGCAAACCGGCTCACCCAGCTATACGTACCTGTCGAAGTGGCGTTGAACGGTGGCGAAGCCGCGACCCGCTATGAAGTCACTAAAACCTGCCATCGATGCCGGGGCAAAGGCTTCCAGTCCACGGTCGCGCTGTGTTCAGGCTGCGGCGGGTGGGGTCAGACAGGCGACGGCATGCGTTGCGGCACCTGCTCCGGTGGAGGACGTACTACGAGCAAGCATTCGTGCCCGTCGTGCGACGGCACGGGGACGCAAAGCTACTGGAACTCGGACACCGTCGCAGTCCCTCCTGGCGCATGGGATGGTCAGAGACTCGTCGTGGCGGGCGGCGGATTTCCAGGTGTGAACGGTGGCGCTGCCGGCGACGCGATCTTCTCGATCGCGGTTGTATGTGGCGCCGACTTTACGCGTGAAGGACTGAACCTGAGCGGAGAACTGCAGGTCGATTTTGTGACTGCGACGCTTGGAGGGTCCATCGAAGCAAAGGTGCTCGGGCGCGATCTGCGCATTACGGTTCTGCCGAACTCGCAGCAAGGAAGCATTATCCGTCTCCCGGCGCGCGGATTATCGGACAAGGCAGGAAATCAGGGCGATCTGCGGCTTCGCATCGCGCTTGCCATGCCCACGGCCGCGACGCATTTAACAGATGAGCAACGTCAGGCTTTTCAGGAGATGTTTGCGGATGCGGCGCGCCGTGGTGCGCCGGATAGCTCGGACAGCTGACATTCGCGCTGCCTTGTATCCCGCTTCACGCGCTGCAATGCGGTAACGATGGGCGGCGACCGCCTTCAATGACGCTCCAGATACGTTCCTCGGTGGCACCCATGAATCGTCTGGCGATAACAGCCTGACATTCATCGCAGCGGTAGTGCTCAAGTGCGAGCGTACCGTTGCACTCGGCCACGCCGATCAACGTCACACCATCCTGACGTTGAGTATCAACCGGGCATCCGTCAATGTCGGCACATCTTTCGCAGACTTCCATGGCGCCTCCGGAATCAAATGACCAATCCACTGGCTAGCGTCTGCTTACTTCGCTCAAAAGAGGCCCGCATGGCGCGGGCCAAATTGATGCACCCGCAGAGGAGACAACACGGGCAGATTCAGTATCCGGCTCCGCGCAAGGCGGGCGCAACAGCAAAAAAATAAATAAAAAAGGGCTTGAAGCCGGTGTTCACTGTGTTTCAGTCGCGTTTCGGCGTCCGGTCACTACCCGGCCTGCCTGAGGGTAACGGCGAGGCACGCCACTTGCTTAGCAGTAACCCATTCCCGGCAAACCGGCTGGAGATCCTTAAGGAATCCGTCCGGTTCACGCTTTGTGCCCGTCTGAACGGGCGGTCTCACGACCGGAATGCTTGTTCGCCGCTAGCGCGGATTCTGCCCATCAGGAGGTAAATATGGACCCGGTCTCACATGGCATCATTTTCTGGCTAATTATCGGAGGCATTGCTGGTGCCTTGGCGGGGCGCATCGTCGACGGTGGCGGCTTCGGCATCGTCGTCGACATCATTGTCGGGATTGTCGGCGCCTTCATAGGTGGATGGCTTGGCGGAGCGCTCGGCCTGCATCTGGGCGGCGGCATTATCGGCTCGCTGATAACGGCGCTCATTGGCGCAGTTATCTTGCTCTTCATTATTCGTCTTTTCAGTCGCGGCCGAGCGAGTTCGCTCTAGTAACGGCTTTTTGAAGAGTCCGACCTGGACCGGGCGCGCCGTCTGCGCCGGTCCAGGCGACAAGCCCGCAGGGCTCATCAGCCCAGTGCGGCTCGCTCAGACGCTAAAGCGTCTGAATGCCCAGGATAATCACTGCAGCGATCGAGGACATGAAAATCACCGCTCCGATCGTGCGTCTGCGGTTCAGTTCGGTCCACAAAATCACACCGGTCAACGACAGCAGAATCATGCTACCGGCCATCGAATCGGCAAGCAGAATCCAGCCGACGCCCGCCCCCGTCGAGCGATGCAAACCTTCGAGCGTCGCAACGAGGCCTTGATCGCGCCGTTCGACGCTAACAAACGTGCCGCCCTTCCAGTAGTCCGCACTGACGAGATAGTTCGGCGCGTTGAAGCGCACCTCCCAATGCTCCGGTTGAATGACCGACTGATCGCCCCACGTGACTGGGCCGGACGGATCACGCGTGACGCGCTCCGCGGGCCGGTCGAGTTTCAGTTCGGTACGCAGCCAGCCGGCCAGTTCGCGCGGCGTCCTGAACTGCGCCGCATCCACAGGCATCTGTACGGTCGAAACGACCGGACCGCCGACCTTGATCTTCATCGTCGCGCGATGATTCTGCAAAAAACCGGTCACCCCGAACAGCAGACCCAGCACCGCACCCCACAGACCGATCCAGCCGTGCACCTTGCGCAGCCATTTGAGAAAGGTGCTGCGAAACGAACGCGAGCCGCTGGCGCGGGATCGAGGCCGGTCTTTGAATTCCGTATCTGCGCCGGTACGGGTCGCGAGGTCGTTCATCGGATACCTGTTGATCAAAAGTCGATGGTGGATGTGAGTTCGAGCGTGCGGCCGAGGCCGACTGCGAGCTGATTCGAACCCGCCGCGCTCCAGTAGCGCTTGTTGGTGGCGTTTTCCAGATTCGCCTGGAACGACACGCGCTTGCCGTACACACGCGTCGCGTAACGCAAGCCCGCGGTGTAAATCGTGGCGCCGCCGATCCACGCCTGATCGGCGCTGTTCACCGGACGCGGCCCCACGTAGTACATCCCGCCGTTGACCGACAGGCCTGCGAGCATCGGCACGCGATATTCGGCGAACAGACTCGCCGTGACGTGCGGTGTGTTTTCCGGCGTCTTGCCGACCAGCGTCAAATCCGACGAGTCGAGTTGCTTCGCGTCGAGATAGACCGTCGACGCCGTCAACGAAATGTCCTTCGTCACATCGCCCTGCACCGAAAACTCGATGCCGCGAAAACGTGCGTTGCCGTCCATGACGTAGACGTTGTCGGCATTCGTATCGGCCGAGGGCTGACGCAGATTGAAGAGCGCGAGCGACACCAGCGCACGGTCCGCCAGCCGGGTACGAACGCCCACTTCCTCCTGCCGGCTCACGGCCGCTGGCAGGATCTGATTGGCGTTTGCAGCCGTGGACGGTGCGCTGCCGGCCGACTCGAGCGCCTCGACGTAGCTCGCATAGACGCTCGTGTTGGGCGTGAGGCGATAGCTGAGGCTGCCGGACGGCGACGTCCTGTTGATGTCCTGGCTCGGCGTGCCCAGCTGCGAACTCATATATTCGGAGCGGCGCACGCCAGCGATGAATTGCAGACGCGAGGTCAGGTCGACCTGGTCGAACAGGTACACGCCGCTGTTGCGGATGTGCTGCGCGTAGAACTGCTTCGGCGTGCCGCTCGCGGTCAGCTTCGTGATCGACACGGGGTCGTAGAGATTCTGGCTCGCTGTGTAGAAGTAGGTCGTGAAGTCCGGCTGGAACAACCAGTTCTGCATGACGCCGGCCGTCAGCGTGTGACCGATCGGGCCTGTCTTGAACGCACCGGTCGTTTCGAGCCGCACGTTTTTGTTCTCGTACATCTGGCCGTTCTGCTCGCTGGCTTGCAAGCGGCCGGCGCCCGTCGCAACGCTGTACTTCTGGAACACCCAGGCCCAACGGTCGCGCCGTGTGATCGACTGGCCGATCGAGAAGTCCACGTTCCAGTTTTCGGACAGCGCGTAGTCGGCGCGCAGCAGCTGGGTATCGGCGCTCGATCTGGTCGGATGCGCGTTGCTGACCAGCAGCTTCGACGGATCGGGGATCGCCGGCAGCGTGATAACGCCGTTCTTTGCGGTGAGCGGCACGATACCCGCCTGTTCAACGATGCTCGATTCGACGTGCTCGAAGTCGTATTGCAGCTTGAGCTTGCTGTTCAGTTTCCAGTCGAGCGCGGCACTGACAAACTTGCGGTAGCCACGATCGCCGTCGATCGGCGTCTCGACGTGTTCGTCCATCGCGTTGACGCGAATGCCGAACTGGTTGTCCTGTCCGAAGCGCCGGGAGAGATCGACCGCGACGCCGTACGAACCGTTCGAGTCGGCGAGCGCCGTCACGCTCGTGACGGGCTCGGCGCCCGCCCGCTTCATGACCATATTGACGACGCCGGCTGGGACGGTGAAGCCGTAGTAGAGCGCCGACGCGCCCTTCAGGACTTCGACGCGCTCCTTGTCTTCCATTGGCATCCAGACGTTGTTGTCGATCGGCAGGATGCCGTCGATGTAGTAGCTCGAGCGGTTGTCGAGCGCGATGCCGCGGATCGCGAGGTTGTCGTACGCCAGACCGTTCAACTGCAGGCGAGTTACGCCGGCTACGTTGCGCAGCGCGTCGTAGAGACCGGTATCGCCTTGGGCGTCCATCACATCGCGCGTCACCACGTTGACGGTTGCGGGCACGTCGAGCGCGTCGAGGCCCTTGTAGGGGCCGGTTTCGATGCTCGAGGGAGCGAAGTGTTTGGACTTCTCGCTGATGACTTTCACCGGGGCGAGTTGGCTGGCGTTGTCCGCGGTGGTGCTTGCGGTGGCTTTCGCGCCACTTTTGACGCTGCTGTCTGCGTTTGCTTTCGCGGTGCTGTCGGGCACCTCGGCCGTGTCCGCCGCCTGCGCGGAAGTGGTGATCACGCTCGCCGCGAGTAGTGTGCCGATCCAGTTTCGCCTACGTCGAGTTGCCAAAAGGTTGTACCGCATACCGCCATGCATGAAGATTTTCCCCGTACCGAACGCCAGCTCGGCGCGATACGGACCGGTTTGGACCGTGGTGCGCCGGAAATATTACAAATATTAATGCGAATCATTATCGTTTGAAAGTAAATTGGATGCAACCTTTCTGAACGATGACGAGGATTTTCGACGGGGCGCGGGTGGGTGCTTGCCGGTTGACGACTCAGCTGGCGGCAGCCCGTCTCACGGCAAATGTCCGCGCAAACATGTTCCGAATCTGCGGATGGCTGCTTATAGTGGAGCCGTGCGAGCTTCCTTCTTCAGGACAGGCACCTTCGACAGGGACAGCGAAATGACTACTTCTTCCGAGCTGGTGAACAGTCCGCAGGACGCGACGCCGGAGTCGCTGCTGGCTCTGATCAAATACCTCGACCTCGCGCTGGACAAAGGGAAGTCCGTCGTGATGATGCGGCACGAGGCCGGGGTGTGTTCAGTTTATGTTGGTGACCCGGCGGATGAGGAGAATCCGTTGGGTCGCCAGGGAACTATCGCAGTAGGCGTGGCCGACGAGATACTTGAACTGACGCGGGCTGGGGTTAACAGGCTAGAGGTCGGGGATCAGGTGTATCGGTTTGTTCGGAGTTTTACGCATGTTGCAGGCGTAGGGGCGGTGGTTTTTGGGCCGGCTTAGGAGCACGCCGACCGAGGTCAGCGCGCGCTCCGATATACGGCTCGCCCCCCCTGCCCTCACTCCACCGTCACCGACTTAGCCAGATTCCGCGGCTTGTCCACATCCGTCCCTCTCGCACACGCCGTGTGATAAGCCAGCAACTGCAGCGGCACCACATGAAGAATCGGCGACAGCAACCCATAATGCTCAGGCATCCGAATCACATGCAGACCTTCGTCATTGACGATCCGTGTATCCGCATCCGCGAACACATAAAGCTGACCACCGCGCGCCCGCACTTCCTGAATATTCGACTTTAGCTTTTCAAGCAGCGCGTCGTTCGGCGCCACCGTTACCACCGGCATTGCCTCGGTCACCAGCGCCAGCGGCCCATGTTTCAACTCACCTGCCGGATAAGCCTCAGCATGAATATACGAAATCTCCTTGAGCTTCAGCGCACCCTCAAGCGCGATCGGATAATGCAGCCCACGCCCGAGGAACAGCGCATTTTCCTTGCGTGAAAACTCCTCCGACCAGGCGATGATCTGCGGCTCAAGCGCCAGCACGCTATTGAGCGCCGCCGGCAAGTGACGCAACTGCTTGATGTAATCCGCTTCCTGCGACGCATTCACATGCCCGCGCAGCTTGCCCAGCGTAACCGCCAGCACAAACAACGCCACGAGTTGCGTAGTAAAAGCCTTGGTCGACGCCACACCAATCTCGCGTCCTGCATGCGTGAGGAACGAAAACTCCGTCTGCCGTACCATCGCACTCGTGCCGACGTTGCACACCGCCAGCGTATGCTGATGCCCAAGTGACTGCGCATGCTTCAACGCCGCGAGCGTATCCGCCGTTTCGCCCGACTGCGAGATCACCACCACCAGCGCCTTGGGATTCGGCACCGACTCGCGATAGCGATACTCGCTCGCAATCTCTACCTGGGTCGGAATCTTCGCCACCGATTCCAGCCAGTACTTCGCCGTCAGTCCCGAGTAATAGCTCGTGCCGCACGCGAGAATCAGCAGGCTGTCGATACCCTCAAACACCTTCTGCGCACCGTCACCAAACAGCGCTGCATCGAAGGTCTCGGCTTGCGGAATCGTGTCAGTAATCGCGCGCGGCTGCTCGAAGATTTCCTTCTGCATGAAGTGCCGATACGGGCCAAGCTCGACCGCGCCACCATACGCCGCCACCTGACGCACTTCGCGCTCGACAATGTTGCCATCGCGGTCCGCAATTCGCACCTGTTCGAGCGCCAGCTCGCACACGTCGCCTTCCTCGAGGAAGATGAAGCGCTCAGTGCTGCCAGCAAGCGCCAGCGCATCCGAAGCGAGGAAGTTCTCACCATCGCCCAATCCAACGACCAGCGGCGAACCCTGACGCGCACCCACCACCGTATGCGGTTGATCCTTATGCAGCACGGCAATCGCATACGCGCCATGCAACTGCTTCACCGCGGAACGCACCGCAGCGAACAGATCGCCCTGATACAGGCTATGCACCAGATGCGCGATCACTTCCGTATCGGTCTGCGAGACGAACTCGTAGCCCTTGCCGCGCAGCATTTCACGCAGTGCTTCATAGTTCTCGATGATGCCGTTGTGAACTAGCGCGAGCGCGTTTCGCGAGAAGATCGGATGAGCGTTGTCCGTGACCGGCGCGCCGTGCGTGGCCCAGCGTGTGTGCGCAATCCCCGTGATCCCTTCAAGGTGAGTCTCGCGCACCTGATCGTCGAGATCCGCCACCCGGGCGACGCTACGCGCGCGCAGCGGTTCACCGTTGGCCAGCACGGCGACGCCGCACGAGTCGTAGCCGCGATATTCGAGACGACGCAATCCTTCGATCAGGACGGGGACGATATTACGTTGCGCAACCGCGCCGACAATGCCGCACATAGATTCTGAGTCCTTTGCAGGGGTTCGGTTTCAAGGCGTGCACTGCACGCACGCCGGGTGAGCTTCAGCTTTTCTTTTTGGTCGGGCGTACGAAACCCGTCTTGCTCGTCTGGGTCTTGTCGTTCAGCACCAGCACATTGTCCCCGACGTCTTTCCAGATCGTCGTGCCCGCGGCAATCGTCACGCCGCGGCCGACGCGTACCGGCGCGACAAACTGCGTATCCGAGCCGACAAACACATCGTCCTCGATGACCGTGCGGTGCTTGTTCGCACCGTCGTAATTGCAGGTGATGGTGCCCGCGCCGATGTTCACCCGCGCGCCGACATCCGCGTCGCCGATATAGGTGAGATGCCCCGCCTTCGAGCCATGGCCCAGCACGGCATTCTTCACTTCGACGAAGTTGCCCACATGCGATTCGTCCCGCAGCGTCGCCCCTGGCCGTAGCCGGGCATACGGTCCAAGCCCCACGTTCGCACCGATTTCGGCGCCTTCGATATGCGTGAACGCTTCGACGTGGCTACCCGCACCAATCGTGGCATCGCGGATTACGCAGTTGGGCCCGATCGTCACGTTGTCTGCGAGCGTCACATGCCCTTCGAACACGCAGTTCACGTCGATCGACACATCGCGCCCGCATTCGAGCGTGCCGCGCACGTCGATACGCGCCGGGTCGGCCAGGGTCACGCCCGCTACCAGCAGGGTTTCCGCGACGTTTTGCTGGTGAATCCGCTCCAGCTCGGCCAACTGTTGCTTGCTGTTGACGCCAAGCGTCTCCCACTCTTCATCGGGCTGGGCCGTGACAACCTCAAAACCGGCTTCGGTTGCGCGCTCGACCACATCGGTGAGGTAGTACTCGCCCTGCGCGTTGTCGTTCTTCAGCGCGGCGAGCCACATGCCGAGCTGCGCGGTCGGCGTCACGACAATGCCCGTATTGATTTCGGCGATACGCAGCTGTTCCGGCGTCGCATCCTTCTGCTCGACGATCCGCACCACGCAGCCGGTCTGGTCGCGCACGATGCGACCGTACCCCGTGGGATCGTCGAGCATCACCGTGAGGACGCCGTAACAGCCCTCGGCGGCACTGTCGACGAGGCGCTTGAGCGTGCTCGCCCGCGTGAGCGGCACGTCACCGTACAGCACCAGCGTCGGCACGCCGGGATCGAGTAACGGCAAAGCCTGCTTCACGGCGTGGCCTGTGCCGAGCTGCTGTTCCTGGACGGCGAACAGCACATCGGGCGCGGCTACCGCAGCACGCACGGCTTCACCGCCATGGCCGATCACCACGACGAGGCGGCTGGGCTCGAGCGTACGAGCGGTGTCGATAACGTGAGACAGAAGTGGCCGGCCGGCCAGGGGATGCAGCACCTTGGGCAGCGCGGAACGCATGCGCTTACCGGTGCCTGCCGCCAAAATCACGATGTTCATGGCGTCGGCGAGGGGACGAGTTTGGAGCCGATGATTCTAGCATGCGGCCCATGACAGAGACGCTCGCGGGCGGATTTACTACGGAGGTTCGCAATCCCGGAAGCACGGGGCTTCCGGGGCGTTTAGAGCAACTTCAAAACAATGCGTACTGCTTCACAGATCGTCGAACTGCACGATCGAAATCGGCTTCGATCCGTTGAGCGTCGCGCCCTCGATGGAATCGGTCGAGCACGGCTCTTCGTCGAAGGCGATATCGCCGTGCGGATCGGCTTCACCCGTCGCGCGCAGGCCGGCGAACGGGAACAGCTTGTGATCCATCAGATGCGACGGCACGATATTCGACAATGCATTGAACATATTCTCGACGCGGCCCGGGAAGCGCTTGTCCCAATCGCGGATCAGCGCCTTCATTTCCGCGCGCTTCAGGTTCGGCTGACTGCCGCACAGGTTGCACGGAATGATCGGAAATTCGCGCAACTCCGCGTATTTCTCCAGATCGGTTTCCTTCACGTAGGCGAGCGGCCGGATCACGATGTTCTTGCCGTCATCCGACTGCAGCTTCGGCGGCATGCCCTTCAACTTGCCGCCGTAGAACAGGTTCAGCAGCAGCGTCTGCAGGATGTCGTCACGATGGTGGCCAAGCGCGATCTTGGTGGCGCCCAGCTCACCGGCCACACGGTACAGGATGCCGCGACGCAGCCGCGAACACAGCGAGCAGGTGGTCTTGCCTTCCGGCACTAGCCGCTTGACGATGCTGTAGGTGTCCTGATTCTCGATATGGAACGGGATGTCCAGCTGCTTCAGATACTCGGGCAGCACGTGTTCCGGGAAGCCCGGCTGCTTCTGGTCGAGATTCACCGCGACGATGTCGAAGTGGATCGGCGCGCGCTCGCGCAGGCGCATCAGCACGTCGAGCATGGCGTAGCTGTCTTTGCCGCCCGACAGGCAGACCATCACCTTGTCGCCTTCCTCGATCATGTTGAAATCGCCGATCGCCTGACCGACGAGGCGCGCAAGCCGCTTGAACAGCTTGTTGTTCTCGTACGCCTCTTTCTGCTCGCGGCGCGTAAGCGCAGGCTTGGCGGACCGTTCGGCAGTCGCCGCGGCGCCCGTCATTTCAGCCGGCGCTGCCTCGCGCGTCGTTTCGGCGCTCAGGATCTCAGGAGCGTTCATGACTCAATCCTCTTTGATGCGGAAGACTTCGATGCCGACGGCATCGCAGTCCGGATACACGTCCGGCTTTTCGGTGGACACGCGGGCCGCGCGCACCTGCGGATGAGCGAGCAGCGCGGTCAGCAGGTCGTCGCAAAGCGTTTCCTGCAGGTGAATGTGACCGCGTTCGACGCGGCGTGCGATGGTAGCGCGCATGAAGTCGTAGTCGACGACTTCGCGCAGTTTGTCCTCGACGGGGGTCGACAGCGCGAGCGGCACGTACAGTTCGACGTTGATCACGACGCGTTGCTCGCCGCGCTTTTCGAAGTCATGCACGCCGATATTGATGTGCACTTCGTAGTTGCGCAGAAAAAGCCGGCGGCAATCGGCTAGCCGGGGATGCGAAAGAGCGGCAAACATGGTCGTTCCAGTCAAAAAAAGCGTGCGGGGCACGCAAGGGGGCGCTTCAACGCACCACGGCCCTCAATTAAAGTGTAGAGGTCGTGCGCATTCAGGCGCCCGTCAAAAACATCACGTCACGCGGGGACGGCACGAGGTGCTGACCGCCGTCGACAACCAGCGTCGTCCCGGTCACACCCGCCGCCTCGGCCAGATACAGCGCGGCGGCAACGATATCCTCGGGCCGCGACGCACGGCCGAGCGGGGTGACGCGGTGAGCTTCGGCAAAACCTTCCGGTGTCTGATCGCCCGACTGCAGCGTCAGCCCGGGCGCGAGACCCACCACACGCAGTTTCGGCGCCAGCGCCTGGGCGAGCGCGACGGTAGCTGTCTGCAACGCCGCCTTGGACAGCGTGTAGGACAGGTAATCCGGATTCATGTTGTACAGCTTCTGGTCCAGCACATTGATGACGACCGCGCGCTGCGCCTCGTCGCTACGGGCGGCTTCGGGCGTGGCCTCATACAGCATACGCGCCAGCACGAGCGGCGCGCCGACATTCGCGGCCATATGGCTGAGCAGTTGGTCGTAGCCTATGCTCTGGGCGGTATCTTCGTCGAACTGGGACGCATTGTTGACGATACACACTGGCCGCCCCAACGCCGCCATACAGTCGGGCACGAGCCGGGCGACTTCCGCCTCGACGACCAGATCCGCCTGCAGCGCGACCGCCCGGCGGCCGAGCGCGACGATTTCGGCGACCACCTCGTCGGCTTCCGGCTTCGACTTCCCGTAATGGACGGCGACGTCCCAGCCCCGCCCAGCAAAGCCGAGCGCCAGTTCGCGGCCGATCCGCCGGGCAGCGCCGGTGATCAGGACGACACGCGGAACGGCGGACGGACGGCCGAGGACGGCGGAAGTGTCGGAAGGGACGGTCATTTACAATACGGGGATGAATCCGATAGCTCACCAACCCGATAGTTTACCTGCTCCCGGCCCGAGCGCGCTTGCGCAGTCCGAAGCGCTGTCCGCGCAGATCCGCTCGGCGATCGCGGCGGCGGATGGATGGCTGCCGTTCGACCGCTACATGGAGCAGGCGCTATACGCGCCGGGCCTGGGCTACTACGGCGGCGGATCGATCAAATTTGGCCGCCGTCCGGAGGATGGCAGCGACTTCGTGACGGCCCCGGAACTGTCACCGTTGTTCGCCGCGACGCTGGCGCGACCGGTCGCCCAGGCGCTGGAGGCGAGCGGCACACGCCACGTGATGGAATTCGGCGCCGGGACCGGCAAACTGGCAGCCGGCCTGCTGAACGCGCTGGAGGAACTGGGCGCCGCCGTCGAAACTTACTCGATCGTGGACCTATCCGGCGAACTGCGTGAACGGCAACGCTCAATGATCGAAGCGCAAGCGCCTGCACTGGCAGCGCGGGTCCGCTGGCTGGATGCGTTACCAGAGCAGTTCGAGGGCGTGGTGATCGGCAACGAGGTGCTGGACGCGATGCCGGTGCGTCTCTTCGCTCATACCGACGGCGTGTGGCACGAGCGCGGCGTGACGTTACGCAACGACGAGTTCGCCTTCGCCGACCGGCCGGTGAGCGCACCGCAGGACATGGAGTTTCTGACGAGTCTTGAAGTGGACGGCGATTACATTGCGGAGACGCACGAGGCGGCGCGAGCGTTCACGCGGACGATCTGCACGATGCTGACGCGAGGCGCGGCGTTGCTGATCGACTATGGTTTTCCGCGACACGAGTACTACCATGCACAGCGAGCGCAGGGCACGTTGATGTGCCACTACCGGCACCGGGCGCACGGCGATCCGTTCTTGTATCCGGGTTTGCAGGACATCACGGCGCACGTAGAGTTTACGGGCATCGCCGAGGCGGGCGTGGATACGGGAGCTGACTTGCTGGGGTACACATCGCAGGCGCGGTTTCTTCTGAATGCCGGGATTACTGAGGTATTGGGGGAGATTGACCCAGCGGACACGACGCGGTTTTTGCCTGCGGCGAATGCGGTGCAGAAGTTATTGTCCGAGGCGGAGATGGGTGAGTTGTTCAAGGTGATTGCGTTTTCGCGGGGGATCGAGGAGACGCTCGATGCGTTTGCGAGCGGGGATCGGACGCATACTCTTTGACCGCGTTCGTGGTGAATTGCATTTCCGTTAGGGGCTCACGATGATCCGGTGGTTGTTGACTATGTTTATCGCCGTGGCGATTTTGTCGGGCTCCTGGCCGTGGCTCAGGAAGATTGGGATTGGGCGGATGCCCGGGGATGTGACGCTCAGGATGTTTGGGAAGGAGTATCCGTTTCCGTTTATGTCCACGCTGCTTTTGACTATGGTTTTGTCTTTGGTTGTTAAGGTTTTGTAGTGCCCCCGGGGGGGTTGCCTGCGGCGCCTTGGTTTTTTTGGTTTTACTGGGGTGTTGGCCTTTCCTTGCTTTGTTATCGGTCTATTAGCTTCGCCCCTGTGCGGGGCGGCACTTACTTTCTTTGCCGCCGCAAAGAAAGTAAGCAAAGAAAGCGGGCTTCCAACCGCTAGCCTTTAGGTGTCCACCACTTAAGCTATCCCGAAGTGGTCCGCGCACGCACCGTGCCCTCGCACCTCCAAACCTAGTGACAAAGCAATCATCCACCCCACTCCGCACTACGTGCGTCGCGGATCGGTCTGCAAGGGAAAGCGTGGGTTGCGCGTGCGAGCTACCCTACATTTCGGAGAAGAGAAAGGTCGCGCAGTATAGTTAGAAATCCTATCTAGCCTCAGAGGTTTCCGCTTTAACCAGTGGAATGACAGACCGATATAGTTAGCATACCTACCGAGCTTGCAGAAGGTTTATGTCCCGCGGCGGGGCGCGCAGCGCGACGCTGGAACGGATGACTGCCTTGTCACAAGCGCGGGTGGTGCGAGGGCACATTGCGTGCGCGGACCACTCTGTCGTGGGTGGCAGTGGGAGACACCTACGAGCTAGCGGTGTGAAGCCCGCTTTCTTTGCTTACTTTCTTTGCGGCGGCAAAGAAAGTAAGTGCCGCCCCGCACAGGGGCGAAGCTAATAGACCGATAACAATGCAAGGAAAGGCCAACACCATAGTAAAACTACCAAAGCGCCGCGCAGGCAAAAAAAAACCTACTCCCCAAGAGCAACAGCCACAACCCGAACCCTCTCCCTCTGCACAGCCTCCCTAATAAGCTCAGTCCGATCCCCAACCCCCTTAGCAATAGCCCCAGCATCAACAGCCCGCGCAGCGACAAGAGCTACTCTTAAGCGTTCAGCCTGAGGATAACCCCGAGCCTCAAACCCAAGCCGCCCGCGGGCATCCGACTCACATGCCTGCAAAGCCTCAGCAAACCGCCCAGGTTTCCGAATCGCATCACACCGCTCGAGCAGCCGCACAACCCCAGCAGCACCCGTCTCCATGACCCGATGAATATTCCCATGCTCCCGGGCAACGAGAAGCGCCAGATCCCGACACTCATTCGGCACCCGCATCCGCTCGCACAACGGCTTGAGCAAATCCACACTCCGCCCTTCATGCCCAATATGCCGTGGCAAAACATCCTCAGGCGTCGTCGCCTTCCCCAGATCATGCGTCAACGCAGCAAACCGCACCGCCAACGCGTACCCCTGCGCTGCAGCATGATCCACCACCATCATCACATGCACCCCCGTATCCACCTCAGGGTGGTAATCCGCCCGCTGCGGTACGCCGTACAACGCCTCGATCTCCGGCAATATCCGCGCGAGTGCCCCGCATTCGCGCAACACCTCAAACATCCGCGATGGTCGCTTCTCCATCAGACCGCGTGACACTTCCTGCCACACCCGCTCGGCCACCAGCGCGTCCACCTCACCCGCCTCCACCATCTTGCGCATCAGCGTCATCGTTTCCGGCGCCACCGTGAAATCGGTGAAACGCGCCGCAAAGCGCGCCACCCGCAAGATCCGCACAGGGTCTTCCAGGAACGCATCGCTCACATGCCGAAACACGCGCGCCTGCAAATCCGCCTGACCGTTGAACGGGTCGATCACTGGTCCGGTCAGTACGCCGTCCGGGCGCACTTCGCGTGCCATCGCGTTGATCGTCAGATCGCGTCGCGCCAGGTCCTCTTCGAGCGTTACGTCCGGTGCGTAGAAAAACTGGAAACCGTGGTAGCCGGCCGCCGTTTTCCGTTCGGTGCGCGCAAGCGCGTACTCCTCGTGCGTCTGCGGATGCAGGAACACCGGGAAGTCCTTGCCGACCGGACGGTAGCCCTGCGACACCATCTGCTCCGGCGTCGCGCCCACCACCACGTAGTCGCGGTCCTGGACCGGCACGTCCAGCAACTCGTCGCGAATCGCACCGCCTACTGCGTAGATATTCATTCGGGTATTTCGTAAACAGGGATCACGTGGGTCTCGCGCTGCGCGTCTTCAATCCAGGCGCGCACCGCCGGCTGTTGCGTCACGCGCCGCGCGTACGCCGCCGCTGTGTCGGACAGCGCTGGCTGCCACGTGTTGAAGCGCATCACGACCGGCGCGTACATTGCGTCCGCAATGCCGAACTCGCCGAACAGAAACGGGCCGCCATGACGCTCGATGCAACTGCTCCAGATCGCGTCGACGCGCGCGATATCCGCCAATGCGCCCGGTGTCGCGCCCTTGCCAGCAAACGACGCGCGTATGTTCATCCACATGTTCGAGCGCAGATCGCCAAAGCCCGAATGCATCTCGGCGCTGATGCTGCGCGCCTCGGCACGCTGCGCCGCATCGCGCGGCCACATCGCGTGCTGCGGAAAGCGCTCGGCGAGCGTCTCGGCAATCGCCAGCGAGTCCCACACCGACAGACCATCGTCGCCCACCAGACAAGGCACTCTGCCCGACGGCGAATGCTCGAGGATCGCCGCCCGCGCGCCGGCTTCAAACAACTCGATACACACCTCGTCGAATGGAATGCCGAAGTGCTTCAGCAACACCCACGGACGCATCGACCACGAGGAATAGTTCTTGTCACCGATCAGAAGTTTCATGCTTCAGGTAAAGGAACAAAAGAAACGTTTAACGCCCCGCGCTCGCGCGGAATGTGTTGAAGCGCGAGCGCAAGGACGCGCCCGTCAGATACACGGGCGCAATCGTCTCGATGGCAGCCGGCTCGATCCCCAACTCCGGCGCGAGCGGGCCGCTCAGCACGCTCGGCACTTTCATCGAATCGAGATTGTCGCGCGAGATCAGTGGCTCACCCGGCGCCATTTCGAAGCTCAACGCCTGCAGCCGCGCCAGCGCGCTCGGCAGCCGCATGATTCGCGCGTGGCGGCCGATCACATCGCCGCAATACTGCACCAGTTGCTCCAGCGTATAGACGGTCGGGCCACCGAGTTCATAAGTGCGGCCGGTGGCGGCATCGAGATCGAGCACGTTGAGAATCGCCTTCGCGACGTCGCCGACAAACACCGGCTGGAACTGCGCGTCCGGCGACGCCAGCGGAATCACCGGGAACACGCGTTGCAGGAACGCGAACTGATTGAGGAACCTGTCCTCCGGACCGAATACCACAGAGGGCCGGAAAATCGTCGTTGCCAGCGTCGACGCATGCACCGCCTTTTCCCCGTCACCCTTGGAGCGCAGGTACATACTCGGCCCGTTCGGGTCCGCGCCTAGCGCACTGACATGGATCAGCCGGTGCGCACCCTTGCCTTCGCAGGCGGCCACGATTCTGGTCGGCAACTCGACGTGCATCCTCGCGAACTCGGGGCCGTACGGTGTGCCGCGCCCGCCATGCAATGTGCCGACCAGGTTGATCACCGCGTCGGCGCCTTCCAGGAAGCGCGCAAGCTGCACCGGATCGAACACGTCGGCTTCGATCACATCGATGGGCAACAGAGTGAGGTGACGGGCGTTGTAGCGACGACGGGTGGCAATGCGCACGTCTTTGCCGAGCTCGACGAGCGCGTTGACAAGATGGCTGCCGATAAAACCGGAGCCGCCGATAATCGCAATGGCTTGATGTCGCATTTCCGACTCCCCGGTGGAGCCGCGGCAACGGCTGGAGTGAGGCGCCGCCGCGGGACGCGCGGCGGCACGACGCTTACGGCGCGATATAACCTAGACGCGCCTTCAGCGATTGCGGACGGCCTTCGAACAACGCCGCATAGTAGACCGTATTGGACAGCACGTTCTTGACGTAGTCGCGCGTCTCGGTGAACGGAATCGTCTCCGCAAAGACGGCTCCTTCGACCGGATGCGACAGCCCTTCCCGCCACGCCTTTGGCCGGCCCGGCCCGGCGTTGTAGCCGGCGGTAGCGAGCACGGCGGATGCGTCGAACTGATTGTAGATCATCGAAAGGTAGTTGGTACCGAGCAGGATGTTCGTGTCGATATCGTTCATCTGCTCACGCGAAATCGGACCCAGACCGATCTTCTTCGCCACCAGTTGCGCGGTGCCCGGCATCAGCTGCATCAGGCCGCTGGCGCCCACTTCGGAGCGCGCATTCATGATGAAGCGCGATTCCTGACGGATCAGACCATACGCCCACTCGACATCCAGCCCGTTCGACTGGGCATCGCGCTCGACGATGTCGCGGAACGGCGACAGGTAGCGCAGCGAGAAATCGTGTTCGGTCTTGGTGCGATCCGCGGTGTTGACAGTGCGGTCATACAACTCGATGCGGCGCGCGTATTCCGCAACGGCAAGCAGTTGGCGATCGGACATGGTGCGCAGCGGCCAGTTCCATTCGCGGTTGCCTTCGAGGCGCAAATTGAGCTGATAGAAGCGTTGCGCGAGTGCCAGGCCCGGCGTATTCGCCGCCTGCTGCACTTCGGCGTCGCTCACCGCGGTCTTCGCCGGCACCGTGATCTTCTGGCCCAGTTCTTCCAGCGCGAGTTGTCCGTAGAAGTTATAGCCCGACGAGATCGTTGCGAATTCCTGGTTGGCCTGGTCTGTCTGACCCGCCTCCTTGAGCGCACGAGCGTGCCAGTACACCCACGACGGCTGGCTGCGCAGCGCAGCCGGCATCTGTTCGATCGACCAGCGCACCATCGTCCAGTCACCCGCCAGCAGCGCGCTGCGGGTGCGCCACTCGTAAGCCGGATTCGACAGCAGCGGCGCATTCGCCGACAGCCGGTACCAGTCCACCGCCGTCGACATCTGCTTGGCGGCCGCCTCGTAGGCAATCGTGCCCCAGCCGATCGCACGCTCCGGCGAACTCAGCGACGGCGCCACCGACGCGAAGGTGGCCGCGGCCATGGCCGGGTCGTTGCGCGCCATCCGCGTGATGGCCAGCAAGGCCAGCTGATGCGACTGCGGATCGGGCCCGACGCCGCGCGCCAGCAATAGCGGCGGCGCGCTCGACGCCTGATCGAACAGCGCCGGATCGGGGCGCTGGTTGCCGAGCGCATCGACCAGCTTGTTGCCGGTGTTGGGGTAGTTCTGTTCGTAAGCGAGACGAATCTGCTGCCAGACGTCGTCGGCGCTGAACTGCTGGTTCGTGGCGAGCGCCGTCACCAGGTCGACGCAGCCGTCGCCATACCACTTCGGGTCGACGAGCAGCGCGCGCGCCGCGTCCGCGACGTTCTCACCGTGCGCCGCGCGCGATTCGAGCGCGTAGCACTTGACCTGCGTGTCGTCGTTCAGCACGAAGCGCGCGTATTGCTGGTCGAAGTTGTTCCAGTCGTGGCGCGAACCGAGCACCACCAGGTAGTCGTTGCGCAGCCGGTCGGCGATCGCCTGGCCGTCGTACTTTTGCAGGAACGACAACACCTCGGCGTCCGGCACAGTGAGACTCGGATGTCCGCTCGAATCGAACAGTTGCGGCTTGAGCTGGAAGTACTCCACATAGCCCGGCGCCGGATAATCCGGAATCATCGCCGCCAGTTGCGCTGCGCGCGCAACATCGTTATTGCGCGCCGCTTCGCGCAACTGCACGAAAATCTGATCGTCGTTGGAGAGTTGCGATACCGGTACAGGCTTGACCGCGGAAGCAGTGCTGCACGCGACGAGTGCCGCCGCGGCCAGCGCAAGACCGACCGCGCGATATACTCGAAAGAGGCGTTTTGACATCGTTGTTTCTGGAGCGCGAATTGAGCCAAAGCATAGCACGCAACCCCCTGCCGGAATCGAAAAACGCGCTCCGTAAAATGTTGCTGAAAACACGGCTGGATGCGGCCCTCGAGCCTGCCGCCCAGGAGGCGTTGAGCCGCCGCATGCTCGATACATTGAAACACCATGAACCCGCGTGTGTCGGCTTTTACTGGCCGCTGCCGGGCGAGTTCGACGCGCGTGCGGCGATCGCTATCTGGCTCGCGCTCGGCGCGCATCGTCAGGCGAGCCTGCCCGTCATTACGAACCATGGCGAGGCGCTGCAATTCCGGGCCTGGGCGCCGGACACACCGATGAAAGTCGGTCATCACCGGATCCCCGAGCCCGCCACCGAGCGGGTCGTCACACCCGATCTGCTGTTCGTGCCGTGCGTCGGCTTCGACGTCGAAGGCTACCGGCTCGGCTATGGCGGCGGCTATTACGATCGCACGCTGGCGGCATGGCCCGGCGCGACGCGTCCGGTCACGGTCGGCATAGCCTGCGAAGCCTGCCGCACGGACGCGCTGCAGCACGAAGCCCACGACATCGCGCTGGACCTGATCATCACCGAAGCGGCCTGCTATCCGCAGCAGCAACCCAACCCGGCTCAGTAAAAGTCAGATTTAGCAAACCGCCTGAAGCCAGTCAAGATCGCTAGAGGCCGCCGAGTCCATCCGGCCTCACAGCGAAGCCGCCGCCCGCGCCGCCGTGTCGTAAAGGCCGGAGGCGTTGCGCATCAATTGCGCAGCCTCGCCAATCTGTTCGTTGGTCAAACCGCTCTCCCTGAGCGTGGCAATCAGGCAGCTTTCGCGCACCTCGCGGTACTTCATGCAGAGGGCACGCCCGGATTCCGTGGCGGAGAAGAACACTTCCTTGCCGGTCTTTTCGCTTTTTACATACCCTCTAGCTACCAGCTTCTTCAATGCGTAGGTGGCAACATGGGTGTCTTCGATGTTCAGCACGAAGCAGATGTCCGCGAGTTTCTTGCGCCGCTCGCGATGGCTCACGTGATGCAGCAGCGACACCTCGATGGCGGTCATATCCTTTTCTCCCGCCGCCGACATGCAACGCACCATCCAGCGGTTGAACGCGTTGCTCGCCATGATGAGCCCGTACTCCAGCTCGGACAACTCCGCGCTAGCTTCAGACACAAGGTGTTCCGAAGAGACGATTTTGGTCGGTTGACGCGACATGACGGGTGCTCTCGATACATGAAAGGAAGTGCTCGAAGTGTACGACGAGCGCCTCATCATGGGTGCCTGGCACAAACGCTTATTGATAAATTGTCGATATCTTATTGATAATGTAGCCTAGTTGTTATGGTTGATGCTCCTGGTGCCGTTATCCAGTCATAGGGCGGTGCGCTTTCACTGCTTCTACCGATTCCAATGTTGCAAGGCTTCCGCTCCAACCCGAATGAATCCGCAATGACGCAACCACGAATCTTCCAGTTCGGCGACGCCGCGCTAGTCTGCGAGGCCCACGCTCCCGCGACGCTCGATTGCCAGCAGCGCGTCTGGGCGGTGGCCGAGGCCGCACGCGGCTGGCCGCATGTGCTCGAGGTCGTGCCCGGCATGAACAACCTGACCATCATGTTCGATCCGCTGGAAGCAGACCGCGCCGCACTCACCAGGTTGCTGGAAGCGGCCTGGGACGCCCCGGGTGAGGCGCCTTCCGCCGGCCGCGAGGTCGAGATTCCAGTGCAGTACGGCGGCGAATTCGGCCCTGACCTGCAGGCGGTGGCGAATCACACAGGGCTGTCGGCGAAAGAGGTGGTCGCACGTCATACGGCCGGCGAATACGTGGTGTTTTTCCTCGGCTTCCAACCCGGCTTCGCCTATATGGGCGGTCTCGAGAAGGCGCTGCACACACCGCGCCGCTCGTCGCCGCGGGTTGAGGTGCCGGCGGGGTCGGTGGGGATTGGCGGCGAGCAGACCGGCATCTATCCGGCTACATCGCCTGGCGGCTGGCAACTGATCGGCCGCACCTCCGTGCCCCTGTTCGATCCGGCGCGCTCGCCGCCCACCTTGCTGCAACCGGGCGACCGGGTGCGCTTCACCGTGGCGGGGATCACAGCATGATCGACGTGATTCGCGCGGGTCTTCTGACCACGGTTCAGGATCTCGGACGGCATGGCTACCGGCATCTCGGCGTGGCCATGGGCGGCGCGCTCGACCGGCTCTCGCTGGAAGTGGGCAACCGCCTCGTCGGCAACCGGCCCGACGCTGCAGGCCTCGAGGTCACCTTTGGACCGACCGTGCTACGCTTTCCGCGTGCCACCCGGGTCGCGATTACCGGTACCGAGTTCGGCGCCACGCTCGACGGCAAGCCCGTCTATTCATGGTGGAGCCTGCCGGTCCAGGCCGGTCAGGAATTGACGTTGCAAGCGGCCAGGCGCGGCATGCGCGGCTACGTCTGCATCGCTGGCGGAATCGACGTGCTGCCGATGCTTGGCTCGCGCAGCACCGACCTCGCCGGTCATTTTGGCGGCCTCGGTGGCCGTGCATTGCGCGACGGCGACCGGCTGCCGGTCGGCGTGCCCTCGTCACGCGCTGGCGCGAGCTTTAGTCCGCAAGCCCCCGAATTCGGCGTCAAGGCGCCCAGCTGGTGCAAATTCGTGCTGGTCCATGAACCTTTGCGTCGCGGCCGGCATCCATCTGGTGTGGCGTGGGCAGTACCGATTCGCGTGCTGCATGGACCCGAGTACGATCAATTTCCCGCCAGCGCTCACGAGGCGTTCTGGTCGGACGAATGGCTTGTGACGCCCAACAGCAATCGCATGGGCTACCGGCTTTCCGGCACCGAACTCAAGCGCACGCACAAGACCGATCTGCTGTCGCATGCGGTGATGCCGGGGACGATCCAGGTGCCGCCGAACGGCCAGCCGATCGTGTTACTGAGCGATGCGCAGACCACCGGCGGTTATCCGAAGATCGGCGCGGTCATCCAGGCCGATCTGTGGAAGCTCGCTCAGGTGCGCCTGAACAGCGCGATCCGTTTCATCCCGACGACGCCTCAGGAGGCACGTCACGCTTTACTCGAAGAACGGGCGTATCTGCGGCAGATCGATGCCGCGATCGCAATGCATGAGGAACGCTGCGCACGCCAGCCGGCGCTGGCAGTGTCGTGAGACCAAGTAGAGGAAATTATGGAAATCGATTTGAATGCCGATCTCGGCGAGGGCTGCGGCTCCGATGAGGCGCTGCTCGACCTCGTCAGTTCGGCCAATATTGCGTGCGGTTGGCACGCGGGCGGTGCCAATGCGATGCATGACTGCGTTCGGTGGGCCGTCGCGAAAGGCGTGTCGATTGGCGCGCATCCGAGCTTCAACGATCCGGAAAACTTCGGCCGCAAGGAAATGGACTTGCCCGCCAACGAGATCTACGCGGGCGTGCTGTACCAGCTCGGCGCGCTCTCGGCGATTGCTCAGGCCGAAGGTGGGCGCATCGCGCACGTCAAGCCGCACGGCGCGCTCTACAACCAGGCCGCGCGCGACCCGAAGATCGCCGATGCGATCGTCTCGGCGGTGCACGATTTCGATCCGTCCGTGGCCGTGTTCGCGCTTGCCAATAGCGGCCTCGTGACGGCCGCCCGCGAAGCAGGCCTCGTCGCCATTGAGGAAGTGTTCGCCGACCGCGGCTATCGCGCCGACGGCTCCCTCGTTCCGCGCAAGGAGCCAGGTGCGCTGCTCGATGACGAAGAGGAAGTGCTCGAACGCACCCTCACGATGGTGCGCGAGCAACGCGTGCAGGCCGTGGATGGCCACTGGGTGCCGCTCAATGCACAGACCATCTGCCTGCACGGCGACGGTCCGCATGCGCTGGCGTTTGCGCGTCGCATCCGCAGCGCGCTCGAAAGCGCCGGCATCGAGGTTCACGCGGCCAACGCCGTACGCGCGTGAGCCCGAGCGGCTGAAGCCACAGCGACTGAAGAGTCCGTAACGCCCCGCCTCGCGCGGGGCGTTTGCCAGGTGCAGTACCCAAAGCAGTAAATGACAGCAGCAAGTCAGTGACGCCGCCAGCCAGAGCGGCGCACAGCAAGACGGCGCAGGGGATATGCACGCGCCTCCCCACGTTAGCCGCGATCAGCGGCAAGGTTAGCAACCCCGTTTGGAGATCCTGATGCAGACAGCAGTCAACTTATGGCCGCTTATTGGCGTGGCCGTGATCATTGTCGGTTTTGTGTTGCGCTTTAATCCGATGCTGATCGTGGCCGCCGCCGCTATCGTCACCGCGCTGGCCGCGCACTTTCCACCCGAGAAAATCCTTGCCGCCATCGGCACGGGCTTTATCAAGACCCGCAATATCCCCGTGATCCTGCTGCTGCCGTTGGCGGTGATCGGCCTGCTCGAACGGCACGGTCTGCGCGAACGGGCGCAAACGTGGATCGCGGGCATCCGCGCGGCCACGGCCGGACGCCTGCTGATCGTCTATCTGCTGGTGCGCGAACTGACGGCGGCCGTCGGTCTGACCGGCCTCGGCGGGCATCCGCAGATGGTGCGTCCGCTGATCGCGCCGATGACCGAGGGCGCCGCCGAAACCCGCTACGGCAAGCTCACCGACGCAGTGCGCTACCGCCTGCGTGCGTTCGCGGCCGCCACCGACAACGTCGGCCTGTTTTTCGGCGAGGACGTCTTTGTTGCGTTCGGTGCGATCGTGCTGATGACCACTTTCCTGCGTGAAGCCGGCATCGAAGTCGCGCCGATGCACGTTGCCGTATGGGGCATCCCCACCGCCATCTGCGCATTCCTGATTCACGGCTTCCGGCTGTATCTGCTCGATCGCAGCCTCGAGCGTGAACTGGGCCGCAACGCAGCGTCGAACGCCGCTGCGCAAACCCCGTCTGCGAAGGGAGACGAGGCATGACACTCACCATCAACTATCTGTTCTGGCTGGTCGGCATCGTGCTGCTGATCGTCGGCGGCATGATCCTCACCGACAAGGAACACCCGCGCCGTTTTAGCAGCGGCGGTTTCTGGATCCTGTACGCGCTGATCTTCCTGATTGGCGACCTGATTCCGCCGTCGATCGTCGGTGTGCTGGTGATCGTGATGGCGCTGGTCGCGGGGTTCGGTGGCGTGACGGCGGCCAAGCCCAAGGTGCTGTCGCCCGAAGCCCGTCAGGCCAGTGCAGCGCGCCTCGGCAACAAGCTGTTCATTCCCGCGCTGACGATTCCGGTCGTCACCGTCGTGATCACGCTGGCGGCGAGCTATCTGATCTTCGGCGGCAAGCCCCTGATCGACCCGAAGAACGTCACGCTGATCGGCTTCGGTATTGGCTGCGTGATCGCCCTTGCAGTTGCATGCGTGATGACGCGCGATACGGTCGGCCAGTCGATGAAGGAAGCACGCCGCCTCGTCGATGCGCTCTCGTGGGCCGCGGTCCTGCCGCAGATGCTGGGCATGCTCGGCCTCGTGTTCTCCGACGCGGGCGTCGGCAAGGCCGTCGCGCATGTGACGACGGCCTATATCAACCTCGACTACCGCTTCGTCGCGGTGGCCGTGTACTGCATCGGCATGGCGGTGTTCACGATGGTGATGGGCAACGGCTTCGCCGCTTTCCCGGTGATGACCGGCGGAGTGGGCGTGCCGATTCTGGTCGGCGTGTTCCACGGCAATCCGGCGGTAATGGTTGCAATCGGCATGTTCTCGGGCTACTGCGGCACACTGATGACGCCGATGGCCGCGAACTTCAACATGGTGCCGGTCGCGTTGCTCGAACTGCCGGACAAGAACGCGGTGATCAAGGTGCAGGTGCCCACGGCATTGTCGCTGCTGGTGGTGAATATCCTGTTGCTGAACTACCTGATGTTTCTGTAGGACTCGCCGCGCCCGCAGCGAGGCGAGGTGACTCCGCAAGCGACCTGGCGCGGCAATTTTGCGACAGCAAGACGCCGCGCCAACCTATGCCGCAACGCCTTGTCGCGGCAAATTAGGATGCGTCTGATCGAATCGGAAAAGCTTGAGACATAAGCTGGTCGATGTTCTCTCATCAACCAGCCGGCGCGCGCAACATGCGGGCGCCGGCGCTCTCAAGCAGGTTCTCATGGAACAGCATCTCCATCTGGGTGACGCGCGCCCCGAAGCGGCTGCACCGACCTACATCGACGCTCTGCTCGCCGCCGCGCTCGATGCCCATCAGGCGGGTCGTCTCGATCAGGCCGCACCTTTGTATCAGGAAGCGCTGACAATCAACCCGGTTCACGCCAACGCGCTGCATTACTTCGGCGTCCTGCATCATCAACGGCGCGATCACGCAGCGGCGGCCGCACTGCTGGATCATGCGCTCGAAATCGAACCTGCTAATGCGGCGTGCTGGAGCAACCGCGGTCTCATCGCCGCTGCGCTCGGTCGCTACGACGAGGCACAACGATGCTACTGGCAGGCGCTGCAACTGCAGCCTGACTTCGCCGACGCACGCAATAACCTCGGCGTTACGCTGCAGGCGCAACGCGAGCATGAAGCCGCGGTGCGTCAGTATCGCGAGGCCGTGGCGCTCAATCCGTCGCTCGTAGACGCTCGCCTGAATCTTGGCACCGCGCTCGCCAGACTCGAGCACTATGACGAAGCGCTCGCGTGCTACGAACAGGCCCTCGCGCTCGATCCGTATTCCGCCGACGCTCATTTCAATGCTGGCAACGCGCTGACCGCAAAGGGCAACAGCGCGGCAGCTATTGCGCGCTTTCGACGTGCGATCGAACTGCGACCCGCCTTTGCGCAGGCGCACGTGAATCTGGGCAGTGCGACCGGCAAGCTGGGAAACTACGCCGAGGCTGAGCAGCAGTACCGCCACGCGGTTGCTCTGCAGCCGAACCCGACCAATCTGGTGTGCCTCGGCGGATCGCTCGGTGCGCAAGGACGCCTCGACGAAGAGGAAGTGTTTTATCGCCACGCGCTCGCAATCGATCCCGGCTACGTCGACGCTCATCAGAATCTCGCATGGCTGCTGCTCAAGCGCGGCGACTACAAGCAAGGCTGGGTGGAATTCGCGAAACGTTGGCGCCCGCAAGATTACGCGGCGATCGCAGTGGACGGCGTGCCGGAATGGCAAGGTGAAGCGCTCGATGGCCGTAGCGTGCTGCTGGTCGGCGACCAGGGCTTCGGCGATCAACTGCAGTTTTTGCGTTTCGCGCGCGTGCTTGAAGAGCTTGGCGCCACAGTCGATGTTTGCGTGCGCGAACCGCTAGTGCCGCTTGCGGAGCGCGTGCCGGGAGTCCATCGCGCGTGGAGCGGCAGAGCCGACGGACGTTACGACTTCTGGGCGCCGCTGATGAGCGTGCCATCATGCGTTGGCACCGAGATCGCGACGATTCCCGCTGACGTGCCGTATGTTTTCGCTGAGCAGACGAAGATCGAAGCGTGGCGTGAGCGCGTAGAAGCTGTGGCTGGCTCGCGTCGCAAGATCGGGCTGGTGTGGGCTGGCAGTCCGACCTTCGGCAATGATCGCTATCGGTCGATGCGCCTCGAAGATTTCGCGCCACTCGGTGAACTGAAGGACATCGCCTGGTTCTCGTTGCAGAAGGGACCGGCTGAAGCGCAACTCGTCGACGCGCCGGAAACACTCCGGCCGCACAACTTCGCCGCTGACCTGCGCGATTTCACCGAAACCGCCGCGCTGATCATGAACCTGGATCAAGTGATCGCAGTCGATACCGGCGTCGCGCATCTGACGGGCGCATTGGGCAAACCGGTGTGGGTAATGCTGCCAGCGAACTCGGACTGGCGCTGGCTGGAAAATCGCAGCGACTCACCGTGGTATCCGGGCGCGCGGTTGTTCAGGCAAGCAGTGCTGGGGGACTGGACGCCGGTGGTGGCAAGCGTGGTTGAAGCGCTGCGATAAACCAGACAAACGATCGCGTCACGTTCGCCTCCTCACCCCGCCTCCACCACAAACCCGTGCTGCCGCAACAACTGCAGCACGCCCTTCGGGCCGCCCAGATGCAACGCCCCGATCGCCACGAACACCGGCTTGTTCGGTCCGGCAATCAACAACATCCTCGCAACGAAACGCCGGTTCCGTTCGTACACAATCCTGTTGTCAATCGAATCGGACACGCGCTTGTCACGCGCCAGCACTTCCGACTTGGCCGCCTGCCACGCGGCAATCGCGTCCGCATCGCCCACCTGCCAGAGCCTGTGTAACGTTTGCACATCGGCGAGATTTTCGGCCGGCGTCTGCACCAGGTCCTGCGCCAGCATCTCGCGCTGCTGCGCGGACGACAAACTGGTGAACGAGCGCATCTGTTCCCCAAGCGTCTCCAGTCCGACAATCTTGCCGCGCGTGCGCAGATAAACATTCTGCAACTGCGCCTCGGTACCGTATTCGGTCTGCAGCCCCGCACTCAGGGAATCGTAGGTTTCGACCAGCAGCGAAGCGAGCCACGGCCGCATTCTCTTGATCTCATCGAGCGCCGCCGGGTTGCCGCGCAAGCGGACTTCGAGCTTGTGCCAGAGCGATTCCGGCAAATACTTCGGCAGGCACGCGCTGCGGCACACACCGTACTTCGACACGTCATCCTGCGACACCAGCAGATCGTCCGGCGACAACTCCAGCGCCAGCGTCGGGGAAGCGGCCAGCGCAGCCAGAATCTGCGGCCGGAACGGCTTGCCCGGCGGATAGTCGGCCGGGTCGCCGACGTGCAGCGTTCCGAGCAGATAGATCGTAGTGGAGCCGCGCGTGGCGACGTAGAACGGCATGCGCGCCGGTTGCGCGCGGACCGCGCCGCCGGTCGTCGTACTGGATGCTGGCGGCGGATTAAAACCGGGCAGTGTCGCCCGCGGCTGCCCGGGCGAAGCAGGGGCTGCGGGGACCGGCAGGTTCGGCCGTCCGTTTTGCGCCGGGGAAGTCGCAGCCGCGCCCGCAGCAGATGCCGTGGCGGCCGGCCAAGCAGAAACGAGTGAGACGCCAGCAAGCGTGGCACAACCCAGCAGCCACGCTCGCCAACGCCGCGCGAAAACGGCGTCACAGCCGCCTTCACGCAGACGGCGCGCAGGACGACGCGCCGCCAACGTTTCAGGCATCCACGTCCCCCACCTCCTCAGCCCGGTGACACGACACCTGACGCCCATCCACTTCGCGCAGCTTCGGTTCTTCACTGCGGCAACGCTCGATCGCATACGGACAGCGTTGATGGAACGTGCAACCCGAGGGCGGATTGAGCGGCGACGGCATCTCACCTTGCAGCTTGATCTTGATCGTGCGATCCGCCTCGAAGATCGACGGCGTCGCCGACATCAGCGCCCGCGTGTACGGATGACGCGGATTCGTAAAGACGCGTTTCTTGTCGCCCAGTTCGACCACACCGCCGAAGTACATCACCATCACATCGTCGGCGATATGCTCCACCACCGACAGGTTGTGCGAGATAAACACATAGCTGGTCTTGAACTGCTCCTGCAGATCCATGAACAGATTGAGAATCTGCGCCTGGATCGAGACATCAAGCGCGGACACCGGTTCATCGGCCACGACGATCTGCGGATCGAGAATCATCGCGCGCGCAATCGCCACGCGCTGACGCTGGCCACCCGAGAACATATGCGGATAGCGTTTGGCGTGCTCCGGCCGCAGGCCCACCGTGCGCATCATCTGTGCAATACGCTCGGCGCGATCGCTCGCGCTCAACTGCGTATTGATGGCGAGCGGCTCGCCGAGCGTCTGCTCGACGGTCTTGCGCGGATTCAACGACGCAAACGGGTTCTGGAACACCATCTGCACGCGCCGGCGCAATGCCGCGACCTTCGCGTGATCGGCGCCAGCAACGTCTTCACCGTCGATCATCAGTCGGCCGGCGGTCGGTCCTTCGATCATCGTGAGCTGGCGCGCGAGCGTCGACTTGCCGCAACCGGACTCACCGACTACCGCCAGCGTCTTGCCGCGGTCGAGCGAAAACGACACGCCGTTCAACGCCTTCACCGTGCCGCGGCCGAACATGCCGCGCTTCACCGAGTAATGCCGCGCCAGCTGATCGGCAACCAGCACGTGATCGCCCGTCTGACCCGTCGGGCGGCGCGTTTCGGGTACTGCATTCATCGTGCGCCTCCGTGAGTGTGGATGTTGGCATCGCCGGTGAGGTTCAACGGCTTGATACAGCGTACCCTGGTTACCTCTGTATGACCTTGCAACGGTCCAAGCGCCGGGCGCGCCTTGGTGCAATCGTCCACCACATACTTGCAGCGTGGCGCGAACAGACACCCCTTGGGCCGGTCGTCGCGGCCCGGCACCATCCCCGGCAACGCGGCCAGCCGCACCGCGCCGACATTGTGCTCGGGAATCGCCGCCAGCAGCGCTTCTGTGTACGGATGATGAGGCGCGGCGAAAATATCGGGCACCTTGTTGGTCTCGATCACCTCGCCCGCGTACATCACCGCCACGCGCTGCGCGACTTCGGAGACCACGGCAAGATCGTGCGAAATGAGTACGAGCGCCATGCCGCGTTCCTTCTGCAGCTTCACCAGCAGTTCCATGATCTGCGCCTGGATCGTCACGTCGAGCGCGGTGGTCGGCTCGTCGGCGATCAGCAGCTTCGGATTGCAGGCGACCGCCATGGCGATCATCACACGCTGATTCATCCCGCCCGACATCTGATGCGGAAACGAAGTGATGCGGTTTTTCGCATCGGGGATGCCAACCTGGTCGAGCAGTTCGATCGTCCGCTGATGCAACGCGGCGCCGCGCAAGCCTTCATGCAGCTTCAGCACTTCCTTGATCTGATAGCCGACGGTGTAGCTCGGATTCAGACTGGTGAGCGCATCCTGGAACACCATCGCGATGTCTTTGCCGATGATCTTGCGGCGCTCCTTCGGCGAGGCATTCAGCAGATCCTTGCCGTCGAAGCGGATCTCGTCGGCACTGACCTTGCCCGGTGCGTCGATCAGGCCCATCAGCGCCATCATCGTCACGCTCTTGCCCGAGCCAGATTCGCCCACTACGCCGACGACTTCGCCCGGCGCCACGTCCAGGTCAATCCGGTCGACAGCCGGGAGGCCGTTGAAGTTCACCGCGAGATTTCGGATGGTCAATAAGTTACTCATTTAGGCCATCCGTTTCAGTTTGGGGTCGAGCGCATCGCGCAGGCCGTCGCCGAGCAGATTGATCGCCAGCACCGAGATCACGATCGACAAGCCAGGCAAGGTCACGATCCACCAGGCGTTATCGATGTAATCACGCGCCGACGCCAGCATCGCCCCCCACTCCGCCGCCGGCGGTTGCACGCCGAGGCCGAGAAAGCCGAGCGCGGCGGCATCGAGAATCGCCGACGAAAAGCCGAGTGTAGCTTGCACGATCAGCGGCGCAGTGCAGTTCGGGAGCACTTGCGAGAACATCAACCGGAAGGTGCCGGCGCCCGCCACGCGCGAAGCCGTCACGTACTCCTTCTGCAACTCGCCGAGCGTAGACGCCCGCGTCAGACGCACATAACCCGGCAACGCGACGATCGCGATAGCGAACATCGTATTGAGGAGCCCCGGACCGATGATCGCCACCACCGCCACCGCAAGCAGCAGTGACGGCAGCGCAAGCAGCACGTCCATGATGCGCATGATCGGCGTATCGGCCCATTTCTCGAAAAACGCGGCGATCAACCCGAGCACGATGCCTGGGATCAGCGCCAGCACGACCGAGACGAAGCCGATCCAGAACGACAGGCGCGCACCGTACATCAGGCGGGACAGGATGTCCCGGCCCGCTTCGTCGGTACCGAGAATGAACTTCCAGTTGCCGCCGTCGAGCCAGGCGGGAGGGATTTTCACGTAGTCGCGGTACTGCTCGATCGGGCTGTGCGGGGCGATCAACGGAGCGAAGATCGCCACGAAGATCAGCAACAGCACCACGACACCGGCCGATACCGCGCCGCGGTTGCGCGAAAAGTTTGCCCAGAACTCACGGGCGGCCAGCGCCCGGCCGCTTGGCGGGGTCACTGACTGGGGGACTGTGTTTTGAATATCTGCCACGGTTTTACCTCGTATGGCGAATGCGCGGATTCAACACGCCGTACAACAGATCGACGATCAGATTCACGACGATCACGAGTGTGGCAATCAGGAGGATACCGCCCTGCACGACGGGATAGTCGCGCCGGCTGATTGCGTCGATCAGCCATTTGCCGATACCCGGCCAGGAGAACAGCGTCTCGGTCAGCACCGCGCCGGCTAGCAGCGTGCCCACCTGCAGGCCGATCACGGTCACCACCGGAATCAACGCATTACGCAGCGCATGCACGACGATCACGCGTCCCGGCGGCAAGCCCTTGGCGCGAGCGGTGCGGATATAGTCCTCGCGCAGCACTTCGAGCATCGACGAGCGCGTCATGCGCGCAACGACCGCCAAAGGAATCGTGCCGAGCACAATGGCCGGCAAAATCAGATGGCTCAACGCCGACTTGAACGAACCTTCATCGGTACCTGGCAGCAGTGAATCGATCAACATGAAGCCCGTCACGTGCGGAATGTCGAACTCCACCGCGATGCGGCCCGACACCGGCGTCCAGCCGAGCTTCACCGAAAACAGCATGATGAGAATCAAACCCCACCAGAAGATCGGCATCGAATAGCCGGTCAACGCGGTACCCATCACACCGTGATCGACGGCCGTACCGCGCTTCAGCGCAGCAAACACACCCGCCGGCAGGCCGACGATCAGCGCGAACAGCATGGCGCAGATCGACAGTTCAACGGTGGCGGGAAAGCGCGCGAGGAACTCGTCCATCACGCTGGTGTTGGTGATGATCGACATTCCCAGATCGCCGTGCAGCGCGCGCCCAAGATAGTGGATGTATTGCAGCGGCAACGGTTCGTCGAGCCCCAGCCGATGCATGGCGGCCGCGTGCATGGCCGGGTCGACACCGCGTTCGCCCATCATCACTTCGATGGGATCGCCGGGTATCAGGTGAATGAGCGCAAACGCAAGGATCGTGATGCCGATGAAAGTCGGAATCACCATGCCAATGCGGCGCAAAACGAAGCGGAACATGGTTCGTCCCTATGGTCTTGATGAACGGAAAAACACAACCGGCGACGAGGGCTTGTCACCCCGGTCGCCGGAACATTTCGACCAGTTTTCTAACCAGGCGAAAAGCGGACTGCGTCAGTTTTACAGCAAGCCCTGCGATTTACCTTACGGTTCGTCGCACGGCTCACCTAATGGCTCACGTTATAGCGCACCTTACGTCAAGACTCATTGCACGCCAACACCGTCGAAGCGCACGTAACCGAGCGGCTCGATGCGCATGTCGATCACCTTCTTGCTGACCGGCTGGTACACCGTCGAGTGCGCGATCGGCGAGAACGGCAGTTGCTGCGCGAAAATCTGCTGTGCCTGCGTGTAGATCTTCGTGCGTTCGCCCTGATCGATCGTCGTGCGGCCCTTCTGGACCAGATCGTCGAACGGCTTGTAGCACCACTTGCCGAAGTTGTTGCCGTTAATCGCTTCGCAACCGAGCAACGTGCCGAGCCAGTTGTCCGGATCGCCGTTGTCGCCGGTCCAGCCAATCAGCATCGTGTCGTCCTCACCCGCGTGAGCGCGCTTGATGTACTCGCCCCATTCGTACGTGACGATCTTCGCCCGCACGCCGATCTTGGCCCAGTCCGCCTGGATCATTTCCGACATCAGACGCGCGTTCGGGTTGTACGGACGCTGCACCGGCATCGCCCACAGCGTGATGTCGAAACCGCTCGCGAGACCCGCCTTGGCGAGCAGCGCCTTGGCCTTCTCCGGGTCATACGACTGGCTCGGCAGGTTCTTGTCGTACGACCATTGGGTCGGCGGCATCGGATTCGTGGCCGACTGGCCGGCGCCCTGGTAGACGGAATCGATGATCGCCTTCTTGTTGATCGCCATGTCGAGCGCCTCGCGCACTTCGACCTTGTCGAGCGGCTTGTGCTGAACGTTGTACGACAGGTAACCGAGATTGAAGCCCGGCTGCGACGGCATCGCGAGAGTGGCTTCCGTCTTCAGCGGCGCGATATCCGCCGGACGCGGATAGCTCATCACCTGGCATTCGTCACGCTTCAGTTTCTGCACGCGCACGCCGGCATCCGGCGTGATTGCGAAGATCAGCTTCGAAATCTTCACCTCGTTCGGCTTCCAGTAATCAGGATTGCCGTCGAAGCGGATCGTCGCGTCCTTCGTATAGCTGCGGAAAATGAACGGGCCTGTGCCAACCGGCTTCTGGTTGAGATCAGGGGCCTTGCCGGCCTTGAACAGCGAATCCGCGTACTCAGCCGACTGGATCGATGCGAACTCCATTGCCATGTTCTGGATGAACGGGGCATTCACTTCCTTCAGCGTGAAACGTACGGTGTACGGATCGACCTTTTCGACCTTCGCGATCAGCTTGTCGAGGCCCATGTCCGTGAAGTACGGAAACTGTGCCGGATACGCCTTGTTGAACGGCATGGTCGGATCGAGCATGCGCGTGAACGTGAAGACGACGTCGTCCGCATTGAACTCGCGGCCCGGTTTGAAGTAAGTGGTGGTCTGGAACTTGACGCCGTGGCGCAGATGGAAGGTGTAGGTCTTGCCGTCGGGCGAGACATCCCAGCTTTCGGCGAGGCCCGGCTCGACCTTGGTGCCGCCGCGCTCGAACTCGACGAGGCGGTTGTAGACGGTGAACGTGTTGGCCGTGAAGTCAGTGCCCGTGGTGTATTGGGCTGGGTCAAAACCCGCAGGGCTGCCTTCTGAGCAGTAGACCAGGGTTTTATTCGGGATCTCGGCACGCGCGACATTGGCGCCCACCATCGATACCGCTGCAGCGGCGACGAGCGTGGTAATCCGCGCGGCGCGCAACAGGTTGTTTTGCTTCATGTTTCCTCCAGGTTCGGGGCTGGCTTACACCAGCGTAGCGCGATCTTACTTGAGCATGCCGTGCGTCAACAAGCGGAGGAAATTCCTTGTGCCCAGAAGCGGAAACACTTGTTAAGTAAAGATTGAGGCCCGTCAAATTCCTGGTCGACGGGCCTCGCGACGCCTCAAGCCGCGCCAAAGGGAAGCAAAAGCGTCTGTCTCCCCCTATTTCAGGCCGACTCCGAGGAATTGGGTCGGGCCGAACGGGTCGATCTTGAAGCCTGTCACGTCTTTCGAGATAGGTTGATAGACTGTGGAGTGGGCAATCGGCGTGAACGGCACCTGGTCCTTGAAGATGACCTGCGCCTCCATGTAGTCCTTGGTGCGCTGCGAGAGATCCGTCGTGCTACGGGCCGCGGTAATCAGGTCATCGAACGGTTTGTAGCACCACTTCGAGAAGTTGCTGCCCTTCACCGAGTCGCAACCCAGCAGGACGCCGAGCCAGTTATCCGGGTCGCCGTAGTCGCCGGTCCAGCCGATCAGGATTGCCTGGTGCTCACCAGCGTGAGCGCGACGGATGTATTCACCCCACTCGAAGGTGACGATATTCACCTTTACGCCGATCTTCGCCCAGTCGGACTGCAGCATTTCCGCCATCAGGCGCGCGTTGGGGTTGTAGGGGCGTTGCACTGGCATCGCCCACAACGTCAGGTCGAAGCCGTCTGGGTAGCCGGCCTGCTTGAGCAATGCCTTGGCTTTGTCGACGTCATACGGGGCGTCCTTGAGGCTCTTGTTGTAGCCCCACTGGGTGGGCGGCATCGGATTGGTCGCAATCTGGCCGGCGCCCTGGTACACCGAATCGATGATCGCCTTCTTGTTGATCGACATATCCAGCGCGCGGCGCACCTGCACGTCGTCGAGCGGCTTTTTGGTCGTGTTATAGCCAAGAATGCCGAGATTGAAGCCCACTTCGCTCGGCATCGCCAGCGAGGAGTCGGCCTTGACTGCCGGGATGTCCGCCGGACGCGGATAGGCCATCACCTGGCATTCGCCGCGCTTCAGCTTCTGCAGCCGCACCGCCGGGTCGACGGTGATCGCGAAGATCAGTTTGCTCACCTTCACGATACCGGGCTTCCAGTAGTCCGGATTGCCGTCGAAGCGAATGGTGTCGTCCTTGGTATAGCTGCGGAAGATGAATGGCCCGGTACCCACTGGAAACAGATTGATATCGGAGGCCTTGCCCGCCTTCAGCAGCTGATCGGTATATTCCGCCGACAAAATCGACGCGAACGGCATCGCAATCTGCTGCAGGAACGGCGCGTCCACCGTTTTAAGCGTGAAGCGTACCGTGTACGGGTCGAGCGCCTCGATCTTTTCGACGTTCTTGGCAAGCCCCAGATCGCTGAAGTACGGGAACGGCACCGGGTATGCCTTATGAAACGGCTGGTCCGGATCCAGCATGCGCTGGAAGGTAAACACGACATCGTCCGCGTTGAATTCGCGGGTCGGCTTGAAGAACGAGGTGGTCTGGAACTTCACCCCATGGCGCAGGTGAAACGTGTATTGCAGACCGTCAGCGGAAACGTCCCACTTCTCGGCGAGGCCCGGCTCGATGTCGGTGCCGCCCTGAACGAACTCGACCAGCCGGTTATAGACCGTGTAGGAGCCGGCTGTGAATTCGACGCTGGTGGTGTACTGAGCGGTATCGAAGCCCGCGGGGCTGCCCTCCGAGCAGAACACGAGGGTTTTATCGGGCAAGGAGGCAGCGGGGGCGGTGAGCGGTGTGAAGCATGCCGTGGCAACGGCCAGGGTTGTCAGGGCGGGCAGGCAATACTGGCGAACTGCGAACAGCATGGATGACACTGTCATGACGTTCTCCGGACTGCAACCGGCTTGGCTGCGCCTCGATCATAGACAGCACAATATTCGGGTTCAATCCTGGGTTCTACCCGCGAGCGTGGGCGTTTGGCACGTGTCTGCGGCAACGCACCAAATGTGGCGGGAACGGACAGGTGAAGAGGGGGACTGGCGGGAACAGGCGGGAATTGAACCGCGCAGCCAGCTGGCCGCGCGGTGTGAAGCTTGGGCAGTACTAAGCGCCCAGGCGGTCGCAGATGGCCTTGGTGGCCGCTGCGTTGTTGAGCGTGTAGAAATGCAGCCCCGGCACGCGCGCGTCGATCAGACGCTGACACAGGTCCGTGACCACATCGAGCCCGAACGCGCGAATCGCTTCGCGGTCGTCGCCGTAGCTCTCCAGCCGGCGCGCCACCCAGCGCGGCACTTCCGCTCCGCACATCTCGGAGAAGCGCATCAGCTGCGAAAAGTTCGTGATCGGCATGATGCCGGGCACGATCGGCACGTCGACGCCGAGCTTGCGCGCATCGTCCACAAAGCGGAAATACGCATCCGCGTTGAAGAAGTACTGCGTGATCGCCGAATTGGCGCCGGCCTTCACCTTGCGAGCGAAGTTTTCCAGATCGTGACGCGGCGAGCGCGCCTGCGGGTGGTACTCCGGATAACCGGCCACCTCGATCCAGAACCAGTCGCCGAACTCGGCGCGAATGAAGCTCACCAGTTCCGACGCATAGCGAAACTCGCCGACCTCGCCCATACCGGACGGCAGGTCGCCGCGCAGCGCGACGATATGGCGAATGCCATGCGAACGGTACTCGGTGAGGATCGCGCGCAGGCTCTCTTTCGACGAGCCGATACACGACAGATGCGGCGCCGCTGCCAGCCCTTCCTTCGCCATATCGACGACGGTATCGAGCGTGCCGCGCTGTGTCGAGCCGCCGGCGCCGAAGGTGACCGAGACGAACTTCGGCTTGAGCGGCGCGAGCTGCGCGCGCGTGGCACGCAGCTTCTCGACACCGTCCGGCGTCTTCGGCGGGAAGAATTCGAATGAAAGTTCGAGCGGATTCATGACTCAGTCGCCGTTCTAGAAGTAAAGCTCACCTCAGCCGAAACTGCGGTTGCCGAGGATAAGCGCGGACAGCAGCCATGAAACGATGCTGTACAGGATCGAGCCGATAAACGCCGACCAGAAGCCCGACACTTCGAAGCCCTTCAGCAGCGATGCACACAGCCAGAAGCACAGTGCGTTGACCACCAGAATGAAGAGGCCGAGCGTGATGATCGTCACGGGCAGCGTCAGCAGGATCAGCACTGGGCGCAGCACGGTGTTGATCAACCCGAGCACCACGGCGACGATCAGCGCGGTGCCGAAGCTGCGGATGTGGATCGAAGGGACGAGGTAAGTGATGATCAGAAGCGCGAGCGCATTGATCACCCAGGTCAGCAGCACGGTCATGTAGAGCTCCTTCTTGGCTGAAAATCCGGGTTGAGCGGAATGGAACGGGCCGGCCAGGCGGTAAAGACGGCTTGCCGGTCTGGCGCCGCCTTTATCGTGTGCCGCCCGCCAGGTTGCCTGTACGGCGACCGGCGGGGACTCACGTGCTGTCTGACCTGCCTGTTGCGCTACCGTGCCTGCTTAGTAACGGTAGTGGTTCGGCTTGAACGGACCGTTCTTGTCGACACCGAGGTAGCCCGCCTGCTCGTCCGACAGAACGGTCAGGTTCGCGCCGATGCGCGCCAGATGCAGGCGTGCGACCTTCTCGTCCAGATGCTTCGGCAGCACGTACACCTTGTTCTCGTACTTGCCGCCCTGGGTGAACAGTTCGATCTGCGCGAGCGTCTGGTTGGTGAACGAGTTCGACATCACGAACGACGGGTGGCCGGTGGCGCAACCGAGGTTCACGAGGCGGCCTTCAGCCAGCAGGATAACGCGCTTGCCGTCCGGGAAAATGATGTGGTCGACTTGCGGCTTGATGTTTTCCCACTGGTACTGACGGGTCGACGCAATGTCGATTTCCGAGTCGAAGTGGCCGATGTTGCAGACAATCGCGTTGTGGCGCATCGCCTTCAGGTGGTCGTGGCCGATCACGTGGTAGTTACCGGTGGCCGTCACGAAGATGTCGGCCTTGTCGGCGGCGTATTCCATCGTCACGACACGGTAGCCTTCCATCGCCGCCTGCAGTGCACAGATCGGATCGATTTCCGTAACCCACACGGTTGCGCCCAGACCGCGCAGCGATTGCGCGCAGCCCTTACCCACGTCGCCGTAACCTGCGACCAGCGCGATCTTGCCGGCGATCATCACGTCGGTGGCGCGCTTGATACCGTCGACCAGCGATTCGCGGCAGCCATACAGGTTGTCGAACTTCGACTTGGTGACCGAGTCGTTGACGTTGATCGCCGGGAACGGCAGGCGGCCTTCCGTTTCCATCTGATACAGACGGTGCACGCCCGTGGTGGTTTCTTCCGTCACGCCCTTGATGTGCTTCAGGCGCGTGGAGTACCACGTCGGGTCTGCGTCGAGGTGCGAAGCGATCGACTTGTACAGCGCGATTTCTTCCTCGTTGTTCGGCTTGGCGATGACCGAACGGTCCTTTTCAGCCTTCGAACCAAGGATCAGCAGCAACGTGGCGTCGCCGCCGTCGTCGAGGATCATGTTGGCGAATTCGCCGTTCGGCCATTCGAAAATGCGGTGCGAGAACTCCCAGTATTCGTCGAGCGATTCGCCCTTGAGCGCGAACACCGGCGTGCCCGATTTGGCGATTGCCGCGGCAGCGTGATCCTGCGTCGAGAAGATGTTGCACGAAGCCCAGCGAACCTCGGCGCCAAGTGCCGTCAGCGTTTCGATCAGCACGGCCGTCTGGATGGTCATGTGCAGCGAACCGGCGATGCGCGCGCCCTTCAGCGGTTGCTGCGCCTTGTACTCTTCACGCGTTTGCATGAGACCGGGCATTTCGGTCTCGGCGATGTTCAGTTCCTTGCGGCCCCAGTCGGCAAGCGACAGGTCGGCAACGACGAAATCCTGGGAATTTTTGGAATCGATGACTGCGGCGTTCATCACGCCCTCCTTTCTAAGAAATTGACTAGAAATTTGACGTGAGCGCGGTTCGATGCGGTGGATTGGAACGCGCAGCGCGCATTCAAGCCGTCCGATTGAAAGCCTCCGAGCCTGGCGGGCGGCCAGCGAATGCAGATTCGCGGTACCCGTCGCAACGCTCCTCGAAGACGAACGGCGATTGTAGCAAATAGAGATGGCTTCGGGGTGTCGGTCCGGAAAGCGCGGTCCAACACGTGGGTAGAGCCTAAGCCGGCGTACCGGCCGGGCCGCTCAGCGAGCGCAGTTGCGCGATGTTTGCTCTGGCGGCCTCGACGAACTGGCCGGACAGCCGGAACGACTCCTCGACATCGGCCGCGACCGGCGCCTGCATCCCGAAGCAAATGCGGAAATAGCGTTCCGCATGGATGCGCGGGTGGTAATGCATCCGCACGCGCCTGGCGTCGCCCAGGCGCCGGTTGCCGAACAGCTCGCGCAGGGCCCATGAAAACGCGCCGTCTTCTCCGCCATTGCGGCGGAAAAAGGCGTCCATTGGAAAACCGCCCAGCGCCGCATAGACCGCCCGCCGGATGATCAGGCTGCTCGGCACCGTGTTGCTCAGCGTTGCGGCGTGCTCCGCGAAATCCGGATGCGCGGTGACTTCCGCCGGGAAGCCGGCGTATTCAACGTCGAGCCGGATCGAGGCTTCCGTGGGGTTCTGCTCCAGATAGCCGCTCGCGGCTGCCAACGCGCCGGGGAGATACTCGTCGTCCGCGTCGATAAAGGCCAGCAAAGGTTGCGTGGCATGTAGCGCGGCCCAGTTGCGTGCCCGCGCGGCGCCGCCGTTCGCTGGCATCTGCAGCAGACCGATGCGCGGATCGCGCTCGCCGTAGTAGCGCGCGATCTCGATCGAGCGATCGGTCGAGCCGTCATCCACGACGATAATCTGCGCCGCTTCGGGCTGGATGACGCAGCTGTCGAGCGTACGGGCGAGGGTCGCCGCCGCGTTGTAGCAGGGAATGATGATCGAAATGGGCAGCATGGCGTTCGGAGAGGACGGCGCGAAGGGGTAAGCACAAAGGGAGTTGATGATCATAGCGCCGTCCTGCGCCGATTCATCCTGAAAAGCGGCGGCCGTCCATGCAAGGAAAAACAACGGGGAAATCGCATGCTTATGGCGATTTCCAGCTGACTTCACACGAAAGCCCGCACTGATTGCACCGCAACATAAATATAATGACTCGCACTCGCCATACTCATTCCACATTGGAATTCTGGAGCCTGGAATCGTGGAACTTCGTGCCCTGCGCTATTTCGTCGAAGTCGTGCGCCAGCAAAGTTTTACCGTGGCCGCCGAGCAGATGTTTGTCACCCAGCCCACCATCAGCAAGATGGTGAAGTCGCTGGAAGACGAAATCGGCTCGCCGCTATTGCTACGCGACGGCCGTCAGATGGTGCTGACTGACGCCGGTCGCATCGTCTATCAGCGCGGCCAGGATGTGCTCGCCGCGCACGCGCAGTTGCAGGCCGAACTCAACGACCTGGACACGCTGGGCCGTGGTGAACTGACCATCGGGATTCCGCCAATGGGCGGATCCCTCTTTACGCCCGCAATCGCCGCCTTCCGGCAGCAATATCCGAAGATCGAGCTGAAACTGTTCGAACAAGGCTCGCGGGCCATCGAAGCGGCACTGATCAATGGCGAGCTCGAACTGGGGGGCGTGCTGCAGCCGGTCGACCCCGAACACATCGACGTGCTTCCAATGACGCGCCAGTTGCTGTGGCTCGTCGCGCGCCGCGGCTCGCGCTGGGACCGCCTGCAACGGGTGCCGCTCGCGGACCTGGCGAGCGAGCCGTTCGTCTTCTACGGCGAAAGCCTCGCGCTCAACGACGTCGTGCTGAACGCGTGCCGCGCAGCAGGCTTTGCGCCGACTATCGTCGGGCGCAGCGGTCACTGGGATTTCATGGCGGCGCTCGTGCTGGCAGGCGTCGGCATTGCGCTGTTGCCCGCGCCCTACTGCCGGCGCCTCGACGCGACGCAATTCACCTGCCGCCCAGTGGTCGACCCCGAGATTCCGTGGGAAATGGCGGTCGGCTGGCGGCGCAACGGCTACCTCTCGCACGCCGCGCGCGCATGGCTCGAAGTGGCGCGCGAAATCCTGCCCTCCCAGCCCGGCGACGATCTGATGCATTGGCCCGACATCGGCATCACCGGGCTTGCGCCGACCGACAGCGGGCCGGCCGGCGCCTAGGTTATGGCCTGGGTGATCGCTGGGGTGTCCCCCGGGGCGACCTCCGAGGTGGGTCCCGAGATGATTCCAAGGGTAATCGTCCGGGTTGATGCCAAGGCGAATGCCCGGTCAATACCGTACTTACTGCTGCGCCTCGACGAACTCAATCCGTCGATTCGCAAAGCGGCCGCTCTCGGTGTCGTTGCTCGCCACCGGACGCGCATCGCCGTAGCCTTGCGCCGTCAGCGAGTCAGCCGGCACACCGGTCCTGACGAGGAATGCACGAACCGATTCGGCGCGTTTCTTCGACAGCAGCAGATTCTGCTGATCGCCGCCGACGTTGTCCGAATAGCCTGCCACTTCGAGCTTCGCGGCCTTGCCGTTGTGCGAGCAGGCCATCAGTACCTGGGCCGACTGACGCAGATCGTCGACCGCCGACGCCGGCACACGCGCGCTCGCGCTTGTAAAGTTGATCACCTGCAGGTTCAGCACCTTGACCACATCAGCGACGACGCATGAGCTATCCGGCGCGAGCAGATCTTTGATCGCACTACGGAACGATTGCGTTGCGTCGGCCACGGCCTGCTCCGCGTTGAATGCGCCAATCTGATACGACCCACCAAACAGAGACTTCAGGCGCTCGAGCCAGCCGAGCTTCGCGTTGGCTGCTGTGCCGCTCAGTTCGATACGCGTGCCGTCCAGCTTCACTTCCGCGCCGGGTAGCGCCATCAACGGCAGCAACGCGTCGAGATGTGAGAGCCAGTCGGCCGGCTTCGTGTCCGGATCGACAGTGATATTGGCGGCCACGTGGTCGGCGCCGAACTTCTTCGTCAACGCATCGATCAACGCAGCCTTTTCGGCTTCGCTGCCGACCGTCGCCGTCAACGTCGGCTTGCCGGCCGGATCGACCTTGAAGGTCAGCTGACTATCTTTGGTAGGTGCCGGAGCAGCGGCAGCCTGCGACGCCTCGCTTGCGCTCGCAGCGCGCTCCGCTGATGCGGCAGGCGCAGAAGCAGCAGGCGCAGAAGCAACGACATCCGAAGCCGCCACCGTCGACGCCGCGACATCGCTTGCAAGTTCCACAGCCGGAGCCGAGGCAGCGGCAACCACGGAAGCTGCCTGCGAGGTCGAGCCCGTGACGTCCGCCGTCTGCTCATGCTGGCAGCCGCGCAGGAACACGAACGCCAGCACCGCGGCGAGCGCGGCGAGCAGCCACCACAGCCAACTGTGAGAGCGACGCCCCTCGCGCAAAACGGCGTCGACCGGTACGCGCGGCGCAGCCTGCGGGGCCTGCGTGGTGTGCACCGAAGGATTGACCGGCGCAGCAGGTGCAACCGGATGCTCGATATGCGCGGACACCGCCTTCAGTTGCGGCAGGACACTGCCCATGAACGTTGCCACACCGCCGAGCCCGAGCGCCGACAACAGTCCGTCATTCAGAAACGGGGCGATAGCGGGCAACTGATGACCGAGCAGCGTCGGCAACTGCCCGACGCTGCCTTGCGCTTCGAGGAAATGACGCTTCAGGACGCCAAGCAGCGTGGCGCCGACGATACCCGTCAAAGCATGCGCAGACTGCGCCGGCACGCCGGTTTGTGCGGCAACCGTATCGCTCACGCCGTCGAGCCGGCGATCGGTCACGCGAGCCAGCAATTGACGGCCGGCACCTTCGAGCAGACTCAAGCCAGCCGTGCTCGCGAGCAATTGCGGCAGTTGTTCGCCGATGTGCGCATTGACCTCCGGCGCCATGATCGTGGTGAACAGCGAGCGTGCGCCTTCGAGCGTGGCGCCCTTATGCATCAATGCTGCGACGAGTGCAGGAGCAGCGGCGCCGATGACTTTGTCGGTGACGGCCGGTGGCAGCCCGAAGCGCTCCGACAGTTGCCGCACCACGCTGTCAGACAGCGCGGACTGAATCAGTTGAATTACGTTGATACTCATCGACTCGCTTCCTTGAGAGGGCGAACGCGCCACCTGACACGCTCTTTCGCGGCGAGAGTATAGAGGCCTGAAAATCTCAAAAACGAGGCGAGAAGATTAATTACATATCTTTGTAGAAATCCATCAATATTCCTAACTAGCAGTCTGATTTTAAGAGACTCGCCCCGTCATCCGGGCCGCCAGATATTCAGTGAGCGCGTGGCGGCGGCGATTCAAACCACCGCCCCGGCGCAGACTCCAACCTGAGTCGACTGTGCGGTGCGGCGCGCGGTCGCGATGAGATCCGCGGCCCGCTCGCCGATCATCACGGTCGGCGCATTGGTGTTGCCGCCAATCAGCGTCGGCATCACCGAGGCGTCCACAATCCGCAATCCCGTCACGCCACGCACGCGCAGCTGCGGGTCGACCACCGAGCCGGCGTCGCTGCCCATCCGGCAGGTAGCAACCGGGTGATAAATCGTATCGGCGTGCGCCGCGATGGTTTCAAGCAACTCGGCGCGCGTCTGCCCCACATGCGTGTACAACTCCTTGCCACCGTGCACCGCAAGCGAAGGCGCATCGAGAATCCGCCTCGCCATATATGCGCCTTCCAGCAATAACTCCAGGTCGCGCGGGTCGCTCAGGAAACGCGGATCGATCACCGGCGCCTCACGCGCGTCGGCGCTCGCGAGCGCCACCGTGCCGCGACTATGCGGACGCAGCACGCACACGTGCAGCGAATAGCCGTGCCCCCAGTGCATATGCCGGTTGTGATCATCGACGAGCGCGGCGCAGAAATGCAATTGCAGATCGGGACGCTCGAGCGTGGGCCGGCTCTTCAGGAAACCGCCCGCCTCGGCGACATTGCTCGACAGCATGCCCGTACCGTGCCGCATGAAGGTGACGAACTGCGGCAACATCCGCGCAATTCCGCGCAGCGAAAAGCCGGTTGGCTCGATCGACGCCACGCGCTTGTTGATCGTAAAGTCGACATGGTCGATCAGGTTGCGGCCCACTTGCGGCGCGTCGTGAATCACTGGCACACCGAACGATTGCAGTTGCGCGGCCGGACCGATCCCCGAGCACATCAACAGTTGCGGCGAATTGAACGCACCCGCTGCGAGCACCACCTCGCCACGCGCTTCGAGCGTCTCGGTGCGTCCGCCGCGTACGATTTCGACACCGCTTGCGCGCTTGCCGTCGAAGGTCACGCGCAGCACGGTGGCATCAGCCAGCGTATGCAGATTGCTCCGGTTGCGACCGTAGATATACGCCCGCGCGACGCTGCAGCGTCTGCCGTCGCGCTGCGTGACCTGATAGAAACCGACGCCTTCCTGATCGGCGCCGTTGAAGTCGGTATTGAGCCGATGCCCTGCTTCCAGCGCCGCCTGCACGAAGCGTTGCGAGAACGGATTGCGATAGCGCAGATCGCTGACGGTGAGCGGGCCATCCGCGCCATGCCACGCATCGGCGCCGCGCTCGTTACCCTCGGCACGCCGGAAGTACGGCAGCACGTCGTCCCACGCCCATCCGTCGCAGCCGAGCCGCGCCCATTCGTCGTAATCGAGCGGGTGGCCACGCGTGTAGATCATGGCGTTGATTGCGCTCGAACCACCGAAGCCGCGCCCGCGAGGTTGATAGCCGCGGCGTCCGGCGAGGGCCGGTTGCGGCGTGGTCTCGTAGCCATAGTTGGTCTTGAGCTTGTTGGGCACGACCGCCGCGACGCCGACCGGCATGTTGACGAACAGATTGCGCTCCGTATGCGGACCTGCTTCGATCAGCGCGATCGTGGCGTCGGGACAGGCGTCCGCGAGCCGTGCCGCCAGCGAACAGCCGCCCGAACCCGCCCCTACGATGATGTAGTCGTATTGCATGCGCTCCTCCTGATGTGGGCCGCGTGCTGCGCGAACCCGAGCAAAGCTGTCTCGTGCACACTTGTCTACGTGTGTTTCCTGCGCATTGTAGGGAGCGTTGCCACGGTGCGGCGGGTTCGCGCCAGAGCGTTCCCTCTAAACGAAACCCGCACCGCGACCCTATGATGAAAGGTGCAGCGCCGAGGACAGCGCCATGGCGATCAGGCAGCGCCGGCGGCCCTTGAAGGCCTGCGCTGCACGTATCCGCGCGGTATTAAAACACCGCGCAATGCGCACTGCCCCATGGGCACGCGGCCCGCATACACTGATAAAACAGCGCCTCCTGATCGAACCCCGGCGCGCATCCGTCAAACGGAGACAGCAGATGGAACGGCATGGCCCCGGAACAACGCACGACGTCACGAATCAGGTTCCGCCACTGGCGGATTACAACCTTTTTACCAGCGATACCGCCCTCGCCGCCGCACTGGAACGCGACGGCGCGTCGTGGCATCACGACGCGCTGCAGCGGCACGGCGCAGCACTGACCACCCCGGACACGCTCGCGCTTGCCGAGCTGGCGAACCGCCACACGCCGGAGCTGCACACTTACAGCCCGCGTGGCGAGCGCATCGACGCGCTGGAATTTCATCCTGCGTGGCACACGCTGCTGTCATTACTGCGGCGTGAAGGACTGCACGCGCTGCCGTTTTCCGATCCACAGCGCGGCGCCATGGCGGCGCGCTGCGCCGGTTATTTCCTGCATGCGCAGATCGAGTCCGGGTCGTTGTGTCCGATGACCATGACGTTCGCCAGCATTCCGGTGCTGCAGCGCGAACCCACGCTGTTCGAGACGCTGCGCGACAAACTCTATGCGCGCGAACACGATCCGCGCGATCTGCCGCTCAGCCAGAAAACCTCGGCGATGATCGGCATGGGCATGACCGAGAAACAAGGCGGCTCGGACGTGCGCAGCAACCAGACGCGTGCTTACGCAACGGGCGGCGGCGCAGGCAGCGGGCGTGGCGGCGAATACCGGCTGGTCGGCCACAAGTGGTTCTTTTCCGCACCGCAATGCGACGCCCACCTGGTACTCGCCCGCACCGACGATCACGAAGGCCTGTCGTGTTTCTTCGTGCCGCGTTTCGCGCCCGACGGCAGCAAGAACGCCGTGCAGATCCAGCGCCTGAAAGACAAGCTCGGTAACCGCTCGAACGCCAGCAGCGAAGTCGAATTCCTCGACGCGTACGGCGTTCTGATCGGCGAAGAAGGACGGGGCGTACCGACCATCATCGAAATGGCCAACTACACGCGACTCGATTGCGTGATCGGCAGCGCCGCATTGATGCGCGCGGCGCTGGTGCAGGCCATCCACCATGCCCGGCATCGCAGCGCGTTCGGCCGGCATCTGGCCGAGCAGCCACTGATGCAAAACGTGCTCGCCGATCTCGCACTGGAATCCGAAGCCGCGACGGTGCTGTTCATGCGTTTAGCGCGCGCGTTCGAAGACGCCGCGAGCGCGCCGGAAGAGCGCGCGTGGCGGCGCATCGTTACGCCGGCCGCAAAGTACTGGGTCTGCAAGCGCACGCTGGAATTCACCGGCGAAGCCATGGAAGTCTGGGGCGGCAACGGTTATGTCGAAGAAGGGCCGATGGCGCGTTTCTACCGTGAGGCGCCGGTCAATTCGATCTGGGAAGGCTCCGGCAACGTGATGTGCCTCGACGTGTTGCGCGCCATGGAACGCGAGGCCGACGCAGCACAAGCGCTCTTCGCCGCGTGGCACGCAACTGCGCAGGGACACCCGGCGCTCACCGCTGCGCTCGGACGTCTGGCAGCGACGCTCAAGAACGCGCCAGAAACGCGCGAAGCGTCGGCGCGGCGCATCGCCCAGCAGATCGTGCTGATCGCGCAGGCCACGCTACTCGTGCAGCACGCACCGGCGGCCGTGGCCGACGCGTTCATCGCGACACGCCTCGCCGACGGCTGCGGCGAAAGCGGTCGCGTGTACGGCACGCTGCCCGCCACGTTCGATCACGCGGCGATTATCGAGCGGGCGTTTGCCGCGTGATCTGCACACGACGATAACGAATAACCATAAAAGGGAGTGGACATGAAGAACGATCTGCCGGAGATTGCCGCGCTCGAAGCGCTGTTGCGCGAACAGCGCCAGGCGTATCTGCGCGCGCCCTATCCCTCATGGGAAACGCGCGCGGCGCATCTGAAGGCATTGCGGGCGATGCTGCTCGACAACCGCGACGCGCTCGCCGAAGCCATGAACGCGGACTTCGGCAACCGCGCCAAAGAGGAGATCCTGCTCGCGGAATTTCTGCTCCTGAAAGAGGAAATCGACGGCGCGCTCAGACACGGCAAACGCTGGATGAGATCGCAACGGCGCAGCACCAACAAGTGGCTGTTGCCCGCGCGCGCCAAGGTGATTCCGCAACCACTCGGCGTGGTCGGCATTATCGTGCCGTGGAACTATCCGATCCTGCTGGCAGGCGGCCCGCTCGTGAGCGCTCTCACAGCCGGCAACCGCGCCATCATCAAGATGTCCGAACTCACGCCGCGCACGTCGGCTTTGTTCGAACAACTGATCGCGCAGACCTTCGCGCATGACCACGTCACCGTGGTCAATGGCGACGCTACGCTCGCTGCCGCCTTCAGCGCGCAGCCGTTCGATCATCTGCTGTTCACCGGTTCGACCAAAGTAGGCCATGAAGTGATGCGCGCGGCCGCCGAGCATCTGACGCCGGTCACGCTCGAACTGGGCGGCAAATCACCCGCCATCGTCGGCCCGCATGCGCGCTTCGACAATGCGGTCGATAACCTCGTCGCCGGCAAGACGATGAATGCCGGGCAAACCTGTATCGCGCCGGACTATGTGCTGGTGCCGCGCGGCAAGGAGCAGGCTTTCATCGAGCGGGCGCGGGCGCGCATGAGCGCGATGTATCCGGATTTCTCGCGCAATCGCGACTACACGTCCATCATTTCGGCGCGTCATTTCGAGCGTTTGCAGCGTCTTCTCGACGAAGCGAAAGCCAGCGGTGCGCAACTCCATGCGCTTGCCGACGGCGCCGCGGATCCACTCACGCGCCGCTTCCCGCTGATCGCCGTGACGAACGCGCCGGATGAAACCGCGCTGATGCAGGAGGAGATTTTCGGGCCGCTGCTGCCGATCGTCCCGTACGACACGCTCGACGACGCCATCGCCTGGGTCAACGCCCGGCCGCGGCCCTTGGCGCTGTATCTTTACGACGAGGATGCAACGACGATCCGCCGCGTCGAGCAGGAAACCATCGCGGGCGGCATGGCGGTCAACGAAACGCTGATGCAGCTGGCTTGCGAAAGCCTTCCGTTCGGCGGCGTGGGTGCGAGCGGGATGGGCGCGTATCACGGCTACGAAGGCTTTGTGACCTTCTCGAAGATGAAGCCGGTGCTCACCCAGGCGCGCTGGAATACACGCGGGCTGATCGCGCCGCCGTACGGCAAGCGCGTCAATGCGCTGCTCAAGCTGATGCTGCGGCTTTAGCGGCCCTTGACTGCGACCGGCTCAAGCGTAGTGGACGGCTGCTCCGGCTCGTCCGCCACGCCGCTTTCCAGCCGGTGCAGCCACGCCAGCAACTCCGCCACCGCCTGATACAGCTGCGGCGGAATGCGCGAATCGAGATCGACCTGCATCAGCAGCGCCACCATCTCGGGCGCCTCGTGCACATACAGGCCCGCCTCCTTGGCGCGCTGCACGATCATTTCCGCGACGAGGCCGTAGCCCTTCGCGATCATGCGTGGCGCGTGGTCGCCGCCTTGGGCGTCGTAGACGAGCGCAGCGGCGCTTTTGCGATTCCTGCGGCTCATCACATGTCCCAGTCGAAATCGGTGTCGGACGTCGTGGTCGGCCATTGCGCGCGTTCGGGACGAGTCTGTCGCGCACCGCGCTGAGGCCACTCCGACCGCTCGGGGCGCTGGGGCCGCTCGGCGGCCCTGGGCCCGCCGCGGCGTGGCGTACCCGCCGCGACCACCTCAGGATCGACGGCCGGCGCAGCACGCGCGTACGCGGAAGCCGCCGCCTGGGCGGCCGCGGCGGCTGCCGCGCCCGAGGCCGCACCCGGCACCCCGCCGCCGATCTCGCGAATCGCCAGCGCACTCAGTTCGATTCCGGCGGCAGCAAGCCGCTCGCGGAAGTTGTCGCTTTGCTCGGCGAGCCGAGCCGCGCCCAGGGGGCTCGCCGCGACCCGCGCCGCCAGCCGGTTGCCGGTGAGCGTCAGTTCGGCATCCACCGTGCCGAGCAGCGGCAACGACAGCGTCAGACGCGTGCGCCACGGATAGTCCTCTTCCGCGCCGGCACCGCCGCCGCCGCGCTCCCACTCGTCGCCGTCCTGCTGGATGGTCCAGTCGATTTTCGCGCCCGGCCACGCTTCGCCGCTCCAGCGGAACTGGCCCGTGGCGAGCATATCGAGTTGCTGGCGCACCAGCGGGATGGTCGCCACGTTGACGGCGCCCGCCATCGATTGCGCGGTTTGCGTCGGCGTGTCGCCCAGCTGGGACGCGGCGGCATGCAGCGCAGCGTGCACCGGTTGACCGGCCAGGTCGGAAAGCGAATTCGCCAGCACTTCCCCGGCGGCGAAACGCGCGGCCTGTGGCGACTGGATCGACGCCGCGCGCGTGGCAGCACTCGCCTCGGGGCCGTCATTGCCGCTCTGGGTTGCCTGCGTCGAACCGGAGCGGGTCTGCTGCGCCGCGCTCGAGCCCGGCGGCGCGCTTGCGTCGAGATCGGACGCCCAGTCGAGCGGTAATTGCGCGGCGCTATCGAGAAGACGGTTTTGCGGTTCGCTGGCGAGGTCGGCGGGCGAGAGCTGACCCGCCAGCCATTGCGCGAGGTGCGCCTCGTAAAAGAGGCCGCTACCGGCGACGGTCTGTTCGAGCGCCGCCGCGAGCGCTGCCACCGGGAGGTCCCCTGGGGCAACGCTAGTGGCGGCCGTCGTCGCGGATGCGCCTGCCGGATTGGCGGTGCTGGTGGTGTTGGAGGTCGTGGCGGTGCTTGCCGCATTCGCTGCGTTTGCCGCACTGGCTGGGTCGGCCACGCCGGCATCGGCCAATACAGTAGCAACAACGGCATCCGCCGTCTGCGCGTCGAGTATTTCGAAGAGCGGCAGTTCGGTTATCTCGGGATCGAGCGCAGGAGCCGCAGGCCAGATCGGCAACTGGCCGAGAATCGCCGGGGTGGCTTCACCGCCGGACAGGGCAATCGCGTTGAGAGTCAAAGCCACCGCGGACAGGACAGTCTGCGCAGAGGCAGGCGGCGGCGCCGGCACCTCGGGCGTACCCGGCGTCACCGGCGTATCCGTGCTCAGCGCAGACGCACCCGTTTGCGCTGCATTTGGCGCGCCGGGTGCGATATTGAGCAGACTGTCGACCCGGCTCGCGAGCAGCGAAGCGATGGCCGTGTCGATTCCGTTCATGCCGGTTCCTTTGGAGTACCTACTGGCTGCGCGCGGCTAACGCAGTCAATTTCGCAATCAATTTATCGCAGTCAAAAAAGTTCAGCGTGCGCCGTACAGCTCCTTGAGCACGCGGGCCGGACGGCCGGCAAACAGCGCCGACAGCGTCGCCATGCGGGGATTCGCGAGATCCCGGATAGCGGCGTCGTCCGCGAGAATCTGGCGGATCAGGTCGTATTTACGTGCGCGTTCCACTTCGTCGAGCTTCACCCCGGTTTCCGCGTCCTTCAACGCGTCGACCATATGCCGGTACTCTTCCTGCAACGGCATCAGATCGGTCCAAAGGGCGCGGCGCGCTGCGGTCAGCATGCGTGCGGAGATCGCTGCGATGGCCTCGTAGCGGGCAAAATATTCTGTGTTCGAAGTCATCTCATGCTTTCCGCGGTTGGCTGTGTCGCCATCCGCGCTATCTCCGGGGCAATCCCCATCCAGGCTTCTTCGAGCGTGGCCAGCAAGCCGTCCACTTCGACCAGCATCGCCTCGCTCTTCTTCAAGTTAGCTTCGAACAACCGCCGTGCCATATAGCTGTACAGCGCGTGCAGGCGTTGCGCGATCTCACCACCCGCTTCGACGTTAAGCGACTGCTGCAATCCGCCTTCGATAATCCGGATCGCCTTGCTGATCGCCACGCCCCGCTCCGCGATGTTTCCTTGCTGCAGATGCATACGCGCCTGAGAGATTGCCCGCCGGGCCCCCTGGTACAGCAGTACGATCAGACGGTGCGGGCTTGAACCCATCACTCCTGTCTCGACGCCGACACGTGCGTATGCGTTGGCTCCAGCGTGTCCTGGGGAAAACATCGGCGCTCCTCCTTTGCTACGGAAACGGAAAGTATCAGACGGCTGCACGGGGCACTTCGCCACTTGCGGATTGATGCCTGTACCTGGTTATCGGATCGGCAACCGAAAAGCTTTAGGACGCGGTAAGGAGGTTTAAGGCGAATGGCTGCAAGCTTGGGCAGGCACAGACGTAGCCGCGCGGCGCCACCAGCCACGGCCACGAACTTCCGCTCGCGGACCGGGTGCGGTGCAGCGTTTGCCAGACCAGCCGCTACGCTGTCAAACCGACATCTGCATGATGTCGTTGTAGGCGGACACCAGCTTGTTGCGCACCTGCAGGCCGAACTGCAGGCCCAGGTTGGCCTTCTGCCCGTCGATCATCACATCGTTCAGCGATACATTGGGTGCGCCGACTTCGAACGCCTTCGCCTCGCCGGCCGCGGTTTTCTGATCGTCGCTGATCTTGTCGATCGACGCCTTGAGCGCCGACGCAAAACCGCCCGAACCGGCCGCAGCGGTCTGATCGGCCACTGGCTCGGTGCCGCCGGCAGCCTGTGCGGCCATGGCCTGCATTTGCTGCAGCGCCGACGAGAGCGCGTTCACGGACATTGTCATGTTCTCTCCTGAGGAAGGTCGAACGGCATAGCAAATCCTACCGATCTGAGCGAGAGAATATCAGCGGGCCTGGTTCGAAAGCCTCGAAACTGGGGGGAAAACCCTGCTCTATTCGAGCAATCGGGTTCGCCGCGCCTGCGCATAATTCCAATCGTGAAAGTCTCTGTCCGTGCCCCTGCCGACCCCGGCGTGGCAGCGGCGGCAGGACCCAGGCATCCCCGGAGATACCCGACGCATGGATTCGTCAGCCAACTCGTTGATTAACCCCGACGCCCGTATGGGCCTCGCCGGCGCGCAACCGCCAGGCGGCGCCGCACCCGGCGCCAGCCAGCCCGGCGGCGCCGCGGACCTGGGCGGTGGGGGCCTCGGCGGTAACTTTAGCCAGCGCCTGTCCGGCCTGACACAGATGCGCGGCAATCCGCGTGCACCGCTGATCTTCGCGGTCGCCGTGCTGGTTGCGGTCGTGGTCGGTCTGTGGCTCTGGTCGCGCGCTCCTGACTATAAGGTGCTGTATAGCAACCTGTCGGATCAGGACGGTGGCTCGATCATCACCGCGCTGCAGGCCGCCAACATCCCCTACAAGTTCTCCGACGGCGGTGGCGCGATTCTCGTGCCGTCCGACCAGGTGCATGAAATGCGTCTGCGTCTCGCCTCCCAGGGCCTGCCGAAGAGCGGCTCGGTCGGTTTCGAACTGATGGACAACGAGAAGTTCGGCATCAGCCAGTTTGCCGAGCAGGTCAACTATCAGCGCGCGCTGGAAGGTGAACTCGAACGCACCATCGAATCGGTTTCGAGCGTGAAAACGGCCCGTGTCCATCTGGCTATTCCGAAGCCTTCCGTGTTCGTACGCGACAAGGAAGCGCCCTCGGCCGCGGTGCTGGTGAATCTGTATCCGGGCCGTATGCTCGACGAAGGCCAGGTCAACGCGATCACCCATATGGTGGCCTCGGCGGTGCCCGAAATGCCGCCGCGCGGCGTGACGATCGTCGACCAGGACGGCAACCTGCTGACCCAGCCGCCTTCCGGCGCAGGTCTGGACGCCACCCAGCTCAAATATGTGCAGCAGATCGAACACAACACGCAGCAGCGCATCGACGCGATCCTGGCTCCGTTGTTCGGCGCCGGCAATGCTCACTCGCAGGTGAGCGCCGACGTCAATTTCTCGCAGGTCGAGCAGACCTCGGAAAACTACGGTCCGAACGCCAATCCGCAGCAGGCCGCGATTCGCAGCCAGCAGACCAGTACCGACACGGAAATGTCGCAAGGCGGCGCCTCCGGTGTGCCGGGCGCCTTGTCGAACCAGCCGCCGCAGCCGGCCTCCGCGCCGATCAACGCGCCGAATGGCGCGAGCGGTGTGACCACGACGCCGATCAGCGACCGCAAGGATGCGACCACCAACTACGAACTCGACAAGACCGTGCGCCACGTCCAGCAGGCAATGGGCAACATCAAGCGGCTGTCGGTGGCGGTGGTGGTGAACTACCTGCCGGTGGTGGATGCGAAGGGCCACTCGACCATGCAGCCGCTCACCGCCGACAAGCTCGCCCAGGTCAACCAGCTGGTGAAGGATGCGATGGGCTTCGACGCCCAGCGCGGCGACTCGGTGAACGTGGTCAACAGCGCCTTCGAGACCGAGGTCGACCCGAACGCCAATCTGCCGTGGTGGCGCACGCCGGACATGATCGCGCTGGCCAAGCAGCTCGCGACGTACCTGGGCATCGGCGCTGTCGCCCTGTTCCTCTACTTCGTGATGGTCAAGCCGGCCCTGCGCCGCGCCTTCCCGCCGCCCACGCCGGTTACCGCCGCCTCACTGCCCTCGCCGGACGAGCCGATGCTGCTCGACGGCCTGCCGGCTAGCGAGCGCAGCGGCAGCAAGGCGAACGACGACGACGGCGAATCCGACCTGATGTCGCTCGAGAGCGATAAACACAAATTCGAGCGGAACCTGGAATACGCCCGCAACATTGCGCGCCAGGATCCGAAGATCGTTGCAACCGTCGTTAAGAGCTGGGTGTCCGATGAGCGCTGAAGGCGTAGTGAAAAGCGCGCTCCTCCTGATGTCGATCGGTGAGGAAGAAGCGGCGCAGGTATTCAAGTTTCTGGGGCCGCGCGAGGTCCAGAAGATCGGTGTCGCCATGGCGGCGCTGAAGAACGTGACGCGCGAACAGGTCGACGAAGTGCTGCACGAGTTCGTCCGCGAGGCCGAGCAGCACACCGCGCTGTCGCTCGATTCGAGCGACTACATCCGCTCGGTGCTGACCAAAGCGCTCGGCGACGACAAGGCCGGCGCGATCATCGACCGGATCCTGCAGGGCAGCGATACGAGCGGTATCGAAGGCCTCAAGTGGATGGATTCGTCGGCCGTGGCCGAGCTGATCAAGAACGAGCACCCGCAGATCATCGCGACCATCCTCGTCCACCTCGACCGCGATCAGGCTTCCGAAATCGTCGCCTGCTTCAGCGAACGTCTGCGTAACGACGTGCTGCTGCGGATCGCCACGCTCGACGGCATCCAGCCGGCCGCGCTGCGCGAACTGGACGACGTGCTGACGGGCCTGCTGTCCGGCAGCGACAACCTCAAGCGCAGCCCGATGGGCGGCATTCGCACCGCAGCGGAAATTCTCAACTTCATGTCGAGCAACCACGAAGAAGGCGTGCTCGAAAACGTCCGCCAGTACGACGCGGAACTCGCGCAGAAGATCGTCGATCAGATGTTCGTGTTCGAGAACCTGCTCGACCTGGAAGACCGCGCGATCCAGTTGCTGCTGAAGGAAGTCGAGTCGGAAGCACTGATTATTTCGCTGAAGGGCGCGCCACCTGCGCTGCGCCAGAAGTTCCTCTCGAACATGTCGCAGCGTGCGGCCGAACTGCTCGCCGAAGACCTCGACGCCCGCGGTCCGGTTCGCGTCTCCGAAGTGGAGACGCAGCAACGCCGCATTTTGCAGATCGTGCGCAACCTGGCAGAAAGTGGTCAGATCGCGATAGGCGGCAAGGCGGAAGATGCATATGTCTGATCAGGATCCCGCGCGCAAAGGCAGCCTCTCGGCCTACCAGCGCTGGGAGATGGCCTCGTTCGACCCGGTGCCGCCGGCACCGCCCGAGGAGCCGGCCGACGACAGCGGCGCCTTCGAAGCGGAGCTGCAGCGCCTGCGCGACGCCGCGCACGCCCAGGGCCTCGCCTCCGGTCACGTGGCCGGGCAGGCGCTCGGCTACCAGGCGGGCTACGATCAGGGTCACGCGCAAGGCTTCACGCAGGGGCAAACCGAAGCACGCGAAGAAGCCGCGCGCCTTGCCGCCCTGGCGGAAACCTTCAAGGTCGCACTGGACGGCGCGCAACACGAAATTGCAGAGAACCTGGTGGCGCTCGCGCTGGACATCGCGCAGCAGGTGGTACGCCAGCATGTGCAGCATGATCCGGCCGCACTGATTGCCGTAGCCCGCGAAGTCATCGCAGCGGAGCCGGCCTTGACCGGCGCGCCGCACCTGGTAGTGAGCCCGGCGGACCTGCCGGTGGTCGAAGCGTATCTGATGGAAGAACTACAGGCGCGCGGCTGGTCCGTGCGAACCGATCCGGCCGTGGAACGCGGCGGTTGCCGCGCCCACGCCAGCACCGGCGAAGTGGATGCCGGTATCGACACACGCTGGGAGCGGGTTGCTGCCGCTCTCGGCAAGGCAAGCACATGGTAAAGCCGACCATCGAGGAAATCCGCGCCAGCGATCTGACGCCGCTCGAACAGGAGCTGGCGCTGGCCTCGTTCGGCATGCACGCGCTGCCGCCCGAGCCGATGGAGTTGCCGAGTGCGCAGCCCGCGCCACGGACGGCCGCCCCGCACGATCCTCGCCATGGTCATTCGGCCAGCGCGTTCGCCGCCGCGAGCCGCGATGCCGCGCCGTCTTCAGCGAAAGCCGCCGCTCGCCCGGCACCGAACCCGGCGCTCGCCAACAACCCGCACATGAACGCCTGGCGTGACCATCTCGATGGACTGCGCGCCCGTAACGCGATTGCGCGGCCAATGCGCGCCTGCGGACGCCTGACACGGGCCGCGGGCCTCGTGCTCGAAGCGGTCGGGCTGCGCCTGTCGGTCGGCGCCGAAGTGATGATCGAACTGCCGCTGGGCAGCTCGCGGCCGATGGCGGAAGCCGAAGTCGTGGGCTTCGCCGGCGACAAGCTGTTCCTGATGCCGACCACCGAAGTGATCGGCCTCCTGCCGGGCGCACGCGTCTATCCGCTGGAAAGCGCACCGATCGCCGATCCGATGGCGGGCGCGAAGCGTCTGCCGGTGGGCTGGGAACTGCTCGGCCGCGTACTCGATGCCTCCGGCCGGCCGCTCGACGGGCTCGGTCCGCTCGGCACGAAAATGGATGCCCCACTCTCCGCCCCGACCATCAATCCGCTTAACCGCGAGCCGATTCACAAGGTGCTCGACGTCGGCGTGCGCGCGATCAACGCGCTGCTGACGGTGGGCCGCGGCCAGCGCATGGGCCTGTTCGCCGGGTCCGGTGTCGGTAAATCGGTGCTGCTCGGCACGATGGCGCGCTACACCAGCGCCGAGGTAATCGTGATCGGCCTGATCGGCGAACGCGGCCGCGAAGTGAAGGAATTCATCGAACAGATTCTCGGTGAGGATGGCCTCGCGCGCTCGGTGGTGGTGGCCGCGCCAGCGGACGTCTCGCCGCTTCTGCGGATGCAGGCCGCTGCCTACTCGACCTCGCTCGCCGAATACTTCCGCGATCAGGGCAAGCACGTGCTGCTGCTGATGGACTCGCTGACCCGCTACGCAATGGCCCAGCGCGAGATCGCCCTGGCGGTCGGCGAACCGCCGGCCACCAAGGGCTATCCGCCGTCCGTGTTCGCCAAGCTGCCGGCGCTCGTCGAGCGCACCGGCAATGGCCCGGCAGGCGGCGGATCGATTACGGCGTTCTACACGGTGCTGACCGAAGGCGACGACCAGCAGGACCCGATCGCCGACTCGGCGCGCGCGATTCTGGACGGCCACATCGTGCTGTCGCGTTCGCTGGCCGAGGCCGGGCACTATCCAGCAATCGACATCGAAGCCTCGATCAGCCGCGCGATGACTGCGCTGATCGACGAGCCGCACCTGGAGAAGACGCGGCTCTTCAAACAGATGCTGTCGCGTTACCAGCGTAACCGCGACCTGATCAATGTGGGCGCCTATTCGACGGGGCGCGACCAGTTACTCGATCGCGCGATCGCACTGTATCCGCGTATTGAAGCGTTTTTGCAACAAGGTTTCCGCGAATGTGCGGAATTTGACGCGAGTCTGAAGAGACTCGATGCGCTGTTTGCCCAAGGAGGCTGACGATGGCGAAACACTTTCCGATCAAGACGCTTATTGGCCTCGCCCAGGACGATGTGGACGCCGCCGCGCAGCGCCTTGGCCGAGCCCAACGTGAGGCAAGTGAAGTGCAGGCGCAGCTCGACGCCCTGGTGCGCTACCGCGACGAATACCACTCCCGCTTCACGACGACCGCCCAAAGCGGGATGCCGGCCGGCAACATGCGCAACTTCCAGGCTTTCATCGATACGCTCGACGCCGCCATCGAACAGCAGCGCAAGCTGTTGAACGCAGCGAACGCGCGCGTCGAAGCGGCGAAGCCGGAGTGGCAGCGTCACAAACAGAAGCTAGGCTCTTACGAAGTACTGCAGGCACGCGGCGAAGCAGCGGAAGCGCAGCAAACGGCGCGCCGCGAACAACGCGATGCAGACGAACACGCCGCGCGCATTCTCAGGATGCGCGCCGAGGGTGCATAACCCGCAAGCGAGCACGACAGCTCGACCGGGAGCAGCCGGAACTTGACCGGATTTACCGGATAGACAGGATCAACCATGTCGCCACTTTCATATATCAGTTCGCTATTCGGCTCGTCGAACAGCACGCCGGGCAGTTCGCCGTCGGACTCTGCGAGCGCGCAACTGTTCTCGCAGACCCTGCAACAGAGCATGGAGGCGCAGACCGAAGCCGCGCAGAACGCAAGCGACGCGCAGAACCAGCCGACGCCGACACCCGCGACACCCTATTCACCGCCGACGCCGTCGGACCCGTCGTATTCTGCGAGCACGCAGAGCGCCTCGCAGCCGGACGCCCAGGCACCGGACAGCGCGGATGACAGCAGCGACAGCACGAGCGACGCAAGCAACACCAGCAATAGTTCGAGCAGCGCCAGCAGCACCACTAGCGCCGACGGCTCGAGCAGCACAAGCGGCGCCAGCGGTACAAGCGGCAGTTCCAGTACCAGCAATGCCAACGGTGCGAACGGTGCCAACAGCAGCGGCACGAACTCGGCGAGCTCCTCGAGCAACACGCAGCAGGCGAGCGGCAACGGCAACGCGAAGGGCACGACGGCACAGCAGGACGGCGACGGATCGAACGATGCCGCGAGCACGACGACAGCGTCGTCGGTACTGGCGCAGTTGCAGGCACAGCTTCAGGCCAGCGCCAACGCGAGCGCCGGCGGCACGAACACACAGACAACCGACGACGCCGGCACGACGTTGACGGATGGCACGACCGCGCAGGGCGCGAAAGACAGCGACAAGGCGGACGGCACGCACCACGGCAAGCGCCTGGCCTCGGCAGACGGAAAGACGGCCAACGACGCGCTGCAGGCGGCGCTGGCGGCACTCAACGGCACGCAGGGTGCAGTGCCGGCCCAGGCCACGAACGCCGGCAATGCGGCGACGGGCGCAGCGGGATCGAACGACGACACCGACCTGTCGGTGAGCACCTCGAAGAGCGACAAGAACTCGGCAAGCAACACGCTTCTGGGCGATGCGAAGCTCAAGCAGGGCGACAAGACCGATCCGACTGCGGTCACGACGACGAGCCCGACGGACACAGCGGCCAGGGATGCAGCCGATGCGCTGGCATTGACGGGCATGGCGAACACACAGGACAGCCTGTCGAGTTTGAAGGGCACGGCGGACGCAGCGAACGTGGCGCTGGCCGCGAGCCAGGCTGCGGCGAGCGCATCGACGGCAACGACGGCCACCCAGGGCACGAACCCGGCAACGACCGCGGCGGCCGCGAGCACGTTGGGACCGGAGGTGGGCACGTCGGATTGGGAAGAAGCTTTGGGACAGAAGGTGGTGTTTTTGTCGAACGCACATCAACAGAGTGCTGAGTTGACACTGAACCCGAAGGACCTGGGACCACTTCAGGTGGTGTTGCAGGTTGCCGATAACCATGCACATGCGTTGTTTGTTTCGCAGCATCCGCAGGTACGGGAGGCCGTTGAGGCGGCGTTGCCGAAGTTGCGGGAGGCGATGGAGCAGAACGGTATAGGGTTGGGGAGTGCCTCCGTCACTGATGGGTTTGCCAGGCAGACTGGGCAGCAGGGGCAGTCGTCGGCCAATGGGGCGAGGAATGGCTCTGCCAGTGGGGTTGCCTCCGGCGGGGATGATGACGGAGATTCCACTGCTGTCGCTAATGTTGCCGTTCGGCGGACTGTGGGGCTTGTGGATACGTTTGCTTGATGTTTGGGGTTTGGGTTTGCCTGCGCGGCGCTTTGGTGGTTGTTCTTGCTGCTTTGGCCTTTCCTTGCTGTCTTATCGGTCTATTAGCTTCGCCCCTGTGCGGGGCGGCACTTACTTTCTTTGCCGCCGCAAAGAAAGTAAGCAAAGAAAGCGGGCTTCCAACCGCCAGCTTGTAGGTGTCCACCACTGGCATCAAGCCGGAGTGGTCCGCGCACGAAATGTGCGCTCGCACCACCCCCGTCAGTGACAAGGCATTCATCCACCCCACTCCGCACGACGTGCGTCGCGGATGGGTCTGCCTGGGAAGGCGGGGCACGTATCACGGGTGTTGGTTTTTCGGCCGTGGCGGCGCAGTGCGCCAACCGCTGTGCCCCGCAGACGGAAGTTATGCCCGACGGCGGGCGCGTAGCGCAACGCTGGAGCGGATGAGTGCTGTGTCGCTGACGGGTGTGGTGCGAGAGCGCAATGCGTGCGCGGACCACTCCGGCTTGATGCCAGTGGTGGACACCTACAGGCTAGCGGTTGGAAGCCCGCTTTCTTTGCTTACTTTCTTTGCGGCGGCAAAGAAAGTAAGTGCCGCCCCGCACAGGGGCGAAGCTAATAGACCGATAAGACAGCAAGGAAAGGCCAAAGCAGCAAGAACAACCACCAAAGCGCCGCGCAGGCAAAAAAACACCGCAAAACCACAAACCGAAGGAATACCCCCCAAACCCCCTTCTTTTCGACCCATCGCGCGAAGCGCACCTGAACAACAATTCACCATACCAGCACTGAGGCAAGCAAGCACCCATGGCATCGACGACCGCAAACCAGCAAGGCACTGTTCAGCCGGCCACTCCTGGCCCGATGAAACGCATCATCCTGATCGTGCTGATCGCGCTTATCGCCGCAGGCGCGGCCGCCGGCGGCACATGGTTCTTCATGGCCCATCGGGAAGCCGCCCCCGCTCCAGCTCAAGCCGCCGCAGCGGCACCCGCGGCCCAGGCCGTGCCGGTGTTCTTCCCGCTCGAACCCATGACCGTCAACCTTCAATCGGATGACGGCCAGCAACACTATCTGCGCATCGGTCTCACGCTCAAGCTGAATGACCCCAAGGTCCAGCAACAGCTCACCGACCATATGCCGGAAGTCCGCAGCCGCGTCCTGCTCGCGCTGTCGAACAAACACCCGGACGATCTCGCGCCCCTCGAAGGCAAGCGCGCGCTCGCAACCGAACTCAAGACGCTGATCGAACAGCCGAACGATAAGGGCGCTGCGCCCATCTCGATCGATGACGTGCTGTTCACCGAATTCGTCGTGCAGTGACGCCGCGTAACGCTGCTGCCATCATCAACCGCCAAGGGACGCACGAGGAATAGGAATGGGCCACGAAGAGTTCATGTCCCAGGAGGAGGTCGATGCACTCCTCAAGGGCGTAACCGGCGAGTCCGACTCGGAAGCCGAGCAGTCAGATCGCTCAGGTGTCCGGCCGTACAACATCGCCACGCAGGAACGCATCGTCCGCGGCCGGATGCCCGGCCTCGAAATCATCAACGACCGCTTCGCGCGTCTGTTGCGCGTGGGTATCTTCAACTTCATGCGCCGTACCGCGGAAATTTCCGTCGGCCCGGTGAAGGTGGTGAAGTACAGCGAATTCACCCGCAATCTGCCGATCCCGACCAACCTGAACCTGGTCCACGTGAAGCCGTTGCGCGGCACCTCGCTCTTCGTGTTCGACCCGAATCTGGTGTTCTTCGTGGTCGACAACCTGTTCGGCGGTGACGGGCGCTTCCACACCCGCGTCGAAGGCCGCGATTTCACGGCCACCGAACAGCGCATCATCAGCAAGCTGCTCAACCTCGTGTTCGAGCACTACACGAATTCATGGAAGAGCGTTCGCCAGCTGCAGTTCGAGTTTGTGCGCTCCGAAATGCACACGCAGTTCGCCAACGTCGCGACGCCGAACGAAATCGTCATCGTCACGCAGTTCTCGATCGAGTTCGGCACCACCGGCGGCACGCTGCACATCTGCATGCCGTACTCGATGATCGAGCCGATCCGCGACGTCCTGTCGTCGCCGATCCAGGGTGAAGCTGTCGACGTCGACCGCCGCTGGGTGCGTGTGCTGTCGCAGCAGGTGCAAGCCGCGGAAGTCGAACTGAGTGCCGATCTCGCGCAGATCCCGATCACGTTCGAGCAGATCCTGAACATGCGCAAAGGCGATGTGCTGCCGATCAATATCCCCGAACACATCACCGCGAAGGTGGATGGAGTGCCGGTGATGGAATGCGGCTACGGTATTTTCAATGGTCAATATGCGTTGCGGGTCCAGAAAATGATCAGCGCAGCGGACACGATTAAGGATGGTGGATATGACTGAGCTGAATGCATCGCCGGAGAAGGAATTGCCGGCAAGCGAGGCGCAACTGGCGGGCATGGAAGCCGTCTCCGACGACAATGCGCTCGACGACTGGGCCAGCGCGCTCGCCGAGCAGAACGACAACAGCGCCGTCAACGCGACGACCGCCGGCGTGTTCCAGCCGCTCTCGAAAGTTGAACCGAACACGACGCGCAACGACATCGACATGATCCTGGACATTCCGGTCCAGATGACTGTCGAACTCGGCCGCACCAAGATCGCTATCCGCAACCTGCTGCAACTCGCGCAGGGTTCTGTGGTGGAGCTCGACGGCCTCGCCGGCGAGCCAATGGACGTGCTGGTGAACGGCTGTCTGATCGCGCAGGGTGAAGTCGTGGTCGTCAACGACAAGTTCGGCATCCGCCTGACCGACATCATCACGCCGTCCGAACGCATCCGGAAGCTGAATCGATGAAACGCCTTGCCGGGCGCAGTGCGCGCCCTAGTGGGCGCAACGGTGCGCACCGGCGGTCAGCCAGTCACGCCGGTAACGGCGTCGCGGCACCTGCGGCCGCTCGCGGCTTCGGCGCCGCAGCCACGGCCCTCGCCTTCCTCCTGAGCACGCCGCTTGCGCTCGTTCCGGCGAGCGCCGCTGCGGCAGACATGAATGCGGTCAATCATCCCGCCCAGGTCGCCTCCGGCGTCGGCGCGGGTGCTGCGGTGCCTTCGCTCGGGGTCGGCGCGGTGCTGCAAACCATTCTCGGCCTGCTGGTCGTGATCGGCCTGGTGTTCGCCTGTGCCTGGCTCGCACGCCGCTTCGGCCTGCAACCGGGCAGCCGCGGCGGTCTCGTGAAGACCATCGGCGGCGCCTCGCTGGGCGGCAAGGAGCGCGTCGCGGTCGTCGAGATCGGCGATACATGGCTCGTACTCGGCGCGGCGCCCGGCAATGTGCGCCTGCTGCACACCATGCCGGCCGGCTCGGCTGCCGGTGCAGGTGTGGGTTTGAGCACGGCAGCCTCAGGCGATCCGCTGCAGCCAGACGCTGGCGGCGCACTGCCGGGCACCTTCGGACAACGCTTTCGCGACGCCTTGAAAGGCGAAGTGGGCAAACGTTTCAACCGGCCGAACGGCGGGGATCAGTAAATGCAGTCCAGTCAACAGTCAGCGCGCCGCGAGCACGCAGCCTCGAGCCGCGCATCCGCTCCCAGCCAGCGCAGTTTCCTTTCGACGCTGTTCGCCACGCTGCGGCGCTGCTTCGCGCTCGCGATACCGGTGCTGCCGATCCTGCTGATCGCCATGCCGTCGCTCACCTGCGCGCAGACCGCCGGCCTGCCCGCCTTCAATACCAGCCCGGGGCCGAACGGCGGCACGACCTATTCGCTGAGTGTGCAGACGATGCTGCTGCTCACGATGCTGTCGTTCCTGCCGGCCATGGTGCTGATGATGACGAGCTTCACGCGCATCATCATCGTGCTGTCGCTGCTGCGCCAGGCACTCGGCACCACCACCACGCCGCCTAACCAGGTGTTGGTCGGACTCGCGCTGTTTCTTACGCTGTTCATCATGTCGCCGGTGCTGAACAAGGCCTACACCGACGGCTACAAGCCTTTCTCGGACGGCACGTTGCCGATGGATCAGGCGGTCAACCGCGGCCTCGCGCCGTTCAAGACCTTCATGCTGCGGCAGACACGCGAATCGGATCTGGCGCTATTCGCCCGCATTTCGCATGCACCGCCGATGCAGGGTCCCGAAGACGTGCCGTTGCCCCTGCTCGTGCCGGCGTTCGTGACGAGCGAGCTGAAAACCGGCTTCCAGATCGGCTTCACCATCTTCATTCCGTTCCTCATCATCGACATGGTGGTGGCCAGCGTGCTGATGTCGATGGGGATGATGATGGTGTCGCCCGCGACGATCTCGTTGCCGTTCAAGCTGATGCTGTTCGTGCTGGTCGACGGCTGGCAATTGCTGATCGGCTCGCTCGCGCAGAGCTTCAGCTAACCCGGCGCACCCGCCTAACCCTCACCGCTTCCGGCCTATTCATCATGACACCCGAATCAGTCATGGCACTGGCGCACCAGGCGATGTACGTCGCCGTGCTGCTGGCCGCACCGCTCCTGCTCGTGGCGCTCGTCGTCGGTCTGGTGATCAGCCTGTTCCAGGCCGCCACGCAGATCAACGAAGCGACGCTGTCGTTCATTCCCAAGCTGCTGGCGATCGCCGTCACGCTCGTGATTGCCGGCCCGTGGATGCTGTCGACCATGCTCGACTATCTGCGCCAGATGCTGACCAACATCCCGACGCTCGCCAACTGAGCCTGCTGAGCCCACTGAACATCAGGCGCCCATCATGTTTTCCGTCACCTATGCGCAACTGAACACATGGATGGCCTCGTTTCTGTGGCCGCTCGTGCGCATTCTCGCGTTGGTGGCAACCGCGCCGGTGTTCGGTAACGCAGCGCTCTCGACGCCGGTGAAGATCGGCCTGTCGAGCTTTATCACACTTATCGTCGTGCCGACGCTCGCCCCGCTGCCGCAAGTCACCGTCTTCTCGGCGATGGGCGTGTGGATTATCGTGAACCAGTTCGTGATCGGCGCCGCCCTCGGCCTGACCATGCAGATCGTCTTCACCGCGATTCAGGCGACCGGCGAATTCGTCGGACTCGGCATGGGTCTCGGCTTCGCGACGTTCTTCGATCAGGAGGCGAGCGGCTCGAGCGCGGTGCTCTCGAGTTACATGAACGTCTTCTCGATGCTGGTGTTTCTGGTGCTCGATGGGCACCTGCAGATGATAAGCGCGCTGGTCGTCACCTTCCAGACACTGCCGATCTCAGCTGACCTGCTTGGCTCGGCTGGCTGGCGCACGCTGGCAGGATGGGGCGGGACGATCTTTTCGATGGGGCTGCTGTTGTCGCTGCCGGTGGTCGCTGCACTGCTGATCGCCAACCTCTCGCTTGGCATTCTCAACCGCGCGGCGCCGCAAATCGGCGTGTTCCAGATCGGCTTTCCGCTGACGATGCTGGTCGGCATGCTGCTGCTGCAGTTGATGGTACCCAACATGATCCCGTTCTTCGCGCGGATGTTCGATCTGGGGATTGACCAGATGGGGCGGGTGGCGGCGGGGTTGCGGTAGGCGCGGTAGACCCGTCGCCTAAGCGCCTCCCACCTTTTACCGAATCGAATCCTTCGCCTACCGCTTACTGATTCAGATACTGGAACAACGACATCTGCTGAACCTGCACGAAAGCTTCCTGCGAGGCCTGCAGTGAGTACTGCGTCTGCGTGTACTTGCTGATAGTCGAAGGCATATCGATCGAAGTCAGGTCATCCAGCGAGTTCGTATTCGCCAGCGTCTGGTTCTGGTTTACAGCCTGCATCGCGGTAATCTGCTGCTCGCGGCCACCCACCGTCGCCTGTACCGACGTGACGTTGTTGATCGAGTTCTGCACCTGGCTCATCCCCGTTGCCAGCGTGTTCTGCAATGCCGCCAAAGCCGTCGTCGTATCCGCCGGCGTCTGCAGCGCCGTGATCATGTTCTGGATCGTCGAGAAGATGTTCGTGCCGCCCTGCGCGGCCGGCACCTGCGTAGCCGGCGCCACGTTGAACGTGTCACCGTCCGCGGGCGTGCCGCTGATAACCACACTCTCGCCGCCCGTTCCCAGCGCGATTGCCGAGCCCGACGTGTAAGGCTGTGCCGTACCCGTCGTCGTTCCCGTACTGTTGGTGTCCGTGACCGTATAGGTGGTCACGCCGCCCGTTACCTGGAAAGCGATCGAGTAAGTGTCGCCGTCCGCCGACGTCGGTCCATTGCTCGTGCTGATCGTGCCGAGCACTCCCGTACCGGTGTTCGCGGACGATGCGTAGGCCACCGGTGTCGCCGTTTCCGGCGTCACGCTCAGGAAAACCGATGCACCCGTGTCGCCGGTCGCGATCGACGTCGTCGACGAAATCTGCGCGCTCGACACCCCGTTGTCGCCGTTGTAGACCACTGCGCCCGCTGAATTCTGCGTGAACGGCTGCGTGGACGACTGGAAGCCGCCAAACAGATAGCCGCCCGATGGCGACGTCGTGTTCGAGAGCGTCACCAACTGGTTGTTCAACTGCGTCAGCGTCGCGGCAATCCCGCTGCGATCCGTGTCGTTGAGCGTGCCACCGCCTGCGCTTTCCAACTGCGTATTCACGCTTTGCAGGGCCTGGATGACGCTCGACAACGTGGAGTCCTCCGACTCCAGCGAGGTCTGCGCCGAACTCTGGTTGGTCGAGTACTGCGACAGGGTCGCGCCCTGCATGCTCAACTGCACGGCCTGAGCTGCGCCAAGCGGATTGGACGCCGGCGTGGTAAGCGCCTGGCCGCTCGAGATTTCCGCGTACAGCTGGGACAGCTCGCTCTGCTGATTGTCCATCGCCTGGACGTTCATGCCGAGATATTGGGAAGTAGAGATGCGCATCGTTCAACGCCTCACTGGAAGATGCCGAGAATGGTCTGGAACAGCGTGTCAGCGGTCTGAATGACCTTGCTGTTGGCCTGGTACAGTTGCTGGTACTGCAACAGGTTCGCTGCTTCTTCGTTGATGTTCACACCGGATACCGACTGCTGCGCCGACGTAATCTGCGTCACGAGCGCCGTCTGCGTCGTATTCGAAGCGTTGACCTCATTGGTCGTGTTGCCGATCGTGTTGACGTAGCTCGCGTACGCGTCAGTCAGGGTAGTCGTGCCGCCGTTCAATACCTTTGCCGAAACGATATTCGACATCAGCGTGGCATTGCGGCCGTCGCTTTGCGCACCGACGTTCGACGCGATGGTAAAGGTGTCGCCGTCGCTCGGCGTGCCGCTCAACGTAACCGTGACGCCGTTCATCGAACCGCTGGGTGCCGGCGTGGTCGCGCTATTGATGGTCAGCGTCGCGCCGTCCGCCGGTGTGTACGGCACCACCGTCGAGGTCGACGTAATGTTGACCGTGCTGGGCGGCGTCGTGCCGATGGTCACGACCGAACCCGCCGGAAAGCCGGTCAGGCCGCCCGATGCGGAGCTATAGGTCAGCGTGGTGGTGGAACTGGGCAGCGAATAACCGGCCGCAACCGTTCCTTCCGTAATCGTCGCTGTGCCGGCATTGCTCGAAGTGGCCGTGGCGAGCACCGGCGAGGCCGCGGCAATCGCGGAACCGCTGGTCGTCGCAAGCGCAAAGCTGTCGAGCGCGCCACTGGTCGGCGACACCGAGAACGAATCGCCCGCGTTCATCGTGCCGGTCATCGAGAAGTTCAGGCCGTCGATCGGATTCGCCAGGCTCGAAGCCGTGGCAACGGTCGAACCCGTCGAGTTGTCGGTCAGCGTATAGGTGGAACCGTTATACGAAAGCGTGTAGTTGCCGGTGGTCGGTTGCGTCGCGTCGACAAACGAAACGCTGAGAGACGCGCCGCCCGTGTTGTTCGCATTGGGTGTCGCTTGCGGCGCCGCGACCGAGAACAGTGGCCCCCCGGCCGTGCCGGACAGGTTGAGACCGAGCTCGTTCTGATTGTTGACCTGCGCCGCGAAACTGGTTGCGATCGCACCCAGTTGCGCCTCTGAAGGATCGAGCGTCTGCGTGCGGAACTGGATCAGACCGCCGAGCGTGCCGCCTGCATTCTGCATGGTGGTGTTCGACAGGTACTGGGTGGTCGCGGCCGTGGGCGTCGTACCGGCAGCGCCCAGGTAGGTAATCGAGTCCTCGGATGAATCCGACGGCGAGGGTGCAGTGCCCAGGTTGTAACTGGTCGACCCGGTGACCAGCGCCTGACCGCTCGGCAGGAATATGCTTTCACCGTTGGAATTCGACACCACCTGCACGCCGACGAGCTGCGACAGGTTGGACACCGCCTCATCGCGCTGGTCGAGCAGCTGGTTAGGCGGCTGGCCGCCCGCGCTGGCAGCGGTGATCTCCTGATTGAGCGAAGCGATCTGCGCGGTGTAGGTGTTGATCTGCGACACCGTGGAGGACAACTGGGTGTTGACGCTCTGGCCCAACGCGTCGTACTCCTGACCGGCCTGGTTGATCTCGCTTGCGAGCGTCTGTGCATCGCTGATGGCAGTGCCCCGCGTAGCGGAGCTCGCTGCGCCGTTTGCGACATTCTGCAAACCGGTGAAAAAGCTGGTGATCGCCGTCGAGATACCCGAGGTCGGGCTGCCGATCATGTTGTTCAGCTGCGCGAGCATCGTGTAGTTGGCGGTCAGCGAGCCGCTGCCCGACTGCGCGTTGTTCAGCTGGGTCGTCAGATACTGGCTGTACGCGCGCGTGACCGTCGAGGTGGCCACGCCCTGCGGCAGATAGCCGGAGCCGGTGTATTCGCCGGAGCTTTCCGCATAGACGGGACTTTCGACGTCATAGCCGGGCGTCGTCGAATTGCTGATGTTCTCACTGGTTGTCGTCAACCCCCATTGGGCTGCGTTGAGTCCACTGAGACCGATATTGATTAGGTTGCTGGACATGCGTCATCCTGAAGGGCTGGCAACGCGCCCACCGAGTTGCCAAGACTCTCTGTATATCGGCGCACTGGCGACAAAATTGAGGGGGCAACCCGCATTAAAACGCGTACCGCGAGAAGCGCGGCGGCACGCGAGAAAAATCAGGTTCGCACCAGCGAGCGACGCTTCATTTCAAGCTGGGTAATCAACCGTTGCAACGTGTTCTCGGCGCTGCCCGGCAGCGCCACAAAGCGCATTCCGAGCTGGTAACGCTGGGTGCCGTTCGGCAGGTCTACGGCGCGAAACGACACGAGTTGCAGATCCACCGAGAGCTTGCCCGGCGCACCGAGGCTCAGCTCGCAATCTTCCAGCACACAGCCCATGGGCAGATCCACCACGCGCGTGTCTGTGCTGCGCATGCCGACCCCGCCAAGCGACAGGTCATGCACTTCGAAACGGAAGCGCTCACCGTCGGGCAACCGGCCCGTACACGTGTAGGGGTCGAGCACCGGCGCGTCGACGCGGAAATACTCGCGACGCTGCACGTAAAACAGCACTTCGGGGAAGTCGGCTTCAAACGCCGGCCGTCCCTCGAAACTGCTCTCGCGCGGCGTGCCTGTGACGAATTCGACGCGCACGCCATCGGGTTGAGCGTGGAAGAGGCAGCGGGGCGCAGCGATCAGACCGCGGTTCTGGTCGGCGAGCGCGCCCCAGTCGAAGGTAAACGTCCGGCTGGGCACGTTCACGTCGAGAATCCGCGTGACGAGCTGGCCGCCCTTGTATTGCGCGGTCAGAAAATCGCCGCGGTTGACCAGATTGCGTAACTGGACACCGATCTCGAGCGGATTGCGGCGACCGAAATCGTTGCCGGTCTCTGAAGAGCCGTCCGTCTGGCCATTCGTCTCAGTGGTATCCATGGGCTTGCCGATATGCGGGTTCGTACGTGCCCGTGCCCGAGGTCCAGTGCCGGGGCCCGTGACACGTGCGTTGACCGGGAGAAACATGACCCCGGTATTAAGGTCTGACTGAATAGCGGCAGTCTGGACCCAAAGTTTAGGGTAACCGAGGGAAATATTTGGCGCAAACGTTAAACCGGTCACGTCCCACCCCCTTTAGCCACCCGCATCGCCCCGTATGCAGTTCGCATCAATCCGCAAGATCCACCGTGCGGTTCGGCCGGCGGCACTCGCGTACCGTCCGGCCCCACCGTCTTGTTTTGCGACATGGCCCCGTCGCCCTGCATTTCATCCTGCTTGTCGCTTTCCTAAGCCGCCTGAACTGCTCGAGCCGCTCAGCTCATCCGGCTCATGATCGACATCAGTTTCTTCGCGTAATGCGGATCGGTCGCGTACCCCGCGCGCTGCATGCCGACGGCAAAACCCGCTGCGTCATGCGAGCCGTTCAGCACCTGCGCATAGCGCGGATTGCCCTTGAGCATTTGCGCATAGTCGGCCATCGCTTCGTCATACGAGTCGTAAGAGCGGAATTTTTCGACGACGCGCTCCGGCCGGCCGTTGCGGTATTCGGTCGTGACGGTGGACACGGTCTTGCCGGTCCAGTCCTTGGTCGCCTTGATGCCGAATACGTTGTGGCTGGTCTCGCCGTTCGCCTTCAGGATCTCGCGCTTGCCCCAGCCCGATTCGAGCGCCGCCTGGCCGATGATGAAACGTGCCGGCACGCCCGTGGTTTCGCTCGCGGCCTGCGCGGAGGCAGCGAGCTTGTCGACAAACGCGTCGACATTGGTCGTGCCGTCACCACGCAGCGGCGGCGTCAACGCGCTGTTGCGCGAATAACCGACGCCGCTCGCCAGCGACCCGTTTGCCTGCGCATTGCCGTACGCCTTGGCGAGCGCGTTCAGCGCGGCGCTATTGCCTTCGCCGGCTTCGCCCGTCTGCATGCCCGAGTTGTTCATCAACTGCTTGAGCATCGCGTCGGCCACGCCGATGCCCTTGTTCGACATCTGTTGCGCCATCTGCTCGTCCATCATCGAGGTGAACTGGGCGCCGTCGCGCGAGTCGAGCGGACCGTCCTGCGGCGTCGCATCGCGCATGCTTTTGAGCATCATCGTGATGAAGGTCGCGTCGAACTGCTTGGCGGCCATCTGGACACCCTGCTGCGGCGATGCGGCGGCCTTGGCGCGCAGGCCGTCGAACCCCTGGACGTCGAGCGCAAAGCGCTGCGTCAGATCGGGCGTTCCTGAGGTGGAATCCATCGTCATGGCGGCTCCTTAGATGATTTCAAGTTCGGCGCGCAAGGCCCCTGCTGCCTTCATCGCCTGCAGGATCGACATCAAATCGGCGGGCGTCGCACCCAGCGCGTTGAGCGCCTTTACGACATCGGCCAGATTGGCGCCGGCTTTGACGTATTTCAGCGCGCCGTCGTCCTGCTTCAACTGGATCTGGGACTGCTGGGCAACCACCGTGCGGCCATTCGAGAACGCGCCGGGCTGGCTGACCACGGGTTGTGTGTTGACCACCACCGAGAGATTGCCGTGTGCGACGGCGCAATTCTCGAGCGTCACCATCTGGTTCATCACGATCGAGCCAGTGCGCGCATTCAGCACGACCTTTGCAGCGCCCGCCGCCGGCTTCACATCGAGGTCTTCGAGTTGCGCCATGAACGAGACCTGCTGGGCCGGATCGGCCGGAGCGCGCAACTGGATCGTGCGGCCATCGAGCGGTGTGGCGGTGCCCTGGCCGAAGGCATTGTTGACCGCCGACACGATGCGCTGGTTGGTGTCGTAATCCATGTCGTTCAGCTCGAGCTGCATGGTGCCGTCCTGCGTGATGCTGGTCTGCACCGCGCGCTCGACGATCCCGCCGGCGGCGATGCGTCCCGCTGCGAGCTGGTTCACCTGCACGCGGCTGCCGTTCGCGCTGGCGCCCGCGCCGCCCACCGCCAGGTTGCCCTGGGCAAGCGCATAGACGGAGCCGTCAGCGCCCTTCATCGGCGTGAGCAGCAGCGTGCCGCCGCGCAGGCTCTTGGCGTTACCGAGCGACGATACCGTCACGTCGATCGCCTCGCCCGGCCGGGCGAACGGCGGCAGCACCGCCGTCACCATCACCGCGGCGACGTTCTTCAACTGGATGCTGGTCAGTGCCGAGGTGCTGCTGTTCGACGAACCGGCCGACTGGTTGTTGATCGAGATGCCGAGGTTCGCGAGCATGTTCGCGAGCGTTTGCGTCGTGAACGGAGTCTGGGTGGTCTGATCGCCCGTGCCGTCGAGACCGACGACAAGGCCGTAGCCGATCAGCGGGTTGTCGCGCACGCCCTGGATCGCGACCAGATCCTTCAGCCGTTCGGCGTGGGCCGCGGGTGTAACAGGCGGCAGTGCCCCGCACGCGAGCGCGAACACCAGACAGGCATGGCCAAAACGGTGGAGAGGTCCGAGTTTCATGATCACCACGGCGCCACGTTAAGGAAGAAGCGTTGTAGCCAACCCATGGTTTCTGCCTCGTCGATATAGCCCTTCGCCGAGTATTCGATCTTGGCGTCAGCCACCTGGGTCGAGTACACGGCATTCAGGCCGGAAATCGTATTCGGGTTGACTACGCCTGAGAAACGCACGAACTCGTTACCCTGGTTGATGAGCATCTGCTTTTCGCCGCTCACCTGGAGGTTGCCGTTGGGCAGCACATTGGTCACCGTGACGGTGATCACGCCGCTAAAAGTGTTCGAGGCGTTCGCGCCGCCGGTCCCCGAGAACGTATTGCCGCCCTGGGCACTGAGATTGGCCTTGCCGAACAGACCGGCGAGAAAACTGGCGCTCGTGGTCGAGAACTGGGTGGTCGAACTGCGGTTGGTGTTCGCACCCGAGGACTTCGTTGCGTTGATGTTTTCCTGAATGACGATGGTCAGGATGTCGCCAATATTGCGCGGCCGCTGGTCTTCGAAAAGCGGCCGTCCGGCGTAGCCCGGATTGAAAATCGAACCCGGCGACTGCGTGTGCGGCGGCACCGGCGGCACCGCGGTCATCGGCTGCTGCACGATGGGCTGCTTCGGTATCTGCGCGCAGCCGGCCAGCGCCAGTGCAAGCACGCTGGCAGTAGCGACGAACGCGCTGCGCGCGTCGCTCTTGACCGGTTTGAGATTGGATTGCGACATCGTATTTGCCTACCGCCTCTGGTTCCGAACCCTTAAATCGACATCTGCGACAGGGTCTGCAACATCTGATCGGACGTGGTGACCGCCTTGCTGTTGATTTCGTACGCGCGCTGGGTCTGGATCATGTTGACCAGTTCCTGCACGACGTTCACGTTCGACGTTTCGACATAACCCTGTTCCAGCGAACCCGAACCGTTCGAACCCGGCGCGCTGATGTTCGGCGTACCCGAGGAACTGGTTTCCGAAAACAGGTTTTCGCCTTGCGCGTCGAGACCGGCCGGGTTGATGAAGGTGGCGAGCTGCATGGTGCCGATCTGCGTCGAGTTCGAGCTGTTGGGCTGCGTGATCGACACCGAACCGTCGCTGCCGATCGTGAGCGAAGTCGCGGTCACCGGTACCGTGATCGCCGGAATGACCGGATAGCCGCTCGAGGTCACCAGCTGGCCCTGCGCATTGGTCTGGAACGAGCCGTCGCGGGTATAGGCGGTCGTGCCGTCCGGCATCTGCACCTGGAAGAAACCGTTGCCGTTGATCGCCACGTCCTTCGAGTTGCCCGTTTGCTGCAGGTTGCCCTGCGTGTACAGACGTTCGGTCGCGACCTGCTGCACGCCGGTGCCGAGCTGGATGCCCGAGGGCACCTGGGTCTGCTGGGTCGAGTCGGCGCCCGGCTGACGCACGGTCTGATAAAGCAGATCTTCGAACACGGCGCGCGAGCCCTTGAAGCCATTGGTGCTGACGTTGGCGAGGTTGTTCGAGATCACGTCCATCTGGGACTGCTGCGCATTCATGCCGGTCGCAGCGATATAAAGTGAGCGGTTCACAGTGTTGGTTCTCCTGGGTGCACGTCTGGCGCGACGCCCGTTAGCTGAAGCTGAGCAACTGGTTGGCGGACTGATCGTTCTGATCGGCGTTTTGGATCATCTTGGTCTGCATGTCGAACTGCCGCGCATTGGTGATCATCGAAACCATTGCGTTGACCGGGCTCACGTTGCTGCCCTCGAGCGATTCGGGTGCCAGCGTGACAGTGGGATCGGCGTCGGCAGGGTTGCCGTCAGCAGTACGGAACATGCCGTCGTCGCCGCGCTTCAATGTGCCCGCTGCGGGCTTCACGAGCTTCAACTGGTCGATGACCGCGATCGCCGTGGCCGGGTCTCCCGGCGCAAGCGCCGAAACCGTGCCGTCCTTGCCGATCGTGATCTGCGAGCCAGGCGGCACCGAGATCGGACCGCCCGTGCCGACTACCGGCAGGTTGGTCGCATTCACCAGCTGGCCGTTCTGGTCGATATGCAGATTGCCGGCACGCGTATAGGCCTCGCCACCGTCGGCGGTCTGCACGCTCAACCAGCCGTCGCCCTGGATCGCGACGTCGAGCGGGTTGCCGGTCTGCTGGATCGGTCCGGGCGTTTCGTCCGCACCCGGTGTCGACGACAACACGAACGTGCGTGTCGTGCTGTCGTTGACTGAGCTGCCGTCGCCGAACGACATCGGTACCGCGCGAAACGTCTCGAGCTGGGCGCGAAACCCGGTGGTCGACGTGTTCGCGAGATTGTTCGCGACAATGGCCTGCTGCTCGAGCGCCTGGGTGGCGCCCGACATCGCGGTATAAATCAGACGGTCGGTCATTCGTTCGGCTCCTGTTGCCCTTACATGTTGATCAGGGTCTGGTCAACGGTCTGCTGCGTCTTGATCGTCTGCGCGTTCGCCTGATAGTCGCGTTGCGCCGTGATCAGGTTGACCAGTTCGTTGGTCAGGTCCACGTTCGAATCTTCCACCGCGCCGCCTTGCAGCGTGCCGTGGTTGGTGCTGCCCGGCGTCGAGATCTGCGCTGCGCCCGACGCGGCGGTCTGTGCGTACTCGTTGTTGCCGAGGTCGACAAGGCCGTTCGGATCGTTGAAGTTGGCGAGTACGACCTGACCGAGCGAAGCGGTCTGACCGTTCGAATAGTTGCCGGTGAGAATGCCGGTCGTGCCGACCGTGAAGCTCGTCAGCTGGCCGGCGGCAAAACCGTTCTGCTGCAGGTTGTTGACGCCGTCGGTGCTGCCGTACTGGGTCGTGCCGGCGAGATCCAGCGTCAGCGCCTGCGGCGTGCCGGAACCGTCGGTGTTCGGAATCGTGAAGGCGATTGAGTCCGACGCGGTCGTAGACGCGACACTCGTGATGCCGGTCAGCGCGCCGGAGGTGTTGAAACTTGCCGTGCCGACCAGACTTGCCGTGCCGCCTGCGACGCCTGCGTAGACGTCCCATGCGCCGGAGCCGGTCTTGGCGAAGTACATGTTGACCGTCTGCGAGCCGCCCAGCGAGTCGTACACCTGGGTCGAAGTCGAGTAGTTGTAGGTCGACGAGTTGCTTGCGTCGAAAGTGGTTGGGGTCGGCGTAACCGCTACCGTGTCGCCGGCTGCTGCCGTACCCGTCAGCGTGACCGTCTGGCCATTGCCCAGGGTAATGGCGGTGCCTGCCGTGTAGGTTCCGCTGCTGTCGTTAGCGGCGTTGTCGGCGTCGGTTACCGTGTACGCCGTCGGGCTCGTAAAGGTAATCGTGTAGTCGTCGTTATTCGATCCAGCCGAAGCGGTCGTAATCGTCGCACCGCTGCTCGCCAGCGTCCCGGTCGTGGTCACATTCACAGCCGGCGTGCCGAGCATCAGCGAATCCTGAGCGTCCAGGTTGAGCTGCGCCGTGATGGTGGTGGTCTGCGTCGGTGCGATGTTGGTAGTCGGCACGGTCAGCGGCACCGTTTGCGCGCTGTTGATGATGCCGCTGGAATTCGCGGCATAGCCCATCAGCTCGAGTCCTTGAGCGTTCACGATATTGCCCGTGTTGCTGAGCTGGAACACGCCGTTGCGCGAATACGTGAGCGAGCCGTTATTCGACATCTGGAAAAAGCCGTTGCCGTTGATGGCGACATCCAGTGCCTGGCCGGTCGTGTTGATCGTGCCTTGCGAGAACTGCTGCTGCACTTCGGCGAGCTGCGTGCCGATACCGATCTGGTTGTTCACGGCCGTGGCAACCGAGTTCGCATACATATCGGCGAACACTGCCGTACCGCTCTTGAAGCCGATCGTATCCGAGTTGGCAATGTTGTTGCCGATCACGTCGAGATCGCTCGATGCAGCCCCGAGGCCGCTCAAACCCTGCTGATAACCCATGACGTATTCTCCGTTCCGGGAAATGTCTAAATTTGGTTGAACTGATTGCTTAGAGGACTGCCGCGACCGAAGTCAGGGCGACCGTATTGCCATTCGACAGCACGAGACTCGGTGCGCCGCCGGTACCCTGTACGACGCTTTCCACGGTACCCGGGGTCAGGGTCGTGCCCACGCCTGCAGCACCGTTGATCGTGCCGGTGGCGGTGATCGTGTAGGTGCCCGTCGGCAGTGCGGCACCCGTCGAATCGACCGGGGTCCACGTCACCGGCACAGTACCGGCCGGTTGCGCGCCCAGATCGAGCGTGTTGACGATCTGGCCTGCCGAGTTCACGACGTTGACCTTCATGTCCGACGCCGCCGAGGCCAGCTGCACGCCGAATTCGGTCGCCTTGCCGGAGGTCACCGAAATGGAATTGCCTGGGGCCAGCACGCTGGAACCGATCAGCAGTGCAGCCTGCGAGGTCTGGCCTGCGTTGAGCTGCGTCGCCAGCGAGCTGAGCGACGTGTTCAACTGGCTGATGCCCGTCACGGTGTCGATCTGCGCGAGCTGCGAGGTCATCTGCGAGCTGTCCATCGGATTGGTCGGATCCTGGTTCTGCATCTGCGTAATCAGCAGCTGCAGGAAGGTGCTTTGCAGATTCGCACCCGAGGTCGCCGAGCTGCTCGAGCTGCTGCTCGACGCACTGCTCGCCGAGCCAGTGCCGTTCATGGTATCGAGCAGCGTCTGCGAGACCTGGGTCCCGCTGCCGCCGATGGTGGTTGAAGTAGTCAAGGAGGCGCTCCTCAGGTTCCGATCGTGAGTGTTTTCAGCATCAACTGCTTCGCTGTGTTCAAGGTTTCGACGTTCGCCTGGTAAGCGCGCGACGCCGAGATCATGTTGACCATTTCTTCCACCGGATCGACGTTCGGCATCGTGACGTAGCCGTTCGCGTCGGCCGCGGGGTTGCCCGGGTCGTAGGTCTGCTTCATCGGCGTCGGATCGTCGACCACCCCGGTCACCTGCACGCCGCCCACCTGCTGGCCGGATGCGGTGCGCGCGCCGCCGATCGGGTTGACCGCGAACACGACCTGCTTGGCCTTGTACGGCTGGCCGTCAGGACCCGTCGTGCTGTCGGCGTTCGCCAGGTTCGACGCCGTCACGTTGAGCCGCTGCGATTCGGCCGACATGGCCGAACCGGCGACATTGAAAATATTCATCAGGGATGGCATAGCTTCTCCGACCTCTCCTGCCGGCAGGTTCCGGCTTGATTGTTTCCCGTGGGCGTGGTTTTTAGCGGTTACATCCAGCATGTGCGCCGGTCGTCGCGTCTGGACTCCATCAGGAGCCCGACGTGATCACCGACAGCATCGATTTGATCTGATTCGAAACTTCCGTCATGGCCGACTCGAAGTGCAGCGAGTTATCGGCGAACTGCACGCGTTCCGCGTCGAGGTCCACCGTGTTGCCGTCGAGCGAGGGTTGCGTCGGAATGCGGTACTGCAATTGGCCGTAGTCGTCGCTCGGACCGCCGGTCGCAATCAGGCTTGCCTTGCCGGCCATATGGCCCGGTTCGGTCGAGGCCATCGTCATGCCGCTCGTCACGCCAGCAGGTTGCGCCATCGCCAGCGTCGAGTTGTTCGATGCGCCGGTGCCGGTGCTGCTGCCGTCCGTCTTTCTCAGAGCGCCCGCGAGCGTCGACGAGAAATCGACGTCACGCGCCTTGTAGTTCGGCGTGTCGGCGTTCGCAATGTTCGACGACAGCAGTTCCTGCCGGTAAGAGCGGACATCGAGCGCCTGACGGCCAAAGGCGAATTCGGCATCGAGTTTATCTAGCATGAAAAATCTCCGGATAACGTTCCCGCGTCTGGCGCTCGATCAGGGAGCACAACATCTGCGGCGACCCAAAAGGGCTTTTTGCATGAGATGCATCTTAGGCGGGGCAGGCAAGCGGCAATCTTCTGAATAACCGGGGAAGGTCGCCTCTATTCAACGTTTGCGCCAGGAGCCGCGTCACTAGAATGCAACTCGTACCCTTGCCTCACGCTGGAGATGCACGATGGCCCGATCCACTCTCGATGTGCTGCCGCCGCGGCGCCGCATCGTTGCACGACACACTGCCGCCTGGCTGGTGTGTGCCGTGGCGGGTGCGTGGTGTGCGTCTGCGGCATTGGCCCAGGAGGCCAGCGGCCCGATCGTGATTCCCGGTCCGGGCGAACAGAACCCCGCCGATCTCGCGCGCATGACCGCGATGGCGACTTCCAGCAATGCCAGCCCGCGGACGATCAACCCGCAGTTCGCGGCGACGCTCGCACCGCCTGCGCAGTCTTCGACGCCGCAAGCGACCGATCGCTTTACCAGGCTGTCGAACGCGAGCGGTGCCATTGTGATTCCGGGTACCGATGAGGCATCCGCGTCCGGCGCGCCAAATGTTCCGGCGAACACGACGGTCATCCAGCAAGCCAGCCCGGCGAATACGGCCAGCCTTACCCGCGTCAATATGAATCCCGCGCTCGCCGCGAGCCAGGTCGTGCCGGTGGTCGTCACGTCGATGCCGGCGCGTGCGACGTACGGCGCCGCACTGCGGCCCGTGAATGCCGCCCCGGCTGCCGCACCTGTCGGCGTACCGGCCGTGGCACCCGCCGTGACCGCTGCGAGCAGCGTCGAAATCGACAGCCTCGCTTCGCGCGGCGAGCCGCCCGAACTGGGCGCGAGCGCGGCAGGCCGCAATCCGGCGCCTCACGTTGCTGCCGCGCCGGCTCAAACGACACTCCCCGTAAAGAATCAGGCGCAGGCGCTGGCGGAAGCCGCGCAGCGCGCGCAGGCAATTCAGGCGCTGCAACAGGCTCAGGCGGCTCAGGCCGTTCAGGCGCTGCAGCGAGCGCAGACGCCGCAACCGGCGCCCAAGCCGGTGGTGGCCGCCTCCAGGGTTCAACCGGTCCAGACTGCTGCCGCAATTCAGGCATCGCAGCCGGCTCAGGCCAGCCAGCCCGTGCCCGAAGGTCAGGAAGACGGCCAGCTGATCCACACCGCCGCGCTGGACTTTCTCAAACAGCAGGCCAATGGCCTGCCGGGCCAGGTCGAACTGAGCGTTGCCCAGGCTTTCCCGCGCGGGCTTGCCGCCTGCGACACGCTGCAGGCGTTCATGCCGCCCGGCGCGCGCCTGTGGGGCCGCACGACGGTGGCGGTGCGCTGCACGAGTGGCCACCCATGGACGGTCTGGCTGCAGGCGAAAGTCTCGATCCATGCGACTTACTACGTCGCCGCGCGGGCAATGATGCCTGGCGAGGTGATTTCCGACGCCGATCTGGTTCCCCGCGACGGCGACCTGACCATGCTGCCGGCGTCGATCGTCACCGTGCCGTCACAGGCAGTCGGTTCGGTCACGTTGATGCGCGTGAGTATGGGCTTTCCGCTGCGTCAGGACATGCTGAAGAGCGCCGCCCAGGTGACGGCCGGACAGAGTGTGCGGGTGGTGGCGCAGGGCGAGGGCTTCTCGATTTCGTCGGAAGGCAGCGCGCTCAGCAATGCGACGCCAGGGCAACCAGTCAGGGTGAAAACCTCAACCGGGCAGATCCTGATGGGAATCGTGAAGGACAGTTCGACGGTCCAGATCCAGATGTAGATACCCGGGATCTGAACCTGAAAATGGCGCCCGTGACAGTGGCGTTCAAAGGGTTTTGGGGGAAGAAGGCGGCCGGTGGGGCCGTTACAAACGGATACATCGATTGAGCTAAAGTTTGGTTTCTTGAATGCCGTTAAAAGAATCAAATAGTTCAGGAAGCCAATCGTGAAAATCGATTCCACCACCAATAGCATGCCGGACAGTCTGACGGGCAGCGCGGCAACGCGTACCCAGCAGGACAGCTCGGCCCCGGCGGCTTCGACCGCCCAAAGCGCGGCAGCCGCCGCGCAAGCCGCCACCGGCTCGGGTGGCGACGCGAATGTGAGCCTGTCGGGCCTGTCGTCCAGCCTGCGCAGCCTGGCAGCATCGGGTTCGGCAGACATCGACACCGCTCACGTCGAATCGATCAAGCAGGCCATCAAGAACGGCACGCTGACGATCGATCCGGGCAAGATTGCTGACGGCGTGCTCGACACGACGCGCAGTTTGTTGCAAACGAGAGCCCCGGCGACCGGCAATTGAGGTTGGACGCCGCGAGGCGTCACCTTGAAACCCGGCCCGCACGCTTTGTGCGGGCGCCGTGAGAGCGACTTGTGATGAAAGACGCGCTGCTTGCCACTGTGATCGATGAGTACTCGACCATCGAAGAATTTGCTTCTGTTCTGGCTATCGAGCAGAAAGCGCTAACCCAGGTGGAACCGGCCGAGATGTTGCGGCCGGTTGTCGAAAAGAAAACCGAACTGGTCGGCAAGCTGGCCTCGCTCGAGAAGATCCGCGACGCGCAGCTCGCCGAAATGGGTCTGCCGGCCGGCTGGAACGGCATCGAGCTAGCCGCCGGGCGCGACCCGAAGCTCGCCGAGCAGTGGTCGTTGCTGCAGCAATCGGTAGAGCGCGCACGCCGCTCCAACAAGACCAACGGTGTGCTGATCCGCACCCGCATGGAATACAACCAGCGCGCCCTCGAGGTGCTGCAGGTGCGTCCGAAAAAGCCCTCGCTGTATGGGCCGGATGGACGAGTGCCAGGGTTCGGCGGCCTGTAATTCCGGACGCTCCCCCGCTCATCGAACTCCAATCCAGTCTGTCCTGAATGCTCGCTGAGTCGGTCTGACCGTTTTCAGACCAACTCGGCGCAGCCTGCCGTTTGGCGCCTGTCCGCCACCTGCGCTTGCCGCGCTTTTCCTGCTTTCCTCTCAGCAAAAAAAAGCGCCGTCCCTATACATCGGGACGGCGTTCATTGCGCTTGAATCATGAGCGGTGGGCAACGACGGTGAACCGCCGGCCGCCGTGGTGTTACTCCGCTTCAGCCTTGGCCCAGGCCATCTCGCGCAGGCGCGTGCGCAGCCGTGCAACCGCCTGGCTATGCAGCTGGCAAACCCGCGATTCGCTAACTTCCATCACCGCACCGATCTCGCGCAGATTCATGCCGCGTTCGTAGTAGAGCGACATCAACAGCTTTTCGCGTTCCGGCAGACGCTCGATCGCTTCGACCAGCGCCGAGCGCAGGCTTTCGTCGAGCAGTGCCGAGAGCGGGTCCGAATGATCGACGCAGTAGCGGTCGAGGAACGGCTCGTCGTCGGCGGAGCGATCGAAGTCTTCGTAGTAGATCAGCTGGCTGCCATGCAGGTCCTGCAGCATCGCCTGATACTCGTCGAGCGGCATCTTGAGGTGACCGGCAATCTCCGTCTCGCTCGCCGAACGGCCGAGTGTCTGTTCGACCTGATGCACGGCCGTCTCCACCTCACGCGAGGTGCGGCGCAGGCTGCGCGGCAGCCAGTCGTTGCTGCGCAACTCGTCGAGCATCGCGCCGCGGATCCGCTGGCTCGCATACGTTTCGAACTGCGCGCCCTGGTCTTCCTTGTAGCGACTCGCAGCATCGAGCAGGCCGATCATGCCGGCCTGAATCAGATCGTCGAGATCGACACTCGCCGGCATCTTCGCTACCAGCTGCAAGCCGAGCCGCCGCACCAGCGGTGCGTATTTGGTCAGAACCTCGGCTTGGGAAATCTTTCCCTGAGCGTTGTACATCGTGCTCCCCTTGTCCGCGCCCCGCCCTTCAGGCGTGCTGCACAGACGGTTGGTCGGCGTGTTGCGCCGCTGTTACTGCCGCCGGCGCCACCCATTGGTGACGTGACGACATCGCTGGCCGCATTGGCCAGTACTGCAATTCGGCGGCGAGGTGCCGATAATCCCGCGCAGCAGGGGTCGACGGAAACGCGTCGACCACGCAGCGCGACAGTTCGAGCGCCCGGGCCATGCGCGGGTCGGCGGCGATACAGCCCGCGCCTTCCAGCGACACAGTCAGATAACGCCCCGCCACCCCCGCGAGGTTTTCAAAAGCGGTGTGCGCGTCGGTGACGCTATGCACATGGTTCACCAGCACCCTGAACTGCCCGATGCCGTGCGCGTAATGCAGCCGCTTCATGCAGGCATACGCATCGGTAATCGCCTGCGCAGCGACGCGCGTGACGATCAACAGGTCGTGCGCCTGCATCGCCAGCGCAGAGAGCTGACCGAGCCGGTCGAGTTGCGCATCGATCAGCACGATGTCCGCGGGACCGTCCAGCACCACACTCAGTTGCGCCGCCGTGTAGCCTTCGCGATTGCTGCGCGAGGCGCTCAGCACTGAAAAGCCCAGTGCATGACGCGCTACGGCGGCGTCGAGCGATATCTCGCCGCGTACCACGGCGGCGAAGTTGGCCGCCCCCTGTACGCCGCCGAGCATGGCGCCCACCGAGTAATCGCCAAGGCACTCGTCGATCACGAGTACATCCTTGCCCTGCTCCACGAGTGCCGCCGCCAGATTGACGACGGTCGTGGTACATCCAACGCTGGTCGAACCGCCCGTTACCGCCAGCACTCTTGAACCGCTGCGGGCCAGCAGGCGCCGCAGTCCTTCTGCCTGATCCGAGACGACCTTATCCAAAGCGGACCTCGTGCAGTTCGGCCGTCGAGCGTGCTGAGAGCGCCGAAAGCAAGGCCGGAATATCGTCGTCCTGCGGCACGAACGGCGAACTGTCGCGCGGAATGCAGAAAGCGCTCTTGATCAGGAATTTCTTGGTTGCGACGTACAGGTTCTCGGGCACCTTCTGCCCGGTCGAGACGTAATGCACCGGCAACTTGTAGCGGATCACCGTGTCGAGTACGCCGCCCAGGTTGGTCGCTTCGTCGAGCTTGGTGAGGATGCAGCCGGCGAGCGGCTGTTGATCCGGCCCGCGCTGGTAGGCCTGCACGACTTCGTTGAGCGTGTCGCCATGGCACGTTGCGTTCAGCAGCAGCAGGCGCTGCACCGGTTGTCCGGCGCGGCACAGCATGGCGATCTGGTCGGAGACGAGGCGGTCGCGCTGGCTCATGCCGATCGTGTCGATCAGCACGATGTGCTTGTTGCGCAGCTCGGCGAGCGCCAGTTGCAGATCAGCGCCGTCCTTAACCGCGTGAACCGAAACGCCGAGGATCTTGCCGAAAATGCGCAGTTGTTCGTGACCGCCGATCCGGTAGCTGTCGGTCGTCAGGAGTGCCACCTTGCTGGCGCCGAAGCGCATCACGCAACGCGCGGCAAGCTTGGCCGTGGTCGTGGTCTTGCCGACACCCGTCGGGCCCATCAGGGCGAACACGCCGCCGCGCTCCATCAGCGCGTCTTCGTTTTCCATGATCGGCAGGTTCGACTCGAGCACGTTGCGCACCCAGTCCATCCCGCCTTCCATGTTGTCGATCTCGGGCGGCAGGTTGTCGACCATCATCTGCACCAGTTGCGCGGAGAAACCGGCGGCGAACAGGTGCTTGGTGAGCGAGGCGCGCGTCGGGCTGCGACGCTGGCGGTCGGCCCACAGGAGACCGGCGAAGTGTTCCTCCATCATGCCGCGCATCGAGGAGAGCTCGCTCATCACCGTTTCGTTGACGACCTGCTCCATGCGAGCCTTGATCGCTTCGGTGACGCTGGCGGTGGTGCTGGCTGCGGCACGTGCGTCGTCCGCTGGAGTGGCCGGGCTCGGCTTCCTGCTAGCGCGGCGCGCGGCGAGTTGTGCAGCTTCGCGGGCCCAGTCGGGCGTGTCGGCGAGGTTCGACGGCTGACGCGTGCCGACCTGGATGTCGACCGGTGCGCCGAGGCCCTTGGCCATCGCGGCGGCCGGTGTCATCGACGAAGGCCGTGCGCTGTAGGCGCCTTGTTGCTTGCCGGCGATATTGCGGGCGTGGTCGATCAGCCAGGGATTCGTTTCCGCCATCGTGCGCGGGGTGGCCGGCGTGAACGGCATAAACTGCGGCGCCGGGACGCCGGCGGCTTTCAGCACGTCGGCGCGGATGTCGTCGCCCGAGCGCGGCATCTGCGGCATCTGCGCCTGCGGTGCGGCTTGCATCGAAGGTGTGCTTTGCGGCGCGTGAGCGGCTTGAGCCTGCGGCGCGAGCGGTGCGGCCTGAGCCGACGAAGCGTACGGCGAGGCCGTGGCCGGCTCTTCCGTTACGGCTGCCTGTGCGGGTGCAGCGGCCTGTGCCGGCGCGTTGCTGACCGACATGCTCTCCGTGCCGGCTTCCGGGCTTGCGCCGAACACCGACGAAAACACGTCCGGCATGCCGCTCGCGTACGGATTGGACTGCATCATCGGCGTGCTGCGCGGTGCCGGTGCTGCCGGGCTCATCGCAGGGGCCGCGCTGTTTGCGCTGCTGCCGTTGTTCGCGCCGTTACGCGCCTTCGGAGCGATTGCCGCGAGCTCGCTATCGGCGAGCGCCACGATCTCGACGGTGCCGTCTTCGATCGTGCGGTTCGACAGCACGACCGCGTCTGGGCCCAACGCCTCACGAACGAGGCGTAGCGCGTCACGACTGGTAGCACCGACAAATTTACGAATGTTCAAGCTGGACCCCCGATGAGGTTGACGGACCGGCGACATACCGCTTTCCATTGAGATCGATTATTGCGAAAGATGTCGAGAGACCATCGCTTGATAAAGACAGGGAAAAGCAGGCAATTCGCGTGATGGGTAGTACGCCGGGGCCGCGCTGCAAGGGTCCCCAAATGAAAACCGGCGCCTGAGGCGCCGGTCTGAAGCGTGAGCGGGTTAGCCTTTCCCGCCTATCAGATTCACCACCTTGACGTTGCGGGTGTCGGGCACCTCCGCATACGACAGCACCTTCAGCTGCGGCAGGTTGCGGCGCAGGAAGCGCGCCAGCATCGGCCGCAACGCATGCTGCACCAGCAACACCGGCGCGAGCCCGAGGTTCTGCTGGCGCGTCATGGCCTGTTGCGTCTCGGTCATCAGGGTGTGTGCGAGACCCGGTTCGAGACCAGGGTTTGCCCCAGTCGAAAGCGCCTGCGAGAGCACCCGTTCGAGGTTTGAGTCGAGGCCCATGACCTGCATGTCGCCGGTGCCTGGGAACCACTGTTGCGTGATCGCGCGGCCCAGCGCCAGACGCACGGCTGCCGTCAGCTCGTGCGCGTCGGTAACCTTCGGCGTGTGCTCGGACAGCGCTTCGAGGATCGTGCGCAGGTCGCGGATCGGCACACCTTCTTCCAGCAGGTTCTGCAGCACCTTCTGCAGCGTGGTGAGCGAAAGCGCCTTCGGAATCAGATCGTCGACCAGCGACGGCGTGTCCTTCTGCATCCGCTCGATCAGCGCCTGGATTTCGCGGCGGCCGAGCAGCTCGGAGGCGTGCGTGACCACTAGGTGATTCAGGTGCGTCGCGACCACGGTGCTCGAATCCACCACGGTATAGCCGTACACCTGGGCCTGCTCGCGCAGATTGGTGTCGATCCAGATGGCCGGCAGGCCGAACGCCGGATCCTGAGTCGGCGTGCCCGGCAGCGCCGCGCTCACCTGCCCCGGATTGATGGCCAGCCACTGGCCCGGATAGGCCTCGCCGACGCCGACCTCGACTCCCTTCAGCGCAATCCGGTAACCATTGGGGCGCAGTTCCAGGTTGTCGCGGATGTGGATCACCGGCGGCAGGAAGCCGATTTCCTGCGCGAACTTCTTGCGGATGCTCTTGATCCGCTTGAGCAGTTCGCCGTCCGAATTCTTGTCGACGAGCGGAATCAGCCGGTAGCCGACTTCGAGACCGAGCGTGTCGATCATCGTCACGTCGTCCCAGCTTGCCTCGGTGTTTTCGGTCGGCGTGAGCGCCGCCGGCGCCACTGTGGCGAGGGCCGCGGTGCTCTTCGCTTCCGTCGCGCGCTTCTTCATCATCCGGCCAAGCTGGATCAAACCACCGCCCAGCAGCAGGAAGGCGAAGTGCGGCATGCCCGGGATCAAGCCCATCAGCACCAGAATGCAGCCCGTGATGATCAGCACGCGCGGGTTCGTGAACAACTGCCCGGTCAGCTGTGTGCCGATGTCTTCGTTGGTGGCCACGCGCGACACGATCACGCCGGCGGCGGTCGAGATCACCAGCGACGGGATCTGCGCGACGAGGCCGTCACCGATGGTTAGCAGCGTGTAGTTCTTGGCGGCGGCGGCGAAGTCCATGTTGTGCTGGACCACGCCGACGATCAGCCCGCCGATGATGTTGATCACCATGATCAGCAGGCCGGCGATCGCATCGCCGCGCACGAACTTGCTGGCGCCATCCATCGAGCCGTAGAACTCGGCTTCCTGCGCGACTTCGAGGCGGCGGCGGCGCGCCGCGTCTTCGTTGATGATGCCGGCGTTCAGGTCGGCGTCGATCGCCATCTGCTTGCCGGGCATCGCATCGAGTGTGAAGCGCGCGGACACTTCGGCGATCCGGCCCGCACCCTTGGTGATCACCATGAAGTTGATCACCATCAGGATGATGAACACCACGATCCCGACCGCGAAGTTGCCGCCGACGAGGAACTGGCCGAACGACTCGATCACCTGTCCAGCGGCAGCCGGGCCGGTGTGGCCTTCGAGCAGCACGACCCGGGTGGAGGCCACGTTCAGCGAGAGGCGCAGCAGCGTCGAGAACAGCAGCACGCTCGGGAATGCGGCGAAGTCGAGCGGCTTCATCGTGTACATGCTCACCAGCAGCACCATCACGGACAGCGCGATGTTGAAGGTGAACAGCAGATCCAGCAGGAACGGCGGCAACGGCAGGATCATCATGCCGAGGATCATGCAGATCAGCACCGGCCCTGCGAGTGCCCGCAGGTTGGTGTTGCTCAGCGAGTCCGGCCGTCGGGACAGGAAACCGGCGCGTGCGTTCATGCGGAGGCTCCAGATGCCTTGTCGTCTTCGTTAAGCGCTTCGGCGGCTTCCCGATCCGCCTCTTCGTCGGATACCGGACCCTGGTCCAGATCGGCGGGAACTTCGAGTTCGGTCGGGGCAACCGGCACCACGCCGCCTTCGGTCTTGAAGCGGCGCAATTGATAGACCCATGCGAGCACTTCCGCGACCGCGCCATACAACTGGCCCGGAATTTCGCGGTCGAGGTCGACGTTGTGATACAGCGCCCGCGCCAGTGGCGGGGCTTCGAGCAGCGGCACGTTGTTCTCCACAGCAAGCTGGCGAATCCGCGCGGCGACGAGGTTCACCCCTTTGGCGACGACGCGCGGCGCGCGCATCTCGCCGTCGCTGTACTGCAGCGCGACCGCGAAGTGCGTCGGGTTGGTCACGACCACGTCGGCCGTCGGTATCTTGGACATCATCCGGCGCCGCGCGGCTGCGCGCTGCTGCGCCCGGATGCGGGCCTTGAGTTGCGGATCGCCTTCGTTTTCGCGGTGTTCGCGCTTCACTTCTTCCTTCGTCATCCGGAGTTTCTTGTGGTAATTCCAGATCTGATACGGGACATCGAGCGCTGCCACGAGGAACATGCCGGCGACCGTCATGCCGCAGCACACGGCGATCAGGTGCGCCGCATTGGCGAGCGCCACGGTGAGCGGCTGGGTCGCGAGCGCGAGGATCTCCTCGCGGCGGTTCCAGACCGAGACGCCCCCCACCCCGCCCACGACGATGGTCTTGGCGAGCGACATGCCGAGCTGGATCGGCCCGTTGATGGAAAAGATCCGGCCAAGGCCGGCCATCGGATCGAGCCGGCTGAATTTGGGTTGGAGCGCCCCTGAGGAGACGTGCCAGCCGCCCAGCGCGAGCGGCGAGAGCAACGCGGCGCCGCCGGTCAGGGCGAGGATCGGCACCAGCGCGCGGAGCGCCTGCATGCCGTCGACGCTTGCGCCGATCAGCATGCGCCGGGTTTCGAAGACGCTGTCGTGGTTGAACATGAGCGCGCCGCGCAGCATCGATCCGAGGTGATCGCCGATGCTCCCCGACAACGCCCAGACGCCATAGAAACCGGCCGACAGCAAGGCAAACGAGACCAGTTCCCGCGAACGAACGATCTGCCCTTCCTCCCGTGCCTTCTCCAGGCGCCGGGGGGTGGCGTCTTCTGTTTTTTCGAGGTCGCTTTCCCCTGCCACGCAGCTCTCCAGACGGTCGAGGCACCATGCCCAATTCCAGTGAGAGCGATTATTCCTGCAGAACTCAAGCCATGATCGGCGGATAAGGACGGGGAAACGGGGGTATTTCGGGAGATGGAGCGGCGCGGGGGGCCGCTACGGGCGGGACCGGGAGGGGCCGGGCGAGGAGCCGGGCGCGCTGCCGCCGAGGGCCGCCCGTTCCGGGGCCGGGAGGCGTGGAACGGGCGGAACGGGTCGCGGTGGACCCTGGATCAGTAGCCGACGTAAGGTGCCTGGCCGCCGCTCGCAGTCTGGTCGATGCCGAAGTACATATAACGGCCGTAGAAGAACGGCAGGCCGATGTCGAAGCTACCCGAGGTGCCGATCTGGCCAGCGAGATCGTTGAAGGCGTAGTTGTTGCCGTTGCTGAACAACGTCGACGCGCTCAGGATCCCGACGTTAGCCGCAGCGGAGACGCCGTTCAGGCCAACCACGGTGACCGTGCGCGTCTGCGCCGTCGAAGGGCAGTAGAAGCCGCTGAAATTGCTGCCGCACAACGCCAGGGTGCTGTCGGTGAAGAAGTAAGCGTTCGAGCCGGAATCGAAGAAGGCCGACAACGTGCTGCCGTTGAACGTGCTGTTGTTAAGGTCACCGAAGGCATCGGTCGTGAAGGTCTTCGCCGCCGCGAGCGCGTTGTTCGACTGCGTGCCGATGCCGAACACCAGCGTACCGGTGGCTGATCCGGCTCCGTTGTTCGAAACGGGCGCCATCTCGACAATCACGCCGTTGTTGTCGGTGGGGAAGTGTGCGACCGGGTTCGCCACCTGGTCGCCCGTCGGCACCTGAGCGGTCGTGCAGCTCGAGCTTGAGGTCGTACACGCGTAATAGTTGCTGAACTGGGCAAAGGTCGTCGAACTCGCGCAGGTCGCGCCGCAATCGTAAGGTGCGTTGCCAATGCCAAGAATGCCATTGGCGCCAAGCGCGCTGGGAGTGTTCTCTTCGGAGCCGTTGGCGCAGCCTGTCGGCACACTGTTGTTCAGGTCACCCAGCACCTGGACCGGAATGCCGGCGGTCGTGGTCTCGCCGCCAATTGTTACGGTTGCCGTGCGTACCGAGCCCCACGAAAAGCCATCCGCGAAATTCGTGCATTCAGCCAGCGTGCCGGACGCACCGCTGGGGATAGCAGCGTCAGGCAGCGCAACGCTCAACACGCCGCTGGCGATCCGCAGCCCATACGAACCGGTATCCACCTGCACATTTGGAATGGTCTGACAGGTACTCGTCCCTGGCACGCAAACCGTGACGCTCACCGTCGGAATGTTGATGACGTTCGCCACGCCCGTGCTCACCGTGATCGCGGCGGTGTTCGCCGCAGTCGCCGCAACCGGCTGTGCGGTCGGGCTGGCCGGCAACGAGCCGTTATTCGCACTCGACGAACTGGAACTGTTGTTGCTGCCACCGCCTCCGCCGCACGCGGCAACCAGCGACACCAACGCGACCGTCACCGCGACCTGCGCCCACCCTCTGAGCTTTGCTGCAAATTGCATGTCTCGTCTCCCGTCCGTCACTGTCAGTGGATGTCGGAACCGCTGACGCCGGCAGGCAGCGCCTGCGGCAGCCATGCATCACCCGAGAATGCGCCCATATGGCCACCGGAATGGACCACCAGGCCGCTCTGCTCGACCGCGACCGGACCGTGGCCGCCGCGCACCGCGCGCACGGCCTCGACACCGGCCAGGTATTGCGGGAAATAAGTACCCAGCAGATTGTTCAGATCAGGCATTTGCGGTCCGTTCCAGCCGAGGCCGAAGACGGTGCCGTCCGCGGCGAGATACTCGCGCACGACCGTACCGCTGCCGTAGGTCGTCTGCCGTACGGTGTATGAAGAACTGCTGCTGGCTGCGGAGGCGGCGCCGGATGCGGCGTGTAGAACGGCGACAGGGGAAACGGTCTGGGAACTGACGGACGCGCCGGCGGGCGGCGTCATCGGACTCCCGCCCAGCGCCGCGTAAGCGGACTGAACGGCGGGCACCACGCAGGACAATCCGAGCGCTGTCATGACGACGGCGCGGCGTACACGACTCAGCATAGCCACACTCCTCCCGGTCAACTGCGATACGGCCCGTGCATCGCACGTGCGCTCGCATTTATCCAAGATCATACGGTACCGGGCCACTGCTCCGCAGGAAGGTTTCCTCCAGGGTGCCTGGCCGGGGTATCCGCTATGCGCGATGGCTAGCCGGCAAGAAACCTGCGCCCGGAGTGCGGGACGGTACACGGCGGCGCCGAACGCTGTGGAGCGGGGCGCGTGCCATGTTCGACCGCCGGGAGCCGGCGCGGTTCAGATGTGGAAAGCTGTTCGAAAGCCGTGTCAGAAGCCAAGGCTCGCCAGCAGATCGTCGACTTCGCCTTGATCCTGCATCACGTCGGCCTTGCCTTCCGGGTTGATCTGCGGCCCGTTCAGCAGGTTCTCCGGGCTGCCGGTCGACGAGGGTTCGGCCGCCAGCGCCGCCGCCGTTGCCGCGAACTGCTCGCGCCGTTCGAGCGCGATGTTCTCGATCAGCACGCCGAGCAGTTGCTGCTCGATCAGATACACGACCTCGGTGATCTTCTTGATGACCTGGCCGGTCAGATCCTGGAAGTCCTGCGCCAGCATGATCTCGAGCAGCTGCTGGTTGGTGGCCGTCGTCACCTCGGGCACGCCACGCAGAAAGGTCCGCGTGTCGTTCATCAACGCGCGCACTTCCTCGCGTTCGATCGGCGCCGCATACCATTGCTCCCAACGCGCGTCGAGCACCGCTGCGTCCTGCTGCAACTGCTCCTGCAACGGCTTGGCGACCTCGATCGAGCTCAGTACCTTTTCGGCTGCCTGCTCGGTCATGTTGGCAATGTACTTCAGACGGTCGCGTGCGTCGGGCACCGCTTCGGCGGCGCGCTCGACGTGCTTGTCGATGCCGAGCTCGCGCATCGAGTCGCGCAGTGTGCGCGTCAGTTGCCCGATGCGGGCAAGGATGCGATCGCTTGCAAGGTCGCCGCCGTCTTGCGCTTCGACGGCTGCCGCGTTGGTCGGCTGGTTCACGTCAGCTCCCGGCTTTCGCCATCTTCTCGAGAATCTTGTTGAGCTTCTCGTCGAGGGTTACCGCTGTGAACGGCTTCACCACATAACCGCTCGCGCCGGCCTGCGCCGCCGCGATGATGTTTTCCTTCTTCGACTCGGCCGTCACCATCAGCACCGGCAAATGCGTGAGGCTGGCATCCGCGCGGATTTCCTTGAGCATGGCCAGACCGTCGAGGTTCGGCATGTTCCAGTCGGAGATCACGAAGTCGTACTTGCCGCTACGCAGACGCGCGAGACCCGCCTGGCCATCTTCCGCCTCGTCGACGTTCGAATAGCCCAGCTCCTTCAACAGATTGCGGACAATCCGGCGCATCGTCGGAAAGTCATCTACGACCAGAATCTTCATTCCCTTATCCATTTCAATTCCCTTTCCCTAATCCCAGATGGTGCAGCGAGTGTGTCGACTGGAGTCCGCGTTTCAGCGCTGACTCAGGTCCCATGCAAGACGCCTGCGTTCTGACCCGGCGCGCATCATACCCGCTGGACGCGTTCACCCATTGACGAAAGACGCGCCATGACGCGCCGGCTCATCTCGGGCAGCGAGGTGATTTCGTCGGCAGCGCCGAGTGCGATCGCCTCGCGCGGCATGCCGAACACAATGCAACTCGCTTCGTCCTGCGCAAGCGTATACGCGCCTGCTTTTTTCATCTCCAGCAGTCCAGCCGCACCGTCGCGGCCCATTCCCGTGAGAATCACGCCCACCGCATTCTTGCCGGCGTGCTGCGCAGCGGAGCGGAACAACACGTCGACAGACGGACGGTGCCGGTTTACCGGCGGGTCGTCGGAGAGGTGTGCAATATAGTTCGCGCCGCTACGTGCTAGCAACAGGTGAGCGTGACCGGGGGCAATATACGCGTGTCCCGGCAGCACACGTTCGCCGTGCTCTGCCTCTTTAACGGTAATTCTGCACAAGCCATTAAGGCGTTGAGCAAAAGATTTTGTAAACCCTGGCGGCATATGCTGTGCGATCAGCACCGCGGGGGCGTCTGGCGGCAGCGGCACGAGCACTTCGCGGATCGCTTCGGTGCCACCCGTCGAGGCGCCGACGATGATCAGCTTTTCCGTACTCAGCAGCGGGTTGTTGAAGTTCGGCGCCGGCGTCGCAGCCTGGGCACCCGCCGCGTGGCCGGCCGCCGTGCCGGCGTGATGCACCGGGGCAGCCTGGCGTACGCGGGCGCGCGCAGCGGCGCGGACCTTGTCGGCAAGCTTCTCCGAGTAGTCGAGCATGCCGTCGCGGATCCCGACCTTCGGCTTGGTCACGAAATCGACCGCGCCCAGTTCCAGCGCGCGCAGCGTGATTTCGTTGCCGCGCTCGGTCAGCGACGACACCATCACCACTGGCATCGGCCGCAGACGCATCAGCTTCTCGAGGAAGTCGAGACCGTCCATGCGCGGCATTTCAACGTCGAGCGTCAACACGTCCGGGTTGTGCTGCTTGATGAGTTCGCGCGCGACCAGCGGGTCGGGCGCGGTTGCGACGACGGTCATGTCCGGCTGGCCATTGATGATTTCGGTCATCAGGCTACGGATCAGCGCCGAATCGTCGACGCACAATACCTTGATCTTTTGCACAGCTCTCACGCCTCCTCGGCAGTTCTGGCGTTGTTTGAATTATTCGGACGCGGGCTCGCGCCAAATAGCTCGATGCGCGGCTTCGCAGCCGGGGCGCCCGTCCCTGAACCAGCAGCGGCCCTTGCACCAAACAGCTCGATTTTTGGCCGGCCGCCAGCCGGCGCGGCAAACAGCTCGACGCGTTCGCGGGCCTTTGCGAGACGCTCGGCGCGCTGCTCGGAGGTCTGCCGGGCGAGCGCCTGTTCGCGCTCGGCCACCCCGGCTTCCTGCTGCAGGCGCAGTTTTTTCACCATCACCTGGCCGGTGCGCGGCATGAAGGCGACCTTGCGCGGATGGCCGCCTTGCAGATCCTCGGCGGTGATGCGGATTTTTTCGAGCGCCAGATAGCGGCGCACGAATTCCGAATTGCGATCGCCGATGTTCATCGTCGTCATGCCGGCGAGCACCGCGGCGCCGCCGAATACCTTGGCTTCGAAACGTTCGCGCCGGCCGCCCGCCTTGATCAGCTCGTTGATGAGCACTTCCATCGCATAGGCGCCGTAACGCATCGAATCCGAGGCGGCCTGGCCGACGTCAGCGCCGTCGTCCGGCAGCATGAAGTGATTCATGCCGCCGATGCCTGCCGTGTGGTCGCGGATGCAGGCGGCCACGCACGAGCCGAGCACGGTAACAAGCACCATGTCGTCGTGGGTCGTATAGAACTCGTTCGGCAACAACTTCACGCCGGGGCGCTGGAAGTGATTGTCGAAGTACAGATTGGTGGCGATCGGCAGGGCGCTACTCATACAGTCACCCCGCTAGTCGACGAGTGAGCCGGTTGGGTCTGGCCGCGTTGGCCGGCGCGCGCTGCGCCGCCGTCGCGGGTCAGTTCGTAAACAGTCTGGCCACGCAGGCGGAACGCCTGGGTCACGTAGGTGAAGTTCTCCGAGTGACCGGCGAACAGCAGGCCACCGCCCTTCATGAGCGGCTCGAAGCGCGACAGCACCTGCGACTGGGTCGGCTTGTCGAAGTAGATCATCACGTTGCGGCAGAAGATCGCATCGAACTGCGAGCGCAAACCGTAGTCGCGGTCGGTCAGGTTCAGCTGCTGGAAACGGATCATCGCGCGCACTTCAGGGCGCACTTTCACCATGCCCGCGTGCGCGCCGGTGCCCTTCAGGAAGAAACGCTTGAGCCGTTCCTGCGAGAGGTGCTTGACCTGATCGAACTGGTACATGCCTGCTTCACCCTTGGCGAGCACCTGGGTGTCGATGTCGGTGGCGAGCACCGTGGCCTGGCGCGCGGCGCTGTCGCCGAGCGCTTCGATCAGCGTCATCGCGATCGAATACGGCTCTTCGCCGGTCGAAGCCGCCGAGCACCACACCGACACGGGAGCCTGACGGCGTGCAACGAATTCAGCGAGGATCGGGAAATGGTGCGCCTCGCGAAAGAACGCGGTCAGGTTGGTGGTCAACGCATTGGTGAACGCTTCCCACTCGGCCGGATCGTTCTCCGATTCGAGCAGATCGAGGTATTCGCGGAAGCTGTCGAGACCGCGCGCACGCAAACGACGCGCGAGCCGGCTATACGCCATGTCGCGCTTATGGTCCGACAGCGAAATGCCGGCGCCGCGGTGGATCAGTTCGCGAATGCGAGCGAAATCCGCCGAGGTGAATTCGAAATCACGTCCCGGGTCAGCGGCTTTCGCCGGTTCGGCCTTGTCGGGACGAAGCTGTGCGCGCGTTACCATTATCAAAGTTCCTGCCTGCGATACGAAGCGTCGCTCGCGGCCTCAGGAGAATTCCCTGCGGGGCGAGTGATGTGCATCGCGGGGTCGCGCCTGCCCGCGAATGTTTCCTGACCGACGGCTCGAACCACGCCTTGCGAGCGTGCTTCAATGAATCGCCCGTACTGCGGCGAGGAGCCGAAAGCCTGCATAACTAACCATCTTCCCTTAGAACGTTTCCCAATCTGCATCCGGGCCTGCCGCGGATGCGCCTGTTGCGGCCGGCCGTGCTGCGGGCGCCGCGGCGCTGGCCGAGGTCTTCGGCCGCAGCGCGGGTTCGGTACGTGCCGGTGCGCTTGCGCGCGGTGCGTCGTGCTTGATGTCCTGCTTCGCGTCGTGCTTTGTATCGTGCTTCGCGTCGTGTCTGGCTGCCGCTGCCGGCGCATGGCCTGACGCTGCGGCCGCCTTCGGTGCGGCTGCCACAGGTTGAGCTGCCGGGCGCGGCGCGGCTTTGCTGCGTGCCGCGGCAGCGCCGGCGGCGCGTTGTCCGCCTTCCACGCGCCAGCCGCCCACCACGCTGCGCAATTGCCGCGTCTGCTCTTCGAGCGACGCCGCCGCTGCGGCCGCCTGTTCGACGAGCGCTGCATTCTGTTGCGTGACTTCGTCCATCTGCACCACGGCGCGGTTGACCTGCTCGATGCCGGTCGACTGCTCTTCCGACGCCGCGCTGATCTCGCCCATGATGTCGGTCACGCGACGCACGGCCTGGACGATCTCTTCCATGGTCGAGCCTGCGCGGCCCACCAGGGCCGAGCCGCTTTGCACCTTGTCGACCGAGTCGCCGATCAGTTCCTTGATTTCCTTGGCGGCGCTGGCGCTGCGCTGCGCAAGGTTGCGCACTTCGCCGGCCACCACTGCGAAGCCGCGGCCCTGCTCACCCGCGCGAGCTGCTTCCACAGCAGCGTTCAGCGCGAGGATGTTGGTCTGAAAGGCGATCCCTTCGATCACGCTGATGATGTCCACCACCTTGTTCGAGCTGGTGGCGATGTCCTGCATCGTATGCACGACCTGGCCCACCACGTCGCCGCCACGCGTCGCGATGTCCGACGCGTTGACCGCGAGCTGGCTCGCCTGGCGGGCGTTTTCGGCGTTCTGCCGCACGGTGCCCGTCAGTTGCTCCATGCTCGATGCGGTCTGCTGCAACGAAGCGGCCTGCTGCTCGGTGCGCTGCGACAGATCCGTGTTGCCCATGGCAATTTCGCGCGCACCGGTGTCGATCGATTCGGTGCTGCCGTGCACGCCTTTGAGCATCGTCGAGAGGCTGTCCTGCATCTGCTTGATGCCGCGGAACAGGCGTCCGATTTCGTTGGTGCTGGACACCGTTACCGCGTGCGTCAGGTCGCCTGCGGCGATCCGCTCGAAACACTCGGTGGCGTCCATGAGCGGCTGCACGATCAGGCCGCGCAGCGCGATGCGGATCACCACCACCAGCACCAGCGCGAACACGCCCACCGCGATGATCAGCGAGGTCATCAGCGTGACGTTCGACTGCGCCGCCGTCTGCTGATCGGCCGCGCGTTGCTGCAGTGCCTTCACAACCGCCGAGGCGGAGTTGTCGTAGGCGATAAAGAGCGGGCTGATTTTCGTATCGGCAATGGCGTGAAAGGCGGCCTGGTCGCCTGCGTGCAGCGCTGCGAACTCCGGCTCCACGCCGTCGTGCATCACGGTTGCGCGGCGCGCCAGCAGGTCGTCGAGCAAGGCCTGATCGATGCCGGATTTGGGCGCATCGAGAAACGTCTGCCAGCTCTCATTGCCCTTGCCGAGCAGCTCCTGGCCACGGTCCAGTACCTTTTTCGCTTCGTCGGCATTGCCGGCGGCAGTGAGCGTGTTGTACCGGTCGACCGCAACGCGCGAGCGCAACAGATACGACGAGGCATCGTCGAGTGCGTGAATAGCCACCAGATCGCCGCGCGCAATGCCGTCGAGCGACTGGCTGGCGCGGCTGAGCGCGGTCAGGCCGAGCGCGCCGACTACGAGCGTGAGCGCCACCAGAACGATCCCGACCACGGTTAACGAGGTTCGAATCGACCACCTGCTTAGCATCTTGATGCTCCCTAATGTCCCGTCACATGCATGCCGATCGCGGTTATCCGCCGATCGTTTCGATCAAAGCCATTTCGCGGCTGGTCATGAGCTTTTCGATGTCCATCAGGATCAGCATGCGGCCGTCGACCGTACCGAGACCCGTCAGGTATTCAGTGGTCAGCGTCGCGCCGAATTCGGGAGCCGGCATGATCTGGTCCACCTGCAACGTCAGCACGTCCGACACGCCGTCCACCACCATTCCGACCACGCGATGCGCGACGTTCAGGATGATCACCACCGTCTGGTGGTCGTACTCTACGCGGCCCAGATGAAACTTGATGCGCATGTCGACGATCGGCACGATGATGCCGCGCAGATTGATCACGCCCTTGATGAAGTCCGGTGCGTTCGCGATGCGCGTCACGCTGTCATAGCCACGAATTTCCTGCACCTTCAGGATGTCGATGCCGTACTCTTCGGCACCGAGCGTGAAGACGAGAAACTCCTGGCCGCCAGCGTCTGCCTGCAACGCATCGCGGCGGCTGACGCTCGAATTGATGGATTGGACTTCTGCCACGTTAGCCCCCAAACGGTTGGGATGAAATAAGTTAAGTAAAAAGTTGCCCGAGGTTGCCCGAGGCCTATGCGAGACTCATTGCGCCGTGCGCGTTGCGCGTCTCGCGGTTCAGCGCCGCCACGTCCACGATCAGCGCGACACTGCCGTCGCCGAGAATGGTCGCGGCGGAAATGCCGTGCACCTTGCGGTAATTCGTTTCCAGATTCTTCACGACCACCTGCTGCTGGCCGACCAGTTCGTCGATCAGCATGGCGAAGCGCCGTCCTTCGGTCTGCATGATCGTGACGATGCCTTGGGTCGGCTCCTTCTTGGCGTCTTCCACCGAGAACACTTCGTGCAGCGCGACGAGCGGCAGGTATTCACCGCGCACGCGCACCACGCGTTCGCCGGCGGCCACCGTGTAAATGTCTTCTGCCTGCGGCTGCAGCGACTCCATCACGAAGTTCAGCGGCAGAATGAAAATCTCGTTGCCGACCTTCACCGACATGCCGTCGAGAATCGCCAGCGTGAGCGGCAACACGATGCGCGTGGTGCTGCCCTTGCCTGCCTGCGAGCTGATCTCGACGTGACCGCCCATCGCCTGGATGTTGCGCTTCACCACGTCCATGCCGACGCCGCGGCCCGACACATCGGTCACCTGTTCGGCGGTCGAGAAGCCCGGCAGGAAAATCAGGTTCCAGACTTCGTCGTCAGTCATGCTTTCGCTGACCTGCATGCCCTGCTTGGCCGCCTTGGCGAGAATCTTGTCGCGGCGCAGACCGGCGCCGTCGTCGCTCACTTCGATCACGATGTTGCCGCCGTGATGCGCGGCCGACAGCACCAGCTGGCCGGTCGAATCCTTGCCCGCCGCGCGCCGTGCTTCCACCGTTTCGATACCGTGATCGAGACTGTTGCGCACGAGGTGGGTCAACGGGTCGATGATCCGCTCGATAAGGCTCTTGTCGAGTTCGGTCGCCTGACCGAAGGTGACGAGTTCGACCTCCTTGCCGAGCTTCGCCGCCAGATCGCGCACCAGACGCGGGAAGCGGCTGAACACGTAATCCATCGGCATCATGCGGATGGACATCACCGCTTCCTGCAGATCGCGGGCATTGCGCTCCAGTTGCGCCATGCCGTTGAAGAGACGGTCATGCAATGCCGGATCGAAGGTGCTGGTGGTCTCGGCCAGCATGGCCTGGGTGATCACCAGTTCGCCGACCAGGTTGATCAGCTGGTCGACCTTCTCGACGCCGACCCGGATCGAACTGCCTTCGGCCGCGGCCGCAGCCGCCGGACGCCCACTCTTGCGGTCGGATTCGCCTGCGCCCGCTGCTGCCGCGGCCGGTGCCGGCGCGGGAGCAGGGGCCGGTGCGACCGCCGCCGGCGTGGGCGCCGGAGCCGCAGCCGGTGCTGCCTGCGCTGGCGCTTCGAACAATCCGTGCGTCGGCGCTGCTGTGCTTGCCTGCGGCGCGGCAACCGGCGCGGGGGCCGGTGCCGGTGCAGGCGCCGGTGCATGCTCCGCAGCGGCAGGCGTTCCAGGTTCGCCTTGCTGCGATTCATCCACCGGTGCTGTGCCGCGGCCAATCGAGATCTGACTGTCGTCGATCACGAAACAGCACACGGCGATGATGTCGTCGGACGTGACATCGGTCTGCAGCCACAGCGTGAAATCGCCGCCCGCCTTGACCTGCCCAACGATATGCCCCAGGTTGCCGAGCTCTTCGGCCAGCAGTTCCTGGTCCTTCTCACCTACACCCCGTAGCGTGATTTTCAGATGCGGGCCGCTGTCTTCGGCGGCGGTCCCGGTTGTTGCTGTTGTCGCTGTTGCTGTTGTTGTCACGCCGGTCTGGGCCGGTTCAATGCCTGATATCTCGCTCGCCACGTCGACGGCCTGATCGACCACGTGCGCCGGCGGCGGGCCGTCATCGGCCTCGACGACTGCCGGAGCCGACGCAGCCACTTCCGGTGCTGCCGCAGCGGCCGGTGCCGGCTCGCTCTCGCCGCGGATGCTTTCCGCGTAGAGATGTTCGAGCTTGGCGCAGATCGCTTTCGCCACCGCCGCGTCCGGCTCGGCGCTCGCGCGGTAGTCGGCGAGCTGGCCGGACAGCACGTCCTTGGTCTCGAGGAACGTGTCGATCATGTCCTTGCGCAGCACGAGTTCGTTGTTGCGCGCGCGATCGAGCAGCGATTCGAGGATGTGGGTCGTTTCGGTCAGTGCCGTAAAGCCGAAGGTCGCTGCGCCGCCCTTGATCGAGTGCGCCGCACGGAAAATCGCCGCGAGGTCTTCCGGATCCGGATGGCCAATGTCCAGATTGAGCAGCAACTGCTCCATCTGCGCGAGCAGTTCGTCCGCTTCGTCGAAGAACGTCTGATAGAACTGAGTGATATCGAGTGTCATGCCTGGGTCACCGCGAGAGATCCTGTCTGGGCTTTGGCAGCCGTGCCGCTTGTCTAAAGGCGCTGTTTAAAAAGTTGTGTGGCTCAGGCCTCGCCGGGCTCGGCAAGCGCCGCGACCAGCTCGGTCAACATGTCCGGGTCGAGCGGTTTTTCAATCCAGCCGGTCGCCCCCGCCGCTCGCGCCGCCTCCTTGAAAGGTTCGCCGGATTCCGTCGTAAGGACGAGGATCGGCGTCGCCTGGTAAGCCGGGTTGCCGCGCAGCGCGGCGATCAGATCGAGGCCAGTTCTGCGCGGCATATGCTGGTCCGTCAATACGAGGTCAAACGACATCGCGAGCGCATTCTCGAGGCCCTCTTCGCCGTCCGCGGCGAGCGTCACCTCATAGCCGGCCGTCGTCAGCGTGGCGGAGAGAATCTGCCGCATCGATGCCGAGTCGTCGATTGCCAGAATGTGCCTGATCATTAAATCCTCGCTGCGCTCACTATGAATCGCCTGACTGTGCCGCGGATGCGCGGCGGCACAGTCAGGCCATCGTGTCTTTCAATGCGGCGCCACGGTGGGCGCCTTCGGTGCAACCGTCGGCGGTTGCGCAATCTGTTGCAGCAGGGGCGCCTGCCCCGAACCGGCGGCATCGTCCGACAAGGTGGTCGTGGTCGAGTCGTCGTGCATCATGGCGTCCTCGGACTTCTTGTTCAGAACCAGAATGCTGATCCGGCGGTTTTCGGGGTCGAGCGGATCGCTCTTGTTCAGGTTCTGCGACGACGCCATGCCGATCACGCGCATCACCTTCGCTTCGTCCATGCCGCCCGCGATCAGCTCGCGGCGCGAAGCGTTCGCACGGTCCGCCGACAACTCCCAGTTGCTGTAACCCTTCTCGCCGCCGGCGTACTGCACGGCGTCTGTGTGACCTTGCACGATGATGCGGTTCGGCACGTCGTTCAGCGTGTTGCCGATGGCGCGCAGGATGTCGCGCATATACGGCTGGACCTCGTCGCTGGCGGTGTCGAACATCGGCCGCTTCTGCGAGTCGACGATCTCGATGCGCAGCCCCGTCAAGGTCGAATCGATACGGATCTGCTGCTTGAACTGACGCAGCACCGGATTGGCTTCGATCGCGGCCATCAGCTTGACCTGCAGATCGTGCAGGCGGGCCTGCTCCTGGCGCTCGAGTTGCCCCTGCGCCTGGTTCACCGCTTCGTCGTCGCTATGCGCGACGGTATGCTGCGCGCGCGCGGTCGTGCCGTCGCTCTGACGCGTGATGCCCTGCGAGTCGGTCGAAATATCGCGGCCGCCGCCCTTCAGGATGCTCGAATCTTCGGCGCTGCGGTCACCGCCCCACAGCGTGATCTTCAGCGGCTGGTTGAAATAGTCCGCGATACCGCGCAACTGCACCGTGGTCGCCGAACTGAGCAGCCACATCAGCAGGAAGAACGCCATCATCGCGGTCATGAAGTCCGCGTAGGCGAGTTTCCAGGCGCCGCCGTGGTGCCCCGCCTTCTTCGGCGCGGAACGCTTGACGACAATTGCGCGGTCTTTATCCTTGCTCATCGAGTCAGCCCCTGGTCCGCGCGGTTACTTGGCTTTCACGCGGCGCACGTGCTCTTCCAGCTCGCTGAACGACGGGCGTTCAGTCGAGAAGAGCACCTTGCGGCCGAATTCGACGGCGATCGCCGGCGCGTAGCCATTCAGGCTCGCGAGGATCGTCACCTTGATGCACTGGAACATCTTGGTCGACTCGGCGACGCGCTGTTCCGCGACGCTCGAGAGCGGCCCGATCAGACCGTACGAAAGCAGAATGCCGAGGAAGGTGCCGACCAGCGCCTGGGCAATCATCTCGCCGAGCACCGCAGGCGGTTTGTCGGCGGAGGCCATGGTGTGCACCACGCCCATCACCGCCGCGACGATGCCGAACGCCGGCATGGCGTCGCCGACCTTGGCAAGTGCATGCGCCGGGGCTTCGCCTTCGGTGTGATGGGTTTCGATTTCCTCGTCCATCAGGCTTTCGATTTCGAAGGCGTTCATGTTGCCGCCCACCATCAGACGCAGGTAGTCGGTCAGGAATTCGATGATGTGCTTGTCGGCGAGGATCTTCGGATACTGCGTGAAGATCGGGCTCTTCGACGGATCGTCGATATCGGCTTCAAGCGTCAGCGTGCCTTCCTTGCGCGCTTTCGCCAGCAGGACGTAGAGGAGCGCCATCAGCTCCATATAGACGTCCTTGTTGTATTTGGACCCCTTGAAGAGGGTCGGAAGCACGCCCAGCGTCGACTTGATGGTTTTCATCCCGTTGCCGAGAACGAACGCGCCGACGCCGGCGCCCCCGATCATCAGCAGTTCGACTGGCTGCATCAGCGCGCCCAAGTGTCCGCCTTCCAGCGCATAACCGCCGAAAACGGACAACAGCGTCACGAGTGTTCCCACGAAAATCAGCACAGCCGAGCCCTCACAAGGAAGCGACGGAGACCGTCGTTAGACTGGTTTACGGCAACCGGGCGGAAAACTTTGGTGGAAAAGCAAGTTGGCGAGCCGGTGTAAACCACAGGCGGGGGACGCGAGCGCTAGGCGGACGCCTGGGCTGCGATGCAAGCGGGGCGGGCCTGGCCGCCCGCGCCTCAAACTTCCAGTTCAGCGTCCAGTTCGGCGAGCTGGTTCGCGCGTACTTTCGCTTCGGCAACTTTCTTTGTCTTACCGGCGCGGGACGGCGGCTGGCACAGTCCGCAGACAAATCCGTGCTGGGGATCGTGCGCATGGGCGACGAACTGGCCGCCGCAGCGGCAGCACGAGGTCATCTGCAGCATGCCGGAGTCGAAAAAGCGCACCAGAGTCCATGCGCGGGTCAGGCTGAGGACCGGCTCGTCGTCGTGCAGATGGACGTGTTCCTGATACAGCCGGTAGCTCTTGACGATCGACTGGATCGTCTCGCAACCGCCATGGTCCGCCATGAAGCGGTAGATGTTATAGAACAGCGAGGAGTGAAAGTTCGGCTGCCAGGTCATGAACCAGTCCGTCGAGAACGGCAGCATGCCCTTGGGTGGCGAAACCCCCTTCAATTCCTTGTAAAGCTTGATCAGCCGGTCGCGTGACAGGCTGGTCTCGGCCTCGAGCAACTGCAGACGCGCGCCGAGTTCGATCAATTCGATCGCCAGGGTAATTTCCCTGACTTCGAGTACTACGCTTTTAGTGGCCATGCGCTGCGCTTCCCGCGTCCTGGTGTTGCTGGTCGGTTTTGCCGCCGTAGAATGCCGGCCTCAGCCGATCTGTTCCACGGGCTGGCTTGCCATCAAAATCGCGGTATGCGCCTGAGCAACGGCGCTGCTGGTCTTGCCCTTGTCCGCAAGTGCGGACAGGACGGCGTGATCGTCGAAGCGAAAGCGGCAGAGAACCTGGCTGGATGCAGCCAGCTTGACGGTCTGTGCCAGAGACAGATTGGCAATCACATCGGCCAACTGATCCGATATACCCATGCGGAACATCCCCATGGGCTTGTCCTCACGCAGCAGACGCTGAGCGAGCAGGAGATAGGAGAGGTTCACTTCTCGTATCTCATTGAGCATGTCACTAGTGGTGCTCATGATTCCCCCGAGTCGATCTGGCTGGTCAGGCCGTTACGGAAACGTTTGCTCGAACGCGCGCACCGCACACCGCACGAACGGCTCGTTTATGGTCTTGCAAGCATTGTGTCTAAATGTAACTGCGACTGAAATCGGACAGACACCCCGTCTGATTGCCGGAATGTTCCATAAATTCTGTAGGAATTTTTCCTACAAAACGCCTATTGGGGAGGGAATGAAAGGCGGGAGAAAGCTTTTGGGGATCGATCGGTGCGCGACCCCGCGCGGTTTTTTGCACCGTTACAGGTGCGAGCAAATTATAGATGTTTTTCACGCTGCGGCAACAATCGCTTGCTATTCGCGACGCATCGCGCCGCCTTTCAGGCCGGGGCACAAGGCGCGGCACGGTGCTTGCTGAGGGGTGTCGTGCCGGCTATGCTGCGCCCCGGTCTCACCTGTTACGCACGGTGTTTCGCGCTGTAACAACATTAAGCGTTTGAAAAATAACTCGAATTGCGCCGGTCGATCCCGATAATGGCCTTAAGGGATAACCCGATGCAGTGCCGGGTTGCCACCGGGCGGCGGCCTACCGCGTCCGTCCGTCCGAAAGGTATTCGCTCTTCGCCCGATCCGGGCAGATTTTGCGAACGCCGTTATGAACCGCAACTTATGTTGCATGGGCTGGAGTGTTTGCTCTTAAGGGCCGACTCCAGCCGTCACAGGAGAGTACGCATGCGAATCGCACAAATAGCGCCCCTATACGAAGCCGTTCCGCCCAAGTTCTATGGCGGCACTGAGCGCGTCGTGTCGTACCTGACCGAGGCTCTGGTCGAGCTCGGTCACGACGTGACGCTGTTCGCGAGCGGCGATTCGGTCACCTCCGCCAAACTCGAGGCCGCCTGGCCGCGCGCGCTGCGCCTCGACCCGACGGTGCGCGACGCCATGGCGCCGCACGTCCTGCTGATGGAACGGGTGCGCAGCATCGCCCATGAGTTCGACGTACTGCACTTCCACCTCGACTATCTGCCGTTCCCGCTGTTCTCGACGATGGACACGCCGTTCGTGACCACCCTGCACGGCCGTCTCGACCTGCCCGAACTGCAGCCGATTTTCGACACGTTCTCGCAGGCGCCGGTGGTGTCGATTTCGGACTCGCAGCGTCTGCCGCTCAAGCAGGCCAACTGGCTCAACACCATTTACCACGGTCTGCCGGAGAATCTGCTCACGCCGCAGACGCACAAGAAGCCTGAATATCTGGCGTTCCTCGGCCGTATCTGTCCGGAGAAGCGCGTCGATACAGCCATCAAGATCGCTGCACAAAGCGGTCTGCCGCTGAAGATCGCCGCCAAGGTGGATAAGGTCGACCAGGAATACTTCAAGACGGAAATCGAACCGCTGCTGTCGCAGGCGCACGTCGAATTCGTCGGTGAGATCAACGAAGCGCAAAAGCCGGAGTTTCTGTCGGGCGCCAAGGCGCTGCTGTTCCCGATCGACTGGTCGGAGCCGTTTGGTCTCGTGATGATCGAATCGATGGCCTGCGGCACGCCGGTGATCGCCTTCAACCGCGGTTCGGTGCCGGAAGTGATCGACCACGGCGTAACCGGCTTCGTGGTCGAGGACGTGCAAGGTGCGGTCGCGGCGCTGCAGCGGCTGGGCGACCTGTCACGTACGGAAATCCGCGCCCAGTTCGAACGCCGCTTCAGCGCGAAGACAATGGCGCAGAACTATCTCGACGGCTATACCGCGCTTATCGAAGCTGAACGCCGTCCGATGTTGCGCCAGGTAGCGGTAGGCTGAACGGCCTATGCATCTGATGCCCGCTAAATACGCGAAAACCACCGTGTGAATCGTTTGCGCGAGCGGAACCGCGTCGATTAGCCGCTCATCTTCATAAAAGCCGCCTCTCAAAGGCGGCTTTTTTACCGCCCAATTCCAGCACAAATCTGATACATATTTCGCCGCTTAAGCTTCCCGAATGCCATTAACCTTCAGGAAGCTTTCGCCGTGACAATTAACCGCCGCGACTAAACCTGTTCGATCAGAAAGCGTTCGCGATTCTTGCCGGAAATCCACTTGGGCGGCTTGCCTCGTCCGCTCCACGTATTACCGGACTTCGGATCCTGATACTTGGGCGGCAGCGGCGCCTTCTTGGGCGGGCGTCCGCGCCGGGCGGCAACCGCAAAACCCAGGTCCTGGGCAGTCAATCCATACTCGGCAATCTTGCCGCGGATCTCCTCGATTACATTGCCGAGTTCAGTGCGTCGTGCTTCGTCCGCCTGAGCCTGCAGTCTGGCGATCTGCGCCTTAAGTTCTGCATATTGCGACATTTCCCTACTCCCTTTTTGTAGAACTCATTGTGACGCAGACTAGCCGTAATTACCGAATTTCGCAATGGACAGTAATACTCACAATTGAGGTATCGTCTGATAATTATTAAAGAGCGATGAATTGTTAAATCGATTCGGACTTTATCGGTAAATAATCCAAACTGCCTACGGCGACATTGACAATTCTTGACACCTGATTCGCCGATATTTCCCTAGAATTTGGCGCTCGGAGGTGGGTACCCGAATACCCATGTACCGCCTCCAGCAAGTCAAACTTTTTAGGATTCCATATCATGCAGTTGTCAAAGCGCCTCGCTGCCGAGCTGTTCGGCACATTCTGGCTCGTCCTCGGGGGCTGCGGCAGCGCGGTCCTCGCCGCCAACTTCGCCGGTCCGGTCCATGGGCTGGGCATCGGCTTTGTCGGTGTCGCGTTTGCATTCGGCCTCACGGTGCTGACCATGGCCTACGCCATCGGCCATATCTCGGGCTGTCACCTGAATCCGGCGGTGAGCGTCGGCCTGACCGTGGCGGGCCGCTTTCCGGCACGTGACCTCGTACCGTATATCGTTGCCCAGGTGGTCGGCGCCGTACTCGGCGCCTTCGTGCTGTCGTTGATTGCCAGCGGCAAACCGGGCTTCGACCTCGTGTCGAGCGGCTTCGCCAGCAATGGCTACGGCGATCGCTCGCCCGGCCACTACTCGCTGATGGCGGCGTTTATCTGCGAAGTGGTCATGACTGGCTTCTTCCTGTTCGTGATTCTCGGCGCCACCGACAAGCGCGCGCCGGCTGGCTTCGCGCCGATCGCCATCGGACTGTGCCTGACGCTGATCCACCTGATCTCGATTCCAGTCACCAATACCTCGGTCAACCCGGCCCGCTCGACGGGTCCGGCGCTGTTCGTGGGTGGCGCAGCTGTCGACCAGCTCTGGTTGTTCTGGGTCGCGCCGATCCTCGGCGCTGTGATTGCCGGTCTCGTGTATCCAGTTGTCGCGGCGAACCGTGCGCCGCTCGAGTCGCGCTCTGCGCTGGCCGATTGACGAATCCGTAGCGCCAAAGGGCGAATCTATCTGCAAAGCGGGCGCTGTGGCGCCCGCTTCTGCTTTTATGGTCAGGCCTGCGGACGAGCGACCGCTGATGCAGCCCGGCGCGCGGCAAGGCGTAGCGCCACTGCTAGAATCGTCCGACTTTCACACGGCTCGCAAAGAGGCTCCCGATGAACCGTTCCCGTCGATTCCTGCAAGGCGTCGCATTCTGGCTCGCGGCCTCGTGTGGCACCGCCATGTTGCCCGTCACCGCGCATGCGGCCAGCAGCCAGGCGGCCGGCACCGCCGTTGAAACGCTGGTGTTTGTCCGTCACGGCGAGAAGCCCGCGCAAGGGCTCGGTCAGCTCAATTGCCAAGGTCTTAACCGGGCGCTAGCGTTGCCCGCGGTAATCGCCGCCAAGTTCGGCAAACCTGACGCGATCTTCGCGCCGGATCCGGGCGAGCAGAAAAACGACGGTGGCCATCCTTATTACTATGTGCGCCCGCTGGCCACCATCGAACCCACCGCCATCCAATTCCAGATGCCGGTGCAAACGCCTTATGGCCTGACGCAGATAGACCGGCTCGGCGCCACGCTGATCGATCCGGCATATCGCAACAAGCTGGTGGTGGTGGCATGGGAGCACAAACTGATCGAGAAGCTGGTGCGCCAGATGGTGAGCGCTCATGGCGGCAACGCCGCAGACGTGCCGAAGTGGCACAGCGACGATTTCGACAGTATTTATATCGTCAAGCTCGACTGGCAGGGCGGCTCGCCGCGTGCGAGCTTCCAGCATAGCGACGAAGGGCTGAATGGGCGGTCTACGGATTGCCCATGCGCGGCGTTGGCGCCCGCCGCGGCTTCAGATGCAGTGCATTAGGCTAGTTCATCGTCCATGGCGAACAGCTTGCGCAGGTGACGAGCGACGCCTGCTTCGAAGTTGTTGCCGATTCGCGGCACGTTCGGCAAGCGCGTGATCAGATCCGGGTTGGCGTTTTTCATCATGAACGGATGGCCCGCGGTTTCGAGCAGGTCGATGTCGTTCATGTTGTCGCCGAACGCGATACAGCGGCCGGTCTCTACGCCGAGGCGGTCGAGCACGAACTTCAGCGCGCGGCCCTTCGACACGTTCGATGTCATGACCTCAAGGCAATCGGGCAGCGAGTAGGTGACATAGAGGGTGTCGCCGAACTCGCGTTGCAGATTGGCCGCGACCGGTGCGAGATCGGCCGGCTCGCCAATATAGAGCGCCTTTGCAATGCCCTCGCCGTGATGCCGACGCAGATCGGTCACTTCGTAGCTAAAGCCCGAATCCTTATGGAGACGCAAAAGTTCTGGCGCGTCCCGATCGATTAGCCAATCGTGATCTGCAAACAGATTGACGATCACCCGCCCATGCGCGCCCGCGATTTCCGGCTGCACGAGCCGGTGCACGGTGGCGGGCGGAAGATCGTCCCCGTAAATCATGATGTCGTCCGGCGCATGCACGCGCGCGCCGTTTGACGTGACCAGGTACGGCCGGATGCCCAGCAGATCGCGGATGCCCGCCGCGTCGCGGTAATGGCGGCCGGTTGCGATGATGAATTGCAGGCCGTCCGCCTCCAGCCGCCGAACCGTGGCAACGGTGAATGGGTCGAGTTGATGGTCTCCGTCGAGCAGGGTGCCGTCGAGATCGGTGGCAATGACTTGGTACATGGTGTGAGCAGCCGGCAGCATCGAAGGCGCTATTTTATCGTTGCTTGCGACGCTTTCCCCGGATTAGCCCGCCAGATTCAAACCGAGCCGCGCGGCTTCCTGCTGCGCAAGCTGCCACGCACCGTGCGCCGAATCGCCCAGCGGCGCGCGCAGCCTGGCCTGCAAATGCTGCGGTACGTAGTCGCGCAACGGTTGGCCGAGGCCACCGCACAAGGCCACCGGCAGCTCTCCGGACGCGTCTAGCGCCGTAATCATCTTGCCAATTTCTTCTCCGGCTTCCTTGAGCAGACGCGCGGCGAAGGGATGGCTGGCATGCGCGATGACGATGGGCGCGAGACTCGCGTAGGCGGTCTGATTGGCGTTGCAAAGCCAGACAATCAGGCCGTCGCGGTCCTGCGCGCCCACCCGTTGGAGCAGTGCCTGGGCCAGTGCATCCAGCGGCGCGCGGCCATCCAGCGCCTGCTGCGCGTACACGACTATGCGCAAGCCGAGCCAGGCACCACTTGCCTCATCACCAGACGGGAAGCCGAAACCGCTGGCGATCCGGTACTCGCCGACACCATCTGCCGCGGCAGCCACGCTGCCGGTGCCGAGCGCCACGATGACACCGTGCGCCCCGCCGTGCGCGCCGAGCAGGGTCGTGTAGGCATCGTGTTCCACGGCGAGACCCGCTAGCTTCGGCGCCTGGGCGTGAAACGCAGCAAGCCAGTCGGGGTTGTTGAATCCCGCCAGCCCGCAGCCCAATACGCAACGCTCCCATTGCGGGGCGACGCCGGCCTGCCGGAAAGCCTCCGTGCAACCTGCCAGGATGGCCTGCCAGGCACGCTCGATACCGAGGCCCAGGCCGGACGGGCCACTCGCCGCCAGAGCCAGTTCGCGGCCGTGGGCGTCACCGAGTACGACACGCGTGCCGCTGCCGCCGCCGTCGACGCCGATCAGAAAGAGGTCTGTATTCATCAAGTGAGTGTGGGTGAAAAGAGTTGCCGAACCGGAATGCCGCATAGCGTGGCAGACCAGCGTGGATCCGGCAACTGGCCGAACGGCCGGCTTGCGATGCGCGGGCGTTCCGCTATGCTGGCAAAGCCCGGACGCGCCGGGATTTCGACACATCAAATGCAGGAGCCGGAACGTGACACAGCGATGCAACTGGGTATCGAGCGAAGCGCTCGCACACTACCACGACACCGAGTGGGGTGTCCCTTCGCGCGACGATCAACATCTCTTTGAAATGCTGGTACTGGAGGGCGCGCAAGCCGGTCTGTCATGGTCCACGATCCTCAACAAACGCAGCGGCTACCGTCGGGGATTCGCCAACTTCGATATCGACAAGGTGGCCCGCTTCACGCCAAAGCATGTCGACGCGCTGGTCGCCGATGAATCGATCGTACGGCATCGCGGCAAGATCGAAGCGGCCATTACCAACGCGCGCGCCGTGCAACAGATCCAGGCGGAACACGGGTCGCTGGCGCAGTTCATCTGGTCTTTCGTTAATGACACGCCCATCCAGAACGAATGGACCTCGTACCAGCACGCGCCGGCCTCAACGGAGATTTCCGACGCGCTGAGCAAGGGACTCAAGCGCTACGGCTGCAAGTTCGTCGGTTCGACGATCTGCTACGCGTTTATGCAGGCCGTCGGCATGGTGAACGACCATCAGACCGACTGCGATTGCTACGCCCGCTGCGCCGCCCTCGGCAAAAAGGGGCGCAAGCGGAAGGCCGGCTGAGGCGCATCCGCGAGTTCCGGGGCCGAAGGTACGCCAGGCGCGTCGCCGGTCTCGGATCTGCGCCCCGGCCTCGTGTGGTTTTCGCCACACTTCGGACGCAAAACCCAGCGTCTGCGGGAAAGTCCTGAGCGCGCCCGTGCCGCCCCCTCACAGCCTTACCCAGCTTGGCTTTGCGGGCACTCCACCACCTGCAGATCTCTCGAATCGTGTCAAAATTGCGGACTTGCGCGCTGCACCGCTACGTTTTTACCTGAGTCAGTCGTTATAACGATTGAAGGGACAACAACTGCGCTTGAACCACCCATGAATGACCGCTGCGCGTAGACGCAGGGGGAGAACAACCATGAAAAATCCAAACTTCCTGACGTATCAGGAGATATTCGACAAAGCCGTCAGCCATCTTGACGGTCAGGGGCGCGCCGCACTTCTGCCGCGTGGCGGCGGAGCCTATCGGGGATACTGCGGTGGCTGCCCGGTCGGCAGCTTTATCAAGCCGCGCGACTATATGACGGCAATGGAAGGCATTCCGGTGCGCTATATCGGCAAAACCCCGATCGAAGTGCCTGCCTATATGGATGTCGGAGTGGCCGCACTCAAGAAAGCGCTGCTGCGAGCCCATATCAATATCTTCGACCCAGCCACCATCGACCTGCTAAGTTGCCTACAAAACGTGCACGACGTATTCGGCACGTGGGAATGGCAGGAACGGCTGGTTTCGATTGCCCGTCAGTTCGGCTTGTCCACAGCGCAGCTGAAAACCGCCGCCTGAGCCGCCATAAGGCTTCCCAGAAACATCTTCGGAAGCCTCGCTGGAATTGCTCCCCCAAATACAAAACGGCGGTGTGGCTTCTTGCGAAGCTCACACCGCCGTTCGGCTGTGCTTGAAAAGCGTGCTTAGTGCAGCTTTTTCGGCAGTTGCTGGCTGCGCAGGCGCTTGTGCAGGCGCTTCACAGCAGCAGCCTTCTTGCGCTTGCGAGCCGTCGTCGGCTTTTCGTACGATTGGCGTTCACGCAGTTCTGCGATCAGGCCATTCTTTTCGATTGCGCGACGAAAGCGGCGGATCGCCACTTCGAACGGCTCGTTTTCCTTCAGAAGAATCGTCGTCATGTAATTCCTAACTAAATCGCTGGATACGGGTAATTGCGCAGTGGTGTGTGCCACGTACGCGCCGGCCTCCGGTCATTTCGCAACATGGCCAATAACAGGCAAACGAAACCATGAACGAAACGAAAGGCAAAGCGGCCACGGAGGCCGGAAAAGAGAGGTGGGGAGTTCACCACGAAACAGGCAAAGATCTCAATTCACTCCCGATGATATCAGGAAAATACCGTGCCTACCACCATTTTAGCCATTCCGCCAGGCACTTGCGTCATCCAGCAGACGCATGTCCGAGCCGGTCAGCATCAGGTGAACTGACGCCGCAAGGCTCTCGAGTTGTTGCACGGAAGTCGCGCTGGCAATCGGCGCCGTCACGCTGGGACGGGCGATCAGCCATGCCAGCGCCACCGTGGCGGGCGTAGTGCCGTGCTGGTCGGCCACGGTATCGAGCGCATCGAGGATGCGCGTGCCGCGTTCGTTCAGATACTTTTTGATGCCGCCGCCACGCGCGCTTTTCGCGAGGTCCGCGGACGAACGGTATTTGCCCGACAGAAAGCCACTTGCAAGGCTGTAATACACGACCGCACTGAGGTGCTCTTCCAGAATGACCGGTTCGAGATCGGTTTCATAAGCCTCGCGGTCGTACAGATTATATTCGGGCTGAATAATCTGGTATTCCGGCAGACCGTGCTGCCGCGACACCGCCAGCGCCTCGCGGATACGCGCGCCACTGTAGTTCGACGCTCCGATCACCCGCACCTTGCCGGCCTCGATCAGGCGCTGATAGGCGCCCAGCGTCTCGGCGAGCGGGGTATCGGCCGCGTCCTTATGCGAAAAATACACGTCGATGTAATCGGTTTGCAGACGCCGCAGCGAATCTTCAACGGCCGCCTGGATGTTGCCGGCGCTCAAACCCTTGCGCTCCGGGTGGTTGCCCACCTTGGTAGCCAGCACGATCTGGTCGCGCTTGCCGCTGCGGCGAAACCACTTGCCGAGAATCGTCTCCGACTCCCCGCCCCGATTGCCAGGCACCCAGGCGGAATAAACGTCGGCGGTGTCGATAAAGTCGAGACCGGCGTCGACGAAGGCATCGAGGATCGCGAACGAGGTCGCCTCATCGGCGGTCCAGCCAAATACATTGCCGCCGAACATGACCGGCGCCACCTGCAATTCCGAATTGCCAATCCTGCGTCTTTGCATGATTTCTCCAGGGAATGCGATTTGGAAAGAAAAAGAATACGCCGACTTTTCAACCTCCGTCGTCGGCGCCAACAGCCGGCCAACAGGCCGCTTAAACCGGCTTTCGACCGTCCGGCACCGTAATTCCTGGTAAGACAATTAGGTCCGAGTTGAACAAAGTCCCTCAAGTTTTTTTTTCTCACGCCGACATCCTGCTCAGAGGCGGCCAGCAATGAACGAGTGCACCGCCCATGTCAACGTGGCAGTAACTTTAGGGCAACAGCCTCTTGGGAGATTTTCATGCTCAGCATTAACAGTAATATCAGCTCGCTGGTGGCTCAGGAAAACCTGAACAGCTCGGGCGATGCGCTCCAGCAAGCTATTACTCGCCTCTCGTCGGGTAAGCGTATCAACAGCGCGGCAGATGACGCTGCTGGCCTGGCGATTTCTACAACGCTGCAAACGGCAATCAACGGCCTGAACCAGGGCGTGTCGAATGCAAACGACGGCGTGTCGATGGTGGAAACGGCTTCGACCGGTTTGAGCCAGATCACGCAAAGCCTGCAAACGATCCGCTCGCTCGCCAACGAGGCAGCAGGTGGCTCGCTGTCGTCGACCAACCAGGCAGCCCTGCAACAGGAAGTGGCGCAGCAAGTTGCTGAAGTGAACCGCCTAGCTTCGCAAACGACGTACAACGGTATCAACCTGCTGAACGGTTCGGCTGGCCTGATCAACGTTCAAGTCGGCTCCAACGTCGGCCAGACTGTTGCCCTCGACCTGAGCCAAGGCGTGTCGGCTGCTTCGCTGGGTGGTGGTTTCGTGCAAGCCGGCAACACGCTCGGCACGATCACGGGTCTCGACCTGACCTCGACCGGCGCAGAAAACACCAGCGGTGCTGCTGGCGCGATCACGCAAATCAACGTGGTGTCGAACGGCACGGGCGGCTTCACGTTCACGGACCAGAACAACCAGGCTTTGTCGAGCACGGCTGTTTCGAACCTGTTCGTGACCACGACGTCGAGCAGCGGTATTCAGTCGCTTTCGCTGGCAACCAGCGCCGCCGCAACCAACGGCCTGAGCCTGACCGGCGAAATGACCGGCATTCAGACTGCTGCGGCTGCTTCGTCGTCGACGACGGCGGCTGGCACGGTGTTCGGCACGATTTCGGGCATTGACGTCGATCCGGACACGGGCCTTGACGCTGCAGCTGGCACGGCTAACGCAATCACCTCGGTTACGGTCGAAGCAAACGGCAACGGCGGCATCGAGTTCGTCGACCAGAACGGCAACCAGTTGACGACGGGTGCGACGGCCGGCCTGTTCACCACCAGCGGCACGGGCATCTCGTTCGCCACCACGCCGACCAGCACGTTCGGCAGCACGGCTTCGGGTACGGGTGTCGGCGGCGGTCAAACGTCCGGTACGCTGCTGTACAGCGTCAACGTCAACAACGCACCGACGTCGGTTTCGGCGATCAACATCAGCACGACGCAAGGCGCCAACCTGGCGATGGAAACGGTCGACAACGCACTGGCTACCATCAGCAACATTCAGGCAACGCTGGGTGCAGCACAGAACCGTTTCACCGGCATCTCGACGTCGCAGCAAGATGAGTCCACCGACCTGTCGAGCGCACAATCGCAGATCACCGATGCGGACTTCGCGCAAGAAACGGCTAACCTGAGCAAGGCACAGGTGCTGCAACAAGCGGGTATCTCGGTGCTGGCACAAGCCAACTCCAACCCGCAGCAAGTTCTGAAGCTGCTGCAGTAATCGGTAAGTTAGCAATAGCGTGAGCAGTAGACGCGGGTGAGCCGGTCGTTACACCAACCGGCTCATCCGCGAAAGCATTTGAAACGGGAGGCTCGTCCTCCCGCCTCGCATACGGACCCGGCACCTTAGACACGACACCAGTCGCGTGGTCCACGCCACGTACGGAGTTTATTCATGTCAACTATTTCGAGCGCGACGTCTAGCGCATCCGCCGCCGCCTCCGCGGCCCTGGCAGAAGCGGGACAGTCGCTCATTTCCGGTTCGACGGGCAATTCCTCGCTGGATGTCAACTCACTCGTGTCGACACTCGTCAACGCGAAGGTTGCGGGTCAGACAGCAGCGCTGGAGACCGAATCGGCAAACGACACAGCTCAGCTGTCCGCGATCGGATCGCTCTCGGCCGTGTTGTCGGAACTGCAGATCGGTCTCGCGCCGCTCTTCAACGGCTCGCTGCAGTCGAGCTTTACCGCGACCGCGAGCGGCACGGGCATCACGGCAACTGCCGGCACCGGCGCCGCGGCCGGCACATACACAATGATCGTGTCGCAGGTCGCAGCCTCGCAGAGCATGTCGTCAGGCGCCTTCAGCACCGACCAGGCAGCGGCCATGGGCACCGGGACGCTGGCCGTGTCGATCGGCGGCAAGTCGATGAACGTCAATATCACCTCGTCGGACGATTCGTTGAGCGGCATCGCTGCCGCCATCAACAGTCAGGCCTCGACCTCGGGCGTCGCCGTCTCGGCCTCCGTCGTCACCGGCTCGAATGGTTCCCACCTGGTGCTCAGTTCGACGGCGACGGGCGCATCGAACGTCATCAACGTCAGCGTCAGCAACGTGTCCGGCGACAATGGGATATCGAGCCTCGGCGTCACGTCGACCGCGGGCAATGACTCGGGTGGCACGGGCGGCCAGTCATCGGTCACCTCCGCGGGCAGCATTGCATGGACCCAGAATACATCCGCAGCAGACGCCGAGTTCACGATCAACGGGACTGCTGCCACTAGCGCCAGCAATTCGATCACGTCGGCCCTGTCCGGTGTGACGATCAATCTGACGGCCGCCGCAGCCGAGTCGGCTAACTCGACGCAAACAATCACCGTCGCAACGGACACGTCGACCCAGATAAGCGATATCGAGAACTTCGTCACGGAGTACAACAACGTCGTAAGCGCCATGTCGTCGCTGTCGTCGTTCTCGTCGGCTGGATCGAGCGCGAACGGGGCACTGGTGGGCGACTCGATGCTCACCACGATCCAGACCACGCTGGGCAATATCGTGAGCGGCACCACCGGGGGCTCGACGCTCGGCGCACTCGGCATTTCGCTGCAATCGGACGGCCAGTTGACGATCGACACGACCACGCTCACCAACGCGGTCACCAACGATCCCGCGCAGGTTGCGTCGGTTTTCAACGGGACGAACGGCATCGCCGAGCAGTTGAACACCAGCATCAACGCGTTCACGGGGACGAATGGCGTCATTGCCGACCGTTCGACCGAGCTCAGCGACGACATGACGAGCGTTCAGACCCAGCAGACGGCGTTGGCGGCTTACACGGCGCAATTGACCTCGCAGTACAACAACGAGTTCACCGCGCTGAACAACCTGATGGCGACGACCAACTCGGATTCGGAATACCTGACCCAGTTGTTCGGCGGTGCTAACAGCGCGGGCGCCATGGCGACCGCAAGCTCGGAGTAAAGGAGCCCTTAAATGACGGCAGAACGCAACGATATGGACCAGACCCAGCTCGTCGAGCGGGTCTACGAACTGACTCTCGCTATCGGCCATGCAGCGAGCCTCGCCGACTGGCAGGAAGCATCGCGTCTGGCCGACGTGCGCTCGCCGTTGTTGATGTCGATCCGCGCACAGCAGACCACGGCTTCGCTCGAACTGATCCGCCGGATCCAGTCTCTCGACAACGCACTGATGCAAGACGCCAGGTCATCGCGAGACGAAATGGAAACGGAATATCACGCGGCGATACAGCGCAGCCGTTCGGCGAGCCAGTATCAACGGATGGCGCTGCTGCGGAGATAGAACAGCCGCTGTTCCTTAGGGTTTTCCATCACAGAATAACAACAACACGCTGTCGTTCAGGCGTGCTCGTTCGCCTCAAGCCCGCTTCGCGCGGGCTTTTTTTCGTCCTCCGTCAGCACGGCTGAAACAGGCGGGACCAGGCGCGAAAAGCGGGCAAATCTGCCCTTTACTCGCCGGATCGCAGAAACCGAAGATCTCTAGACTCTCTACATCAAGATCGCCGTACGACTGTTCGGGCGCGCCAGAAAGGGAAACAATGAGTACCGATGTCGACTTGCAGATAGCGGTGGTCCACCATCGAGCAGAGCAGTTCCCGGAAGCGGAACAGCTCTATCGCGCCATCCTCAAGACCCAGCCGAACCATCCGGAGGTGAACCATAACCTCGGGATTCTCGTCGTCCAGCTGAAGCGGCCCGCGGAGGGCCTGCGTTTCCTCGAAACCGCAGTTGCCCTGTGCCCTGAACGGCGCGACTACTGGGCCGCCTATGCCGATGCGCTGGTTCTCGCAGGACAACGCGAGCGGGCAGCTCAGGTGCTTGAATCGGCGCGGGAGCATGGTCTGGTATTCGACGCCATTGCCGCCGCCCCGGAGCAGTCTGGCGGTGAACCGGCCGCTGAACCGATGGATGCGGTCGCAAACGAATTCATTGCGACGCTCGAAACGCTTTCCGCCAAGGGGCTCAACGACAGCGTCGAGCAACTCGCGCAACAGATGGTGCAGTTGCTGCCCGAGCACGGCTACGGCTGGAAAACGCTCGCTTATGCGCACCTGCGACGAGGCGACCTCGCCGGAGCACTGTTGCCGCTTACCAGAGCGACTTCCCTCCTGCCGTACGACGACGAACTCAAACGCTACCATCGGGCGGCCGCCGCGATGGAGGAAGGCCTGGCGCTCGACGCAAAGCGGGACTTCGTCAATGCCGGCAAATCCTTGCAGGAAGTACTCGCCGTCTACCCCGATCATCCGGATGCCAATCACAAGCTGGGCGTCATCGCCATCCGGCTGGGGCAAGCCGAGGCTGCTGTGCCTTACCTCGAGCGGGCGTTGGGAAGCGACCCGAACAAGATGCAGTATTGGGCCAATTACGTCGACGCCCTGGTGCAGGCCGGGCAGATGAAGGCGGCCTGGATGGCGCTGCAGATGGGGCAGCAGCGCGGGCTGAGCGGCCCTGCAGTGGATCAGCTGATTGCGATCATGACGGCGATGTCGACGACGGGTTCCTACAAGATCCGGTCGACGCAGCCCTCCGCGAATGCGAACACGGCTCCGGCTGCAGATGCTGATGCCGCGCCGGAATCCGGAGCCACGCCCGAAGCCGCCTCGTCCTCAGCGCCCGAGGCTGTGCCAGACAGAAAAGAACTCGAGGGCTATGCCGCGCTCTACAACACCGGACGCACCGACGAAGCGCTCATCGCCGCGCGAGGACTCATCAAACGCTATCCCAGCCACGGATTCGGCTGGAAGCTGCTGACCCTGATCCTGTACAGCCTCGGCAAGTACAACGAAACGATGGAATACATGCCTACGGCTCTCAAGCTGTGGCCGGACGACATCGATCTTCTGCAAGCGTCGGCCGCAATCCATGAGTCAAGAGGTAAGCACGTCGAAGCTGAAGCAGCGTTGAGAAGCCTGTTGAAGCTGGACCCGAATCATCTGGAAGGGCTTCGCGTGCTGAGCATCGTGCTGATGTCTCTCTCGCGCGTGCTGGAAGCGGAAGAGGTCTGTCTCAAGGCGATGCAGGTAGCGCCGAAATCCGCTCTTGCCCATTGCACGCTCGGCGTGCTCTATATCAAGCTCGGTCGACTCGTCGAAGCGAGCGACTGTTTCCGCCGTGCCATCAAGCTCGATCCGGATCACGATCTTTCGTACAACAATCTGGCGTTCTGTTACACCGCGCGGGAAGATGTCACGCCTGCCGAAGTATTTGCCGAACACATCCGCTTCGGCGACCACTTCGAGCGGCCGCTCAAGCCTCATTGGCCACAGCACGACAATTCGAAAGACCCCGACCGGCAACTTCGGGTCGGCTTTATCTCCGGTGACTTCTGTCACCACGCGGTCGCCAATTTTATCGAGCCGCTACTGATACACCTTTCCAAAGACCCGAGTCTCTCGCTGTACGCGTACTCGAATACGCCGCGACGCGACCATGTCACGGAACGGATTTGCACACTCTTTGGCACCTGGTACGACCTCTTCGGTCAGAAAGACGATTACGTGACGGATCTGATTCGCGGGGATCAGATCGATATCCTTATCGATCTGTCCGGACACACGGCGAATAACAAGCTGCTCACGCTCGCACGCAAGCCAGCGCCCGTTCAGGTCTGCTGGATCGGCTATCCGGGCACAACGGGCCTGAGCGCGGTGGATTACTTCCTCGCCGACCGGTTCTGGGTACCCTCCGAGCAGTTCAGAAACCAGTTCACCGAGAAGATCGTGTATCTTCCCGCGGTCGCGCCGTTTCTGGCGGACCAGATGAGCCCGCCGCCCAACCTGCTGCCGGCGATGTACAAAGGGTATGTCACGTTCGGCAGCTTCAACCGTGTGGACAAGATTCGCCGCGAGGTGATCTCCCTGTGGTCCGAATTGCTTCACGCCGTACCCAACTCCCGGATGATGATCGGCGGTATGCCGGGCGACGGCAGCCGCGGCAAGTTCACCGAATGGTTCGCTGAGGACGGCATTGCGGCTGAGCGCGTCGAGTACCAGGCGCGTGCAAGTGTGCCGGTCTATCTTCAGCAGCATCATCATGTGGATATCTGTCTCGACAGCTTCCCGTACTCTGGCCTCACCACCGTCCTTCACTCGCTATGGATGGGTGTACCGACACTCACATTGCCCGGCCAGACGGTACCCGGTCGCAGCGGACTGACGGCAATGTCTCACGTCGGACTCGAAAACTTCATCTCGACCGACAAGCAGGACTATGTACGCCGCGGTGTCGCGCTGGCCTCGGATGTCGCGGCACTCGCCGTGCTGCGTTCGGGCCTGCGTGCGCGCTGCCAGCAATCGCCGATGTTCCAGCCGCAGATCATCGCCGAAAGTGCCACACGGGCACTGCGTGTGATGTGGCGGCGGTGGTGCGCCGGCCTGCCCGCGGAATCCTTCGACGTGTCCAACGTCTGACGCACGATGATCAAAGTCGCAATCACCGGCGCCACAGGATTTGTCGGCCGACACGTACTCACCGCACTCGCCGCGCATGACATCGAAGTCGTCGCGACAGTTCGAGGCGAGCGCCCGGATACGCCACAGATCCGCAACGTCAGATGGGTGACACTCGACGTCGCGTCGGCGCCGCCCAATGCATTTGGATTGCTTGGGAAGCCTGACGTATTGATTCACCTCGCGTGGGGCGGTCTGCCGAACTATCGCGCGCTGCGTCATTTCGAAGTGGAGCTCCCGGCGCACTATGCATTCCTTCGGCAACTGAGCGCGGCCGGCCTGAAGTCGTTGCTGGTTGCCGGCACGTGCCTCGAATATGGATTGCGCAGCGGCGCACTCAGCGAGACGGACCCGACATCGCCCATCACGCCGTATGGATTCGCCAAAGATGCGCTGCGTCGGCAGCTCGAATATCTGCAGCGCAATGGCGAGTCCAGCTTCGCGCTAACGTGGGCCCGTCTGTTCTTCATGCATGGCGAAGGGCAAGCCGCTACATCCCTGCTTCCGCAACTCGAGAAAGCCGTTGCGCAAGGTGAAGCAAGCTTCCGGATGTCGGGTGGCGAACAGTTGCGCGACTACCTTCCCGTGAATGAGGTCGCGGCAAAACTGGTCGCACTGGCGCTCAGGCAGCAGAACGTCGGAATCGTCAACGTCTGTTCCGGTACACCGCGTTCGGTGCGCAGCCTCGTCGAGCAATTCCTGCAGGAGCGCCAAGCGAAGATTGCGCTCGAACTCGGCCACTATCCTTACCCTGACTACGAGCCCATGGCTTTCTGGGGCGCGCGAGACAAACTCGAGCGCGCACTGAAGGACTCAGGTACGGCTCAATCGTCATTCTCATCAAGCGAACCAACATGAAAGTCGTGATTCTCGCTGGCGGGCTCGGCTCGCGACTGTCCGAAGAGACGCAGTCCCGGCCCAAGCCGATGGTAACCGTCGGCGACCGGCCGATTCTCTGGCACATCATGAAGATCTACGCCTCACATGGCATGACGGACTTCATCATCTGCTGCGGCTACAAGGGCTATGTCATCAAGGAGTATTTCGCCAACTACTTCCTGCATTCGTCCGACGTCACCTTCGACCTCGCGAACAACAGCATGGAGGTACACCAGCGCTACGCCGAACCATGGCGCGTCACGCTGCTCGACACCGGCGAACACTCGATGACAGGCGGCCGTCTGAAACGCGCATCGCACCTGCTGCGAGACGAGCAGGCGTTCTGCTTTACATACGGCGACGGTGTAGGCGACGTCAACATCACCGAACTGGTGCAGTTCCACAAGCGCCACGGCCGTCTCGCGACCGTGACCGGCGTGCAACCGCCGGGACGTTATGGTGTCCTGCAGTTCGCAGAAGACGAAAACGCCGTAGTCGGCTTCGCGGAAAAGCCGCAGGATGGCTCTTCGTGGATCAACGGCGGCTACTTCGTGGTTTCGCCGCGCGTACTCGACTTCATCGAAGGCGACTCGATGCCCTGGGAAGACAAGCCGATGCAACAACTCGCCTCAGCGGGCGAACTGCAGACGTATCGGCACGACGGCTTCTGGCAACCGATGGATACGCTGCGCGACAAGATGCAACTCGACGCGATCTGGGCGACCGGCAAGGCGCCATGGAAGACCTGGTGATGATGACGCCGAGTTTCTGGTCCGGACGCAGGGTCTTCGTGACCGGCCATACCGGATTCAAGGGAAGCTGGCTGTGCCTCTGGCTGCAGCGGCTTGGCGCGCACGTGACCGGGTTCTCGCTCGATGCGCCGACGCAGCCGTCCCTGTTCGAAGAGGCTGAAGTCGCGCGTGAAATCGAACACATCGTTGGTGACGTGCGCGATGCGGCTGCGCTGCGCAACGCGATGCAGCATGCACGCCCTGAGGTCGTCTTCCACCTCGCCGCGCAGTCGCTGGTCCGGCAATCGTATGCGGACCCGGTCGAAACCTATTCGACGAATGTGATGGGCACCGTCCACGTGCTCGATGCCGCGCGTCATGTCGAGAGCGTGCGCGCCGTGGTCAACGTCACAACGGACAAATGCTACGAGAATCTCGAGACGCGCCGCGCGTATATTGAAAGCGACACGCTCGGCGGCCGCGATCCGTATAGCAACAGCAAGGCCTGCTCGGAACTCGTGACAGCGGCGTTCCGGCAATCGTTTTTCGCACATGGCCACGGCCACAATGACGGCACTGCAACGCGCGCTGGAATCGCTAGTGCGCGGGCCGGCAATGTCATTGGCGGCGGCGATTGGGCAGTCGACCGGCTGGTGCCGGATCTGCTGCGCGCGTTCGACCGTGGCGAACCGGCCATCGTGCGCCGCCCTCACGCAGTGAGGCCGTGGCAGCACGTGCTTGAACCGCTTGCAGGATATCTGGCGCTTGCCGAACGTCTGCATGCTCAGCCTGAGCACTACTCGGGCGCGTGGAATTTCGGGCCGCGTCCCGACGATATGCGAGCCGTCGACGAGATCGCCGAGGCATTGACCTCCGCGCTCGGCGAAGGCGCGAGTTTCGTCGTACAGCAAGAGGCCGACGCTCCGCACGAAGCCGGCCTCCTGCTGCTTGACGCCAGCAAGGCGCGCGGCGAGCTCGGTTGGGAGTCGCTGCTCAAACTGGAAGAAGCGCTCGTCTGGATTGCGCAGTGGCACCGCGCGCGGCAACGCGGCGAAAGCGTGCGACACATCACGCTCGAACAGATCGGGCAATACGAAGCCAGGATCGGCAGGATGACGGCCCATGGGGCCACGTTCGCTGCCGGGTAATTGCGAGGATTGAAGTCTTGAACTGCCGCCACTGTGGTCAACCCCTTACGTTCCCATTTCTCGATCTCGGCTTCGCACCGCCTTCGAATGCCTATCTGACCGAGGCCGATCTGACGCGGCCGGAACGCTACTATCCGCTCAAGCTTTTTGTCTGCGATGCCTGCTGGCTCGTGCAGACGGAAGATTACGCCGCGCGCGAGGCGCTGTTCGATGCGGACTATGCGTACTTCTCTTCGGTATCGGAAAGCTGGCTGGCGCATGCGCGGCACTACGCTGCGTCGATCACCGAAGAGCTGTCGCTCGGCCGCGACTCGTTTGTGATCGAGGTGGCGTCGAACGACGGCTACCTGTTGCGCAATTTCGTCGCAGCGCAGATCCCTTGTCTGGGCATCGAACCGACCGCGAGTACAGCGGCACGCGCGGAGGAACTCGGCGTTCCGGTGCTACGCGAATTCTTTGGTGAGCAACTGGCGCGCACGTTGGTCGAACGTGGTCAACTGGCGGATCTGATCGTTGGCAACAACGTGTTCGCCCATGTGCCGGATGTCAACGACTTCACCAAGGGTCTGAAGACTGTTCTGAAACCCGGTGGCACCATCACGCTGGAGTTTCCGCATCTCGTCAACCTGATCGACGAAGTGCAGTTCGATACCGTTTATCACGAGCACTTCTCGTATTTTTCGCTGCAGGCTGTCGAACATATTTTCCACGCGGCGGGCTTGCGCGTCTGCCGCGCCGATCAGTTGAAAACGCACGGCGGAAGTCTGCGCGTATTCGGTTGTCATGCCGACGATCCACGCGTGGATGACGTTTCCGTCGAACGCATTCGCGCGCTCGAACATGAGCACGGCATCACGCGGCTCGACACCTATCGGGATTTCCAGCAACGCGTCGACGAAGCCAAGAACGGTCTGCTGCGCTTTCTGCTCGACTGCAAGGACGCAGGCACCAAGGTTGGTGCATATGGAGCGGCAGCGAAGGGCAACACGTTCCTCAACTATGCCGGCGTAAAACCGGATCTGCTGCCCTATGTGTGCGATGCGGCGCCGTCCAAGCAGGGCAAATTCATGCCCGGCAGCCACATCCCGATCATCTCGCCGGCAGAACTCGCCAGTGCGAAACCGGAAGTGGTATTGATCCTGCCGTGGAATATCTCGGATGAGGTCGTCGCACAACAGAAGCCGGTGCTCGGTTCAGAGGTGCGATTCGCGGTAGCGTTGCCTCGCGTCAGGTATCTGTGACGCGAACGGTGCGGCGGCTTAGCCCGCCGCCTGACCGAATAACGTCTGCACCGTTGGCAGCACGTGATCCCGATCCGACAACAGCGTCACCTCGCGTGGCCACGTGATGGCGAGTTGCGGATCATTGAAGGCAACGCCTCGCTCGGCCGCCGGCTTGTAAAAGGCGGTATGCAGATAAAGCAGGCGGCTGTCGGGCTCGAGGCTCTGAAAGCCATGTGCGCATCCTTCCGGAATGAACACGGCCCGGCAATTCTCCGGGGACAATTCCACGGCTTCCCATTGCATAAACGTGGCGCTGTCGGGGCGGAGATCGACGATCACGTCCCACACGCGGCCTTCTACGCACCGAACCCACTTCGCATCCGCATCGGCACCGGGCTGAAAATGCAATCCCCTCACCGTGCCGGCCAGGGCCGTGTGCGACCAGTTGATCTGTACGATCTGCCGCGCACCGTGAGCCTCTGCGAAATCGTTCGCACAGAATAGCCGCATGAAGCTGCCGCGGGCGTCGCCCCTTGGGGTGCTTTGGGCTACAAATGCGCCCGTTATGGACAGTGCGCTTAACGGGTTATCTGCCATACGTATGGTCTGAAAGAGTGGCCGGGGGTTCGTTCTATCTGTTTCAAGCCACGTGCATGGTGCGGCGATCGCCAGTCACCAGGTTGAGCTGGCCAATGAACTTCTGCTCCCAGACCTTTGCGTCGTAGGTCGCGGTGAGATGCTTCAACAGAAGATAGCTACCTAGCCGTTCTGCGCAAAACGCCCAGGCGCGCGCCTGGTAACCCGGCCGCTTTCCAGGAAAGCGTGCGAAGCATGCCCGCACGACCGATTCGATCGACGTCATGGTGCGTACCCAGAAATCCATGGGAAAAACGCCCAGCTCGATGCCGCCTACGATGAACACCTCGCCATTAACGAACTTCGGCACATCGACCGGCTGCAGCACGCCGAGTTCTACCGCCTCTGCCGCAAAACGCAGGAAGTCCTGCACGAGGTGAAACTTGTTGTACTGGTTCAGGCATCCGCCTTCGAGCAACGCCGGCCTCACAAGGAGGAAGTCGCGCTCGCCGGGCGCCATGAGTTCGGCAAGAGGCACATCGTCAAGCGCGTGACAGTCCCAGCTATCGCCCACCTGAATAGCCTTGCCAGGTGTCGCGTCGATCCGCGTCGCAGTGACAAATTTCCGGTACTGGCAAATGCCGACATGCCGCGCCTGAATCTGATTTTCGACGATATAGTTTTTCAGTGCGAAGCTGCCCGCGACCCCGCCTAGTTGCGGGTGATACGGTTCCCACTCGGGCGCGAGATCGCGCAGATTGGTTTTACCTGGCCCCTGAGCTCCGCCCAGAGAAAACGTCGAAACATACGAGGGGTACTCAACCGGCTTCGCCACGTGAGTGAAGCAGACATACAGCATATCGTGCGAAGCCCGCAGCGGGGTTTCCAGAAACCCGTCCTTCGCCCGTGCCAGCCGTTTGCCCTCGCACACCTGCAGGACAGCCCCTCGAAGTGCGTAGAAACTGTCCAGCCGACTTTTCTCCGGTGCCGACTGATACTGCACCTTCAGATCGTTGAGAAACACCAGTTGATCGTCATAGGTCCGATAGGCGGGATTCGACGAGGGCATCAGATTCGCGTCGTAGGCGCAAACCTTGATGTCTGGACACAAGGTCAGCACAAGAGACGCGATCCGCTCGAGGAGCAGCACCTGCATCGCAACCTGCGGGCGATTCGGCACACGCGCACGGAATTGCGCGCGGAACGTGGCGTCGTCGCCTTCGAAAAGGTCGTAGAGCTTTTCCGTGAGCGCAAACCATGTCCGCCAAAAGGACGGCCTGGCGACGAAATAATTGAAATGCACCGTGGAGCGGGAATCCATCGACAGCGTTCGCAGATCAACGTCAAGGCCCACGGCCTGCAGATAGATTTCGGCCGCCTCGACGAGACCCGGGTAAAGACGATTACCCTGCTCGAACACATTCAGATAGCACGCGCTGTCCTGAAGGGACGGCGAAAAGGTGTACACCTCACCATCAGGATTGCTGCTGATAAATTCACGCACGCCCTGTGCGGTAAGTCCGGTTTTATCGGCGAAGTCCGGTGAAAGGAAACCATAGAGTTCGTTCTCATCCACGGAGCGGTTCAGGAAGAAATCGCGGATGGCCGAGTACTCGCGCCATTCCGGCTTGAGACTCGCGCTATTGTCCAGTTCGCTGAAACCATGATCCAGCCGTTGACGCTCAGACTCGTCATGGAAGACCTGAAAAATATTCGCGTTCATCTCCACCTGACCGTTCGTCGTCATTGTTGCTCCCCGCAACTCAATCAGCGACCGCTAACTGGAGCTTCCGCCCACGCGTCGCCAGCCCATACCAATCTGCATTCTCCGTAGTATGGCCGAGACCCAGGCGCTGCCAGTCGTCAAACTGACGGCAGATTTGGGTCCAATTTGGGCGATGAGACGAGAATGGGGGTGCTCTCCGATACGCCTTGCTGACGGGCGCAAATCATCGTAATTCGAGGCCCAGTCGTGCCCAGTCTGGATGTGGCGTACCGGCCCGCAGCCCCCCCTACTGGAACGTCGCGTTCACCGACAATTCCACGGAATTCCCCTTCGGCCGGTTGCTCACATTGAATTCATTCACCCAGCGCAGCGTCGCGCCGACCGGGGTTTTGCTGATCTTGCCGTTCCACGTGACCATCGGCCCGATGCCCACCGAATGCCCTTCGGCCCCGCCCACGAAGTCCGCGATCCCGCCGCTGTCGTGACCGAACTGCTGGATATAGCCACCCACCACGCCGACACCCCAGCCCGAACCGAAGCGCTTGAGCGCCAGCAGATCGAGCACGCTGATCGGCGCGTTGTGATATTGCGTCTGGTCATTGACGGTGTAGAACTCGACCCCGTAATTCAACGACAGTTCGATGTTCTCTTTCGGCAGCAACTTGGTGTACGCGAAGGTCGGCGTGAACGTCCAAGTATTCTGCCCGGCGTTGGCGAGCCGGCTGGTGTTGTACGCCCCGGTGGGCGCATAGATCTGCACACTCAGTGCGATGTGGTCGGTCTTGGTCAGGTGATAACCAGCCACCACCGGAGTAAAGAAGATATCGGCAAACTGCGTGGCGTGGTCATCGGGCAAGCGGCCGTGAAAGGAAGAAACATCGGTGTACTGCAGCGGCACGCCAAACGACGACGCAAAATTCCACCCCCCTGCGGTGATCCCCCAGGTCTTGATCGCGTTCACGATGTTGTACGAGATGTGGTAGTCGAGGCCGGCCGTGACCTTCCCGGCGATCGGCAACGTCTTGCTCGCGCCAAGCGAGCCCTCGTAGTAGATCGAGGTGACCGAGATGATCCAGTCGTCCGTGGGCGGCACGATACCGGCATACGGCGCGATCTGCATGCCGGTGATGGGGCGTCCGACACCGCCTTCAGTCGCCAGCGCCCGCGGTGAAAACGCCAGGCCGGCGGCGGCAACAGCAAACGCGCCAGCAGAAAACCGCGCGGCAAGATAACCACCGCGAAACACGAGACGACGCTTATTCATGGCGATCCTCACAAATTTCGCCTGACCTCCCGTGGTCAGGACAGTTGCCCGCATCGTTATTGTTTACTTCGTATCCCTTATGTCATTTCCAACTTAAACCCGATCTACTACTGTGCTTCGTGCACAACGCCGGGTGGCGTCCACGTGCCATCCAGCGCCGCCGGTTCCGGCCAATAGGCCCGCACGTAAAGCGAAAAATCTTCGTTGGCCGGCGCTGGCAGCCAGTTGCCTTCCTTGCCGGCGCCCGGCGTCGAACTCTGCACGTAGATCGTCAGCGAGCCGTCGTCGTTGTACTGCAGGTTCTTGTTCTTGGTGCCCAGTGAATAGCGCTTCTGATCGTTCGGCGAGAAGAAGTGATGCGCGTTGTACAGCGTCAAGGACCAGAAGCCCTTGACCGGCGGCAGTTGCCCCTTCGGGAAAGTGACCGTATAGCGCTGCGCGCCGTTGAGGCGCGCGCCGGATGCGTCGGAGTCGGCATAGAAGTATTTCGTCTCGTTGGGCTTGTTGACGAAAATGTTCGACTTCGCCACCGCCGTGCGCGTGAAATAGTCCGTACCGAATTCCGCGCCGTTGCTGATGGTGTTCCAGTGCGCAGGCAAAGGCTTGCCGAACGTGTTGAAGTTGAAGAGCGGCGCGACCAGCCTGGCGTCCGTCTGCGCAGCCTCATCCACGATCGCGGACTTGATGGCAGGATCTTTCTGCGCGGCAGCCAGCAGCGCTTTCGCCTGGGCGTACAACGCCTCCTCGCCAGGTTGCGGCGGGGTCTGCTCGAGCACCGTCGGCAGTTCGTCCCAGAACTTTGCAGGGTCGACCCATTTGATCTCTTCGGCACTCGCGTCACCCGAGCCGAAGCTCGGCAGCTTCGACCAGTCGGTCACCTTCATCTTGCCGTCGTACTCGCTCAGCGGGTACAGACCCACCTTGCTGATGACCGCCTGAACGGCCACCCGGTCTTCCGGTGTGTCGTCCATGAATACGCGCGGAATGAAGCTGCCCACTGCCGTGCCGGAGCGGAACACCTGGCGGATGCCCTTGGGCACCTGTCCATGCCAGTCAGGTCCGACGAACAGATAGAAGCCTGGCTTCGTACCGTACAGCTTGCCGAGACTGGCAAAGCCATCGGTACGCAAGTCAACGGCCTGATATACCCAGAAGCGCTCGCCGAAATCCGGCACCTGCACCACCACGGGCGTCTGGTTCAGATCGAAGATGGCCGAGCCGTACACCACATCCTGATTCGGACACGCGACGAAGCGCTCCTGCGGCTCGATATAGTCGTGCAGCATCGACAGGTGGTTAGGCGGCGCAACCGGCACGATGCCGCCATTCAGGCCCGACTGCGGCACCTTCTGCATGGCCAGCAGACGGTTGTAGACGTTGACCATCGGCCACGCCCAGAAATAGGTCTGGCGCGCCACCAGCCGGGCGTAGGCCTCCGAGATGGCATAGCCTGGAACCGGGCCCGGAACCGAGAGCGCGGTTGCAGCCTGCGCCTGCGAACCGCTCGGCGCTCGCGCCAGGATCGGGCTGGCGAGCGACGCCAGCACCGCCGCGGTGACCCACGTTGCAGCTTTCTTATTCATGTCGGGCTCCGACTCGTCCATTTGAGTTCATCGCTTTTGCGGTGCGGGGAATTTCCAGGTACCGTCGAATACCGACGCGTCCGGTCCATAGATGCGCGCAATCACGTTGTAGGCACCCTCGGGAGCGGGCAACCAGTTGGACTCCTTATCAGCACCGGGCGTGGTGTGCTGGACGTAGATATCGAGCGAGCCGTCGGGGTTGTATCTGATGCCCTTGGTACGGTCGCCGATCGAATAGCGGTTGATCGGGTTCGCCACCAGATGGCGCCCCGGCAGGTCGTACATCGTCATCGACCAGAAGAACTTCGCCGGCGGCAGGTCTTTCTTGTCGAAGTGGATAAGGTAAGGTTGCGAGCCCAGCAATTGCTCGTGATCGGCATTAACACGCGTGCCGACGTAGACCGCTTCTTCTTTCGTGTTGCCGTAAATGCCCATCCCCGCGGCGACCGCGCGTTTCATGTAATCGCCGTTCAGATCCTGCCGGCTGCCGAAGAGATCGTAAGAGCTGGTCGTGTGTTTCTCGGCGTCGGCCAGCGCCGCTTTGCCGTCGGCGACGCCCTGTTCGATGGCCTCGCGCGTCGCCGGAGGCAGCGCGGCGGGATCGAACGGCTCTCCCGGTGCGATGCCGATCTTCGCGAAGCGCTGCATCAGATCCACTTCAGATGGCGCCGTCGGCTGCGTGAACTGCAGCATGAAATTCAGGTACGAGATGAAATCGATCGAGGTCGCTTTCGCCTCATCCCACTTCGGGAACGTGACCTTCGGCGCGGGTGGCGGTGCGCTCGTATGTTCGAACGCGGAAAGCGGCGTGAGCTGGTATTGCTTCTGGATCGCCTGGACATTCTTCACATCGGCTGGGCCATTCAAGGCAGTGCGGCCCAAGGTGAGGATGATGTCTGTCTCCGAGCGGAACACCTTGTCGATGCCCTTCGGGGTATCGCCGTGCCAGTCGGGGCCTGCAAACAGGTAATGACCCGCGCCGTTGCCCGTAGCCCGCGAGCCGACATAGGCGAAGTTATACGTGAACAGGTCGATCCACTGGAACACGTAGTAGCGGTCGTCCTTCACCGCCGGCACCGTCAGCACCCAGGGCTCGCGACGCAGATCGAGCCACGCCCACGAGTACGGCGTGTCGTTGTTCGGCGTGACGATCTCCTTGTTCTCGGGACCGTACGGATGGGAATAGTTGCGGAATTTACCGAAGCCGCCTACGTAAGACTTCGAGCCGGGATCGAGTACCTGCTCGTACAGCGTCTTGTAGTTGAACAGCATCGGGTAGGCGTAGATGTACGCATCTTTGGCGATGCCGCGCGCCTCCTCGGGTGATGCGGTTATCGTCGCTGCAGCGGTACTCGCCTGAGCACCGGCGTACTGGTGCGACAGCGTCATGAGCGTCATCCCTGCCGATATCGCGCCAAGGCGCAGGAGCCTGGATATTTTCATGGATAGGCATCTCCCAGAGGGGGTTGGCTACTTGCCGAACGTCAGGTTGATTCCGGCAAAAATCGTCACTTGCGGCAGGCCCGCACCGGAATGGGCGACGGAATACTGCGGTTCGATGAACGCGTTGTAGATGGTCGAACCGCTCTTCCATGCCTTGCCCGCGCCAAGGCCGACGGGGATGTAGTACGTGCCGTGCTGCAGGTCGAAGCTCCAGATACCGGTGGAACGGATGTACCAGCCGCCGGGCAGGTTGAAGATGGCGAACGGCTGCGCAGTAAGCGACTGGGTAGTCGGCCGGCCGCTTTGACCGGCAAACGAGTGTTGCCACTGAACCAGTGCGCCGAGCAGATGCGCGGGGGTCGCATTGACGGCGACGGCTGCCAGACCGCCCTGCCACTTGCCGGTGCCGAGACTGGGGTCGGTGGCCGTGGGCGCGGTGATCAGTGGACCGACGCCAATCTGCACGTCCGATTGCGACAGCAGAAAAATGTCGAACAGGTTGATGTCGCCGAGGCCCGTGTTGTAGCCGCCGGTCGGGTCCGGGCGCGTGCTGATCGGCACCGTCGCGCGGAAAATCTCCGGCACTCCGATCGGTCCGAGCGGCCCCACCGGAACGGTCGGCCGCAGCAGCAGGTCGTTGGTGTGGCCGCCGACGCCGAACAGGCTCGGGGTGTAGTAGTCCTGGATGTTGAATGAGGGCGCCAGATTCAGCGGGTTATTGCTCTTGTTGGCGTCGTCTGCCGAAGCCTGCGCATAAGCGCCTGACGAGAATGCCGCCGCCCACAACACCGTGCTCGCTGCAAGACATCGCTTCGTGGTCATTGGATTTTCCGGCTTTACGGCAATGGACAAACGAGCGTATCCATTTGCATGACGCAAATAGAAGTCTGACTATTAAATCGGGTAATCGGTTAATACTGGATCAAGCGCTGATGACCCCTTCTCACTTGCGCGTGGGGGAATAGCCTGAAAGCCAAAGCACGCCCCGGGCGAGTCTCGCGGGGGCCAAAAATAGATGTCAGGAGTTTTAGTCGATCACTGTCATCGCCTAAAAATACTAGCAAACGTTTTCAAAAAATATGGAAATAAATTTGTAACACGAACGAAAGCCTGTCTTTCCAGTTTTTATTATGCTTAAAACGGTCAAAACAAATCTCCTTTTGAAATAGCGACATCAATTTCAAGGAATTGATTCGAATATAAAAACAATTTTTCCTGGAGCGTGTCGTGACCCGGTCAGGGCCGGCGAACCAGGGTCTGAACTTGACGCGCAGGTGTCCACCGCCACCCGGTGCCGGCAAAATACGTGGCAAACCGTTAAATAAACGCGCTGGATGTGCTATCTAGTAGGCGCGAAAAGACTAACGGCGCATCAAGCGCCGCACGACATCACATACTCACGAGGCTTTCATGATTGGCTTGATGCGCAGATCCTGGATCGGCTTGACCGTCGTCGTTCTCTGCGCGTGCACGACCACGCCCCACCCGAGCGGGACGCAAGGGTCGCGTCCCGCCCGCGCGCCTTCCAGCAATTCGACCATGGCATCGTGGAACGATACGCCGGCGGAGCGTTCGATCATCGATTTCGTCACGCGCGTGACGACGCCCGAATCGAAGGATTTCGTGCCGCGCGCCGAGCGGATTGCAGTGTTCAATCTGGACGGCACGCTCTGGGTCGAACAGCCGGCCTCTGTGCAACTTGTCTTCACCTTGCAACAGGTGAAGACGCTTGCGCCGCATCATCCTGAGTGGAAACGCCAGGAGCCGTTCCGGTCGATTCTGCGCGGTAATCTGAAACCGGTAGCAAGCAGCGGCAACGCCGGCGCGATGAAGCTGCTGGCTGCCACCCACGCGGGTATGACGACGGACAGTTTCGCCTCGATGGTGCACGACTGGTTCGACAGCGCGAGCGATCCGCGCTTCAACCGGCCCTATACAGCGCTCGCGTATCAGCCGATGGTCGAGTTGCTCGCTTACCTGCGAGCCAACGGCTTCCGAACGTACATCGTCTCGGCCGACAGCGTCGAATTCGTTCGCACGATCTCGCAGAGCATGTACGGCGTGCCGCCTGAAGACGTGATCGGCAGCACGGTTCGCTATCAGTACGGGCTGACGAACGGCACGGCGACACTGACCCGGCTCGCGCAGGTCGATACGCTCAACGACGGTGCGATGAAAGCGCAGACCATTCAGGCCGTGATGGGGCGCCGGCCGCTAATGGCGTTCGGCAATGCCGACGGCGACCTGCCGATGCTCGAATGGACCACCTCGGGCAACGGTCCGCGTTTTGCGGCCCTGCTGCATCACACCGACGCGCAGCGCGAATATGCCTACGATCAGACGGCACGCAGCGGGAAGCTGGATAAGGGGCTGCAGGAAGCGAATGTGAAGGGCTGGCTGCTGATCGATATGAAGGACGACTGGCGGACCATGTTCAAGGGCGATGCGGACGCGGCGGCAACGGGTAAATGAAGGGACGGTGATGGGCGGCGCCACGCGCCGTACCCTACGCGGTGCCGTACGCAGTGACGCACCGGCGCGCACGCGGCCTGACCTGCCCGCCGCCGCGCCGCGTGCCGGGCGGTTTTTCCAAGGCTCAGCCGCCCATCATCCGCGTTTCATGCGGAACGACCCACGAGCGGTCGAACTCACCTCTCGCGATAGATTGCAGGGCCGCCTCCTCCTTCTCCCCCTGCTTCTTCGCCCCGGCAATCACCGCCTCGACTTCGGCAACGGGGATCGCCAGCACACCGTCTTCATCTCCTACGATGATGTCGCCGGGATGCACGACCATGCCACCCACCGACACCGGCACATTGATCTCACCAGGCCCGTTCTTGTACGGACCGCGGTGTGTCACGCCACGCGCATACACGGGGAAATCGCTCTGCCGAAGCGCGCCGACGTCGCGAATGGCACCGTCGATCACCAGACCTTGAACCCCCAGGCTCTCGGCAAAGCTAGACATGATCTCGCCCATCAGCGCCTGCGAGAGGTCACCGCCGCCGTCGATCACCAGCACATCGCCCGGCCGGCAAAAATCGAAAGCGCGATGAATCGCGAGGTTGTCGCCACCGCGCGTGCGGACCGTCACTGCGGTTCCAGCCATCGGCCTGGGCCGGTGATAGGGCTGCAGCCCGACCGTGCCGCTCGCGCGCGCCATGTTGTCGCTCAGCAGCGAAACGGCCAGGCCGCGCAACGTCTCGAGAATCTGCGGACTGGCTTGCGGCGCGGATTCGTTGTGGTGCCATCCAATGGGGTTCGTCACAGTAGTCTCCTTTCAGGAAAGCTGGCGTTCGAGTTGACTGGACAGGCGCCCATACACCGCGCGCGCGTTGTCCTCGAAGATACGTTGCCGGTCCGCGGGCGTGAGCCACGGAATCGCGTCGATATAGCGCCGCGTGTCGTCGTAGTAGTGACCGGTCTCGGGATCGATGCCCTGCACTGCCCCGATCGTCTCCGAGGCAAACAGGATGTTCCCGACCGGAATCACCTTGGCGAGAAGCTCGGCGCCTGGCTGGTGATAGACGCACGTGTCGAAGAACACGTTCTTCATCAGGTATTCGGTGAGAAGCGGCCGCTTCATGTCCTGAGCAAGGCCGCGATAGCGTCCCCAGTGATACGGAACCGCGCCGCCGCCGTGCGGGATAATGAAGCGCAGCGTCGGGAAATCGGCGAACAGATCGGCGCTCAGCAACTGCATGAAGACGGAGGTATCGCCATTGATGTAGTGCGCGCCCGTCGCATGAAAATTCGGGTTGCACGATGACGACACGTGAATCATCGCCGGCACTTCGAGCTCAACCATCGCTTCATACAGCGGGTACCACGAGCGGTCGGTCATCGGTAAGCCGTTCCAGTGACCACCCGATGGATCGGGATTGAGGTTGCAGCCGATAAAGCCCAGTTCCTCCACGCACCGACGCAACTCGGCGATGCAATTCGCCGGCGCTGCACCGACCGCTTGCGGCAACTGGCAGACACCGACAAAGTTGCGCGGAAACAATCCGCACACGCGATGGATCAGGTCGTTGCATTCCTGCGACCAGCGCGCATTCGCGTCTTCCGTGCCCAGATGGTGGCCCATCCCGGCTGCGCGCGGCGAGAAGATGGTGAGGTCCGTGCCACGTTCGCGCTGAACGCGCAGCTGTCCGCGCTCGATGCTCTCGCGAATCTGTTCATCCGTGATGACCGGACGGGGCGGCACCGGCGTGCCGTCCTTCAAGGCTGCGATCTGTTTGGCGCGCCATGCTTCGTGCTCGGGCGGCGAGGTGGTGTAATGGCCGTGGCAATCGATGATCATTGCGGTTTTAAGTGTTGCGGCTGATGGGGAGATTTTCGGGGTGCGTGTCGCTGGGCGGCACCGAATCCAGATCGCTTTCACGCGGCGTCACGCGCATCACCAACGCGATGATCGTGGCGATCACGAGAAACGCGGCAATCGTCAGGAGTGCGAGATCGAATTTGCCCGTCGCGTTTCGCACGAGCCCAATGCTCCACGGACCGACCAGGCCGCCGACCTGCGCTACGGTGTTGATCAGCGCGATCGTCGCGGCGCCCGCAGCGCCGGAGCGGAACGACGAAGCGAGACTCCAGAACAGCGGATTACCCGCGTAAATGAAGAGTCCGGTTACGCAAAGCAGCACGTAGGCAATCACCGGGTTCGGCGCATAGGCACTGCCGGCGATGGCGAGCGCGCTCATTCCATACACGAAAGCCAGATGCTTCTTCCGGTCGCCGGTGCGATCGGAGCTACGGCTAATGAGGAAGGTGCCCAGCACGCCAAGCAGCGGCGGGACGGCAGACAGAAAGCCGACTTCGATATTGCTCAGGTGTCCGAGGCTTTTGACGATCTGCGGCAACCACAGGAACAGACCGTAAATTCCGACGAGCGCGCAGCCGAACAGGCATGCCAGACTCCAGACGCGGATATCCCCGGCCACGCGCAGAAAGGAAAAATGCGTCTGTCCGCCGAGCGCTTCGCGCTCCGCTTCCAGCGTGGATTCGAGCCACTGTTTCTGTTCAGGTCTGAGCCACGCCGCCTCCGCCGGGCGCTCGGTCATGATGCGCAGCGTCAGCAGACCGAGCAGCATGGCAGGCACGCCCTCGAGAATGAACATCCACTGCCAGCCGTTGAGCCCTAGGATGCCGTTGCCGTAGGTCATCAGCGTGGTGGAGATGGGACCGCCCAGCACGGCAGAGAACGAGCCGGCAATGATGTATCCGCCCACCGCCCGGGCCCGGTAGCGCACCGGAAACCACTTGGTCAGATACACCGCCACGCCGGGCAGAAAGCCCGCTTCCATCACGCCCAGCAGGAAGCGCAGGATGTAAAAGCTGGAGTCGTTGAAAACAAATGCGGTGGCGGCCGCTACGGCGCCCCAGGTCAGCAGAATGCGCGCTATCCAGCGACGGGCGCCGACGCGATGCAGCAGCAGGTTGCTCGGAACCTCGAGCAGCATGTAGCCGAAGAAAAAGATGCTTCCGGCGAAACCGAACACGGCCGGGCTAAAGCCCAACTGCTTGTTCATGTCGAGCGCGGCGAAGCCGATATTGATCCGGTCCAGGTAGTTGAAGAACATCATCGCAAACAATAGGGGCATCAGCCGCCTATAGACTTTGCGCATGGTCTCCGCTTCGATCGCATCGGTCATCATCGTCTCCATCATGTTTCTGCGCGCCTGTTTATTCAGGCGTCGGTCGAACAACAGTACTACCTTGACGCGAGTCCAATCCCATCATAAGGAACCGGGCCAACGGGCGTCCAAGACGTGTTCCTTATTCTTGTATAAGTCTTTTCTTATAGTTCGACGTTTTCCTTGCTGTCGCACTCGGGCAGGCAATCGAGGAAAGCGCGCAGATGCGGCGAGGTATCGTCCGTGCGAAAGCGTGCGGTGAGCGTGGTGATCTGCGACGAGACCGGCCCGTCCAGGTGACGATAGACCACGTCGGAGCGGCCATGCCGCGCGACGGATTCACCGATAAAGGTCACGCCGAGTCCTGCGGCAACGAGCGCGATGGCCGTCTGAATCTCGTACGCCCGATAGCCGACCGGCGGCGTAATGCCAGCGTCGCGGTACAACGATTCGACGAATCGCGAGAATTGCGCGTGCGGATACTTCGGATACAGGATCAGCGGGGTGTCGGCGAGATCGGCGATGCGCACGGTTTCTGACGCGGCCAGCGGATGCTCGGGAGCAAGCGCGACCACTACGCGCTCATGCAGTAGCGGTAACGTTGTACATCCGGGGAGCACGGTGGCCTGTCTGCCAATTCCGATGTGAATCCTCTGATCGCGCAGCGCGTCGCCTTGCTCCTCGGTCAGCATTTCGAAGAGCTTGAGTTCGACCTGGGGATAGGCCTGGTGAAACGCTTTCAGCGCAGGCGGAAGCACGCTGTACATCGTTGAACGCGTGAAGCCGATGCTGAGCCAGCCACGCGACCCAAGGCCAATTTCGCGAGTGCCAAGCGCGACCTGCTCACAGGATGCGAGGATCTGCCGCGCCTCGGTGCATAGATAGCTGCCGGCTTCGGTCAGACGTAACGGCCGGCTGCCCCGGTCGACGAGCTGCGCGCCCAGTCGTTCCTCGAGGCTGCGAATCTGCTGGCTCAGCGCGGGCTGTGCCACATGCAGTCGCTCCGCCGCCCGGCTGAAATTCAACTCCTCCGCGAGGACGACAAAATATTGCAGGGCTCGGAGATTCATGGCGTAGGTATTCCTGTCCGGTTGGTCCGGCCCACGAACGCGGGTGAATGGTGCACCGCGCAACGGGCGGATGATTCTGGCCCAGCTTGGCATAGCGGCTCTTGAACGGTTTGGGCCGCTATGCCCAGAGCGGAGTTCAAATCACCGCCCTCTTGCAAAATGCTACTCTGCGACGTCCTATACCTGCGGTCACGGCTGAACAGGGCCGAACCGCTTCAGCAACTTTGACAACAGTGAAATTCGACACGACGACAGTCCGGCTGATTCTGGCCATCGCGGATGAAGGCAGCATTTCCCGGGCCGCCGACAAACTCAGCCTTGCGGTGGCTGCTGCGTCCCGGCGCGTGTCGGATCTCGAGGCGCAACTGGGCATCAAACTGTTCCAGCGCGTGCCGCATGGCGTTGAGATCACCGAGTCTGGTACCAAGCTGCTGGACTACATCCGGCAGATCGACAACCTCATCGACCGACTTGAAGGCGATGCAGGGGCACTCAACGAAGGGCTCGACGGACGCATTATCATCGGCGCGCCCAAGGCGGTCGTCATCCAGTTTCTTGCTCGTGAGATTGCTGCGATCCAGCGCAAATTCCCGCGCATCTCACTGAAGGTTGTCGAAGAGAACAGCAAGATCGTGCAACAGCTGCTGCGCGACAAGGTGATCGACGTGGGGATCTACGAGAACAAAAGCGGGTTCCTGGATCTGCCGAAATTTCCGTACCGGGAGGACCGGCTGGTTCTGGTCTATAGCCGCGCGCATTTCCGGTTTCCTGACGCGCCGGTTGGCATCGACGAGTTTCTCGATTTGCCCGTTGTGAGCCTCGGCAAGGGGTCCGCTGTGTTGTCCGCCGTGCAGCGCGCGTATCGCAGCCGCGGGCGCGAGTTTCCCAACAATTTCACCGTCACCGGCTTCGACACGATGCTGGCGCTTGTGCGCAATGGGCTCGGCGTGGGGTTAATGCCGCCTGACGTATTGCGCAGTTTTCATCCTGAAGAGGCGCTGGCGTCGGTGGAACTTGTCGGCGACTGGCATCAGCGCAACTACGTTCTGTCCTGTCTCGAAGGGCATGCGCAACAGCAAACCCTGCACAACGTCGTGGGCGAACTTCTTCGCAAACCGGCGTAGTGCCACCTCCCCGGTTTCGCGAGGCGCGAAACCAGACATGATTCCCTCGTCCTTGCGGCGGCTCCCCCGGTAGGCGACAGTGATCGCATAACGACTACCTGGAGACGAGATGCCATTGCGCGTCCTCATTGCGGCTATCGCCGCTGCCAAAACCTCTTTCTGATCCCTTGTTGCAGCTGTGGCTGGCGCTATGCGTGCCGCCGGGTTGCTGCTTCGCGCGGCTTTAACACCGTGCCTCCATTGAACATTTTTTCCGAGGAAACATGAGATGACGCAATCGACGCATCTACCGCTGCAAGGCATCCGCGTGCTGGACGTCAGCCAGGTCATGGCGGGACCGTTTTCCTGCATGCTGCTCGCGGACATGGGCGCTGACGTGATCAAGGTGGAACCCCTCGAAGGCGACCAGACGCGCGGCGCGATGGGCTTCAAGATGAAAGGGCCCGACAGCATGGGCTTCCTGAATATGAACCGCAACAAGCGTTCGCTGACACTGGACCTCAAGAGCGACGAAGGGCGTGAGTTCTTCTACGAGCTTGCCAAGACCGCCGACGTGATCGTCGAAAACTACCGGCCAGGTGTCGTGCAGCGGCTGCGCATCGACTACGAGTCGATCAGGGAGATCAATCCCAAGATCGTGTACGCCAGCATTTCAGGCTTCGGTCAGAGCGGACCGTGGGCATCGCGACCGGGTTTCGATTTGATGGCGCAGGCCATGTCGGGCGTGATGAGCGTGACCGGCTACAAGGGTGAAAAGCCGGTTAAAGCCGGCGTGCCGGTGGCGGACATCGGCTGTGCATTGTTTGCTGTGTACGGGGTGCTTTCAGCCTACATAGGCGCCCAGAAGACGGGCGTGGGACAGCATATCGACGCCTCGCTGTTCGATTCGGTGATGGCGTTCTCGATCTGGGACATGTCGGAATACTGGGGCACCGGTGTGCCGCCGACCCCGCTCGGCACCAGCAACAAGATGAGCGCCCCCTATCAGGCGGTGAAGGCACGCGACGACTACTTCGTGATGGGCGCGACCAACCAGAAACTGTGGAAGAAGCTGTGCGAGTTACTGGAGCGCCCTGATCTTGTCAGTCATCCTGACTATGCGAGCGTTTCGTTACGATTGAAGAATCGCGAGGCGTTGATCGAAGCGCTGGAGCAGGAATTCGGCAAGCGCGACAGCGCGGAGTGGGTCGACGTCATGCTCGCCGCCGGTATTCCGGCGGGGCCAATTCTGTCTTATCCAGAGGCGTTCGAGAGCGAGCACGCCGCGCATCGCCGCATGTGCATGGAGATCGATCATCCGAACGAAGGCAAGGTCAAGAACATCGGGTTTGCCGTCAAGATGCTCGGCACGCCACAGACGGTGCGTCGTCATCCGCCGCTGCTAGGCGAGCACAACGACGAGATCTACGCCGAAATCAACGGGACCAAGCCATGAACGAACCCGTCAGATTGACCGTCCATGAGTCGGGGGCGGCTGAGATTGTGATTGACCGGCCTGAACGACATAACGCGATGACGATCGCGATGTATGAATCGCTGCTGGCGTTGGTCAGCCAGTGCGAAAGCGACGGTGCGGTCCGCTGCATTCTGTTCCGCGGCGCGGGTGGCAAGTCGTTTATTTCGGGCACCGATATCTCGTACTTCAAGGACTTCCGCGATGGACGCGATGGCGTCGCTTATGAGGCGCTCGTCGAGCGGGTCATCGATGCGGTGGAGCGTATCGCGGTCCCTACGGTTGCTGTGATCGATGGATGGGCCGTTGGGGGCGGCCTCGCGCTAGCGACGGCTTGCGATTTTCGCTTGTGCAGCAGTGCCTCACGGTTTGGCGCGCCTATCGCCAAGACGCTTTCCAACACGCTGTCGTCGCGCAACATTGCGCGGTTGCACGCGGCTTTCGGCGTGCCCAGGGTCAAGAAGATGTTGATGCTCGCCGACTATCTCTCAGCTGAGGAAGCCCTGGCGTGCGGGTATGTCTATGACGTTTGCGGCCAGGATGAACTGGGCAACGCTGCGCATGCGTTAGCGGAGCGGCTGATCGCGTTGTCGCCGGTCACGCAGAAAGCGGTTAAGGAGAGCCTGCGGCGCATTGTCGTCGAACAACGGCTCGATGATGAAGACCTGATCGAAGAGGTTTACGGCAGCGCCCGCTTCAGGGACGCCGTGGTCGCTTTCACCTCGGGCTCAAAGAAATAACGACACGGAAACGTGAGGAGACCGACATGAAACGATTCCAGCTCAAGGCGACCACCACCGTCCTTGTGATGCTGTGCCTGATGTACTTCATCACCTACGTCGACCGCGTCAACATAAGTACCGCTGCCGGGCAGTTCAAGTCTGAACTGGGGCTGAGCAATACGCAGTTGGGTTTTGTCTTTTCGGCGTTTGCGTATCCGTATGTGGTGTTTCAGTTTATCGGCGGGTGGGTTAGCGATCGGTTTGGGGCCAAGCGGACGTTGATCGCCTGCGCTTTGATCTGGGCTGTGGCGACAACGCTGACCGGATTGGCGAGTGGGTTCGGGACGCTTGTTGCGGCGCGGTTGCTGTTGGGGCTCGGCGAAGGGGCTACGTTTCCGGCGTCTACGAGTGCGATGGCTTCGTGGGTGACGCGCGACAGACGCGGGTTGGCTCAAGGGATTACTCACTCGTCGGCGCGGTTAGGGAACGCGGTGGCGCCGATGCTCGTGCTCGCGTTGATGACCGCGTTTAACTGGAGGTTTTCGTTTTATCTGCTCGGTGCGCTTAGCGCTGGGTGGTTGGTGCTTTGGTATGTGACTTATACCGAGAAGCCTGGGGATCATCCGCGGATTACTGCGGAGGAAATTAGCAGCTTGCCGCCGCCGACGGTTCGGCCCGCGGAAGTACCAGGGACTTGGTTGCGGTTATATCGGCGCTTGCTGCCGGTATCTGGGGTCTACTTTTGCTACAACTGGATTCTCTGGTTGATGCTCGACTGGATGCCGCTTTACTTCATGCATAGCTTCCATCTCAACATCAAGAAGGCGGTGCTGTTCACTTCCGGGGTGTTCGTTGCGGGGGTGTTTGGGGATCTCGTGGGCGGGTTGGTCAGCGACCGGTTGCTAAGGCGTACTGGGAATTTGAAGCTGGCGCGCAGTTATATGGTTGCGGTTTGTATGTCGTTGACGGGGTTGTCGTTGCTGCCCGTGCTGCTGATACATGATCCGATGTATTCGCTGGTTTTTCTCGCTGCGGCGATGTTCTTCAATGAGATGAATATCGGGCCTATGTGGGCCGTGCCGATGGATATCGCTTATGACCGGTCTGGGACAGCGAGCGGGATTATGAGTGGGACGGGGTTCACAGCGGCGATTGTTAGTCCGGTTGTGGCGGGGTATCTGGTTGACCGGTTGGGGAGTTGGGATGTGACTTTTTTGCTTTCTATCGGAGTGATGGTTTGTGGGGTGGGGATGACGTTTTTTATGAGGCCGGGGGTGGTGTTTGGGGCGCAGCGCAGGAACGCGGGGCGAGTGGGGAGACGTGCTGCGCTGCCGCTCGTGGATGAGTAATGAGAGGGGGGCGATGTGAGTCGCCGCCTTGTTTGGCTGAACCCTGCATACGCTGAAAGGACTTAAAAAAACACTGTCGGGTTCTGAGCGCTTGCGCCTGTCTCGCGGCTGTCTATCACGGATATCGCCCGCTCCTGCTATGCCTGAAAGGCATGTCCCCCTGCCCACAAGGTCTTTGTTGCGCCTTCTGCGGAAACCTATAGTCCTTGCACGGCCACCGGTTAAAGGTGGCGCTACAAAGCTCTTTGCCTGATTGCTGGAACCCTCGCAGACGAATGCCGTACTGCCGTCGACGTTCAAAGCGTACGAAGGTGGTTTTCGTCGATCTCTGCGATGGTGCGGAGCCAGGAAGGTACTCGTTCTAAAAGTGCTCCGGGCAAAGATAACGGGCAATGAATCGTCAACCGAATCAGTGACGCGATGAGTCGCGTACGGACTCCTTAGGAAATGACATGTCTAACTTAGCTCACAAAGTGGCCCTCGTTACCGGCGGTTCACGCGGTATTGGTGCGGCAATTGCGAAACGCCTCGCCGCGGATGGGGCGAGCGTGGCCCTCACATACGCGAAGGACGCGAACGCGGCTTCGGCCGTGGTCAAAGAGATTGAACTCAACGGCGGGAAGGCTATTGCGATTCAGGCCGACGCTGCTGATGTTAACGCTGTCGAGGCTGCGGTTGAAAAGACCTTTGCGACCTTCGGTCGGCTTGATGTGCTGGTGAACAATGCCGGCACGGCCATTCCGAAAACGTTCGAAGACACGACGCTGGAGGAGATGGATAAAGTGATCGACATCAACATCCGCGGCGTATTCGCTACGACCAAGGCTGCGCTGAAGCGTTTGAGTGACGGTGGCCGCATCATCATGATCGGTTCAGCGGTGGGCGAGCGGGCTATTACGCCGGGGTTGGTGCCTTACGCGGCTACCAAAGCGGCTGTCAGGATGTTCACTCAGGCGCTTTCTAGAGAGGTTGGGGGCCGGGGTATTACGGTCAACAACGTTCAGCCGGGGCCGATCGATACGGACCTGAATCCCGCTTCGGGCGATTGGGCTGTGCCGCAGAAGGCTGCCACGGCGCTTGATCGATATGGGCGTGCAGAGGAGATTGCTGCGATGGTGGCGTTCGTTGCTGGCCCGGAGGGGTCGTACGTTACCGGGACGAATCTCACGGTTGATGGTGGGATGAATGCTTGAGGTGGGGTATATGTTCGCCGCACGAATTCGAAGACGCGGAACTGCCTAGCAACCCCGATCACCTTAGCCGTCCGAACGCCATCCGACCTGATTGAGCCAACGGCCGCAGCCCCTAAAAACCTCCCCTCCGCTCCCGGCGAGCTGACGGGCCGAAATAGGTGGGCTACGGCGCTTCACATTCCGCAGCAGCTGGCGCTTTTTTGGAGAGTTGCAATCCGCGAATGCCGCGACTATCGTAGCCTTGTCTCCTCTCCATATCGCCTGCTGATATGGAATTGCCCGTCCTTGAGGCGGGCGTTTTTTTACAGGCTTTCGTCTGCACCGTCGGGATCCGTTAGAGGGCGCGTGCACAAGTCGCTAACGGTTGTAAGAAAGAGCGCCACGGCCACTGGCTTCTTTAAGCAGAGATCCCAGCCGGGCTGGAGAAAATCCGGTGGTGGCGTGGCTGACTGTCCGAGAATCGGGATATGTGCGAGATCGGGTCGAGCCCGAATCGCGCGGCTTAGGGTCAGCCCGTCCATCAATGGCATTATCCAGTCGGTGACAATGAGGTCGGGCACGTCGTGTTTCAGGCATTCGAGCGCCTCGATGCCATTGCTCGCGCAAGTCACCCTGTATCCTTCGTTGACAAGGATCAGGGACCAGACGGTGAGAAGCTGCGGCTCATCATCCACGAGCAAGATAGAGTACATCTGTGGCCACCGATTGGTCAGTTTTCGTTTTTCGCTGCCGCCACGTTGCGCAAGAAACGGTCCCAAAGAGCGCTCGACGCCACAGCGTTTGTTTGTCTTCTCGCGAGTATCTTTATGCGAGACGCGTGCAAACATAGGTGCTTACTTTGGGACGCTCGGCATGTGGTGGAGTCGCGAGCGATCAATCGACCAATTCATGCCCTCGCCAGGGGCCCAGGCTCAAGGCAGCATTTTCTCGATGATCGGAAGCAGCATGTCGAGTGAGAGAGGCTTGCGGCAATAGGCGATCACGGGATTGGGCTGTCGCGGTATGTCAACGGCTGCGCTGCAAAGGATTATCGGGATTGACTGCAGGTCCGGATCTGCGAAGAGGGCAGCGCATAGCTCTGGGCCGGACATGACTGGCATCATGCAGTCACTGAGAATGAGGTCCGGCCGGGCCTTGCGGATCAGCTCAAGCGCGACCGCACCGTCGGGCGCTGTCACGACGGCATAGCCGACCTGTTCGAGCAGCAGGCTCCAGATAGTCAGAAGATCGAACTCATCATCCACGACCATGATCGTTTTCATGGCGCGTCAACTGTCGAGCCGGCCAACAACCCCTGCGGCGGCCCCGCGGCCACCGAGCAAACTCGCCGCACCCGGAAAAGCGTCGACAACATCGAGTCCCTTCTCGGTAATGACGAGCTCCCGAAGCGAAGAATCGTGCGCGCTTTCGCGCTGTTTGACCACGGAGATCATTCGATGCAGACCAGTGTCGGTTTCCGCATAGCGCAGCAAAATGAGATTTTCAGTCATGGCCGAGAGACGCATTCCGCGCATGACGGCGGGATCGGAATTGAACGGCACTTCTTCTGTGAGAAGCGTTGTCACCCCTGCGGCGCGTAACTGATGCGTCAATGCGTTGAGGAACAGACCAAACCGGCCGGTGCGCATTGCTGAATCACGAAACCCGTCGATACCGTCGAGCACAAGACGCGTCGCGCCGGTCTGCTTCACCGTAGCGAGAGCGGTGGCTGCCAGTTCGTCTATTGCCAGTTCAATGGCCGGTTGCCACTGGACGGTCAGCCGCCCGTCGTCGCACGCCGCCTGCAACGGAATTGAAACGGATTCAGCCTTGCCGATGAGCCGTTGCGGCGACTCGTAAAAGCCAAGATAGACGGACTTTTCGCCGCGTTGCGCACCGGCCGATAGGAACTGCAGCCCAAGCAGCGTCTTGCCGATTCCCGATGCGCCCATCAGCGTGGTCGTGGAGCCCTTTATAAACCCTCCGCCGAGCAACTCATCAAGACGTGGAATACCCGATCCGAGGCGCGCCTTGAGGTCGGCCGGTCCAGGCTGCTCCGCACATCGTGCTTCCAGCCGTGGAAACATGACATGGCCGCTGTCCGTTATACGAAAGAAATGCTTGCCGAGCATGTGATCGCGAGCACGCATCTTGTGGACTTCAATTTCGCGTGTGCGGCGCATGCCATCGCTGTAACGGTTGAGCTCAATCAGGCCGTCGACGAGCGTATGTTCGGGATGCGGCTCATTACCCGACAAAGGAGCCAGCAGCAACGTCGTACAGTTCATGGCGGCAACCAGCGCGTTCAACTCATGGATGAACTTGGACAGCGAGAGGTCCGTTTCACTGAACTCGCGTGCGCTGCGAAAGCCATCGACGATGAGCAGACCCGGGCGGTACTGGTGGAGGCTCAAGGCAACCTGCTTGAGGAAGCCATCAAGTCCGCCCTGCATAAGCGCGTGATAGCCCGAGACGAAAAACATTTTCTCCGCGACCGCTTTCTCGTCAAAGAAGCTGAGTGCGCTCAAATGCCCGAGGAGTTTGTCGTGCGATTCAGCGATCAAGGTCATATACAGCACCTTCTCGCCCTGGAGGACACGATGGAAGCCGATCTGGCTCGACAGAATCGTCTTGCCCGCGCCAGCCATGCCTTCTATCAGGTACAAAGCGCCGCCGACCAGACCTCCGCCGAGAATGGTATCGAGGCCCGGTACACCCGTTTCGACGTTCGAATGGCGCGACGCTGGAGATGTGTGAGTTGTCATTTTTTGAATCGTCTGCGAAGGTTCAAACAAGGGGCCGCCGCGGAATCAGCAAATCCCCCAATAGAAAGCAAACCGTGTACCTGACTCGCCGCGCCGACAGGAAAGCGCACCCGACAAGGTGCAACGAAATTTTACCTTCTCGGTATCGTTTGTGATGGTCGAAGCATGGAGAGATGGAGCCCGAGTCGTTGGCCCAGTGGTACGTTTTGCGCGCACACGTCCAGCATCACGAACCTTTACATCACAGCGTGACGGTCGCCTGGACCGACTCAGGGATGGGAAAGGTCGATCGGCTTCATTCAGCGCAAGGCCAACAACCGGGAGAATTGATCACTATGAAAAATCAATCCAAATTGATTCGTAACACACCGGAAGAAGAAGCCGCGATAGCGCGCGGCATCACGGACGATCCTGATACGTTCGAGCCGACCGATGAACAGTTCGCACAAATGAAGCCGCGCGGTGGCTGGCCAAAGCTTGCACACCCTAAAATCGCGGTAACGGTTCGATACGACGCCAAGATAATCGATCGCTTCAGGGCAAGCGGCGACGGCTGGCAAACGCGCATGAATGACGCGCTGCGCGACTGGCTCAAGACGCACCGCGTATGACGCACACTCCGCGCCATACGTCAGCGAGCGGGTGTAATTTAGGTGTAGTTCGGGAAAGCAGAAACAGGCAGATTCGCGAGAACCCCTGTCAAGATTGGTGCGCCCGGCTGGGATCGAACCAGCAACCCCTGCCTTCGGAGGGCAGTACTCTATCCATTGAGCTACGGGCGCATTGACACGAAAAGCGCCGTAAAACCGTGAAACCGGCACCAAATCGAGACCGAGAGGATACCCGGTTTCAGCCGACCCGTCCACCGACCGCCCGGCAGACGCCACGGGCGATCCAGCCCATATCCCCCAGCCCAAACCGCCGATAGGGGTAAACGCCCGCTGAATACCCCCCGCCAGCCCTCGCCGCCGCTGAAACCTTCCGTCTATAATCGCCAGTGGCTATAAAGAATAAGGTCGTTGGCGTCACGCTGTACCGCTCACAATACCCACGGGAGACGAGACAAGCATGAGCGAAGCACCAAATCACGAAGCCCCGATCAAGACACCCGGGCAGCTCATTGCCGCCATCATTGCCGGTTTTGCTATTCCAGTTGTCATCATCGTCCTGCTCGCGATATACGCGGACAACTGGACGCGCACCGGCGCCGGTACCGACAGTCTCTCCGACGCCGAGGTCAGCGCCCGCATTGCGCCGCTAGCCCAGGTCGACATTCGCGACGCCAACGCACCGCGCGTCTACAAGACCGGCGAGGAAGTCTACAAGGCGGTCTGCTCGGCCTGTCACGCCACCGGAGCGGCAGGCGCACCGAAGTTCACCAATACCACGGACTGGGCACCGCGCATCGCGCAAGGCTACGACACGCTCGTGCACACCGCCTTGACCGGCACGGGCGCCATGCCCCCGCGCGGCGGCACCAGCCCGGACGACTATAGCGACTTCGAGATTGCCCGCGCCGTCGTCTATATGGCGAACAATTCCGGCGGCAATTTTGCCCAACCGGCGGCCCCGACCGCAGCGCAAGCGGCCTCAGGCGCTGCCGCCGCGGCTGCACCCGCTTCCGGCGCCCCGGCTGACGCTGGCGCGGCAGCGGCGTCCCAGGCAGCGGCCGCGCTCGCCTCGATCGCCAGCGCACCGGCAGCAGCGCCTGGCGGAGACGCAGCGCAAAGCGCGGACGCCTCGCAGGCCGGCAAGGCGCTCTACACGCAGGTTTGCCAGGCGTGTCACGCCGCTGGCGTGCTGAATGCCCCGAAGTTCGGCGACAAAGCGGCATGGGCACCGCGTCTCAAGGACCCGATGGACACGATTTACAACTACGCGCTGCACGGCAAGGGTGCGATGCCGCCTAAAGGCGGATCGAACGCGTCCGATGCCGACGTGAAGGCCGCCGTCGACTACATGGTCAGCGCAGCGAAGTAAGCGGTAGGCGTCGGCCGGCCCGGCACGACGCAAAAAAATCCCTGCACCGTGGCAACACCGGCAGGGATTTTTAATTTCACAAGTCGTTAGATGGGCCAGCCGGCGCGGCGAAAGCGCCCACGAATGCCAGCGCAGGCGTCGACCGCGCCAGCGCCTCGAAATGCTCCCGGAGCGTGGCAGGCTTAAGCCACGGATAACTCAGACCACCCTGCAGCGCCGCGAGCAGAGCCCCATCAGGATCCGACACCACGTCCATCCGCGCGATGTGGATATGAAAGGCGGTCACGCGCCCTTCATCCGCGGTCGCATCGGAACCGAAGGTCCAGCGGTACACGCCATGCCCAACCCGCAAAGCACGGGCGGCAGGCTCGCGCATCAGCACGAGCCACGACAGCGCTTCAATCTTGTGGCCCACTGCCTCCAGCGAATCGCATACGTAGTAAGTACGGCACTGCGCGTATTGCGCGCCGAAGTCGCTCACCAGCGTCCTGGCAATTGCCACCGTTCCGACCGTGCGGGCCGGAAACGCAATATTCGAGGTTGCCAGGGAAAAGGTGAGGACGGCATCCGTCGCAAAGACTTCGGCGATGCGTTCAGGACGCGTGTTGTCCTTCGCGTCGATATAGGTTTCGAGCGCGCTGCGGTAGCGCGCGAGCGGCAAGGTTGTCATGCGGGATGGATCTCCGGATCTCCGTTAGGCAGGCCCGAACCACTGTAGCGTGCCACCGCGCCGGAAGCGTCGATGCACCTGCCGCGCGCGTGGTCTTGCTCGCGTCCCGCGCCTAAATCTCAAGGCTTCTGCAACAACGCCTTCAAACTCGCCAACCTGTCCTTCGGCGTCATCGGGGCTTCCTCCGCCGTCGGCGGCGGCGCCTCGTCCAGTCCCATCTCAGGAATAAACCGCGACGGCTCGCACACCACCGTCTCCCGCGCACGCTTTCTCTTCTTGCACCAGTTCAGATGCAAACTGCGCTGCGCCCGCGTAATCGCCACGTACATCAGCCGGCGCTCTTCCTCGATACGCGCGTCGTCGATCGGCGCGTCGTCCGAGCCGCCGCGGTGCGGCATGATGCCTTCCTCGACGCCCACCAGAAACACGTGCGGATACTCGAGCCCCTTCGACGCATGCACCGTCGAAAGCCGCACCGCGTCCGGATCCTCCTCTTTGCCTTCGAGCATCGACATCAGCGCCACCGTCTGGATCAGGCCCAGCAGGTTCTTGCCGGTATCCGCGAGACCGTCCGCGTTGTCGTAGCCGGTCGCCTCGGAGCCCGCTTCCGGCTCGGGCTTGGTGCCCTTGCGCTTCAACCACTCCACGAATTCCAGCACGTTCTGCCATTTCGACTGAGCCTGGCGCTCGTCGAACGCGTCATAAAGGTGGGCCTCGTAGTGGATCGCGTCCATCAGGTCGTTGAGCACCTCGGTGGCCGGATCTTTTTCCGCGCGGTCGGTGAGGCGCTGCATGAAATCGCAGAAGGTGCGCAACGGCTCAACCTGGCGCACCGACAGCCGCGCCTCGATCCCGCCCATATACACCGCCTCAAACAGCGACACCTTCGCCTGACCCGCGAACGACCCGAGCGCCTCGAGCGTCGTGTTGCCCACGCCGCGCCGCGGCGTGGTGATGGCGCGGATGAAAGCAGGATCGTCGTCCGCGTTGGCGATCAGCCGCAGATACGCGCAGATATCCTTGATCTCGGCCTTGTCGAAGAACGACTGGCCGCCCGACAGTACATACGGAATCCGCTCGCGCCGCAGCACCTGCTCGAAGATCCGCGCCTGGAAATTGCCGCGATACAGGATCGCGTAGTCGCGGAACTGCGCGCGCCGCTCGAACTTGTGCGCCGACAGGCGGAACACCACGGATTCCGCTTCGTGCTCCTCGTCGTTGCAGCCCGTCACGGTGATCGTGTCGCCCATGCCGTGTTCGGACCACAGCTTCTTCTCGAACAGCTTCGGGTTGTTCGCGATCACATTATTGGCGGCCGTCAGAATCCGCACCGTCGACCGGTAGTTCTGCTCCAGCTTCACCAGATGCAGCTTCGGAAAATCCTTGCCGAGCTGCGCCAGGTTTTCCAGGGTTGCACCGCGCCAGCCGTAGATGGCCTGATCGTCGTCGCCCACCGCCGTGAACGCAGCGCGCGGGCCGGCCAGTTGCTTCAGCAGCTCGTACTGGCACGCATTAGTGTCCTGGTACTCGTCGATCAGCAGATAGCGCAGCTTGTTCTGCCACCGGTCGCGCACCGCTTCGTTCTTCGCAAAGAGCTCGGCGGGCAGGCGGATCAGATCGTCGAAATCCACCGCCTGGTAAGCGTGCAGCGTGGCGACGTAGTTGCGGTAGACAATCGCCGCCTGGTGCTCGTCCTCGTTCGCCGCAATCGCCACCGCCTCTTCCGGCATGATCAGGCCGTTTTTCCACAGCGAGATGATCGACTGGATCTTGCGGATGAAACCCTTATCCGTCGAGCCGACCTGTTCCTGGATCATGCCGAAGCAGTCGTCCGAATCCATGATCGAGAACTGCGGTTTCAGGCCCACGTGTTCGGCCTCCTGACGCAGAATCTGCACGCCGAGCGAGTGGAACGTACACACCGTCAACTGATTGACGGGCACCTTGCGGCCTTCCTTGCCGGGAGTGGTCAGCGTCTTGCCTTCGAGCAGCTTGCCGACGCGTTCGCGCATTTCCGCCGCCGCCTTGTTCGTGAAGGTAACGGCCGCGATATGTCGCGGCTCGAAGCCTTTGACTTCGATCAGGTGCGCAATTTTCTGCGTAATCACGCGCGTCTTGCCACTGCCTGCGCCGGCAAGCACAAGACAGGGACCATCGAGGTAGCGCACCGCTTCGTTTTGAGCGGGATTCAGGCCAGCGGACATCGTGTTTGGGCGGGGGGTATTGCGGGTTGAGGGTGCGGGCAGGGATGCTAACACGAAGCCGGTGACGGCTCGGACATGCCACAATTACAGGCCGCGCGTCGTCGCCGCGGTGGCAAAGCGGCGCGCATTCTTGCAGGAAACTCACATGTCTGCACCGCTGAAAACAGGATTGATGGGTTACGGTTTTGCTGGCGCCACCTTCCACGCGCCGGTGATCGAGCACTGCGGCCGGGCCACGGTCGCTGCGATCGCGACAAGCAAGCCCGAGCCGGCTCGGGCCGACTATCCGCACGCCAAAGTCGTGCCCGATCTCGATGCGCTGCTCGCGCTCGACGACATCCAATGCGTGGTGATTGCCACGCCAAATGACACCCACTTCGACTTCGCCAAACGCACGCTCGAAGCCGGCAAGCACGTGGTGGTCGACAAACCGGTCACGCTGACGGCCACGGAGGCGCTCACGCTCGCCAACCTGGCGCTGGCGCGAGGCCTCACCTTCGCGCCGTTCCACAACCGTCGCTGGGACGGCGATTTCCTCACCGTTCGCGACCTGCTCGCCAGCGGTGAGCTGGGCCGTATTACCCACTACGAGTCGCATTTCGACCGCTTCCGTCCGGATGTGCGGCCGCGCTGGCGCGAGGAAGCGTCGCGTGGCGGCGGCCTGCTGTTCGATCTCGGGCCGCATCTGATCGACCAGGCGCTGGCGCTCTTCGGCACGCCCGCCACGGTGTCGGCCACCGTCAAAACGCATCGCGATGGCGGGGGCGCCACCGACTACGTTCATCTGCAGCTGGGCTACGCGGATCTCGAAGTCGTGCTGCACGCGACCACCCTCACCGCGCTCGCGCCGCCGCGCTTTGCAATCGACGGCACGCGCGGCAGCTACGTCAAGCGTGAACTCGACACCCAGGAAGATCAGTTGCGAGCGGGTTTGCGCCCGGGTGACGCCGGCTTTGCTGGCGGCAACCCGGCGGGTCTGCTGCGCGTACTGGACGCGAGCAATCAGGAAACCGAACGCGCCCTGCCGACCCGCGACGGCGACTATATCGGCTTCTACCGCTCGCTGGCGGCAGCCATCCTCGATGGCGAGCGTTTCCCGGTCAGCCCTCAGGACGCCGTCGACGTCATGACGATCATCGAACTGGCCGCGCGCAGCGAAGAGGAAGGCCGGCGCCTGCCCTTTGAACGAATCCGCTGAGATCGCCGCGCAAGTCTCAGCTTACATGCTGACAACCGCTGCTAACAGTTCCGAAAGGGACGCTCCGTTACAATATGTTTCTGAATTAAGGTCATCGTGTGGCTGCGGCTAGCCGTTGCTTCACGATATCGATCTAACCGTCGATCAAGACCACGACGACCGCAGGCAACTGCATGGGACCGGAGTAAGCGCTCAAGCGCTAACTCCGACCAACAAAAGGAGAGTACGCATGCAACGTTTCACCCGTGCGCTGGCAAGTCTGGCACTGGTTTCTTCGCTGGCCGCCTGTGTGGTCCCGCAACAGGCACCGCCCCCGGGACCTAACCCGCACGAAATCGCAGTTCAGCGCCTGAATCAGGTTTACGGTCGTGCCGACAACCTGAGCCGCCGCATCGACAATCACGTCAATCAAGGCTACTACCCGCCCCCGCAAGGTGGCGCGCTGCATCACCGCCTCGACGTGATCCGTCAGGAAGCGCGTGACATGTCTGCCCAGCATGGTGGTGGCCTGTCGGGTGAAGAGCAGCGCGTGCTGAACCAGGAACTCGACGGCGCAGCACACGCGATCGGCGAGTAAGCCGCTCAGTCAATCTGTTCGGCAATTCGCTGTGAAAGCACAGGCGCGGGGGTCATTCCCCGCGCTTTTTTTTGGCGCTCGCACCGCCCGCTGCACCGCCGCATAGCTCTCTAAAGCCTTCATTTGACAAGCCTCGGGGCCTCGCGTACATTCGCCGCACGCGTCGGGAGAGAGCGTTGGCCGCCATGTTTTTTGCGGGCCGCGCCGCCGAAGGGGCACACCCACAAACTCTCAGGCAAAAGGACCGGCTGCGTCGAAGAACCCGTCTGATTCCGGCATCGTCCGGGCTTCATCAGGCACCGGTTTTTCGCACTCTGGAGAGCGGCAGTAGCCACCGGCATCGACCATCATCGAGCCAGGCAGGCTGCCCACCGAAGGGGCGCGCGTTTCACCGTGATGGCTTGCAGGCACTTGCGAACCCGCCCGGCAGCGCAATCTCTCAGGTATCGAGGACAGAGGGGTCATGCATGGCATCGCTCGCAGGCTTTTGGCCGCGAGGAATGAAGCCGCATGGCCTTTTTGTTATCCGTCGAGATTGCCTGAGGCCCTGATGACCGAACTCAAACACACCCCGCTTAACGCCACCCATCGCGCGCTGAAGGCCCGCATGGTCGATTTCGGCGGCTGGGACATGCCCGTCAACTACGGCTCGCAAATCGACGAACACCACGCGGTGCGCACCGACGCCGGCATGTTCGACGTGTCGCACATGTGTGTGGTCGATTTCACCGGTGAGCGCGTCCGCGCGTTTTTCGAACACGCAATCGCTAACAACGTGGGCAAGCTGCAAGCGCCGGGCAAGGCGCTCTACACCTGCCTGCTGAACCCGAACGGCGGCGTGATCGACGATCTGATCGTCTATTTCTTCTCCGAAACCCACTTCCGCCTGGTGGTCAATGCCGCCACCGCAGAAAAGGACATCGCCTGGTTCGGCAAGCTCAACGCCGAAGGCGGCTATGGCCTGACCATCACGCCGCGCCGCGATCTGTCGATCGTCGCCGTGCAAGGTCCGAACGCCCGCGAAAAGGTCTGGCAAGTCGCGCCGTCCACCCGTACGTCCACCGAACTCCTCAAGCCGTTTAACGCCGCCATCGTCGAGAACACGCCGTTCGGCGAGTTGATGGTTGCCCGCACCGGCTACACCGGCGAAGACGGTTTCGAAATCGTGCTGCCTTCCACGTCCGTCTGCGAGTTCTGGGACGCATTGGTGCGTCAGGGCGTGCGCCCCGCCGGTCTCGGCGCGCGCGACACGCTGCGCCTCGAAGCCGGCATGAATCTGTACGGCCAGGACATGGACGACAATGTCTCGCCGCTTGACGCCGGTCTCGCCTGGACCGTGGATCTGAATTCGCCGCGCGACTTCGTCGGCAAGGCGAAGCTCGAAGCCGACGGTTGCCAGTGCGCTTTCGTCGGATTGATCCTGCAAAAGGAAAACGGCAAGGCTGCCGGCGTGCTGCGCGCCCATCAGAAGGTCGTCACGCCGCACGGTGAAGGTGAAATCACTAGCGGTACATTCTCGCCCACCATGCAGGAATCCATCGCCTTCGCACGCGTGCCGAAGGACGTGAAGCCCGGCGATGTCGTCCACGTGCAAATCCGTGACAAAGCCCTTCCCGCAAGCGTGGTAAAACTGCCGTTCGTGCGCAACGGCAAAGTTCTTGCTGCTTAAGCTTTCGTTGCGCGCGCTTCCTCCTTTTTAAGTTTTTACCGTACACACCGCACAGGAGCATCCGATGAGCATCCCGGCCGATCTGAAATACACCGAATCGCACGAATGGGTCCGCACCGAAGCAGACGGCACGCTGACGGTCGGCATTACCGACCACGCGCAAGAAGCGCTCGGCGACATCGTCTTCTTCGAAGTCCAGGAACTGGGCAAGACCGTTAGCGCCGGCGACACCGTCGCCGTCATCGAATCCGTGAAAGCCGCCTCCGATATCTACGCGCCGGTCTCGGGCGAAATCATCGAAGCCAACACGGCTGTCGCCGACACGCCCGACTCCGTCAACAGCACGCCGTATGACAGCTGGCTGTTCAAGATCAAGCCGGCAGCCGATGCAACGCATGACCGCCTGATCGACGCCGACGCGTACAGCAAGTCGATCGGCGAGTAAGTTATTTCAAACCCGCTTTAACCGTCAGGTGCGGCGTCCGACGAACGCGGACGGCCGCACCGCCAGGAACACCCCATGAAGCTCGAACACCCGGATCGTCTGATGAACCGCACTCCTCTCTCGCTCGCCGCGCTCGAAGTGCATGACGCCTTCGCTGAACGGCATATCGGCCCGGATTCGGCCGACAGCCAGGCGATGCTCGAAGCCCTCGGCTTCGCCTCGCGCGCCGCGCTGATCGACGCCGTGATTCCGAAGACGATCCGCCGCACCGAAACGCTGCCGCTCGGCCCCTTCGCGCAACCGAAGAGCGAGGCCGAAGCGCTCGCCGCGCTGCGTGAGCTGGCCGACAAGAACCAGGTGTTCCGCTCGTATATCGGGCAGGGCTATTACAACGCGCACACCCCGACGGTGATCCTGCGCAACGTACTCGAAAATCCGGCGTGGTACACGGCTTACACGCCGTATCAGCCGGAAATCTCGCAAGGCCGTCTCGAAGCGCTGCTGAACTTCCAGCAGATGATCATCGACCTGACCGGCCTCGCCATCTCCAACGCATCGCTGCTCGACGAGGCCACCGCCGCCGCCGAAGCGATGACGCTGCTGCAACGCGTGGGCAAGCCGAAGTCGAACGTGTTCTACGTCGCCGACGACGTGCTGCCGCAAACCATCGAAGTGGTGAAGACGCGCGCTACGCCGGTGGGCATCGAAGTGAAGGTTGGCCCGGCTGCGGATGCCGCGAGCGCCAACGCCTTCGGCGTGCTGCTGCAATACCCGGGCGTGAACGGCGATGTGCGCGACTACCGTGCCCTGGCTGAAGCTGTCCATGCTGCAGGCGGCTATGTGGTGGTTGCCGCCGATCTGCTCGCGCTCACGCTGCTCACGCCGCCGGGCGAATGGGGCGCGGACGTGGCTGTCGGCAACACGCAGCGTTTCGGCGTGCCGGTCGGCTTCGGCGGTCCGCACGCGGCATATCTCGCCGTGCGCGACGAATTCAAGCGGCAAATGCCGGGCCGTCTCGTTGGCGTCACTGTCGACGCACAGGGCAAGCCCGCGCTGCGTCTCGCGCTGCAAACGCGCGAACAGCACATCCGCCGCGAAAAGGCGACTTCGAACGTGTGTACCGCGCAGGCGTTGCTCGCGATCATGGCCAGCATGTACGCGGTGTATCACGGCCCGCAAGGTCTGAAGACGATTGCCCAGCGTGTGAACCGCGTCGCCGCGCTGCTGGCGGCCGGTGCGAAAAAGCTCGGCTATACGCTCGTCAACGAAGCATTCTTCGACACGCTCACGTTCGAAACCGGCGCCTGCACCCAGGCGCTGCACGACGCGGCGGTCGCCAAACGCATCAACCTGCGCCGCGTGAGCGACACGCGCGTCGGCATCTCGCTCGACGAAACCACCAAGCGCAGCGACCTCGCCGATCTGCTGGCCGTGTTCGCGCAAGCGGCGTTCGTGAGCGAAGTGCCACAAATCGACGCGCTCGACGCCGAACTGCCCGCGGAAAGCTCCGTGCCGGCCGCGCTCGAACGCACCAGCGCGTATCTCACGCACCATGTGTTCAACCGCCATCATTCGGAAACGGAAATGCTGCGCTACCTGCGCAGCCTCTCCGACAAGGACCTGGCGCTCGACCGCTCGATGATCCCGCTCGGCTCCTGCACGATGAAGCTGAACGCGACCTCGGAAATGCTGCCGGTCACGTGGCCTGAGTTCGGTCAGATTCACCCGTTCGCGCCGGCTGAGCAAACTGTCGGCTACCGCGAAATGATCGATCAGCTCGAGCAGATGCTCGTGGCGGCGACCGGTTACGCAGCAGTTTCACTGCAACCGAACGCCGGCTCGCAAGGTGAGTACGCGGGTCTGTTGATCATCCACGCTTATCACGCTTCGCGCGGCGAAGGTCATCGCAGCGTCTGCCTGATTCCCGCTTCGGCGCACGGCACGAACCCGGCGTCGGCGCAGATGGCCGGCATGCAGGTCGTGGTGGTCGCCTGCGATGCGCAAGGCAACGTCGATATTGAAGACCTGAAGGCGAAGGCCGCGCAACACGCCGACAAGCTGGCTGCGATCATGATCACGTACCCGTCGACGCACGGCGTGTTCGAAGCCAACGTGCGCGAAATCTGCGAGATCGTGCATGCACACGGCGGTCAGGTGTACGTGGACGGCGCCAACATGAACGCAATGGTCGGCCTCACGGCGCCGGGCCAGTTCGGCGGCGACGTTTCGCACCTGAACCTGCACAAGACGTTCTGTATTCCGCACGGCGGCGGCGGCCCGGGCGTCGGCCCGGTGGCAGTGGGCGCGCACCTCGCGCAGTTCCTGCCGAACCAGACGTCATCCGGTTACGAGCGTGCGCCGCAAGGCATCGGCGCCGTGTCGGGCGCGCCGTACGGCTCCGCTTCGATCCTGCCGATCTCGTGGATGTACATCGCGATGATGGGCGCGAAAAACCTCACCGCTGCGACCGAAACCGCGATTCTCAACGCCAACTACGTCGCCAACAAGCTGGCGCCGCATTATCCGGTGCTGTACTCGGGCCCCGGCGGACTGGTCGCGCACGAATGCATTCTCGACCTGCGCCCGATCAAGGACACCAGCGGCATCACCGTTGACGACGTCGCCAAGCGCCTCGCCGACTACGGCTTCCACGCGCCAACCATGAGCTTCCCGGTGCCGGGCACGCTGATGGTCGAACCGACCGAATCGGAATCGAAGGAAGAGCTCGACCGTTTCATCGAAGCGATGATTGCGATCCGCGAGGAAATCCGCGCCGTCGAAGATGGCCGCTCCGACCGCGAAGACAATCCGCTCAAGCACGCACCGCACACCGCGGCCGTGGTGATTGCGGACGACTGGAAGCATGCGTATGCGCGTGAAACCGCTGCGTATCCGCTGCCGTCGCTGATTGCGAGGAAGTACTGGCCGCCGGTTGGCCGTGCAGACAACGTGTATGGCGACCGCAACCTGTTCTGCTCCTGCGTACCCATCGCGGATTACGAGTAACCGCGTCGCATCCGCTGGCTTGAACCGCGCGCCACCTGACGGTGACGCGCGGTCCTGTCGTTCGTGCCCGGGAACGGCTAACATCACACACCAATCAGCCCAACGAAGGAGTGTCGCATGGTGCGAAAGGTGCTAATGATGGAAAGCCCGAGCTATTCACGGCGCATGCCGTCCTGGCAGGCCGCGGGCACGCCGCTCGCGACGCTGCTGCTGGTGTGCGGCGCCGTCATGCTGCCGGTGCGGCACGCCCGCGCAGCGATGAATTTCTGTGCAGCGCCAGCGCTGCAAACCAGCGAACGCACGAACGCCGATCCGGGCGTCAAGGCACTGGTCGCCAACGTGGAAGCGCATCTGAACGATCAGGCGCACGCGGTGGCGACCTTGCATACCGAAGGCACCTTACAGCACGAAGGGATCTACGATCAGAGCGTCGAAGCCGAGAAAGATCTGGACCTCCTGCGTGACGCGGCGCTCGCCTGGCGCGCCACCAGTGACGACCGCTATCTGAAACTGGTCGACCGCCTGCTGTACGCCTGGGTCACGACCTATCAGCCGAGCTTCAACCCGATCGACGAAACCCGTTTCGAAGGCTTGATCCTCGCCTACGACATGACCGCAAGCGCGTTGCCGGTGAAAACGCGTAACGCAGCGATGGCGTTTCTGACGAAGCTTGGAAACGGTTACATCGCGCAGATCGACGCGCAACCGCGCCCGCTAACCGGCTCGTTTCGCAATAACTGGCAGAGCCACCGGGTCAAACTGATTGCGATGGCCGCCTTCACGCTCGATAACCGCAAGATGATCAACGCGGCGCAGCGTCTGTTTGTCGAACATATTGGCGACAACATCGAGCCGGACGGTTCGACGATCGACTTCAAGGAACGCGATGCGCTGCATTACGTGACTTACGATCTGCAGCCGCTCGTGACCGCCGCGCTGGCCGCGCGCCGTCACAACCGCAACTGGTTGCCGGAGAAGGCCACCAACGACGCGACGCTGGGCACCGCGCTGAACTGGTTGACGCCCTACGCGTTGGGCACCAAAACGCATGACGAATTTGTGCATTCGGACGTCCCGTTCGATGCGAAGCGTCGCGAAGCCGGCTTGCCCGGCTATTCGGGTGACTGGGATCCGAAGAACGCGGCTGAACTGTTTCACCTGGCGGCGCGTCTCGATGGCCGCTATGCGCCGATCGCGCTGCGGCTCGCGCCGACCCCGCCCGCGTGGCTGGCCGTGTGCCTGCCGCTGCCGGCACGTTAACCCCGTTTTTTATATGCAGGAGCAGTAATGGCAGTCAGTGTGTTCGACCTTTTCAAAATCGGCATTGGTCCGTCCAGTTCGCATACGGTCGGGCCGATGCGCGCGGCGCTGATGTTCGTCCAGGGGCTCGAACGCGACGGACTGCTTGCGGGTACGGCTTCGGTGAAGGTGGATCTGTACGGTTCGCTCGGCGCGACCGGCAAGGGCCACGGCACCGATCGCGGCGTGATGCTCGGCTTGATGGGCGACGCGCCGGATACCGTCAATCCCGATACGATCGCGCAGCGTCTCGAAGCCGTGCGCACTTCGCGCTCTTTGCCGCTGCTTGGCACACACCCGGTGCCGTTCGTGCAGAAGGATCACATTTCTTTCTACCGGCAGGCGCTCGCCGAGCATCCGAACGGATTGAAGCTGCACGCGTTCGATGCTCAAGGTCAGACGCTGCGTGAGGCGACTTACCTGTCCGTCGGCGGTGGCTTTGTGGTCACTGCGGGGGCGCCGAATACCAAGGTGCTGAGCGCGGTCGACCAATTGCCGCATTCATTCCGCAGCGGCAATGAGCTACTAGCGCTGTGCAAGGCAACCGGCAAGAGCATCGCGCAACTGATGTGGGAAAACGAGCGCGTTTGGCATACCGAAGAAGAAACGCGCGCTGGCTTGATGAAGATCTGGGACGTGATGCAGTCGTGCGTGGCGCGCGGTTGCGGCATCGGCAATCCGGATGCGGATGGCAATCTCCCAGGTCCGTTCCAGGTGAAGCGGCGTGCGCCGCAGTTGTATCGCTCCCTGTCGGGAAATCCTGAACTGGCGTTGCGTGATCCGCTGTCGATGGTGGACTGGATCAATCTGTACGCAATTGCCGTCAATGAAGAAAATGCCGCCGGCGGTCGTGTCGTCACTGCGCCGACGAACGGTGCGGCCGGCATCATCCCCGCCGTTCTGCATTACTACACACGGTTCATGTCCGGTTCGAACCAGCAAGGCGTGATCGACTTTCTGATGACGGCAGCAGCGATCGGCATTCTGTACAAGCTGAATGCGTCGATTTCCGGTGCCGAAGTGGGTTGCCAGGGTGAAGTGGGCGTGGCCTGCTCGATGGCCGCCGGCGCACTCGCGGCGGTGATGGGCGGCACGCCCGAGCAGGTCGAGAACGCCGCGGAAATCGGCATGGAACATAACCTCGGGCTGACCTGCGATCCGGTTGGCGGCATGGTGCAGATTCCGTGTATCGAACGTAATGCAATGGCGTCGGTGAAGGCGGTCAACGCGGCGCGGATGGCATTGCGCGGCGATGGCAGCCACTATGTTTCGCTGGACTCGGTCATCAAGACGATGCGCGAAACCGGCGCGGATATGAAGACCAAGTACAAGGAAACTTCACGCGGCGGGTTGGCGGTGAACATTGTCGAATGCTGATTTGTGGCCGCTTTGCTTCGTTCGGCCATACGGCCATACGACCAGCTGCGGCTCGGTGACTTCATGCAAGTCGTAGCCAACGCATCCCTTACAACGCGCCGCCGCTGCTGTGCTGCGCGGCGTTGCCTTGGCAGCTTGTGCCAATAGCCCGATTAGCGGCCCGACATTGCCCTTGCCCTTTCCAGTGACACCGGCCGCCGAGTCGGCGTAAGCTGTCGAAGCCCGTCGGCCCCACGTGGCCGACCAGCCGACCGACGAGATCCGACTGGAGGCTTCACCGCAATGCCGCTGACGAATGTTCCCGCTTCCGCCACCACTACCGGTGCGCGCCTTGTAGTCGATGCCCTGCTGACGCACGGTGTCGAACGTGTTTTCTGTGTGCCGGGCGAGAGCTTTCTCGCCGTGCTCGACTCGCTGCACGACGAGACTGAACGGATCCAGACCGTTGTCTGCCGACACGAAGCGGCCGCCGCCAATATGGCCGAAGCGGTCGGCAAACTGACCGGTCGTCCCGGCGTAGCAATCGTCACGCGCGGACCCGGCGCGACGCATGCGTCGATTGGCGTGCACACCGCGTTCCAGGACTCGACGCCGATGATCCTGCTGATCGGCCAATGCGCGCGCGAACATCTCGACCGCGAGGCGTTCCAGGAAATCGACTATCGACGCATGTTCGGCCAGATGGCGAAGTGGGTCGCACAGATCGATGATCCGCGTCGCATTCCGGAGTATCTGAGTCACGCGTTCCATACTGCGACGTCAGGACGGCCAGGGCCTGTCGTGCTGTCGTTGCCGGAAGATGTCTTGAGCGACGCGTGTGCGGTGGTGCCAGGCGCGCCGGCTTATCACCGTGTGGCGGCATCGCCGTCTGCGGCACAGATGGATCAGCTTCGGCAGTTGCTCGAAGGCGCACAGCGGCCGATGGTGATTGCTGGCGGTAGCGGCTGGACACCTGAGGCCAGCGCGGACCTGCAGCGCTTCGTCGAGAGCTGGCAGTTGCCGATCGGTCTCGCGTTCCGTTTTCAGGACACGCTCGATAACGAGCATGCGAACTACGCAGGCGATGTGGGACTAGGCATTAATCCCGCGCTGGCCAAGCGCATCGCGGATGCGGATCTGCTGCTCGTGTTTGGCCCGCGAATGGGTGAAGCCACAACCGGCGGATATACGCTACTGGACATTCCGAAGACCAGGCAGACTTTGGTTCACGTGCATCAGGGCGCGGAGGAATTGGGCCGCGTGTATTCGGCAGATTTGCCGATCGTCTCCGGAATGCCTGAACTCGCGTCACTTCTCGCGGCGCTGCCGCCTCCTTCCTCAAAACCGGCATGGGCGGGAACTGCGGAAGAGGCGCATCGCTCCTACCTCGAGTGGCGAGTGCCGCGGCAGATTCCCGGCGACGTGCAAATGGGCGAGGTGATTCAGCAGCTGCGCGCGCACTTGCCCGAGGACGCCATCGTGACCAACGGCGCGGGCAACTACGCGACGTGGCTGCATCGACACTTCTCTTACCGGCATTTCCGTTCGCAGCTCGCACCGACCAGCGGCGCGATGGGCTACGGCGTGCCAGCGGCCATTGCGGCGAAATCGCTCTATCCGCAGCGCACGGTGGTAGCGCTGGCCGGCGACGGCTGCTTCATGATGTCCGCTCAGGAACTGGCGACGGCGATGCAATACGACCTGCACGTGCTGTTCATCGTCGTGAACAACAGCCACTTCGGCACGATCCGCATGCACCAGGAGCGGCACTATCCCAACCGCGTGCATGGCACCGGCCTCACCAATCCGGATTTCGCGGCGTTCGCGCGATCTTTCGGCGCACATGGCGAGACAGTGGAGCGTACCGAGGATTTCCTGCCGGCGCTCGAGCGTTCGCTCGCGGCGAAACGCGCAGCGGTAATCGAGATTCGCATCCCGCAGGAAGCGAGCACGCCTGGCGCGACTCTGGAGCAGATTCGGGAACAGGGGCGCAAGTTAAGGGGTGAAGGGAAATAGCTGACGTACGAATGACTCTGTCGGCGCGGCCGCTCGACGCTCTCGCGACGACGGCTGCTAGGCCGATATCACAGCCAACGCGCCGAGCTCCTTCATCAAAGCCGGCTTGCGCCCCTCGATCACATCTATCTGAATCTGATAGATCACGGATTTGATCACCTCGGTCTGATTCATCTCCGTATCTTCAGTCAGCGTCTTGATGTCTTCGGCGATGCGCGGCGTGACCTTCATGGAGAGGCGTCTGCGCGCGGCTCCGCGCTGCTCCTTGAAGCGCGCCACGGCTGAGCGATGCGCCCTCATCAACCGCTCCCGAGGATACTCGCCGGAGGCAAACCGATGCAGATACAAGATCATTAAAACCTTGCGAAACTCGGTTGAGCTCGCGCTATCGATCGTGTACGCAGCAAGATCAAGCATATCCAGATAAATAGCGGGCAACTGCGCCTCGATGGCCTTCACTTCCTTCTGACGGGTTTCGCGAATAGCCGGCGTGGACTGCGCGGGGATGGCGACTACTTCATCGCACACGTCGCAAACTGAGACGAGGATGTCCTTGACCTCGCCCTTGCCGTCACTGAACGGCACATTGCGGCGCGCAAAGGTCGAACTCACGAGCTGCTGACAGCTGTGACAGATCGCCTTGCGCTTCTCGCCTTCTTCATACAGTTTTGTGTTCATGGTCCTGCTCACTGGTGAACGCTTATAAACATGGTGTCTGGATCGCCGACGAAGTAAAACTTCACGTACCAGCCACCTGACGCGATGACATGCACATCGATCGACGCGAACCTGTGATGCGGCGACGATACGTATTCAGTGTCATCACTCTTGACGATGACGCGTTCCACTAACTGCGGCGTCACCTCCCCCATGGTAAGAAGGTTTTTGACATCGACGTTACGACGCGACTCATGCTGAAACCTGCCGGACCTAAGCGCGGCGACGACCGCCTGCTTAACCTCGCAATATTTAACTGGTATCGTCAAAAGCACCCCCGAATTATACGACGTTTATCGTATGAAATGTCGATGTGACCGATTTCATACACCATCGTAATTGTTGAGGACTTTTGATCGACCGACGAGTCATCCGAATGGCCAGGCGTGGAGAGACGAACCGGCAACGCCCGTCCGATGGACTCCAGAGTCGCGGCATCCGAACAGACGAGAGGACAGCAATGCTGGCATTGCGGATATTTTTGCGGACACCGTCTGTATGCGCGGCCAGGTTTGTTCGCCGGCCGAATTGCGCCTCGACTATCAACGATCAATTTGCAGACTTTTCTGCATTGAATTGGGATGGCACGCGGGGTAAAAATCTTCAGGAGCTAAATAGGCTCCGCATCGCGGCCTCCTAACGTTTGCAGTCCTGCTGAATCAGGTCGCGCCTCTCAAAACAACCGCAGGGAGGCTAGGTCAATGACAGATCTGCAAGACGCACTGCAAGCCCTACCGGGTCGAGAGGCGTATCACCTCGACGTACCCGGCACAGACAGCGTAGAGACGCTCTCAGTCGTATCTTTCGAGGCCACCGAGAAGATGGGGGAGCCCCGACGCTCCCTGCTCCGAATCATCGGCCCGACCTGACGGCACATGCCTCGCGGTTTTCCGGCTAACTTCATCGAATCCGAAAAATGACCCTCCCCCAAAGCCATCCACCGGCCCCGCAGAACCATCCGGCTATCACTCCGGCTGCGCCCGCGGCTGCACCCCAGTCCGCATCGCCGCTGACCTGGCGCTATCCCTTTCCCGCAAGGGACGGTAAGGAGGCCGCCGATCCACAGGTGTTTTACAGCGCACTGGGCGCGATGAGTGACGGCTTCTTCCCTCTCGGTGTCAATGGTTTCCCACACGGCGGCGTTCATTTCGGCCCGGCCTCGGCCTCACGTCTGGAGCAGTCCAAAGGCGTACGCGTGATTGCCGACGGCGATATCGTCGCGTTCAAGCTCGACGATGCGTATCCGCATCTGCTTTTCTCGCAGGATCGTCGCTGGTCCATGTATTCGACCGGCTTTGTGCTGGTGCGCCACCAGATGACGATGCCGGCTGCACCGGGTAGTAACGCGGCGCAGCCCGCCGACGAGACGCTGACATTCTTTAGTCTCTATCTGCACATGGCAGACTGGAGCACCTATCTGTCGGACAGTAAGCTTGTGCGGCCAGGCTGGTGGCCAGGCGTGGACGCGTTCCGTATCGGGGTGAAAGACACGCAGAATGGCGGTGGCGCATCCGGTGCGTTCGTGTACACGGCTCCGACGGTAGGAAAGAACAAAAGCCGGTACATCCAGGGGGAGCGAGTTGGCTTTCTGCCAGAAGGCAGCGAAATCACAATCAGTGAAACGCGTGGGCCGTGGGGGCATATCAAGGAGATCACCGCATGCCATATGGTTTCGCCCACGAGTGGTGGCGTTTTTGGGTCGGACGACCTGAATGTCCCATGGGTCCATCCAGATGACGACACAACTGGTACAGCACCCGTTACACCTGAAAACGACTGGGGGTGGATCTACCTGCACGATCAGCAGGCCGTGAAAGAGCCGATAGGTGTCGGCACGGTGATTACGCCGTCCGAGAGCACGCCGATCCAGGTGAAGGCGGGAACATTGTTGGGCCAGCTTGGGGAATACATCGATTATGAAACCTCGACGCCTTTGCCGCCCGTCCCGAGTCGGCAGTTGCTGCATCTTGAAGTGTTTGCCGACGAAACACTAAAGAGTTTCATCGAAAAAAGTCGCGCACGGGCAACGCAACTGCCGGTAAGTGATCGAACCATCCTTGTTATCCAGGCGGGTGCGAAGCTTGTCGCAAAGCCGACTGACGCCGACCTCTACCTTGGCGCAGCGGTGCAGCTTGCCAAGCTCACCCTCACCTCTACCAGCCCGAAAACTGGGCCCTGGGTTCACGTCCAGCCGTGGATTAATGGTGCAGGTCATGCGCAGCAATACCAGAATCCCGTCTGGATTGCTCGTTCGGGGTTGAGCCGTCTCGATTCTCCGAACGGTCTCCCGGCCTGGAAATCGTTCCCGCTGCAATTGAGCCAGGTGGGTTCACCAGTCAATGCAGATCTGGTGGCATATCCAAGCACGGAGCTTGATTCACTCGGTGATGGAAATGTAGCTGTCGATGACAAGGGAGTAACCTGGTGGCGCCTCGAACTCGGCACGGGTTCGGGACAAACGGCATCGGGTTGGGTTTGTGGTGCGAAGCTGGGCAGTAGTGCAACCCATCCAGGCACACATTGGGAGAGTCCGTGGGCATGGCCGGGCTTTGAAATTGTGGACGCAACAGGGATCAACCTCACCGACGCCTTCAAACGAAATCTTTCGGTCACCGGTTCGGCGAATCCGAAAGAACAGAAAGCATTCGCGCCATCCACTGAGGCGGTAGGCAACAGTGCTCTCCTGTCAAAGCTTGAGCAGACTGTAAGTCGCTTGCCGTCGTCTCGTGGAGTAAAAGTAAGCGGCCAGCAAACCCATCTTGAATCTGGCTGCGGCGCTTGGGAGTATCGTGTCCACTGCACGAATAAGCGGACACGTGAACACTATAGAATCGGAATCACTCCCAGAGCGTCGTCGTCGGCAACGCTATAGCGAGGAGTTCAAGGCCCAGGTGGTAGCGGCCTGCCAGGGAATCGGCGTATCGGTTGCGGCAGTTGCACTGGAACACAGGCTTAATGCGAATCTGCTTCGGCGCTGGATCGATCAGGCAGAAGGTCGACTTCCCAGGAGGCCGTTGGGCCGCCCACCTGCCACGCCACCGTCGCTGCCAGCCTTTGTGCCAGTACCATTGGGAACACCGGATACGCACTCGTCCGAGATCCGCATTGAGGTTCGCCGTGGAGGTCAGTCGATAACGGTTAGCTGGCCGACATCAGAGGCAGCACAGTGCGCCGCCTGGCTGCGCGAGTGGCTCGCGTGATCCGCATTGATGAGGTGTGGCTGGCAGTCGACCCGCTGGATATGCGGGCCGGCTTCGATACGGCCCTGGCTCGGGTGGTCAGGGTATTCGGCGCTGCGCATCCGCACCATGCCTATCTGTTCGCCAACCGGCGAGCCAACCGCCTGAAGGTACTGGTTCACGACGGAATCGGTATCTGGCTGGCAGCGCGACGGTTGAACGAGGGACAGTTCGTCTGGCCTCACGCCGGCAGCGAACCGAAGCAACACGCACTCACGCAGCAGCAGCTCGCGGGTCTGGTAATCGGTTTGCCGTGGCAGCGCATCGGCCCGAACGGTGTGATCCGCGTCGTATAAGGCCAACAGGGACGTAAACTGTTGCGCTTCCACGGTGCCAGGGGTTCTGGCAGACTGGTTTGCATGAACCTGCCCGCCGACCTCAACGCCCTCAGCCCGGAACAGTTGCGCACGCTCGCCGCGCAGCTGATTGCCCAGGTGCAGGAGAGAGACCGGGAAATCGAAGAGAAGGCGCGGGAGGTCAAGGAGAACGAACGCGAGCTGCGTTACCGGCAGACCCGTATCGAGCAGTTGAGCCACGAGATCGCCATCCTCAGGCGCCAGCAGTTTGGCCGGCGCAGCGAACAGCTCAGCAGCGAGCAGATGAACCTGCTGGACGAAGCTGTCGACGCCGATCTGGCCGCCATCGAACTGGAGCTCGAGCAGCTTCAGCCACAAGCAGCAGCCGACCCGTCACCCCGGCAACCGAAGCGTGCATCGCTGCCGGCGCAACTGCCGCGCACGGAGATCCACCACGAGCCGGACAGCACCGTGTGTCAGTGTGGCTGCGAGCGCGTGCGCATCGGTGAGGACATCAGCGAGAAGCTGGACTACACGCCGGGCGTGTTCACGGTAGAGCGCCATATCCGTGGCAAGTGGGTCTGCAAGAAGTGCGAAACGCTGGTTCAGGCGCCAGTGCCCGCACACGTCATCGACAAGGGCATCCCGACCACGGGGCTGCTGGCCTCGGTGCTGGTTGCCAAGTACGCTGACCACCTTCCCCTGTATCGTCAGGAACAGATCTTTGCGCGGGCGGGTCTGGCGATACCGCGCTCGACACTGGGTGCCTGGGTCGGCGCGTGCGGCGCACAGTTGCAGCCACTGGTCGATGCCCTCCATCAGGAACTCTTGCAGCAGGGTGTGCTGCATGCGGATGAGACACCGGTGCAGATGCTCAGTCCCGGCAAGGGGAAGACACACCGGGCGTATCTGTGGGCATACGCGCCCACGCACTTCAGTGATCTGCGCGCGGTGGTCTACGACTTCGCAGACAGCCGCGCAGGCGAGCATGCTCGCACGTTTCTCGTCAACTGGCAGGGCAAGCTGGTGTGCGACGACTATGGCGGATACAAGGCCGGATTCCAGCAGGGCATCACTGAAATCGGATGTGCTGCGCACGCACGGCGCAAGTTCTTCGACCTGCATGCTAATCACAGCAGCCACGTCGCTGGACAGGCCATGCCGTTCTTCGCTGCGCTTTACGATATCGAGCGCGACGCTGCAGTGCTGGATACCGAAGAGCGGCGCAAACTCCGGCAGAGCCGGGCCAAACCGGTGTGCGATGCACTGCACGAATGGATGACGGCGCAACGCAAGCTGGTTTCGGAAGGTTCAGCGATTGCAAAAGCGCTTGATTACAGTCTCAAGCGTTGGGAGGCGCTCACGCGTTATCTCGACGACGGGCACGTGCCTATAGACAACAACTGGGTAGAAAACCAGATCCGTCCATGGGCCATCGGCAGAGCGAACTGGCTGTTCGCCGGCTCACTACGCGCAGGCCAGCGCGCTGCCGCCATCATGAGCCTCATAAGGTCGGCACAGCTTAACGGCCACGACCCGCACGCCTATCTGAAGGACATCCTCACGCGATTGCCGACCCACAAGGCCAGCGACATCTCTGCATTGCTGCCACATCGCTGGCGTCCGCCTGTGACAGTCAGCTAGCGTAATCCGTCAAGGCGGGTTTGCTGCGCGCTTACGAGTAAAAGATGAACGAGGTAAGGACGGCAGCGTAATTGTGACGGCGGTCAAGTTACGGCAGGCACTTGGACGGCGATGGCTGGCAAGTGATCTGTGCCATGTCATCTTGAAATACGAGAGCGAATGGGGCGGTGGCATGAACCGCTGGGAAGCGCTTACGCCGCTCATGCGTAACGCGGCCGAGAACTGGAAATGCGAGCTGGAGCGGATCAAAAAGCTTCAGTGGTGGGATTCAGTGAAAGATAAGGTGGAAGGTTTTCCGTCCAGCCCAGTGGTGAATCACATACATCCGGTGGCTTTGATTGGGAATTTCTTGCGGTACGGCTTCCGATTCACGCTGGAAATGGTGCAACACATTTTCCCCACAGCGACCGTTGCAACGTTGCAGGTCGTCATAGACGAACTGAATACAAATATTGAATTGTTCAAGCTGGACACATCCCTTAGGCGAGAGCATTTTTTTGCTCAGGTCCGCCGGGAGGCGGGTCCGTCATTGGCGGTCCATGATGGCGAGAGTTTGAACTACCCGCCATCAAGATTGATACAAAAATTCTCGTATTTTCAGCAACATCCTAACGAAGCCGAACAATATGGGCGCACGAGCGCACACTCCGCCGATCAGGAAGCTATCGCGAACCGCGCCTACGGAGGCAGAAACGGCAACGTTCAGAATGGAGATGGGTGGAACTACCGCGGAAGAGGTTTGATACAGATTACTGGGAGAGCGCAATATGGGAAATTTTCAGCGTGGCATCGGCAGAATTCGCATGGATGGCCAAATGAGGCGAATTTAGATTTTCTAGATGATTTCCAATTGGTCGGACAGATCAAATACGCGACAAGGTCAGCGGCTGCCTATTGGGTAGACAACCAAATGTATCAAATTGCGGATGAAGGCACATCAAGCAACGTTGTAGACAATATCACTAAGGTGATAAATCCAGGGCTTTTTTCCCACCGTCTTGGCCAGCCTATTAACGCAGAAAACATGGCCGACATCGTCGATAGACAGAATAATTTTTCCGCCATTCACAGCTGGCAAGGATTGAAGTGATATCTATGAGGAAATCTATTTTTCTTACTTTCATGCTCTGCCTACGCGTCAGTGCGGCGAATGCACAAGTTCAATCTTTGCCAAGCGAAGATTCGCTTTGTCGTGAAGGCGAGGACATTTACTTCAGCTGCCCGCTGGAGAATGGGAAGACAATTTCAGTTTGCGCGAAAAATAACATCAGCCCGAACCAAGGTTACGTTAGATATGAATACGGAAATAAAGAAAGCAGTTTCAATTATCCCCTCGAAAATATGCCACCGGGTGATAGATTTGCGATATCTGACGTTTCCGAGGGAAGCATTCATGGCTTACACTTGAAATTTACGCGCGGAATGTACACTTACGTTGTGTCTTCAGTGTGGCCAGGAGAGCTGTATGTGTCCAAACGCGGGAATATTGCTTTTGACAAGGAGTGTCAAGCCTCGCGCTATAAAAGTTTCTCGAATAAAATTTTCGATGGAATAAGGCAGGTAGCGCCCTCCAAGGTTGATTTTCACTGAGTCAAATCATAGAAAGGTGGCAGACGTGAGCCGACGTCACCGGCGGCGCAGGCGCATTTTAAAAATTCCACCATTGGAATTTTTCCACCAAACGGGTGGCGGTAAGACCGACGTAGCGAGTGGATACTTTCCTAATATCCACCCATAGGGCTTGAGCCTGGCGTTTGCCTTTTCGGCAAAAAAATAAAGCCCCACGAGCCATAAGAGACCCGTAGGGCATAAACACCGAGCCAGCCATTCAACGCTTGAAAAATCAACTAAACCGAACCATCCTCAAGCGCCGCGAGGCAAAAAACTCACTTCCCACCAACACTCTGCAAAGTCGTCCACTTCCCATCAACAACCTTGTAAAGCGTAATCCCACCATTCTTAAGATCACCCTTACCGTCATACTCAAGATGAGCCGCAGTAACAGCCGGCATATCCGTCTTGGCGAGGAACGGCAAATACTTAGCCGGATCGGTCGAATTAGCCTTCTTCATAGCAGCGAACATCGCCATAGCACCATCGTATGCATACGGCGAGTACGTCTGCACATCCTCATTAAAACGCTTCTTATACTTGCTGACATAGTCAGCACCACCAGGCATCTGATCAAGCGGCAGCCCAGCCAGCGAAGCAACAGTCCCATTAGCCGCATCGCCAGCGAGCGACAGGAACGTCGGCGTATGGACCATCTCACCGCCCATGAGCGGAGCCTTGATACCAAGCTCCCGCATCTGCTTGACCATCGGCGCAGCTTGCGAATCCGCACCACCGTAATAGATGAGATCCGGATTAACCGACTTCAACTTGGTCAGAATCGACTTGAAGTCAACAGCCTTGTCATTGGTGAACTCACGATCAACGATCGCCCCACCTGAAGCCTTGGCCGCCTTCTCGAACTGATCAGCCAACCCCTGCCCATAAGCCGTGCGGTCGTCGACAATAGCAATCTTCTTCATGCCAAGATTCTTCACCGCAAACGTCCCGGCAACCGAACCTTGCTGCGTATCGGACGTCATCATGCGGAAAGTCGTCTTGAAGCCTTGTTGCGTGTACTCAGGCGCCGTCGCCATGGCGATTTCGGGGATGCCCGCGTTCGCGTAGATGCGCGAAGCCGGGATCGTCGTGCCCGAGTTGAAGTGGCCGAGCATGCCCTTGATGTTGTCGTCCACCAGCTTCTGCGCGACGGTCGTGCCGGTGCGCGGATCCGCCTGGTCGTCCGCCGAATCGAGAACGAAGCGAACCTGCTTGCCGCCGATCATCGGCTTGCTTGCGTTTTCTTCTTCCACAGCCAGCGTGATGCCGTTCTGGAAGTCCTTGCCGTAGTGGGCCTGTGCGCCCGTCATCGGGCCGGCAAAACCGACCTTCACGTCTTCGACCTGCTGTGCGTGTGCCGTCCCCGCCAGCGACATGGCTGCGACGAGCGCGGCGCCTGCCAGCTGTTTCATCTTGTGTTGCATAGCTTCTCCTTGGTACCAGGTGTGAGTGGAGCGGTTTCGGGGTCGCCGTACCGCTTCCGTTTAATTGAATCGACCGTCAAAGGTTCGCTCAACCGATCGTCATCAAATTCGCATTGCCGCCTGCGGCTGCGGTGTTTACGCTGACCGAACGCTCCGTCAGCAGACGTTCGAGCGCATAGTCCTCTTCGCCGCTTTCCAGCGCGCGAGCCGCCACGCCCTGTACGGAGACGATCGGACCCACCCGCTTGGCCACTTCCTTCACCAGCGAAAGCAGTTCATCGCTGTCGCCTTCGAACAGCACGGCGTCGAACGGCGTGTCGGCGCTCTTCTTCACGCTTGCATACGGCTTGAGTGCCGCAGGCAGTGCCGACACCAATTGCTCGCCTGCAGCGCCGTCGAACAGCGCGCGGTTGCCGGTGGCAAGCGCCGCAGCAAACTGCACGCGTGCACCGCTCGCCGTCGACGCCACGCACAACACCGTGCCGCGTGCGCCGAGCGTGTAGGTATTGCGCTCGCCGGTCGGGCCAGGCAGCACCGCCGTGGCGCCTGCCAGGCCTTGCGACAGGTAGCCGTCGCAACGCGCCGCCAGCGACGCCTGACGCTCGTTGATCAGCCAGTCACGCAGCGCCGTCAGCGCCGAGGACGGATTGTCGCCGTTTTCCGTCGCCTGCGGGGCGTCGGCGATCAGCGCCTGCGCCAGCGTCTTCGGCAGACCGGCCGGACGCGTCGCCAGCAGACGCTGCAGATAAAGCGCGCCGCCTGCCTTCGGACCCGTGCCCGACAGCCCTTCACCGCCGAACGGCTGCACGCCGACCACCGCGCCCACCACGTTGCGGTTCACGTAGATGTTGCCCACATGCGCGCGGCTGATCACATGTGCGATTGTTTCGTCGATACGTGTGTGGATGCCGAGCGTCAGGCCGTAACCGGTCGCCCGGATCTGTTCGAGCAGCTTGTCGAGCGCGTTGCGGCGATAACGCACCACATGCAGCACCGGACCAAACACTTCGCGCTTCAGTTCGTCGATGCTGTCGAGTTCAATCAGCGTCGGCGGCACGAAAGTGCCTTGCGCGCCACCTTCCGGCATCGGCAGTTGCACGACCTTGCGGCCCTTCTCACGCATCGCCGCAACGTGCGCGTCGATACCGCGCTTCGCATCGACGTCGATCACCGGACCGACATCGATCGACAAACGATCCGGATTGCCCACCGCGAGCTCGCGCATCGCGCCGGTCAGCATTTCCAGCGTGCGATCGGCGACATCGTCCTGCAGACAAAGAACGCGCAGCGCGGAACAACGTTGACCGGCCGAGTCGAACGCCGAGTTCAGCACGTCCGCCACTACCTGCTCGGCGAGCGCCGACGAGTCGACGATCATCGCGTTCTGCCCACCGGTCTCAGCGATCAGCGGAATCGGCTTGCCTTCTGCATCCAGACGGCTCGAAAGCGTCCTGTTGATCAGGCGTGCCACTTCGGTCGAACCGGTGAACATCACTGCCCGCGTGCGGGCATCGGCTACCAGCGCCGCACCGACCGTTTCACCGTCACCTGGCAGCAGTTGCACCGCGCCTGCCGGCACACCCGCTTCGCGCAGGATACGCACCGCTTGCGCCGCGATCAGCGGAGTCTGTTCGGCCGGTTTCGCCAGCACCGTGTTGCCGGCGGCTAATGCGGCCGCGACCTGACCCATGAAAATCGCCAGCGGGAAGTTCCACGGGCTAATACAGACCACCGGCCCGAGCGGACGATGCGTGTCGTTCGAGAACTCGGTGCGGATCTGCGCCGAGTAGTAGCGCAGGAAGTCAATCGCTTCGCGAATCTCGGCGGCGGCATTCGGCAGCGACTTGCCCGCTTCGCGCACCACGAGGCCCATCAACGTATGCATCTGCGCTTCAAGCAGATCGGCCGCACGCGCGAGGCAATCGGCGCGCGCTTCGACCGGTGTCGCTTGCCAGATCGGCGCGGCGGCTACGGCATTCGACAGCGCCGCGCTCACATGTTCCGACGTGGCTTCGACAACCGTGCCGACGAGATCGCGATGGTCAGCCGGATTGCGTACATCGCGTGCGGTACCCACAGCGATTTCGTTGTCTTCGAGCATGGGGGTCGCGCGCCACGGATGATGCGCACTCGCCAGCAGTGCCGAAGATAAGGACGCCAGACGATGTTCATTCGACAGATCCAGTCCCATCGAATTTACGCGTTCCGCACCATACAGATTGCGCGGCAGCGGGATCTTCGCATGCGGCGCGCCGAGCGGCACGACCTTTGACGCTTCTTCAACCGGATCGGCCACCAGATCCTTGATCGCCACGTTTTCATCAGCGATGCGGTTCACGAACGACGTATTCGCGCCGTTTTCCAGCAGGCGTCGCACCAGATACGCGAGCAGCGTTTCGTGTGTGCCGACCGGTGCGTACACGCGGCACGGCCGATTCAGCTTGTCTCGGCCCGTGACTTCTTCGTACAGCGGCTCACCCATACCGTGCAAGCACTGGAACTCATACTGGCCAGGATAGTAGTTCTGCCCCGCGAGGTGATAGATCGCCGAGAGCGTATGCGCGTTGTGCGTGGCAAATTGCGGATACACCGCGTCCGGCGCACCGAGCAGCTTCTTCGCGCAGGCGACGTACGACACGTCCGTATAGATCTTGCGCGTGTAGACCGGATAGCCTTCGAGGCCATCCACTTGTGCACGCTTGATTTCGCTGTCCCAATACGCGCCCTTCACGAGCCGCACCATGATGCGATGACGGCTGCGGCGCGCCAGATCAATGATGTAATCGATCACGAACGGACAGCGCTTCTGATATGCCTGCACCACGAAGCCAATGCCGTTCCAGCCCGCCAGTTCCGGATCGAAGCAAAGCGCTTCGAGCAGATCCAGCGAGATTTCGAGGCGATCGGCTTCTTCCGCGTCGATGTTCAGGCCAATGTCGTAGCGGCGCGCGAGGATCGCGAGCGAGCGCACGCGCGGCAGCAGTTCGTTCATCGTGCGTTCGTACTGCGAGCGCGCATAGCGCGGGTGCAGCGCCGAGAGCTTGATAGAGATGCCCGGGCCTTCGTAGATGCCGCGTCCGCCGGCCGCCTTGCCGATAGCGTGGATCGCCTGCTCGTACGACGCGTAGTAGCGCTGCGCGTCGGCTTCGGTGGTGGCCGCTTCGCCGAGCATGTCGTACGAGTAGCGGAAACCGCGCGCTTCGAATTTGCGGCTGTTGGCGAGCGCCTCGGAGATGTTCTCGCCGGTGACGAACTGCTCGCCCATCAAGCGCATCGCCATATCGACGCCCTTGCGGATCAGCGGCTCACCGCCCTTGCCGATCAGCCGCGTGAGCGCCGACGACAGGCCCGTTTCGCTATTGGTCGTCACCAGCTTGCCGGTGATCATCAGCCCCCAGGTAGCGGCGTTGACAAACAGCGACGGCGCCTGGCCGACGTGCGATTTCCAGTCGCCCTTGCTGATCTTGTCGCGAATCAGCGCGTCGCGAGTGGCGCGATCGGGAATCCGCAGCAGCGCTTCGGCCAGGCACATCAGCGCCACGCCTTCCTGGCTCGACAGCGAAAACTCGTGAATCAGCCCTTCGACGCCGCCGCCCTTGCTCTTGCCGCGCAATGTTTCGACGAGCTTGCTCGCCATCGCCTGCACATCATTGGCGAGGTTTGCCGGCAGACGCGCCTGACCGAGCAGGAACGGCACGCATTCCGGCTCAGGACGACGGTAGGCCGCTGTAATCGCCGCGCGCAACACCGATTGCGGTTGCACGTTCTGCGCAAAATCCAGGAACGGGTGCGACGCCCCATCCTCTTCGGATTCGACGCTCGCGCCATCGGCCAGATCGGCCGAGCCGTGCGCGCCGGACAGCTCAGCGGGCAATTGACCGTGCTCGATCCGTTCGAGGTACGCAAAGATCGCCTGCTTGATCAGCCAGTGCGGAGTGCGTTCGAGACGGGTGGCGGCATCTTTCAGCCGGGTACGCAGGAGGTCGTCGACCTTGACGCCAAGGGTGGTGCTAGCCATGTTTCCTTCGTATGCCAGCCAAGCCGCGCCGGCCAAAGACTAAAAAGTTGGCCGAATCGTACGCCTCCCAATAAAAAGGTGCAACCACGCGGATGGCATGGTTGCACCATTGTCAAAACCTTGTGCGACCGGGGTTTGCGGGAGTTGGCGCACCTGCGAGCGATCCCGGAGCCGGATCGGTACTTTCCCCTACGAAATTCTTTTTTGGCGACCCTTATCGAAACGCAGAATCAGGCCGTTATACAGAACATGATGCGCACAAGCGCACGTAACGGGGTTACGGGGTGTTCGAAATGGAAAAGTGGCTGGTACTGGCAGCAATCTGGAGCATGTGCGCAACGTGCGCATATCTGTTCGTCCGCGGCGCGACGTACTCGGACACGCGCGAAGCAGAGGATGAGCTTGCAGTGATCGACAGCGCGCGCCGCGCGATCGGGAAATAAGCCTTCCCCTTACGCGTTTGGCGCGAACTGGCTGCAGGAGTCGTCCAGCGAGACCAGCTGGTCGTGCAGACGGCAGAGCCGGCTCGTGGCTACGCTCGCCCCAAACCCCGAACTGAATACCACGAGGCCCGGGATGCTCTGCTCAAGCGTGTGTCGATCGTCAGCGCGGTACCGGCAACCAGCACAACTCGGCCGGCGCGCACGCAGTGCGCGCTCCGCAGTCTCGGTCCGGTCCTCCGCAGGACTCGTCATGAGCCCTGCCCCAAGCTATTCCAATACGATGCGAACACGTGCGCGGACAGCGCGTAGCCGATGGCGACATTGACGACGACGCCGGCCGTGAACGCGAGGAACGGCTTGATGCCGGTGGCGGTCAGCAGGCGCAACCGCGCGGTCAACCCGATGCTCAGGAAGCAGAAGATGAAGGCCCAGGTGCGCAGCGCGGTAATCGGCGCGACGAACTCCGGTGTCACCACCTTGCGGTAGTCCGCCAGCGAATAGTGACTCGCGATCCACGTCACGAGCGCCGACGCAATCACAAAGCCAATCACGAATTTCGGAAAGCGCGCCCAGATCTCGCCCGGGCTTGCCTTCGACTTGACGCCACTTTCCTGGCTCTCCCAACGGGTCGAGGCGACGAACGCCAGCACGAACGCCCAGATGCCGATCCAGATGTCGCGCCCCACCACCTTCATCAGCGTGAACGCCTGCACGGAGGCTTCGGGCGCGCCGGCGATAGCGCCGCCAGCTTGCCTAGCCAGGTCGCCATAAGCCTGGGCGGCGGCGATGCCGGCCGCGTCCGCGAATTCAGAGGTGCCGATCCACGCGCCGCCGACCGCCGTCGAAAGCCCGAGCGAGCGCGAGGCGAACGGCAACACGAAGATCATGACGATGGCCCACAGGATCACCAGCGTAATCGCCACCGAAGCCTGTTCGCGCTTGGCGCGCACGGCGCCCGCAATTGCGATGGCCGCCGAGACGCCGCAGACCGCGCCGCCCACGCCCAGCACCGCGGCAAAGCGGCGGTCGAGCCCGAAAGCTCTGGCGACGAAGAAGATCACGAAGAACGTCACCAGCGAAACAATGCTTGCCTGTCCGACCGCAACCGGACCGGCCCACACGAGCAACGTCAACGGTAGCGTCGCGCCGAGCAGCACGATGCCCACCTTGATGTAAAACTCGACGCGCAACCCGGCCGAGAACCACTCGGGCAACCCGAACACATTCGAGATCACCAGACCGAGCACTAGCGCAACCAGCGGTGGTTCGAGGTTGTACCTGGAAGCGCTGGCCCATGCGCCGAGCGTGAAAATCAGTATCGACGCGACGAACAGGATCAGGAACGACGGCAGAAAATGCGCGAGCCGTTGCTTTAAAGCCGCGAGGCTGACGCCGAACAGCACCGCGAACACGACGAACAGCGCGGCATAGTTCGGCAGGTGTTTGAGCAGGTCTTGAGCCGCCAGGACCGGATCCGTCCATTTGACCGGCGCAACCGCGAGCCACTTGATGCTGCTACCCGAGGCAAAGAGCCCCCACGCGACGACGATCACCAGCAGGCCGATCCACACGGCCCACCAGTCTTCGGTCGCGAACAGGCCGCCGCCATGTTTGACGTCGGTGTCACGGTTGGAATCGGATCTGGCCGGTGCTGCTGCTGCGCCCGCCGGCAGGCTGTGATTGGTATCGCTCATCGCAAAGCCCCGAGAGTTGAGGTGCGTCGGCGCGGGAGAAGTTGGGATTGTTGTTAAAACTGCGCCGATTCTGGCGAAATATAGTTGAGCGGCTTTCGGAAATGAAACGACCTTTCGCTCTATGAATATGACTGAAAGGGATTTGCACGTCAGCCGGGTCCGGTAGGCCCGACGACGACGGCCTCAGATATCGAGCGGGTCGACCTCTAGATTCCAGCGCAACACGCCCTTCAAGCTGCGCAAGACCGGCTGCCAGGCGCGCAGCGTGGCCTGTAGCGCGCCGCGCGAAGCGCTCTCGATCAGCAGTTGCGCGCGGTGCACGTGCATGACCTTGACGATGGTCAGCGGCACGGCGTCGTAGACCGTCACCCGTTCGGCGGAGGGAATTTCCGCCAGCGCCGCAGCGGCTTGCTGGAGGAAAGCGAGCGCCGCTTCGAGCGTGCGGCCTTCGGCGCGCAACAGTGCCTGATAGACAAACGGCGGCAAATGGGCGTCGCGGCGTTCGGCCAGCGTCGAGTTGGCGAAGCCGACATAGTCGTGCCGCCCCAGCGCGTGATACAGCGCGTGCCGCGGATAGCGCGTCTGCACCAGCACCTCGCCGGGGAGTCCTGCCCGACCGGCGCGGCCGCTCACCTGCATCAGCTGGGCGAACAGGCGCTCGCCGGCGCGGAAGTCGTGCGAGAACAGCGCCGTATCGGCGTTAAGCACGCCCACCAGCGAAACGCGTTGAAAGTCGTGCCCCTTGGCGATCATCTGCGTGCCCACCAGGATGTCGACCTCGCCCGCGTGCACGTCGGAGAACAGCGCCTGCGCGCTGCCTTTGCGGCGCGTGGTGTCGGCGTCGATGCGCAGCACGCGCGCCCCGGGCACGGCGCTCGCCAGGGTCTCTTCGACGCGCTGCGTGCCACGTCCGAGCGGCGCGATGTCCACGTTGCCGCAGTCAGGGCACGAACGTGGAATGCGTGCTTCCCAGCCGCAGTGGTGGCAACGCAGCGCACGCTCCGGCTTGTGCAACACGACGTAGGCGCTACAGCGTGGACAGCCCGCCACCCAGCCGCAGGCGTCGCAGGCCAGTTGTGGCGCGTAGCCGCGGCGGTTGAGAAATACGAGGCTCTGTTCGCCTCGCTCAAGGCGAGTCTTCAGCGCCGCGATCAGCGGCCCGGACAGGCCTTCCACTGACGCCCGGCCACGTCGCCGTTCTTCTTCGAGATCGATCAGCCTGACGGTGGGCAACACCGCCTCGGCGACCGCCCGCCGCGACAGCGTGAGTCGCGTGTAGCGTCCCTGGTCGGCCTGCCACCAGCTTTCCAGCGAGGGCGTCGCGGAGCCGAGTACCACCGGCAAATCCAGCTGCTTGGCACGCCAGATGGCCAGATCGCGCGCCGAGTAACGCAAGCCTTCCTGCTGCTTGTAGGCGGGGTCATGCTCTTCGTCGACGACGATGATCGCCAGCTTCGGCAGCGAGGCGAGCACCGCGAGCCGCGTACCGAGCACGATCCGGGCACGGCCGCTATGTGCCGCGAACCAGTTGCGCGCCCGTTCACCCTCGGCGAGGCCGCTGTGCAACGTGACGATCGAGGTGCCTTCGAGCGCCGCAAAGCGCGCGCGGAACGCGGCTTCGAATTGCGGCGTGAGATTGATTTCAGGCACGAGAACGAGCGCCTGGGCGTCGGGCCGCGCCGCCAGAATCGCGGCAAGCGCGCGCAGATACACCTCAGTCTTGCCGCTGCCGGTCACGCCGTGCAACAGGAACGGTGCGAAGCCGTTGGCGTCGCGAACTGCTTCGACGGCTGCGGCTTGCTCATCGGTCAGGGTGGGCAGCGGCGGTGCGGCCCGCTGCGCCGCGCTGCCCGGCGACGGCGCGAGCAAAGCCAGTGCCGCCGCTTCGGTCACCTCCCGTTCTAGCCAGCCTTCGGCACGCCACGCCTCGAGGGTCGCGGCGGCTTTGGGATGGACGGCGCGGGCGTCGGCGACAAGTAGCGCACCGGCCTCGGCGTCGATAAGCGCCCGCGCCAGTTTTCGTAATGCAGTCGCCCGCGCGGGTAACGCGTCGGGCAGCGCTGCCCGGCCGGCCGGCAACAAACGGTACAGCTCCTGGGGCGCGAGCAGGCGCGCCCAGCGCGACGGATCGCGCAACGCCTGCGGCAAAGCCGGCAATGCGACTTCGCCAAGGCCCCGCTGGTAGTAGTCCGCGGCAAAGGCGGCAAGCGCCAGCCATTCGGCGGACAAGGGCGGACAGGCATCGCATAAGCTGTCCACGGCGCGCAGTTTGTCGGCCGGCACATCACTGTGAGTGGTCACTTCACAGACTAGCCCGACCACCTGGCGCCTGCCGAACGGCACGCTGACGAGCGTGCCCGGCAGCGGCGGCTCGGCGGCGTCGTAGCGATAGTCGAACAAGGTCGGCAACGGATGATCGAGCGCGACGCGGACAAAAACGGGGCTCACGTAGGATTCAGGATCGCAATTGGGTCGGCGCAGGCACTTCGGTCATCGGACCGATGCCCGACGACGAGTCAGTGAACCGGGAGAAGTTAAAGTAAAACATCACTTCCGGCGCTAAGTTTTGGAATCTACTGAACAATTGGTGTTGGCCCGGATGTCCTGTGGATAACTTTGTTGAGAACTCGCTCTGGAAGGCCCGAAAACCGCGCCGTTGCTACGTTGTGTGGGGTACCGCACACTTCTCCCTGATCCGACGAAACCCTTGCCAGTCAAGGCCCTGATCGGATGCGCACGCAACTTGCAAGCAGATTGCCGCGACTAAACCCTCTACCGCGCCGCAGCGTGATGAATGTGTATAAGTCAAGTCTTGACAACTGCGGAAGCGCCGCCTGACGGCCCAGTTGACACTATTTTTCCCTTAGTCCGAGAGCCCACGTCGCCGCACCGCAACAAATCTGTCACGTGTTTGGGGCAGCTCCCGCCGCTCCGGCAGCGCGAATCGCGCGGCTGTGGCGATGGACTTCATCGACCAGTTCGGCGACGTTTTCCGGCGGCGTGAACTGCGAAATGCCATGACCAAGGTTGAAGACGTGACCGGGATGATTGCCGAAGCTGTCGAGTACCGCACGCGCTTCGATACGAATCGCCGAGGGTGGCGCGAACAGCACCGACGGATCGATATTGCCTTGCAGGGCCACCCTGCCGCCGACCCGCTCGCGGGCGCGGGCGAGATTCACCGTCCAGTCGAGGCCAACCGCGTCGACGCCGGTGGCCGCAATCTCGTCGAGCCACAAGCCGCCGCCCTTCGTGAAGGTGATGACCGGGACTTTCTCGCCGTCGTGATCGCGTTTGAGCTGGCTCACGACCTGCGCGATGTAGTGCAGTGAGAAACGTTGGTAGATGCCGTCGGCCAATGCTCCGCCCCAGGTGTCGAAAATCATCACCGCTTGCGCGCCGGCTTCGATCTGCGCGTTCAGGTAAGCGGCCACGGACCTGGCGTTCACCTCCAGAATCCGGTGCATCAGATCTGGACGGGCGTACAGCATGGATTTCACGGTGCGGAAGTCGGCCGAGCCGCTGCCTTCGACCATGTAGCAGGCGAGCGTCCACGGGCTGCCGGAAAAGCCGATCAGCGGCACGCGCTGACGGCCTTGCGCATCCGTCAGCGCCTTGCGGATCTCGCTCACCGCGTCGGTCACGTAGCGCAGCGTGGCGCCGATATCCGGCACGGCGAGGCGCGCGACGTCGGCCTCAGTGCGCACAGGATGCGCAAAGCTGGGACCTTCGCCGGCCACGAACTCCAGCCCCAGGCCCATGGCGTCGGGCACCGTGAGAATGTCGGAGAACAGGATGGCCGCGTCGAGCGGATAGCGCTCGAGTGGCTGCAGCGTCACTTCAGTCGCGTACGCCGGGCTCTTCGCGAGGCCAAGAAAACTACCTGCACGAGCGCGCGTCGCGTTGTATTCCGGCAGGTACCGGCCGGCCTGACGCATCAGCCAGATCGGCGTGTAGTCGGTCGGCTGACGCAGCAGCGCGCGCAGGAAGGTGTCGTTGAGAAGGTTATGGGCCACGTTGCGTACGACTGAAGGCAAAGGGGCATTTTACCGGACGCAGCGCGGCCGATCCCGCATCTTCGTTGATCGGGGCAATAACGGTCCGCTATGGCGTTGTCCCGCGACCGGCCGTCCGGCTAATGTTCAAGGGCGGACTGGCAGGCTATGATCAGCGGCCTTATGTGGCAATGACGGGATTCGAGGAGATCCGATGAGAAAGGCAGCATGGATTCTGGCTTTGGCGTTGCTCGCTGGTGCAACCGGGACGGCGAACGCGCAGAGCGCGGCGGGCTCGGCCGCTACGGTTGGCGGCAACAGTACGTCCACAGCACCCTCGCGCCTCGACGAGATTCTCGCGCGCGGTACGCTGCGCGCCTGCACGACCGGCGACTACCGGCCGTACTCCTTCTACAAGGGCGACGGGCAGTTCGAAGGAATCGACATCGACATGACCGAATCGCTCGCGAAATCGCTGGGTGTGAAGGCTGAGTACATCAAAACGTCGTGGTCCAACCTGATGAACGACTTTGTGGCGAAGTGCGATATCGCTGTCGGTGGCGTCTCGCCATCGCTCGAACGGCAAAAGCGCGCGTTTTTCACCCGGCCGTATATGGTCGACGGCAAGACGCCGATCGTGCGCTGCGATGACGTGAACAAATATCAGACCGTCGCCGAGATCGATCAACCCACGACCCGCGTCATCGTCAACCCCGGTGGTACAAACGAGCGCTTCGCGAGGCAGTTTTTCCCGCACGCGAACCTTACCGTGTATCCAGACAACGTGACGATCTTCAAACAGATCCTCGCCGGCAAGGCGGATGTGATGGTGACTGACGCGTCGGAAACGTTGCTGCAACAGAAACTCAACCCTGGCCTGTGCTCTGTTCACCCTGACAAGCCGTTCCAGTACGGAGAAAAGGCCTGGTTGCTGCCGCGCGGTGACGTGGTGTTCCAGCAATATGTCGACCAATGGTTGCATCTGGCGCAAGCTAGCGGCGAATACCAGGCAATCTCCGATAAGTGGTTGAAGTAGCGCGGTCCAATAAGCGACGCGCATCGACACAATCCTGTAACCGCGTATCTGCACGTAAGTCGATAGGGAATTGCGCGATTGACACCCTCGGCTGCGCGGTCCGACCCGCGCAACGAGCCGGCCGGATTTGAGCGTGCGCCGCAGCGTTACAGGTGCGTTCATCACGCGGGCGCCAAGGTTAATGGCGCCGAATCGGCCATCTGGCCGCTATCCGGCGGGCGTGGCGCAACCCCGGCCGTGGTTTCATGCGGTGAAGTCTGAATCAGTTGCGCTGCACGGAGCGCCGCGGAAGCATCAATTGAACCCGAGTAATGATGGTCAAAGGCATCGGTAGAAATTACGTTTTAAACAGCTTTCAATGGCAATAAGACCCGCGAAGCCTTATCTGGCGGGCGTTACAACCTGAAACACTTTGTTACCGTCATACCGGACTTATTCGCCCACAATGCTTTTCAACGGTTTCAACACGGATGTGGCTGGGTGCGTGGTGTGAGCGGATACGATGCACTTGCCGGTCGGCGTCACGCCGAAGCCCTGGAAAGGGGCATCCCTGCTGGGGCCGTGGTCGACGCGTAGAGCGTCCACCCAGTCGGTTCCTCCAATGGTCTCCTCGCGCTAACCCCGTAGCGTGTGGTTTTTAGCGGGCTCCAGGCCCGCTTTTTTTTTGTTTAGCCAAACGTTTGCGCGCTGGTCTGGTGAGCTCTACCCGGGCTGCTGCTAGTCAGGTTTCGCGAACGGTTGCGCCTCCCCCTCAAACACGGCGGCCCCACGACAATGCGTGGCGCCGCCGTTGTCGTTTCAGGCGGTCTTGTCTTTCCGGATCTTCAACTCTTCGATCATCCGTTCGCGCATCACGAATTTCTGTATCTTGCCGGTGACCGTCATCGGCAGCTCATCGACGAAGCGGATGTATTTCGGCACCTTGTAGTGGGCTATCTGGCTACGGCAGAACTCCTGCACTTCCTCGGCGCTCGCCTGTTCTCCGGCGTGCAGCACGATCCACGCGCACACTTCTTCCCCGTACTTCGCGTCCGGCACGCCAAACACCTGAACGCTCTGGATCTTCGGATGGCGGAACAGAAACTCTTCGATCTCGCGTGGGTAGATGTTCTCGCCGCCGCGAATCAGCATGTCCTTGAGGCGGCCGACGATATTGCAGTAACCGTCGGCGTCGAGCGTCGCCAGATCGCCGGTGTGCATCCAGCCGTCGACGATGCTTTCGTGCGTCTTCGCCTCCTCGCCCCAGTAGCCCTGCATCACCGAGTATCCCTTTGTACATAGCTCGCCGGTTTCGCCGACCGGAACGACGTTGCCCAGCGCGTCGATGATCTTGACTTCGAGATGCGGCTGGATACGCCCCACCGTCGAGGTCCGCTTGTCCAGCGGATCAGTCGTCGAACTCTGGAAAGACACCGGGCTGGTTTCCGTCATGCCGTAGGCGATCGTGATTTCGGCCAGATGCATCTTCGACACGACCTTCTTCATGGTCTCGATCGGGCATGGCGAGCCGGCCATGATGCCGGTACGCAAACGCGTAAGATCAAAACGCGCGAACTCCGGATGATCCAGTTCTGCGATGAACATGGTGGGAACGCCATGCAACGCCGTGCATCTTTCTTCGGCGACGGCTGCGAGTGTCGCAGCCGGATCGAAGGCTTCGCCGGGAAAGACCATGTTCGCGCCGACCGACACGCAGGCCAGCACCGCCAGCACCATGCCGAAGCAGTGATAGAGCGGCACGGGAATGCAAAGGCCGTCCTCTTCCGAGAGCTCCATCGCCATTGCAATATAGCGTGCGTTGTTGACGACGTTGCGGTGCGTGAGCGTGGCGCCCTTCGGGTTGCCGGTCGTGCCGCTGGTGAACTGGATGTTGATTGGATCGTCCGCGGACAAGGTGGCATCGATCGCATCCAGTTTTACGGAGTCGAGCGTGGCGCGGCCCTGCTCGATCACGTCGGAGAAACTCAGCATGCCCGGCATCCCCAGGTCGCACATGCGGATCACGACACGCAACTCCGGCAAGCGCGCCGCATGCAGATCGCCGGGAGCGTGCGTGGCAAGTTCGGGCGCCAGCTCTTGCAGCATCTGCAGATACATCGACGACTTGAAACGTTCTGCGACGATGATGGCCTTGCATCCGACCTTGTTTAGCGCGTACTCGAGTTCGGCCAGCCGGTATGCGGGATTGATATTGACCAGTACGGCCCCGATGCGCGCCGTCGCGAATTGCGTGAGTAACCACTCGACCCGGTTCGGCGACCAGATGCCGACACGGTCGCCTTTGCCGATGCCCAATGCGAGCAAACCGGCCGCGAGCACGTCGACCTCTTGCGCGAAAACCGCCCACGTCCAGCGGATGCCCTGCTCGCGGAACACCACGGCAGGTCGGCCGCCGAAGCGGCGCGCCGTGTCGCGCAGGAATCGTCCGACCGTCGCGTCGCTCAGCGGGATATCGGTCGAACCACGGACGTAGGAGAGCCCGTTCATTGGCTTGATGAGTGCCGCTCGACCTGACGCTTGCGTTGCCATGGCGTTGTCTCCGTGAACGGATGCTCGCTCTGTTATGCACCCCCATCAGGATTGCCGCTGCACGCGGGCCCGAGAGGGTCGGGAAATCTTCCGACGGCCTGGCGGTGTTTCTGCGATTTCTGCGAATTGTTGCTGCCGATTGTGCCACCGGGGTATGTCCGCGCGGCATCAAGTGTTACCCGCAGGCAAGCTCGTCGAGTCACGAGCCTGAGCTCGCTTCCCTTGCCGTAAACGTCAATCGCAGTCGAAAAAAAAGCAGCCTCTCGGCTGCTTTTCCTTAATGCGCTTGCGGCTCGCTCAATTCTGACCACGCAACTTGCGCAGACGCTGGATCGCAGCGAGCTGTGCCGTCGCATACGCGAGCTCCGCCTGAGCGGTCGCGTATTCGAGGTTCGAGCCCGTGTTTTGCAGCGCTTCTTCTGCACGCTTGCGCGCGTCTTCGGCCTTAGCTTCGTCAAGATCCTTGCCGCGGATAGCGGTGTCGGCCAGAACCGTCACTGCACCCGGTTGAATCTCAAGAATGCCGCCGGCGACGAACACAAACTCTTCTTCGCCGTTTTCAGCTTCGATGCGCACTGCACCCGGACGAATCCGCGTGATAAGCGGCGTGTGGCCCGGCAGAATGCCGAGTTCGCCCGCTTCGCCAGGCAGCGCCACGAATTTCGCCTGGCCCGAGAAGATTTCCTCTTCCGCGCTGACGACGTCTACTTTAATGGTTGCCATATCGACTCCTGTGCCGACCAAAGTTAGCGCCTTAGCGCTTACTTCGGTCCCATGCAAAGCTCGACGAGGGTAGCGCCTTGGCGCTCGCTCTCGTCCCATGCAAGGCGGGTTGAGCGTATTACGAGGCGCCGGTTTCGCAAAAGCTACCCTGAAGGTAGTGCTTGCGAGCGGACCGACGCCCGCTTCGTTACACCCGACCGTTACTGGATCTTCTTGGCCTTTTCGAAGGCTTCGTCGATCGTGCCGACCATGTAGAACGCCTGCTCCGGCAAATGATCGCACTCACCGCCCACGATCATCTTGAAGCCGCGGATCGTTTCCTTCAGCGGCACGTACTTGCCCGGCGAGCCCGTGAACACTTCAGCGACGTGGAACGGCTGCGACAGGAAACGCTGGATCTTACGAGCGCGCGCCACGGCGAGCTTGTCTTCCGGCGCCAGTTCGTCCATGCCCAGAATCGCGATAATGTCGCGCAGTTCCTTGTAGCGCTGCAGCGTTTGCTGCACGCCACGCGTGATCGAGTAGTGCTCTTCGCCGATCACGTTCGGGTCGATCTGACGCGAGGTCGAATCGAGCGGGTCGACTGCCGGGTAGATACCCAGCGAAGCGATGTCACGCGACAACACGACGGTTGCGTCAAGGTGGCCGAAGGTCGTAGCCGGCGACGGGTCGGTCAAGTCATCCGCAGGGACGTACACAGCCTGCACCGACGTGATCGAGCCAGTCTTGGTCGACGTAATACGCTCTTGCAGCTTGCCCATTTCTTCAGCCAGCGTCGGCTGATAGCCCACTGCCGACGGCATACGGCCGAGCAGTGCCGACACTTCGGTACCGGCCAGCGTGAAACGGTAGATGTTGTCGACGAAGAACAGCACGTCCAGACCTTCGTCGCGGAAATGCTCAGCCATCGTCAGACCGGTCAGCGCGACGCGCAGACGGTTACCCGGCGGCTCGTTCATCTGGCCGTACACCAGCGCGACCTTGTCGAGAACGTTCGAGTCCTTCATTTCATGATAGAAGTCGTTCCCTTCGCGGGTACGCTCTCCAACACCGGCGAACACGGAGTAACCACCGTGTTCCTTGGCGATGTTGTTGATCAGTTCCATCATGTTCACGGTCTTGCCCACACCGGCGCCACCGAACAGACCCACTTTACCGCCCTTGGCGAACGGGCAGATCAGGTCGATAACCTTGATGCCTGTTTCGAGCAGTTCCGTGGACGGCGACAGTTCTTCGAACGCCGGAGCCTTCTGGTGAATACCGCGCGTCACGTCCGAGTTGATCGGACCGGCTTCGTCGATCGGACGGCCCAGCACGTCCATGATCCGGCCGAGGGTCGGCTTGCCGACCGGCACGCTGATCGGCTTGCCCGTGTTCTTCACCGTCGTACCGCGGCGCAGGCCGTCGGATGCACCCAGACAGATGGTACGAACGACGCCGTCGCCCAGCTGCTGCTGGACTTCGAGAGTCAGTTCCGAACCGTCGAGAATGAGCGCGTCGTAAATCTTCGGCATGTGGTCACGCGGGAATTCCACGTCGATCACCGCGCCGATGCACTGTACGATCTTGCCTTCTACCAAAGCAGTAGTACTCATCGCTTTTCCTTTAGATACTCAATTCTTCACTCGCGCAAAGGCGCAGTTTGTAGCGCTCGCCCTGAGGCGCGCCTGACCGTGATGATCAGACCGCCGCAGCGCCGCCGACGATTTCCGACAGTTCTTTCGTGATCGCTGCCTGACGGCTCTTGTTGTACACGAGCTGCAGTTCGTTGATGACCGTCTTCGCGTTGTCCGAAGCGGCCTTCATTGCGACCATCCGTGCCGACTGCTCCGACGCCATGTTTTCCGCGACGGCCTGATAGACCAGCGCTTCCACATAACGCACGAGCAACTCGTCCACCACCGCCTGTGCGTCCGGCTCGTAGATGTAGTCCCACGACGTGTTCGGCGTCGTGCCCTCGTCTTCCTTGCGCTCGAACTGGTCTGCCGACAGCGGCAGCAGTTGCTCGATCACGGCTTCCTGCTTCATCGTATTGACGAAGCGCGTGTACGCCAGGTACACCGCCGAAATCTTGCCTTCCGAGTACATGTCGAGCTGCACTTTCACCGCGCCGATCAGCTTCTCGAGGTGCGGCGTGTCGCCCAGCGCCACCACGTTCGAGGCGACCTTCGCACGCAGGCGGTTCAGAAAACCGAGGCCCTTGCCGCCGATCGCCGTTGCTTCGATCGTCTTGCCCTGGCCTTCCAGTTCCTTGAACTTCTGCAGTGCGGCGCGCAGCACGTTCGTGTTCATACCACCACACAAACCCTTGTCGGTCGTGACGAGGATCATGCCGGCCGTCTTTGCGCCGTCGTTCGACACCATGAACGGGTGACGATACTCAGGGTTCGAACGGCTCATGTGCGCAGCGATGTCGCGGACCTTGTCGGCGTACGGGCGAGCAGCGCGCATGCGCTCCTGAGCGCGGCGCATCTTCGATGCGGCCACCATCTCCATCGCTTTCGTGATCTTGCGCGTGTTTTGCACGCTCTTGATCTTGCCGCGAATTTCCTTCATTCCAGCCATTGCTTGCTCCTTTGTCGGCCCGAGTTACCGCTTTAGCGGTTACTCGGGTCCCATGCAAAGCTTCGGCCCGAGCTACCGCTTTAGTGGCTACCCGGGTCCCATGCAAAGCGATCGAAGCGGCGCGGGGGCATTCACATGCGGCCCGCGCCGCTTCAAGGTCCGTTTATGCCTTGCGGGTCACTCGCGGATCAATAAGCGCCGGACTTCTTGAAGTCTTTGACGGCCGTATGCAGCAGGCCTTCATCGTCCTTCGAGAGTTCCTTGGTGTCTTCGATGCGCTTGATCAGGTCAGCGTGCTTCGACTTCAGGTAATCACGCAGGCCCTTTTCGAACGGCAGCACTTGCGCGACTTCCAGATCGTCGAGGTAACCGTTGTTCGCAGCGAACAGCGCGATTGCCAGTTCCCACACCTGCAGCGGCTGATACTGCGGCTGCTTGAGCAGTTCCGTCACGCGGCGGCCGCGTTCCAGCTGCTTGCGGGTAGCTTCGTCGAGGTCCGACGCGAACTGCGCGAACGCAGCCAGCTCACGATACTGCGCCAGGTCGGTACGGATACCGCCCGACAGCTTCTTCACGACCTTCGTCTGAGCCGCACCGCCCACACGCGACACCGACACGCCGGCGTTAATTGCCGGGCGGATACCTGCGTTGAAGAGGTCGGTTTCCAGGAAGATCTGGCCGTCGGTAATCGAGATCACGTTCGTCGGAACGAAGGCGGTCACGTCGCCTGCCTGCGTTTCAATGACCGGCAGTGCTGTCAGCGAACCGCTCTTGCCCTTCACTTCACCGTTCGTGAACTTCTCGACGTACTCTTCCGAGACGCGAGCCGCACGTTCGAGCAGACGCGAGTGCAGATAGAACACGTCACCCGGGTAAGCTTCGCGGCCCGGCGGACGGCGCAGCAGCAGCGAGATCTGACGGTATGCCCAGGCTTGCTTGGTCAAGTCGTCATAAACGATCAGCGCGTCCTGACCGCGGTCGCGGAAGTATTCGCCCATCGAGCAGCCGGCGTACGGTGCGAGGTATTGCATCGCAGCCGATTCCGAAGCCGAAGCAGCGACCACGATGGTGTATTCCAGCGCGCCGGTTTCTTCGAGCTTGCGGACCACGTTCATGATCGACGAAGCCTTCTGGCCGATCGCGACGTAGATACAGAAGAGGTTCTTGCCCTTCTGGTTGATGATCGCGTCGACAGCCACAGCCGTCTTGCCGCACTGGCGGTCGCCAATGATCAGCTCGCGCTGGCCACGGCCAACCGGCACCATGGCGTCGATCGACTTCAGGCCGGTCTGGACCGGCTCCGACACCGACTTACGCCAGATCACGCCCGGGGCAATCTTTTCGATTGCGTCGGTCTTCTTCGCGTTGATCGGGCCTTTGCCGTCGATCGGGTTGCCGAGTGCATCGACCACGCGGCCGAGCAGTTCCGGACCCACCGGCACTTCGAGAATGCGGCCCGTCGTCTTGACGATGTCGCCTTCCGAAATGTGTTCGTATTCACCCAGAATCACGGCGCCGACCGAGTCGCGCTCGAGGTTCAGCGCGAGACCGAAGGTGTTGCCCGGGAATTCGAGCATTTCGCCCTGCATCACTTCCGACAGGCCGTGAATACGCACGATACCGTCGGTCACGGAGATCACGGTGCCCTGGTTGCGAACGTCTGCGCTCGCTTCAAGGCCCTGGATCCGGCTCTTGATCAGCTCGCTGATCTCAGAGGGATTGAGTTGCATTATTCGCTCCTGATAGTCAATTCTGTTGCGTGCCAGCCGCTTCAGCGCCTTAGGCGCTTCAGGCCGTCAGAGCCGTTTGCATGCTGGCAAGCCGCGCGCGGACCGAGGTATCGAGCACTTCATCGCCGACTGTCACGCGCACACCGCCGATCAGCGACGAGTCGACCTCGACCACCGGCTTCAGCTTGCGCTTGAACTTGCGTTCGAGACTGGCGACGAGTTCATCCAGCTGCGCGCCTTCGAGCGGGAATGCGCTGACGATCAACGCATCAGCCGCTCCTTCGCGCGCGTTCTTCAACTCTTCGAACTGCGTGGCGATTTCCGGCAGCAGCGGCAGACGGTGGTTGTCCACCAGCATTTGCACCAGATTCTTCGCTTGCGCGTTGTCCTTGAGCGGCGACTTGACCGCGGCCAGCAGCAGATCGCTGACCTGGGCGCGGCTTACTTTCGGGCTCGTGGCGATCGACAGCACTTCGGGCAGATGCGCAACCTGTGCCAACTCCTGCACGAACGTGGACCAGGCGGCGACGTCACCAGCTTCGGCCACGCCAAACAACGCTTCTGCGTACGGACGGGCGATGGTTGCAAGTTCGGCCATGATCAGAGCTCGGCTTTCAGTTGATTCAGCAGGTCAGCATGCGCTGCCTGGTCGACTTCGCGCTTCAGGATCTGTTCAGCGCCCTTGACCGCGAGAGCAGCGACTTCGCCGCGCAGCGCTTCGCGCGCCTTGACGACCTGTTGCTCCGCGTCCGCCTTCGCTTGCGCGAGGATGCGAGCGGCTTCAGCTTGTGCCTGGGCCTTGATTTCGTCAGCCAGCGTCACTGCGCGCTTTTCGGCGTCAGCAATACGTTGCTGGCCGTCGTTGCGTGCCTGCGCCAGTTCCTGGTCGACGCGCTTGTGCGCGGCTTCCAGTTCTGCCTTGCCCTTCTCAGCAGCAGACAGACCTTCGGCGATCTTCTTCGCGCGCTCGTCGAGGGCGTTGATCAACGGCGGCCACACGAACTTCATCGTGAACCACGCGAGGATCAGGAACACGACCATTTGCGCAAACAGGGTTGCGTTGAGATTCACGGTGTTTCCTTAAACGTTGCTAGTTCGGAAAGTGAAACGGCAAGGCGCTCATCGATTCTGTATTCGATCAGCGCCAAGTGCCCGTTCCGCCCTGCGCCTTCACCAGTTATAGCTCAGGCGCAAACTTCCGAGGAACCTCAGCCTGCCAGCTTCGACAGCAGCGGGTTCGCGAACGCAAACAGCATTGCCACACCAACGCCAATCAGGAACGCCGCGTCGATCAGACCAGCCAGCAGGAACATCTTGGTTTGCAGCGGGTTCATCAGTTCCGGCTGACGAGCGCATGCCTCAATGTACTTGCCGCCCATCAGGCCGATACCGATACAGGCGCCGATTGCACCCAGGCCGATGATGATGCCGATACCGATGGCGGTCAGACCCTGGATGTTGGCGATGAAAGCTTGCATGATCACTCCTTTGTGAAAAGTCTTTTTGGAACTGGTTGGAACTAGGATTTAAAAAACTAAAAAGCTAAGGCAATTCGTTGTTCGACAGCGCAGGTTAGTGCGTATCGTGTGCCTGGCCGAGGTACACCAGCGTCAGCATCATGAAAATGAACGCCTGCAGCAGCACGATCAGAATGTGGAAGATTGCCCACACGCTGCCGGCGATCACGTGGCCGATGAAGCCAAGCACCGTCGTGTCCGCGCCGAAGCTCCAGATGCTGCCCAAGAGAGCAATCAGCAGGAACAGCAGTTCGCCCGCGTACATGTTGCCGAACAGCCGCATGCCGAGGGAAACCGTCTTTGCGACGAACTCGATGATGTTCAGTGCCAGGTTCGGGATCCACAGCAGCGGATGCGCGCCGAACGGAGCGGACAGCAGTTCATGAACGAAGCCGCCGGCGCCCTTGATCTTGAAGTTGTAGTAAATCATCAGCACGAACACGCCGAGCGCGATGCCGATGGTGCCGTTCAGGTCGGCCGTCGGCACGATGCGGTGGTGCGGGATGACTTGCGAAAGACCAAGCCAGCCGATCACGCGGCCCGGCAGGTCGACGGGGATGAAGTCGAGCGAGTTCATCAGGGCAACCCAGACGAACACGAACAGTGCGAGCGGCGCAATGAAGGTGCGGCTGCCGTGGATCATCGACTTGGACTGATCTTCGACCATCTCGACCAGCATCTCGATAGCGCACTGGAAACGACCCGGCACGCCGGCGGTCGCTTTACGTGCAGCGAGATGCAGGATGAAGATCGTGGCCAGACCGCAAACGATCGACCAGAACAGGGTGTCCAGATTCCAGACGTGAATATCGAAAATCGACGTCTGGTGCGCGGTGGAGAAGTTCTGCAAGTGGTGCGCGATGTACTCGGACGGATCCATCGCGCGCGTTCCTTCGCTAGCTGCCATATCGTTAATGCCACCCAAATTGTCGAAAATCAGTTCGGGCTGTTCCCGCCGCAACACTCTATTGCGGGAACACGCCGGCGCAGGTCATGTCATACCCGCGCGCCTTTTTGCCGGCGCCGCGCGCCAGCCAGTATTTTTTGCGTTACTTCACCGCTCACCGCCAGGCAAGCGCGATCCAGTATGTCTTCAATGCAATGAGGTAAGTCACGAGCAGCGGCACCCAGCGTACGTCGTGATACCAGAAAGCGATGGCTACAAACATCGCGATCGTTGTCCCCATCTTGAGCGCTTCGCCGATCATCCAGCTCATGACTGTTTCGGCGCCGCTCAGTGTTCTAAGGCGTGCCGCGAACATCGCGCCCGGCACCCAGCAGATCGCTCCCCCCAGGAACGCGGACAGCGCAGCAGCGCCCGGCGGCTTGTAGAACAGCCACCACACCAGCGTAGCACCCAGGGACAAAACCATTTGCGCCGCCACGACCTTGAACGGCGTGACGCGCGATGGACGACTCACATTCGGACCGAACAGCTTCTCTGCTTCAGCCCGCGTGAGCGGAACGATATTGTTATCTTGCTGCTCGGCATCCCACGCGTCGTCATGCGTAACGTGCTGGCCGGACGTGGCGGAAAACGTGCGTTCTGCGCGGCCTTCGTCGCGCCGATTTTGGGGCGCTTGATTCGACGTTTTAAGCGCCATCGCAGTATTCCGGAAGTCTCGTGCCGCCCGTCAGCTTACGTGAAGATTACGGGGTTGTCGTGCAATTAAATCCGGGCGATTGTAAGCGATAGTTGCAGGCAATTCAAGACTTTAGGCCTTTCAATAAAGCGCGTGAAACGGCCCGCCATGATGCGGGAAATGGCGCTTCGGAGGTAGGACGACTCCAACTGTAAGGCTGTCGGGGGGCCACGAAAAATGCGGCTTGAATTGCGCTGATTGGCGGTGCTTTGGCTACCATGTGGACGTCATGGCGTCCGTATCAAATATGCAACAGAAGCCAGCCACCTACTGCTCCGGCAGCGAGCCAGAAGGGTATGGCATAGAGATGAAACGGCAGCCACATACCGCGCTGTTTCGACAGACGCACTGCAATCAGATTCGCCAGCGAGCCGATCGCGAAACCGAAGCCGCCTACGCTGACGCCGTATGCGAGCGCACGCCAGTCCTTGGTGAACTCGGCGAGCATGATGGCTGCTGGAACGTTGCTGATGCCTTGCGACAGAATCGCCCCTGCGGCAAAAGCGCGCAGCGTCGTCGCGAGACCTAGTTGGCCGACGAACTGGTGTACCCACGGTAGCGCGGCCACACTACGCAGCACGATGAACATGAACACGAAGATCAGCAGCAGCAGCCAGTCGATCTTGAGGACGATCTCGCGGCGCCAGAGCAGGAAGCCGGCCATGATGCCCGCCAATCCGATGCCCGCATGATGCGTGTCGGCCAACAACACGAATGCGACGAACAGCACGGCCGCGACCCCGAGCAGGCGCCGGTCGACGTCGTAGGCACCGGCGTCTTTCGACAGATCCAGCGCCTTGCCGCGAAAGCTGAACGCCGCCAGCACGTAAAGCATCGCCATCAACGCGGCACACAATGGAGCCAAGGCCGCAACGAAGCCGCCGAAGGAGGCCCCACTGGTCTGCCAGAGAAACAGGTTCTGCGGATTGCCGAGCGGCGTCAGGATAGAACCTGCGTTCACCGACAACGCGATAAAAATCACAAGGCGCTTGAGCGGCAGCGGCGTGAGCTCATGCAGTGACAAGGTGAGCGGCACAACCACAAACAAAGCCACGTCATTGGTCAACAGCGTCGAGAGCGCAGCCGCGAGTCCGATCAGCAAAAACGCCAGACCGCGCTCCGAATGGATGTAATGGACCACGCGGTGCGCCATCCAAATCAGGAATCCTGATAATTCGATGGCCTTGGTCAGGATCAGAAGCCCCGCCAGCGTCAGGACGGTCTGCCAGTCGACGAGCCCCGGCAGCGAAAGCCACGGGCGCGGGTGCAGACACTGCAGCGCGACCAACGCGACGACCAGAACCGATAGAACCGGCTCTTTCGTCGCGAGGGCGATCAGCTTGTGCAGCGGATTGCTACTGGCGGTTTTGGTCGGGCGTTCGGCCGAGGTCAAAGCTATTGATCGCTCACGCGGTCGCGTTGCCGCGCAGGCGGGCAAGAATACCTTCGAGTGCGTCGAGGTCACCGAACTCCACCAGCACCTGGCCGCGTCCCCGGCGGCCGAGCTTGATCTTGACCGTCGAAGCCAGCAGATCCGACAACTCTTCTTCGAGGCGGCGCGTATCGCGGCCACCGTCGTTGTTCGCCTTTGCCTTTACCGCCGGCGCCGCTTTCGTCGTGGTGGTCACCAGCTTCTCGGTCTCACGCACCGACATGCGCTTGTTGACCACCTGGTTGGCCAGCGTGATCTGCGTAGCGGCGTCCACTGCCAGCAACGCGCGGGCGTGGCCCATATCGAGATCGCCGGCAAGCAGCATTGTCTGCACCGGCGCGGCCAGGTTCAACAGACGCAGCAGATTCGACACCGCGCTGCGCGAGCGCCCCACCGACTCAGCCGCCTGCTCGTGCGTAAAGTTGAATTCGTCGAGCAGACGCTGGATGCCCTGCGCCTCTTCCAGCGGATTCAGGTCTTCACGCTGGATATTTTCGATCAGCGCCATCGCGGCGGCGGCCTGATCGGGTACATCGCGCACCAGTACCGGCACTTCGTCCAGACCAGCCAGCCGTGCGGCGCGGAAGCGCCGTTCGCCGGCGATGATTTCGTATTTGTCCGCTGACACCGGGCGCACGAGGATCGGTTGCATCACGCCCTGCGCGCGGATGCTGGCCGCGAGTTCCTGCAGCGCGCCTTCGTCCATGCGCGTACGCGGCTGATACTTGCCGGCCTGCAGCTTGCCGAGCGGCAACACGTTAGGCGCGCCCTCGATCTTCACCGCCTCGGTAATATCCGCACTGCCGCCGAGCAGCGCTTCCAGCCCGCGACCCAATCCCTTCTTTCTTGCTACTGCATTCATCGTGCTTCCTCGATCAGCTTGGGATGCATGGTCACGCGTCAGATCGCGCGCACCCGTTCAATCATTTCCGCGCCGAATTGCACGTACGCCTGTGCGCCACGTGAGGCCCGGTCGAACACCACACCCGGCAACCCGTAGCTGGGCGCCTCGGCCAGACGCACGTTGCGCGGAATGACGACGTCAAATACCTTGTCGCCGAAATGCGCTTTCAACTGGTCGGAAACCTGTTGTTGCAGCGTGATGCGCGGATCGAACATCACGCGCAGCAGGCCGATCACCTTCAGGTCGCGATTCAGGTTTGCGTGAACCTGCTTGATCGTATTGACGAGGTCCGAGAGCCCTTCGAGCGCGAAGTACTCGCACTGCATCGGGATCACCACGCCGTGCGCCGCACACAGCCCGTTGAGCGTCAGCAACGACAAGGCCGGCGGACAGTCGATCAGCACGAAGTCGTACTCGTCCTGTACCGGCGCCAGCGCGTCCTTTAATTGACGCTCGCGATTTTGCACACTCACCAGTTCGACTTCCGCACCTGCCAGTTCGCGGTTAGCCGGCACGACATCGTACGAAACCGCTTCAGGCCGCACCCGTGCATCTGCAACCGACACTCCGTCCACCAGCACCTCGTAAATGGTATTGGTGCAGGCAGCCTTGTCGACACCGCTACCCATCGTGGCGTTGCCCTGCGGATCCAGATCGATGAGCAGAACACGCTGTCCCTGCGATGCGAGGCTCGCGGCGAGATTGACTGCTGTCGTCGTCTTGCCGACGCCACCCTTCTGGTTCGCAACGCAGAAGATTTTTGCCATCGTTGGTGTGTCCCTTTTTGCTGCCTGGATAAATTGGAATGCGCTTATGCCCGGTTCGCGGGGCTAACCAGCGGGATCCAGTCTCACCTCGACGAGGTGGCGCTCGGCATCGAGCGACGGCACCTTGAGCCGGATGATCTGCTTTGCGTGGGAGCCCGCGGGCAGCCGTTCGATCTCGCCGTCGGGTCGAACACCCTTCATGGCCCAGATCGCGCCCTGCTCCGCTACCAGATGACGGGCCAGTGTAACGAAATCCGCGAGCTCTGCGAATGCGCGCGAGACGATTACATCAAACTTTGCCGGTACTTCCACGCCAGGCTTCAGCGTTTCGACACGGCCGGTCACCACCGACAGGTTGGCGAGCCCGAGCTCCGCCTTAGCCTGCGCCTGGAATGCGGTCTTTTTATGGACGATGTCATTGAGCGTGACGGTCCAGTCGGGCAAGACGATGGCCAGCACGATACCTGGCAGACCGCCGCCGGAGCCGACATCGAGTGCAGAAGATGGGCCGAGCCCGGAAAGGTGCGGCACGATCGAAAGCGAGTCCAGAATGTGCTGGATCAGCATCTGCCGCGGATCGCGGATGGCCGTGAGGTTGTACACGGCGTTCCACTTGGCAAGCAAGGCAACGTAGTCGAGCAGTTTGCCGAGCTGGACGTCGCTCAGGTCAAGGCCCAGCTCCTTGACGCCCTCGTCAAGCAATGCGGCCAATGCTTCCCTGCTGTCCGCGCCGCCAAACCCCTTCTGCCGTGCCGTCATTGCGTCACCGGCGTGGAGTCGGTGCCGCTATCGGCGGCTCCGGCTGGCTTGGTCGAGCGACGTCCGAGGCCGCGCTTCAGGTGAACCATCAGCAACGAGATCGCCGCTGGCGTGATACCTGAGATGCGCGATGCCTGGCCGATCGTCTCCGGACGGAACTGCGTCAACTTCTGGCGCGCTTCGAATGACAAGCCACGCACTTCGGCATAGTCCAACCCGTCGGGCAGACGCGTGTTTTCGTGCGACTCGTTGCGCTCGATTTCTCCAGCCTGACGCTCGATATAACCCTGATATTTGATGCCGATCTCGATCTGCTCCTTGATCTGAGCCAGCAAGACGTCGTCATCGGCAAGGATCTCGGCCGGTGCGCAAGCACCTTCGCGCAAGCCACACACGCCGTCGTACGTCACGCCTGGACGGCGCAGCAGATCGGCGAGGCTGTACTCGTGGTCGATCGGCTTGCCGAGCAAGGCAGTGGCTTCGTCCGCGGACAGCGTCTTGGGATTCACCCAGGTCGTGCGCAGGCGCTCTGTTTCACGTGAAACAGCCTCGCGTTTGCGGCTGAATGCGTCCCAGCGAGCGTCGTCGACGACGCCCAACTCACGACCGACCTCCGTCAGACGCATATCCGCATTGTCTTCGCGCAGACTCAGACGATACTCGGCACGGCTCGTGAACATCCGGTACGGCTCCGACACGCCTCGCGTCACCAGATCGTCGACCAGCACGCCCAGGTAAGCCTGATCGCGGCGCGGGCACCACGCATCTCTGCCCTGCACGTGCAGCCCCGCGTTGATCCCAGCCAGCAGACCTTGCGCGGCGGCCTCTTCATACCCGGTCGTTCCATTGATCTGACCGGCGAAGAACAGCCCGTTGATAACCTTCGTCTCCAGCGACGCCTTCAGCCCGCGCGGATCAAAATAATCGTACTCGATCGCGTAACCCGGACGCAGGATGTGCGCGTGCTCAAGGCCAACCATCGAACGTACCAGGTCCAGTTGCACGTCAAACGGCAGGCTGGTGGAAATCCCGTTCGGATAAAACTCGTTGGTCGTCAGACCTTCCGGTTCAAGGAAAATCTGGTGCGATTCTTTCGACGCGAAACGGTGAATCTTGTCCTCGATCGACGGGCAATAGCGCGGCCCCACCCCTTCGATGACGCCCGTGTACATTGGCGACCGGTCGAGCCCGCCGCGGATGATGTCATGCGTGCGCTCGTTGGTATGCGTCACCCAACACGGCACCTGGCGCGGATGCTGTTCAACGCGGCCAAGAAACGAGAACACCGGCACCGGATCGAGATCACCCGGTTGCTCTTCGAGCTTCGAAAAATCGATCGTGCGACCATCGATACGCGGCGGCGTACCCGTCTTCAGTCGGCCCTGCGGGAGCTTGAGCTCTTTAAGACGCGCCGATAACGACACCGCCGCCGGATCGCCCGCGCGGCCACCGGTGTAGTTGTTCAAGCCCACATGAATCTTGCCGTCCAGGAACGTCCCAGCCGTCAGCACGACAGCGCGCGAGCGGAAGCGAATTCCGACCTGCGTCACCGCGCCGACTACCCGGTCCCCTTCGACCATCAGGTCGTCCACTGCCTGCTGGAATAGCCAGAGATTCGGCTGGTTCTCGAGCCGATGCCGGATGGCCTGCTTGTAAAGCAGACGGTCGGCCTGGGCGCGCGTAGCCCGCACGGCAGGACCCTTCGATGAATTCAGGATGCGGAACTGGATGCCGCCCTCGTCCGTGGCTGCGGCCATCGCGCCGCCGAGTGCGTCGACTTCCTTCACGAGATGGCCCTTACCAATGCCGCCAATCGACGGATTGCAGCTCATCTGTCCGAGCGTTTCGATGTTGTGCGTCAGCAGGAGCGTCTTGTTGCCCATGCGCGCCGAAGCCAAAGCGGCTTCGGTGCCGGCATGACCGCCGCCAACGACAATTACGTCAAATTCTGTGGGATAAAGCATCGCGGATCTCACGCCGGGACACCGCGTGAACCTTCTAAGGAAAATGTATGGGCGAATTATAGCGGGTTCGCTTTTGGCCCGAATTTCGTCCGAATGGCCAAGGTATAAAAAAAGCGGTGTGTTTCACGTGAAACACACCGCCCGATACCGCTCAAACCATTGATAGGAAACGCTTTAGGCCACTCTCTTCGTCAAACCAAGATACGTTTCGATCACCCGTGGATTCTGAGCCAGATCGGCAGCAGGTCCCTCGATCGCCAGTTCGCCGGTCTCCAACACGTAGCCGTAGTCGGAAATCTGCAGCGCCGCCCGTGCATTCTGCTCGACCAGCAATATCGCCACACCTGTCTGACGCAACGCGCTGATGATGTGAAAAATCTCCTTCACGATCAGCGGTGCGAGACCGAGGCTAGGTTCGTCCAGCATCAGCAATTCCGGCTTGCCCATCAACGCGCGCCCTACCGCGAGCATCTGCCGCTCGCCACCGGACAAGGTGCCGGCCCCCTGCTTGCGACGCTCCTTCAACCGTGGAAACAAAGTAAAGACGGGCTCAAGCTGATCCAGATAACCACGTTCGCCCGCCCGCTTGCGCCGGTAGGCGCCCAGCACCAGGTTGTCTTCCACGCTCATCGTCGCAAACAGCTCGCGCTTTTCCGGGACGAGACACATGCCTCGCGCCACCCGCTTTTCGACCGGCACCGCGCTGATATCCTCATTGTGATAAAGGATCCCGCCCTTCGCGCGACCGCTCACCGGCAGCGCACCCATAATCGCGTTGAGTAACGTCGACTTACCCGCACCATTCGGACCGATCACTGAAACGATCTGCCCCGGCCGCACCTTGATGCCGACGTCATGCAGCGCTTCGACCTTACCGTAGCGGACCGATACGCCCTCCACGTCCAGAATCGGCACAGCGGAATTCATCATCGTTCTCATCAGTCCACCCCGCCCAGGTACGCTTCGTGCACCGCCGGATCCTTTTGCACATCTTCCGGCAGCCCTTCGGCGATCCGCATCCCGAACTCCATCACGATCAGCCGATCGGTCAGATTCATGACGAAATCCATGTCATGCTCGACCAGCAGCACGCTCATCCCCTCTGCCTTGAGCTTGCGCAGCAGGTCGGCGAGTTGCTGCTTTTCCTGGTAACGCAGGCCTGCAGCCGGCTCATCGAGTAGCAGCAGCGTGGGATCGCAGCACAGCGCGCGGGCAATTTCGAGAATTCGCTGCTGACCGAGCGCCAGGCTACCCGCCTCGTCATACATATGCTGTTCCAGCCCCACCCGACGGATCTGCTGCGCCGCTTCCGCCATCAGCCGCCCTTCTTCCGCGCCATTCAGCCTGACAACGCTGCGCCACACGCCGGCGTGACCGCGCAGGTGTGCGCCGATCGCCACGTTCTCGAGCACGCTCATACCCGGCAACAGCTTGACGTGCTGAAATGTACGGCCAATTCCGCGTTTGACGATCTGACGTGAGGGGAGAGCATCGATCCGTTCGCCCCGGAAAGTGATCTCACCGCGAGTCGCCCGCAGCGCGCCGGTCACCAGATTGAAGGTGGTCGACTTGCCTGCACCGTTCGGTCCGATCAACCCGATGATTTCACCCGCCTTAACCTCGAAGCTGACATCGTTCACCGCAACTAGTCCACCGAACTCTTTGCGCGCCTTATCCACATTCAGGAGCGTTTCGCCGGCCGCCGGTTTGCTGCGCTGCGGCAATGGCTCCGCCTGCTCTGGCACATGAGCCTGCGGTCCGCGCGGAAACAGGCGCGCCACCAGCGGCCAGACGCCCTGCCGCGCGTGCTGCAGCAGCAACACCATCAGCACACCAAACACGATCACTTCGAAATTGCCGCTTTCGCCCAATAGCTTCGGCAGCAGCGTCTGCAAATAGTCCTGCAGGACCGTCAGGATCGCCGCTCCGAGCACCGCTCCCCAAACATGCGAGACGCCACCCACAACCGCCATGAAAAGAAACTCGATGCCGTGGTTCAAGCCGAATGGCGTCGGATTCACCGCACGCTGCAGATGCGCGTAGAGAAAACCGGAGATGGACGCCAGCACGGCGGCATAAATAAAGATCACCACCCGCATCCACGCGGTATTGACGCCCATCGCCTCGGCCATCGCCCCGCCGCCCCGCAGCGCTCGAATCGCTCGTCCCGGGCGGCTATTAAGCAGGTTCTGAACGGAGACGACCGCTCCAAGCACCACCAGCCAGATCAGGTAGTAGATATGCCGCCCCGACTCGAGGCTGATACCGAGCACGTTGAGCGCCGGAATGCCATTGATGCCGTCGTATTTGCCGAGAATGTCGAGATTGCCAAACAGATAGAACAGCGCCAAACCCCACGCAATCGTACCGAGCGGCAGGAAGTGCCCTGAAAGCCGCATCGTCACCGCACCGAGGATCAGCGCAATCAACGCGGTCAACACCACGCCCACGATCAGCGCGAGCCACGGCGACACGCCGTACTGCGTAGTCAGGAATGCGGTGGCATACGCCCCTACGCCGACAAACGCCGCCTGCCCGAAGCTCGTCATTCCACCAACGCCTGTTAGCAGCACCAGACCGATCGCCACGATCGCATACAGCCCGATGTAGTTGAGCAGCGTCACCCAGTACTCTGGCAGATGCACCGGCTGCGGCAGCACCGGTAGCGCGAAGATCACCACGAGGAACAGCCCGAAGAGCGCGCTGCGCATGGTACGTTTCATCGTGTCACTCCTCGTCCTCTTCCGCGTGCGGGCTGGCGAAACTGCGCCACAGCAGCACCGGGATGATCAGTGTGAACACGATGACTTCTTTATAGGCACTCGCCCAGAACGACGAATACGACTCCAGCAGGCCCACCAGCACGGCGCCCGCCGCCGCGAGCGGGTAGCTGACCAGTCCGCCGATGATGGCCCCCACGAAGCCCTTCAGACCGATCAGGAAGCCCGAGTCGTAGTAGATGGTGGTCAGGGGTGCAACGAGGGCGCCGCACAGCGCGCCGAGCCCTGCTGCGAGCGTGAACGCGAGCTTGCCGGCCTGGGTCGTGCCGATGCCGACCAGCCGGGCGCCGACGCGATTGACGGAAGTCGCCCGCAGGGCCTTCCCCGAGATGGAGCGGTCGAAGTACAGATAAAGCGCCGCGATCAATACCAGCGCCGCACCGATCACCCACAAGCTCTGTCCCGAGACCGACAGGCTGCCGACGTTGAAAGTGGCATCCGAGAAAGCATTGGTGCGCGAGCCCTCCGCGCCGAACATCACTAGCCCAAGCCCGACCATCGCAAAGTGCACCGCGACCGCAACGATCAGCAACAGCAGTGTCGTGCCTTCGGCGATCGGCTCGAAAGCCAGCCGGTAGACGAACGGTCCCATCGGGATGACGATCAGCAGCGTCAGGGCAATCTGCGCGAGCATCGGCAGCGGTTGTGCGAAGAGTTCGTGCGTCACCGCGTACACCGCGACCGGGAACAACAGATACTTCGCCACAAGCATCGCCAGCGCGCGCATCACATGGGCGCGCCGCTCCGGATGCCCCACCAGGCCCGCCGTCTCGACCACGAAACACGCCGCGCCCATCGCTATCAGCAGCCAGCAGGTAGCGGGAAACTTCTGCGACTGCACTGCGGCGAGCGTCAGCGCGCCGTACGAAACGAACTCACCCTGTGGGATAAAGATGACCCGCGTGACGGAGAACACCAACACCAGAGCGAGCGCGAGCAGCGCGTAAATCGCCCCGGTGGTGATGCCGTCCTGCGCCAGGATCGCCGCGATAGATAGATCCATACGTCCTCGTCATGAACCGTCGAAACCTGGATGCTGCGAAGCCCGTCACTCGTTCTGCAGCTTCCACTTGCCGTCGACAATCTCCACGATCACGCGCGCGCGCGTGTCGAGGCCGTTGTGATCGGTCGCCGTGGTATTCATGATGCCGTGCGCGAGCGGCAGTTCCTTGATGTTCGCCAGCGCATCGCGCAACGCCACACGGAACGCTTCAGTGCCCGGCTGCCCCTTCTTCAGCGCTTCGGGAATCGCCCGCTGCAGCATCTGGCCGGCGTCCCATGCATGGCCGCCGAACGTCGATACCGAACCCGCGCCGTAGGCCTTTTCATAGGCATTTTTGTATGCCTCGGACGACTGCTTCACCGGGTTCGAATCGGGCAACTGATCGGCCACCAGGATCGGACCGGCTGGCAGCAGTTCGCCTTCGCAATCCTTGCCGCACACGCGCAGGAAGTCGTTATTGGCAACGCCGTGGGTCTGATAGATAGTGCCCTTGTAGCCACGCTCTTTCAGCGTCCTGGCCGGTAGCGCCGACGGCGTGCCCGCGCCCGCGATCAGCACGACGTCCGGATTGGCGGACATCGTCTTCAGCACCTGGCCGGTCACGGTTGCATCGGTGCGGTTGTAGCGCTCATTGGCGACGACCTTCAGATGATGCGCGGCCGCGGCGGTGCTAAACACGTTGTACCAGCTCTCGCCATACGCGTCCGAGAAGCCGATGAAACCCACCGTCTTCACGCCGTGCTTCTCCATATAGCCGGCAAGCGCGTCGGCCATCAGGCTGTCGTTTTGCGGCGTCTTGAAGGCCCACTGGCGCTTTGCATCCATCGGCGCGATGATTTCCGCCGAAGCCGCCAGCGAGATCATCGGCGTCTTGGCCGCCGAGACCACGTCGAGCATCGCCAGCGAATTTGGCGTCGCCGTGGAACCGACAATTGCGTCGACGTGATCTTCATCGATCAGCTTGTGAGTGTTCTGCACGGCCTTGCTGGTGTCGGTCGCATCGTCGAGCACGATGTACTGCACGCTCTTGCCGGCAATTTGCTGCGGCAGTAAAGCGATGGTGTTCTTCTCAGGAATCCCGAGCGATGCGGCCGGCCCCGTGGTCGACAGGGTCACGCCAATTTTCACCTGCGCTACGGCCGTGCCCGCGCCGCATACCAACGCCAGCGCGATGGCCGCGCCTACCCACTGCTTCGTTTTTTTCATTGCGAATCTCCGAACGCTTGACGCGCCCATTTGTTATCCGGTTTATCAGCCGAATGCCTGAATCTGTGACCGGTCCAACGTGCCTGCCGTTATTTTCTCTGCCGGTCCCGCCTACGACGATCTGCGATTATGCGCGAGCGACAAAAAAGGCGCGTAACTGCTCGCGCCCTCTCGTTAGTTCAATAGCAGAATTTAACGCGGCATTCATTCCGCGCAATGCCGAATTCATCCTGCTCCGCGCTCGATCGTGCAACTCGCTCGAATGGAACCGGCCAATCTGAATCCCAGCCCGACGCGCGGTGAATGACGAGTGTAGAGGACGCGAGCCGCTTGCGACAAGCGTTGCGCGTGCATCAGCCCGGCGACGAAACACCCAACTGCGGCAGAACCAGCCCACTCGATCAAGCGGAAAATGTGCAAAACTGAATGAGAAAAGCCGCAAGAAAACGCACAGACAAGGCGTAGGACAAATGCGCAAAACGGGTAAATGAATTTCCGAAACCGCAAATAAAAAGCGCTGTTGGATCAATATCCAACAGCGCTTTCGTCTGGGCACTTAGTGCCTCATGTCTCCTCGTTCTCCACCTGCAAATTCGGTGTTCATCAGAACTGCGTGAAGATTAAACAACCGCCCCCATCCGGACAACTAGCATTTACCCTAGTGGTGCATCGCAGCACTGTATTGGGGCACATTTTAAACATTGCGATGCAGCCCTCGCGGCGCAGGGGATTTTGCCTCTTTTACCGATTTGCATCGGACACCGAAGCATCTCGCGATCGCACGCCTGTTACGCGCGCAGCGGGCGAACCCGCGCCACGATCTCACCGACGATGCCACGCCGAAACGCCAGCACGCAGGCGATAAAGATCACGCCCGTCACAATGGTCGCCGACTCGCCCAGCGAATTGAACCACTGCACCCCAGTCGCCGATGCGAGCGCACCGCCGATATCGCCAAGCCGGTCCTCGAGCGCGACGATCAGCGCCGCACCGAGCAGCGGCCCGAACAAGGTGCCCATGCCGCCGACCAGCGTCATCAGAATCACCAGACCCGACATGGTCCAGTACGCGTCGCTCAAGGTTTCGAAACCGAGCACCAGTACCTTCAACGATCCCGCCAGTCCCGCAATCCCCGCCGACAACACGAAGGCCAGCAGCTTGAAACGATCCGTGTCGTAGCCGAGCGAGACAGCCCGCGGCTCGTTCTCCTTGATCGCTATGAGCACCTGTCCGAAAGGCGAGTGAACGATGCGTACGATCAGCAGGAACATCAGCACCATCACCACCAGGATGACATAGTAAAGCGTGATATCCGACGACAGGCTCAGCAAGCCAAACAGCTTGCCGCGCGGCACGCCCTGCAGGCCATCCTCGCCGTGCGTGAACGGCGCCTGCAGAAACACGAAGTAGACCATCTGCGCGAGTGCGAGCGTCACCATCGCGAAGTAAATGCCCTGCCGGCGGATAGCAAACAGCCCGACGACCAACCCAAGCAGTGTCGCCGCCGCCGTGCCAGCGAGCACGCCCACCTCCGGCGGATAACCGAGGGTCTGGATGGCGTAGCCGGTCGTATAACCGGCCATCCCCAGAAACATGGCGTGCCCGAACGACAACAGGCCCGTGTAGCCGATCAGCAGGTTAAAGGCCGCAGCGAACAGCGCGAAGCACAGCACCTTCATCACGAACAACGGATAGACGCCGATGAACGGTACGGCAATCAACGCGAGCAGCAGCAGCCCGTAGAGCGCTTTTCTTTGCATCACTTTTCCTTGCCGAAAAGACCCGCCGGGCGCACCAGCAGAACGAGCGCCATGATGACGAAGACGACCGTCGCCGAGGCTTCCGGGTAGAACACGCGCGTGAACCCTTCGATCACGCCGAGCAGCAAACCGGTGAGGATCGAGCCCATGATCGAACCCATCCCGCCGATCACCACCACCGCGAACACGGTGATGATCATGGGCTGCCCCATCAGCGGCGAGACCTGGATCACAGGTGCGGCGAGCACGCCGGCAAATGCAGCGAGCGCCACGCCGAAGCCGTAGGTGAGCGTGATCATCAACGGCACATTGACGCCGAACGCCTCCACCAGTTTCGGGTTCTCAGTGCCGGCGCGCAGGTAGGCACCGAGGCGCGTCTTTTCGATCACGAACCACGTAGCGAAGCACACCACCAACGAGGCGAGCACAACCCAGGCGCGATAATTCGGCAGGAACATGAAGCCCAGATTGGTCGCCCCGGAGAGCGCGTCAGGCACATCGTACGGTTGGCCCGAAGAACCATAGATGGAGCGGAACACGCCTTCCACCACCAGCGTCAGTCCAAAGGTCAGCAACAGGCCGTACAGATGGTCGAGCTTGTACAGCCAGCGCAACATCGAGCGTTCGATCAGAATGCCGAACGCGCCGACGATCAGCGGTGCGAGCACCAGCATCACCCAGTACGGCAGATTGAAATACGACAGCCCCATCCACGTCAGCATCGCGCCCAGCATGAACAACGCGCCGTGCGCGAAGTTGATCACGTTAAGCAGCCCGAAGATGATCGCAAGACCCAGGCTCAGGATCGCGTAGAACGAGCCGTTCACAAGCCCGAGCAGCAACTGGCTCAGCATCGCCGAGAGCGGAATGCCAAAGATTTCCATTGAACCCCTTAGCCCTTAACCTATCGTCAAGGTGAGATCGAGCTACGCGTGTTTCCGGCGACACGTAGCTCGTACACAGCCTGTGCGCAGCATCGTGAACCGACCCGTCTGCCGTCCATGCAGAGGACCGGCAAACGGGGTTTCAGCCGAAGCTTATTTCCACAACGCGCAGCGCGTTTCCGCCTTGGTCGTGAACGCCTGATCGCCCGGAATGGTTGCCGTGATCTTGTAGTAGTCCCACGGTTCTTTCGATTCAGCCGGCGTCTTCACCTGCATCAGATACATGTCGTGAATCATGCTGCCGTCTTCACGGATGTAGCCCTTGGCGTAGAAGTCGTCGATCTTGGTCTTCTTCAACTGGGCCATGATCTTGTCCGGATCCGTCGACCCGACCGCCTGCACCGCCTTCAGATAGTTCGTGACGGCCGAGTAATCGGCGGCCTGCAGGCTCGACGGCATCTTCCTGGTCTTGTCAAAGTAACGCTCAGCCCATTTGCGGGTGGTGTCGTCCTTGTTCCAGTACCAGGAGTCGGTCAACACCAGACCTTGAGTCGTCTCGAGTCCGAGACTATGGATATCGTCGATAAAGATCAGCAGCGCCGCGAGCTTCATCGTCTTCGTGATGCCAAACTCCTTCGCGGCCTTGATCGAGTTGACCGTATCGCCACCGGCGTTGGCAAGGCCCAGCACCTGCGCCTTCGATGCCTGCGCCTGCAACAGGAACGACGAGAAATCCGAAGCCGACAACGGGTGGTGCACGTCGCCGAGTACCTGGCCGCCGTTTGCCTTCACCACGGCCGCAGTCGCCGTCTCCAGCGCCTTGCCGAACGCGTAGTCAGCCGTCAGGAAGAACCACGTCTTGCCACCCTGCTTCGTCACCGCGGCGCCCGTGCCTTTCGCGAGCGCCGTCGTGTCGTACGCGTAGTGAATCGTGTACGGCGTGCATTGCTCGTTGGTCATGGTGTCCGCGCCAGCGCCGACGTTGATATAGACCTTGTGCTTTTCGCCCGCCACCTGGTTCATCGAGAGGCCGGTCGCCGAGTTCGTGCCACCGATCAGCATCTGGACGCCATCGCGGTCGAACCATTCGCGTGCCCGCGATGCGGCGATATCCGCCTTGTTCTGGTGATCCGCATAGAGCAGTTCGATTGGCTTGCCGTTGACCTTGCCGCCGAAGTCGGCGATCGCCATGCGGATCGCTTCGAGGCCGCCCGGGCCGTCGATATCGGCATAGAGGCCGGACATGTCAGTGATATAGCCGATCTTGACCGTGTCGTCGGCAGCTCGCGCGCCTCCCATCATTACTGCGGCGCTGGCCGCAGCAGCAAAGCAGAACGCCGAAAGTCGCGCGAGGGTTTTCATTTTCATTGGTGTCTCCTTGTTTCCTTGCTTGTGGTTATCAGAGGCAATCGGGCGCTTATCGTTTATACGCCCAGCAGATCGTGCAGCGCCGGCATCTTGCTTTCGAGTTCACCCGCCCCGAAGTGCTCGACGATGCCGCCATGCTCCATCACATAGAAGCGGTCGGCGAGTGGCGCAGCAAAACGGAAATTCTGTTCGACCATCACGATCGTGTAGCCGCGCGCCTTGAGCGTCACGATCATGCGCGCGAGCGCCTGCACGATGACCGGTGCAAGACCCTCGGAGATTTCGTCGAGCAGCAGCAAGCTCGCGCCCGTGCGCAGGATGCGGGCTACGGCGAGCATCTGCTGCTCGCCGCCTGAGAGCCGCGTGCCCTGGCTCATCCGGCGTTCGTGCAGGTTTGGAAACATCGCGTAGATTTCGTCGAGCGACATCACGTGCGCGGCATCGCCGACCATCGGAGGCAGCAGTAGGTTCTCCTCACAGGAGAGGCTCGAAAAGATGCCGCGTTCCTCCGGACAATAGCCAATGGCGCAGTGCGCGATGCGATGGGTCGGCATATCGATCGTTTCACGACCGCCGACGCGTATCGAGCCGGTACGGCGGCCCGTGAGTCCCATGATCGCGCGCAGCGTGGTCGTGCGTCCGGCGCCGTTGCGGCCCAGCAGCGTCACCACTTCGCCGCGGTTCACCGTCAGATCGACGCCATGCAATATATGAGATTCACCATACCAGGCCTGCAAGCCCGCTATCTCCAGCGCGGGCTCCGCAACGGCGAGCTCGCTGACTTCGACATTCTCGCGCTCGGCAATCGTGCTCATGCGTGCGCTCCGGCGAGCGCAGCGTCGGCGCTGCCCATATAGGCCTGCATGACCAGCGGACTCCTGGATACTTCAGCGTACGTGCCTTCGGCGAGCACCTCGCCGCGCTGCAGGACGGTGATCGTATCGGAGATGCCGGCAATCACATTCATGTTGTGTTCGACCATCAGAATGGTGCGGCCGCTCGACACCTTTTTGATCAACGCCGTGACGCGATCGACGTCTTCGTGACCCATGCCCTGCGTGGGTTCGTCGAGTAGCATCAGTTCGGGCTCCATGGCGAGCGTGGTGGCGATTTCGAGGGCGCGTTTGCGTCCATAGGACAACTCGACCGTCAGCACATCGGCGAAATCGGTCAAACCGACCTGGGTCAGCAGATCCATGGCGCGATCATCGAGTTGATGCAGCGAACGCTCGCCTTTCCAGAAATGAAACGCAGTGCCCAGGGCACGCTGCAGGCCGATGCGCACGTTCTGCAATGCCGTCAGATGCGGAAACACAGCGGAAATCTGAAACGAGCGGATGATGCCGCGCCGGGCGATCTGTGCGGGCCGTTCGCGCGTGATATCGACGCCGTTGTAGACGATCTGCCCGGCAGTGGGCACGAGAAATTTGGTCAGCAGATTAAAACAGGTGGTTTTGCCGGCACCGTTCGGACCGATCAGCGCATGAATCGAGCCACGGCGTACGCGCAGGTTGACGCCGTTGACGGCGACAAAGCCCTTGAACTCCCTGGTCAGCCCGCGCGTTTCGAGAATCGTATCGCCGAGAATCATGTTCCCTTCCATGCGAAGTAAGGCGAAGCACTACGATCTTCCGCGCCAAAGGCTGCGCGACGTTTTGATGGCGACGACACCCCCGTGCCGATCGTTGGCGTGGTGCACCAATGCGGACGGTAATCCATGGCGCGCGACGCAGCATGGCGTCATTGTCGCGCCAATGATGCACCGCATTCATCGGGATTTGCACTTAGTATGCAATTGCGCGCCTGCCTGTCACGCAATGGACATCGAAGTGGTGGGATTTGTCTGCAATGCCTGCCCTGCAGCGCGTGCGCGACGATCCTCGCGAATCATGTCGCTCGCGCGCTCGGCGATCATCAGCGTGGGCGAGTTGGTGTTGCCCGAGGTGATGGTGGGCATTACCGAGGCATCGACTACGCGCAAACCCTCGACTCCGATCACGCGCAGACGCTGGTCGACGACGGCGGCGGGATCGTCCGGGCTACCCATGCGACAGGTGCCGACCGGATGAAAGATCGTCGTACCGACCTTGCCGGCCGCCTGCCGCAGTTCCTCTTCAGTCTGAAACTCAATGCCGGGAAGAATCTCCTGCGGCCGATACGGGGCCAATGCGGGCGCCGCAGCGATACGCCGCGTGAGACGCACGGCATTGGCGGCAACGTGCCGGTCGTAATCCGTGGACAGGTAATTGGGCGCGATCAGCGGCGGCGCATCGGCCTCGGGCGAGGTGATATGAATACTGCCGCGCGAGGTGGGACGCAAATGACACACCGAGGCGGTAAACGCGTTGAAGCGATGCAGAGGCTCACCGAAGCGATCGAGCGAGAGCGGCTGCACGTGATACTCGAGATCGGGCCGCGTGAGCGAGCGGTCCTCCGGGTCCGACTTCGCAAAGGCGCCGAGTTGGGACGGCGCCATTGCCATGGGGCCGCTCTGAAACAGCGCGTACTCCAGACCAATCATGAGCTTGCCCCACCAGTGCGCGGAGGCGGTGTTGAGGGTGCGCACGCCATCGACCTTGTAGGCCATCCGCAATTGCAGATGATCCTGGAGATTCTCACCTACACCGCGCAGGTCATGGACGACGTCGATGCCGAGGTTTTGCAGACGTACGCCATTACCGATACCGGAGAGCTCGAGCAATTGCGGCGAGTTGACCGCGCCTGAACTGAGGATGACTTCACAACGGGCCTTGGCGAAATAATCGGTGTTATTGCCGCGATATTCGACGCCGGTGCAGCGACGCCCATCGAAGACGACGCGTTGCGTGAGCGCACCCGTAATGATGGTGAGATTCGGGCGCTTCAGCGCGGGCCGCAGAAAGGCTTTCGAAGCGTTCCAGCGAACACCGCGCTTCTGGTTCACGTCGAAATAGCCGACGCCGGTGTTGTCACCGCGATTGAAGTCATCGGTGGCAGGGAGACCGGCTTGCTGCGCGGCTTGCGAGAACGTTTCGAGGATTTTCCACTTGAGGCGTTGTTTTTCGACGCGCCACGGGCCACCGGAGCCGTGCGATTCGTTAGCGCCGCCGTAGTAGTCTTCGCTGCGTCTGAAGATGGGGAGGACGTTGTTCCAGGACCATGAGGGGTCATTGGTGACGCGGGCCCATTCATCGTAGTCTTCGCGCTGGCCGCGCATATAGATCATGCCGTTTATTGAGGAGCTACCGCCCAGGACTCTGCCGCGTGGGTATGAGAGGGCGCGGCCGTTCAGGCCTGGTTCTTCTCGTGTTTTGTAGAGCCAGTCGGTGCGGGGGTTGCCGATGCAGTACAGGTACCCTACCGGGACGTGGATCCAGTGGTAGTCGTCCTTGCCGCCGGCTTCCAGTAGAAGTACTGATATTTCTGGGTCTTCGCTCAGGCGGTTTGCTAGCACGCAGCCGGCTGTGCCGGCGCCTACTATTATGTAGTCGTATTCGCCCTCCTGCGTTCGGGTAGCGCTCTGTTGGGTTGTGGTCATCGCTTTGTCTCCGTATTGCTGCTTTTTTGTCTGCTTGGCGTGGTTTGTTTTTGCCTGCGGCGCCTTGGTTCGTTGGTGTTACTGTGGTGTTGGCCTTTCCTTGCTTTGTTAGTGGTCTATTAGCTTCGCCCCTGTGCGGGGCGGCACTTACTTTCTTTGCCGCCGCAAAGAAAGTAAGCAAAGAAAGCGGGCTTGCAACCGCTAGCTCGTAGGTGTCCACCACTCGTGTGAGCACGGAGTGGTCCGCGCACGAAATGAGCCCCCGCGCGCTCACCCTTCGTGACAAAGGACTCATCCACCCCACTCCGCACTACGTGCGTCGCGGATGGGTCTGCCGAGGAAAGCAGGGGACGTGTGCGCGCGTATCCGTTTCGCACCCCGCCGTCGCTGCACAATTCCTTGTCCATTCGCTTATCGTGTAACGTCATACTTAGGTATCCAAACACTTTCCGCATTGCCTTGCAAGTCGACGCTCGCACCCCACCCTCGAGGACCCATCCGCCGCGCTGCGCGCGGGCGGGATGAATGAGTCCTTTGTCACGAAGGGTGAGCGCACGGGAGCGAAGCTAATAAACCACTAACAAAGCAAGGAAAGGCCAACACCGCAGGAACACGGACCAGCGCCGCACAGGCAACAACAAAACCCAAAGCGTAAGCCCCACCCCGACCAAAATCTAATGAGTAATGCTCAACTGCCGTATAAGCCGCGCTAATATCAGCAGATGGACCTAACCCTGCTACGAGCATTCGTCACTGTCGCCCACGAGGGCAACCTCACCCGCGCCGCGGTGCAACTACACCTAACCCAACCAGCCGTCAGCCTACAGATCAAGCACCTGCAGGAAACGCTAGGCCTGACATTGTTTACCCGTACCTCACACGGCCTATCATTAACCCGCGACGGCCAGGCGCTCCTCCCACACGCAGAACGAGCCCTCACCGCCGCCAGCGACGTAGACCGCGCCGCCGCTTCATTACGCCACGAAGTGCGCGGCCGCTTACGCATTGGTACCATCCTCGATCCGGAATTCCTCCGCCTCGGCGGCTTCCTCAAACAACTCGTCGAGACCTGGCCACACATCGAAACAGCGCTGCGCCATGGCATGTCCGGCTGGGTCCTCGAGCAGATCCGTACAGGCGAGCTCGATGTCGGCTACTACATCGGCCAGCCATCGGACGACGAAACGCGTGACAGCGCCATCTTCCACGCCGTCACGCTGACGCACTTCCAGTACCGCGTGCTCGCGCCCGCCGGCTGGAAAGACCGCGTTAAAGGGGCGCGCGACTGGCGCGCGCTCGCCGTCCTGCCATGGATCTGGACGCCGCCCGCGTCCGCCCATCACCGGCTTCTGTCGCGCCGCTTTGCCGAGGCCGGCGTCAAGCCTGTTAAGGTGGCTGAGGTCGATCAGGAGCCGTCGATGCTCGATCTGGTCAAATCCGGCGTTGGCCTGACCCTCGTGCGCGACGCAACCGCCATCGCCGAGGCCCATGCGCACGCGCTCACCATCGTCGAGGGTGTAACGGTGCCGACCCAGTTGAGCTTCGTCACGCTAGCCACCCGCAAGGACGATCCGGCCATCGCCGCCGCCCTCAAGCTCATCGAGCAGCAATGGGCGATATGAGTCCGGCTCATGACAGCGAGAAGGCTTGCGGCGGCGAATCACATGAATCACCCAAATCACCGCCAACGTAACGCCACGGTCACGCGCTTTTTGCTAGATTCAGGGTTCGCGCACGTTGTCCGCGCAGCGCTTTTGTTTTGAGTTCGTTCGAGTTTGTCCTTCACGGCACGCTTCATCCTGTCCCACCCGAAGCCGCCGAAAATCCATCCTTCCTCAGGAGCCTGACATGGCCCGCAACATCGAAATCAAAGCCCGCGCCCAGCACTTCGATCAACTCAGCGAACGCGCCGCGGAACTGTCGCCCGAGGCTCCGCTGATCTTCCGCCAGCAGGACTTCTTCTACGATGTGCCGCGTGGCCGCCTCAAGCTGCGGCAGTTCGACGACGGCACGCCCGCTGAACTGATCTTCTATCAGCGCGACGACCGCGACGGCCCCAAGGCCTCGTACTACACGCGCAGCCCCGTGACCAATCCGGAAGCCATGCACTCGCTGCTCGCCACGGCATTGACCACACGTGGCATCGTCACCAAGGAACGCCACGTCTACACGATCGGACGTACGCGGATTCACCTCGACCGGGTGGACGGTCTGGGTGACTTTGTCGAGCTGGAAGTGCTCCTCGCGCAGGACGACGAGGAGGAAGACGGGCACGCCGAAGCGCATGAGATGTTTGCGAAGCTAGGGGTGCCGGAGTCGGATCTGGTGGCCGTCGCGTATGTGGATCTGCTCAGCCCGGATAGCGAGCCGCGCAAGGTTGCATAGTCCGTCAGGTGGCCAGCAGGACCGCCCAGCGGGTCACCGCCCGCTGCCTGCCTGGCCGGCGGCGGCCCCCGGCGCCAGATGCCCCAACGGCAACGGCCCGTTGCGCTTGAATGTAGTGAGCACGATATTCGAGCGCACACTGTCCACCCCCGGCACGCGCATCAGCTTCTTCATAACAAACGACGACAGCGCGTTCAGATCGGGCGCAACAATGCGCAGCAGATAATCCGCATCGCCGACCACCGCGTGGCACTCGAGCACCTCGGGCAGCATATCAATCTGCTGCTGGAACTGTTCGACGATCGAGTCGCCGTGATGCTTGAGCTTCAGACTCGTAAACGCGGTCACTCCGAGGCCCAGCTTTTCGGGCCGCAGCACCACGCGATAGCCGTCCACCACGCCCAGCTGCTCGAGACGCTGCAACCGCCGGCCAATCTGCGACGGCGACAGCGGTACCTGCTCGCCGAGTTGCTGATGCGTCGCCCGTCCAAAGCGCTGCAAGACCTCGAGCAACGCGAGATCGAAGTGATCAAGTTCAAGCATGATGATTCCCCGCATCAATATATCGTTTAACGCACGATTATTGCATACATAACTCAATCTATGCTTCGTTCACGCTCTCTATAAGCATTTACCGCACCGCGCATAGCAATGTCTGAGCTGCCTGACACGTGAAGCCGTCGCAACGAGTCCGACCAGCATACCTCTCCTGCGCGGCCGTCACCTCCGCACATGCTCAAACACGCATCGCCCTGCGCCGAGCCTTGATCCGTGAAAAAATAGGCCAATGTCCGCGCAACGCGCGCCGCTCCGATGCGGGCGCGCTACCGGCCGCCAAGACGGTTGCGCTCAGGCGCACCACTGCAGATCAGGAGGTATCCTCATGATTCACAAACTCACTTCCGAAGAGCGTTCCACGCAATTGGGCGAGTTGCGCGGCTGGGTAGCCGTAGCCGGCCGCGACGCGATCCAGCGACAACTCAAGTTTGCCGATTTCAACGAGGCGTTCGGTTTCATGACGCGGGTCGCAATCAAGGCCCAGGAAATGGACCACCACCCGGAGTGGTTCAACGTCTATAACAAGGTGGAGATCACCTTGTCGACGCATGAGGCGAATGGGCTAACGGAACGGGACATTTTGCTGGCCCGTTTTATCGATCAGATCGCCATAGGGGCACAGTAAAACTGGTGGTGAATGTCGTGCATAAAAGTGCGTTTGCAGTACGATGAAAGCGCTTTGCAGGCATTCAGACGCGCAAACCTTCACTTCTACAGGCCATTCTTAAGGCGAACGTAAGAATTCCATGCTTCCCTCGCGGTCTCATCCAAACCTTCCGGTGGTAGCGCGTTCCGACGCTGTACAATCATCAGCGCATACGGCTTGGAGAGCGCGCTTGCCTCCTTGCACAGAACGAGTTCGTCGCCGCTCGAAGGTGAGCGGGCGCGCCAGAAGTTGATCGCGGCTTCCAGTTCGTGGATCGTTATATCGGACATGACTCTCGTGATCGCTCGATGGACGCGCAGGTACGGCGACGCCGCCAGGCACCCTGTGCAGCAGGCGCCCCGGCGAACCGCGTGCCCGAACGCCTAAACCCATTGTACTTGAGCGAAACCCATGCGACTCCTTCTGATCGAAGATGACCGCCCCATCGCACGCGGCATCCAAAGCAGTCTCGAACAAGCCGGCTTCACGGTCGACATGGTCCACGACGGCATTTTCGCCGAACAGGCCCTCACGCAAAACCGTCACGAGCTCGTGATCCTCGATCTCGGCTTGCCCGGCATCGACGGCATGACGTTGCTCTCGCGTTTTCGCCAGAGCAACCGGCATACGCCGGTGATCGTGCTGACCGCGCGCGACGAACTGAACGACCGCGTCCAGGGCCTGAATTCCGGCGCCGACGACTACATGCTGAAACCGTTTGAACCGGCCGAGCTCGAAGCGCGCATCCGTGCCGTGATGCGCCGCAGCGGTCCGCACGGCGACATGCCGCGTCCGGAAGTTTCATTGGGCGGCGTGCGGCTGTCGGGCGTCGACCGCCGCATCTTCAACGACGACAAGCCGCTCGAACTGTCGCCGCGCGAATTCGCGGTGCTCGAAATGCTGCTGCTGCGTCATGGCCGCGTGGTCAGCAAAGCGCAGCTGCAGGATCACCTGACGCACTTCGGCGGCGATCTCGGCGACACCGCGATCGAAGTCTACGTGCACCGTGTGCGCAAAAAGCTCGAAAACTGCCGTGTCGAAATCGTCACGGTGCGTGGCTTCGGCTACCTGTTGCAGGAAATCCGTCAGGCCGCATAATGGCCATGAAGGTCCAGGGTCGCCATCGCGGCCCGATGACCTGACGGCGCTGGGCCGGCATGGCGCATCCATCGCGAGGATGCGCGGTTCGCCGTTGCCCAGCGGCTTTCAGCGGCTCACGTGCCGCTCGGCCTCTTTTATCGCGTTCGACCATGCCCCACCCGGCCGCGAATAGCCTGCGTCGCACGCTGCTGCGCCGCCTTGCCGCTCCCCTCTCCCTGCTCGCTCTGATGAGCGGCCTGATCGCTTACTGGCTCGCGTGGCAGTACACGCAGCACGTGGTCGACCGGTCGCTGGCGGACCTCGCCACGGCCATCTCCAGACAAATCCAGATTGCTGGCCCGAATGCGAAGGCGACGGTGCCGCCGCTCGCCCAAGCCATGTTCTCCGATCCGATCGAGCACCTGATCTACCGGATCAGCGACGGCGACACTGAAATCGCCGGCGATGCCAAACTGCCGCTGCAGGGCAAAAGCGTGCGCATCATGCACTACGCCTACGTGTTCGAAACGCAGTATCAAGGCGTCACGATGCGGGTTGCGCAGGTACGCGTCGATCAGCCAACGGGCAACCCGATCGTCATCGAGGTGGGGCAGCCGGTCGAGCACCGCATCGAGATCGCCGCCGAATTCCTGGTTGCCATCATGATGCCGTTGCTGCTGCTGCTGCTCGCCGGCTGGGTAATCGTATGGCGCGTGGTGAACCAGCAGCTCAACCCGCTCACCGATCTGGCCGACTCGCTGAACCGGCAGACCCACACGTCGCTCGAGCCGGTTGACGAAACCTACGTGCCGGTCGAAATCCGTCCGCTGACGGGTGCGCTGAACGCGCTGCTCGACCGCCTGAAATCCGCACTCGACGCCCAGCGCAAGTTCATCGCTGACGCAGCACATCAGCTGCGCACGCCGCTTACCGCCGTCAAATTGCATGCGGAACAGGCGGCCATCGCCCGCGATCCGCAACACACGTTGGCGGCCGTGCGTGAACTGCGCGCCGCTGCGGACCGTGCGGTGCGTCTGTCGAACCAGTTGTTATCGCTGGCGCGCGCCGAGCCTGGCGAGCAGGCCGCGCGCTTCGTCAACGTCGACATGGCGGCGCTCGCCTTCGACACCGGTGCCGAATGGGTGCCGCGTGCGCTCGCCGTGCACGTCGACCTCGGTTTCCAGCGTCTGGACGACCCCGCCAACGATCGCCCGCTGATCGCGCGCGGCAACCCGGTGCTACTGCATGAGGTGATTGCCAACCTGCTCGACAACGCGCTGAAGTATGTGCCGCCCTCGCGCTTCGACGGCGGGCGTATCACGGTCACCGTCTCGCAGAGCACCGTCGGCGATGTGCGGATGGCTGAGATCGTCGTCGAAGATAACGGGCCTGGTGTGCCGCTGGTGCAGCAGGCTGATCTCTTCAAACGGTTTTTCCGCGGCGACGGCCAGAGCGAAAATGGTGTCGATAGCGGCGCGGGCCTTGGCCTCGCCATCGTTCACGACATCATGGTGCTGCATCACGGCAGCGTGCATTACGAGGATGCACCAGAAGGCGGGGCCCGCTTTATCGTGCGGATTCCGCTCATTCGCGCCGAAGCAGTGCGCGACACCGAGAACCGGCGCACCAAAAAAATCGGCGCACCAGGCGCCGATCGATCTGTTATTTCGCAGTAGTTTTCTCGCCCTGGATGGTCGCGCCATGGCCGGCCATCCAAAGGCTGTACGCGGGCATTACTTCTTCTTTTTCTTGCCCTTCTTGTCGCTCTTTTCCGGCGGCGCCAGCATGGTGCCACGGCATTTGCGCGCGCCGCACCGGCACTCGTACTCCTTCTGCAGCTTCTTGGTCTGACGTGCGTCGATCACGAGGCCGTAGTCGTAGAACAGTTCTTCGTCGGCCTCGATGTCGCGCAGCGCGTGAACGTACACGTGCCCGTCGATTTCTTCGGCTTCGCAGTTCGGCGCGCACGAGTGGTTGATCCAGCGCGCGCTATTGCCGTCCACCTTGCCGTCGATGACGCCCCCGCCATCCAGCGCGAAGTAAAACGTATGGTTCGGCTCTTTCGGATTGTGTGGATGACGTCGCAAAGCTTCTTTCCACGAGATCCGCTCGCCCTTGTATTCGATCAGGCGCTCGCCGGCCGCAATCGGTTCGACCGCAAACACGCCTTTGCCATGCACTCCAGAACGGCGCACGGCGATCCTGCGTGAACTCATTGAATGAATCCTTGTGAAGAACTTGAGGTGAACATCCCGGCTTTCGTCAGCACCGGCGACACGCCAGCAGCCGGATTTTCCGACGCGAATAGCAAACGCGGCGCCATGCAGGCGCCGCGTCATCTTGCAACGCACTTGCGTCACATCCGGCATCGTACACGCTTGCTATGGCTTCCTTCAACCGTCAAACAAGCATCAGCATGTTGTGCCGGCGACAGATCTAACGCTGTCCGAACGAAATCTCACCAAACAGCGCTTTCTGATCGCGCGGTTGCGAGCGCCAGTATTGCGGCGGCGCTTCGACTGTCGCGCCCAGTTGGGCGGCGGCATGCCACGGCCAGCGCGGGTTGTAGAGCAGTCCGCGAGCCAATGCGATCAGGTCTGCGTCACCCTCTTCGATCAGTTGCTCGGCGTGCAGCGGATCGGTGATGAGACCCACTGCGATCGTGGGGAGACCCGTAGCCTGCTTCACCGCGCGCGCGAACGGAACCTGATAACCCGGTTCGAGCGGGATCTTCTGCAACGGCGAGACGCCTCCTGACGACACGTCGATCCAGTCGCAACCGCGCTTTTTCAACTCCTGCGCGAAGGCGATCGTGTCGTCGAGACTCCAGCCGCCTTCAACCCAGTCGGTTGCGGAAACCCGCACGCCGACCGGCTTGTCGGCCGGAAACGCGGCGCGCACGATTTCGAATATCTCCAGCGGAAAGCGCATGCGGTTTTCACGCGAACCGCCATATTCGTCCTGGCGTTGATTGGCGATCGGCGACAGGAACTGATGCAGCAGATAGCCGTGTGCGCCATGCACTTCCAGCGCGTCGATACCAAGACGCGCTGCGCGTCGGGCCGATGCCGCAAACGCCTCGCGAATGCGGTTGAGACCCGGCGTATCGAGCGCGAGCGGCGGTTCCTCGCCTGCTTTGTGCGGCAGCGAAGACGGTGCGTGGGGCAACCACCCGCCCTCGGCAACCGGAATCAGCTGACCGCCGTCCCATGGCGTGTGGCTCGAGGCCTTGCGTCCGGCGTGCGCGAGTTGCATCGCGACCGGGATCGAGGAGTGTTTGCGGATAGCTGCAAGCACCGGCACGAGTGCGGCTTCGGTCGCGTCGTCCCAGAGGCCGAGATCGCCCGGGGTGATGCGGCCATCGGGTTCGACCGCCGTGGCCTCGATGCACAGCATGCCTGCGCCCGATAACGCCATGCTGCCCAGATGGATCATGTGCCATGCGGTCGCCTCGCCGCGCTCGGCGGAGTATTGACACATTGGCGACACAACAATGCGATTAGTAAGTGTCACGCTACGCAGCGTGAGCGGAGAGAAAAGCGCGCTCATGGATTACGCCTTTGGGATTGCGGAAGAGCGAATGAGGATAGCACCGTGCCCGATTCGTTGCTGGACAGCAGTACGTATCCATCAGCCGCGGCACCCGATGCCCGGCCGCTATTGCGCCTGGCACTACGTACGGTTTATGCCTTCTTCTCGACCTGATCGAGCCACTCGCCGAACATCAGGCGCGCGCCCTCTTCCAGGCGCGGACCCAACCGGGCGGTATCGGCACGGAGTTCACGCACATCGATGCCTTCAGAGGCGATTTCCCCGGCATTGCCGATCAGCCAGGGCTCGAAACGGTCGGCCCGGATTTCCGGGTGGCATTGCAGGCCGAGCACATGTTTGCCCCAGCTGAACGCCTGGTTTTCGCAGGCGACTGTGGACGCAAGGTGCGTCGCGCCTGCGGGCAGGTCGAAAGTATCGCCGTGCCAATGGAGCATGGAGGTCAGTGCGCCGTCCAGATGCCGAAGCGGCGACGCCCGTCCGGCTTCCGTCAGCGTGAGCGGCGTCCAGCCAAGTTCGGTCTGAGGTGCGCGGTAGACCCGCGCGCCGAGCGCGCGTGCAATCAGTTGCGCGCCAAGGCAAATGCCGAGCGTCGGCAAACCTGCTGCGATACGCTTTTCGATCATCGACAACAGCGGCGTAATGGTCGGATAGCGCGCATCGTCAATGGCGCTGATCGGGCCGCCGAGAATGACCATCAGCGAAGGCGCAACAGGATCCGGCGCCTCGATGCGGGCAAATCCGACATCGAGATAACGCACCGGCCGGCTGCGCTCGCCCAGCACCAGTTCGAGACTGCCCAGATCTTCGAAGTGGACATGGCGAATAGCCAGAACTTCGTGATTCATCGGCACATCTCACCCTCAGTTTGAACAAAAAATAAGTCGTCCGACGGCACAAAACCGGCCAGGCAGGCCGCGTCGAGCGGCTGCCATGACCGGTTTCGCCTTACAGCAGACCTCGCGTTACTGCGCGTAGATCTTCCAGATTTTCTTCTGGGTCGCGACGTCAGCCGTTTCGTGAACGGAGCAATCCAGGCGCACTTCCGTATCCGACATGTTCAGGTCGAGCAGCTTGCAATGATGCGGCGTCTTCTTCGCATTCTTGCTCGGCTCGAAGTGCGTACACGTCAGACACATGCGGTGCGGCGGGATGTCGTCCTGCTCTTCGAGCTGACGAACCGTCTTCAGCAAGGTGCGGTAGAACAGCGCCTGCTCGTCGTCACGCAGTGTACCGACTGCCTTCGACAGGAAGTCCGGCCATTGCGCAGCGCGCTTGGCTGCCGTGCGGCCACGAGCCGTCAGACGTACCGCGAGGGCGCGGCCGTCGTCGAGCGCACGGCGCTTTTCGACCAGTCCCTTGCTTTCCAAAGTGCTGACTGCGTCGCTTGTGGTCGCGGCCGTCAAAGCCGTTTCACGTGCGATCTCGCCCAGACGCATCGGACCCTTGCGTTGCATCAGCAACACCAGAATCTCGCCCTGGGTCGGCGTCAGTCCCGCGCCTTCGGCCCACTCCCATGCCTGGCTTCGCATGGCCGTGCTCAGTCGCAATAGGCTGTGGGTAACTCGCCCGGTTGCCTGCTCTCCGTATACGCCTTCGCTCATAATCTTTCGTTGGTTATTGACAGCATGCCGCTGTTTAGCTGGCCGTCGGGTGCCAAACACGCCGGCAGCCTGTGTGGGGGCAGCCTCGCCCGAACCACGGACGGACTGAATCAACTATCTCGAAAATGTACCGCTTCGTACGCCATTGCTGGCAAACGCTACAACACTTTTTTGCTATCTCCAACACAGTCGCCTCCCTGAAACCGGTCTGCGACTCCACCATGCCGAAGCAGCGAAAACGACATTCTATGCGAGAGCGGCCAATCGTACAGCTAAGTTATTCACGCTCACCTGTGGATAACCACTGAAAAACGCCCGGGACTGCCTGTGCACCGATTCTTGACAAGCCTTTCGTCCCCTCTGCGCCCGCAAAGTTATCCGGACTTTCCACCCTGGATCCTCGTCCGAACCGCGCAGTTATCATTAACGCATGACTTTGACTTTTCAGGGAATTATTCAGTTGTCCACAGGCCGGTGTCATGCTTGTTAACTACTACTACGTATGTATACGTAAACTTTGGAAATCTCTAAGGAACACTTACTGGAATCAGGACGACGAAAAAAATTCGCAAAAAATTCTCCGTCTGCAGATTCTAGCCGGGCATCGCCGACCTTATTCGCTTACGCGCGCCACTGCAAACATTGTTGCCGAACCGCCTCATGCAACGATTTTTCATGTTCGAAGACCGTGCGTAACCAGGTTGCATCGTTGACCTGACCACGCGCGATCGAAGCGACTTCGGCCAGCGCTTTCCCCGAACCGAGCGCTTCGGCATGCGGCGCGATCCGATCGAGCGTCTCGAGAATGTCTTCTGAAATCGTTTTACGCTCGCCGGTCTGCGGATCGATACAGGTTCCCTCCAGTCCAAAGCGGCACGCTTCGAAACGATTAAATGTGTAGACAAGGTAATCGTCTTCCTTCGGCGTCAGCGGTTTATCGAGCAGCAGATGACGCGCAAGGGTCTGGATGTAGCAGGCAATCGCCGCGGCCCGGTCGACCGACAGCGGCGTGTCCATCACCCGCACCTCGATCGTGCCGAAGCCCGGCTTCGGACGAATGTCCCAGTAAAAATCCTTCATGCTGTTTACGACACCCGTGTGAACCATCTTCGAAAAGTACTCTTCGAAGCTGTCCCACGTCAGCATGAACGGCGCGCGGCCTGACAGCGGAAAGGCAAAAACCGAATTCAGACGCGCCGAATGAAAGCCGGTATCGACGCCTTGCACGAACGGCGACGATGCCGAAAGCGCGATGAAGTGTGGAATAAAACGCGACATCGAGTGTAGGAGAAACAGCGCGCTGTCCGAATTCGGACAGCCGATATGCACGTGCTGGCCGAACACGGTGAACTGCTTGGCAAGGTAGCCATACAACTCGGAAAGGTACTGAAAGCGAGGCGTGTCGACGATCTGCCTGTCGCTCCATTGCTGGAAAGCGTGGGTGCCGCCGCCGCACAAGCCAACGTTCAGATGATCGGCGGCGCTGACCAGCGTGTCGCGGATCGTGCGCAGATCGGTCAACGCCTGCTCATGCGACGTGCAGATGCCGGTCGAGAGTTCGATCATGCTTTCGGTGATCTCCGGCGTGATGTTGCCGGGGATTTTTTCATCCTTGATGAGCCGCAACAGATCGGAAGCGGCTTTGGTCAGATCATAGTCATGAGTATTGACGATCTGCATCTCGAGTTCGATACCGAAGGTGAACGGTTGCGAATCGACGAAGCGTTCGAGTGACATGGCGTCCCCTGATTCAAGTCCGCGGGACAGGCTAAACCTGCCCCGCCGTTTCAATGTTCAATGTCGCATATGCATGCAGAAATGCGGCGCACGGCATTGCGGCGCGCAGCTTTGCGCGCAACGCGGCAGCGGGCGAGCCGCTCATTCTCGCCGTTCGCCCACCAGCGCAAGTGAGCGATACACGAGCCACGGTCCCACAATCTGTAGTACAACGATCGAACACATCATGATCGCGCGCAAGCCGGGATCCAGATTCGGATAGAGGCTGTAGGTATCGTCAACCAGCAGATAGGCGAGCGCGGACATCGGCGAAAGCGAAAGTCCAAGCGCAACACCCTGCTTCCAGTTCAATCCGCTCGGTTTCGCGAAGGCGAGCACGCCAACCAGCTTGCCAACGAGGCGCGCAAGGATCAGTCCAAGTGCCGCAAGTCCGCCAATGCCGATGTCTTTCCATTCGAACGACGTCAACGTCAGCACGAAAAGAATCACGGTCAGCAACCAGCCCGCAGTGCCGAAATGCTGCGGCCAAAGCTGCGGCCGCGCTTCCATGTTCTTCACGATGATGCCGGCGGCGAGCAGACTGAGAATGGTCGAAAGCTTGAACAGATGTGCGATCGCAATGGCCAGCAGCACAAGTCCGAACAATGCGACGAAAGAATGTTCGTCCTGCATGTTCATACGGCGATAGAAAAAGATGCAGGTGCGTGCGAGCGCAAACGCGAGAACCAGTGAGCCGATCAACAGGTAAAGCGGTTGCAGGATCGTGGCGAATGCGTTGCCGTAGGTTTCCTGATGCAACCATCCTGACACAAGTTTTTCGATCACAACCGCGTACATGCTGTTGAGCGCTGTCAAAGTCAACAAACGCTGCGTGACCTGCCCTTCTGCACGCAACTCTGTTTTCAGCTGAATCACCATGGCAGGCGAAGTGGCCATCGCGATCGCCGCGAGCACCAGGGCAACGATTAGCTGGACATGAAGAAACAGCAGCACTGGCAACACCAGCACGAACGTCAGTGTCGATTCCGCGATGCTCGAGAGAATCAACCAGGGGTTGCGACGGATCCAGCGCAAGTCGAGCCGGCTGCCCAGTTCGAACAGCAAAAGGCCGAGCGCGACATCGAGTAAGGGGCGGGCAGCTTTCGCCGAAACGGTATCGATCACACCGAAGCCTGCGGCACCTGCCACCAGACCAATAACGGCGTAACCGGAAATGCGTGGCAAGCGCCACGCGCGATAGCAAAGTTCGCCGCATAAACCAGCGGCGAGCAATGCGAGCCCTGCCCAGAAAATGGCATCAGGTGAGAGCGGCCAGCCGGGGAAGAATGAAAACGCCGACTTCATCTTGGTGGGTTCTCCTTTGTCGATCCGAGTTAGCGCTTTAGCGCTTACTCGAGTCCCATGCAGTTTTATCGCGGTCGACTGGGGCTGGCGCTTTAGCGCCTACTCCAATCCCATGCAACAGAGTTGCTGTGAGCAACGGCAGGCGACACGAACCGGCGGAACACCGGTGACCCCATCAACACACCATGCTTTCATCGCTGCGTGTGTTTTGTGCCGACCAGCGTTGCGAAATACAACGATTGGATGAAAGAGCGCCGTCGATCTGAATCAGAGTCCGATGGACCGGCACCGTTCCATTGGTGCGTCTGCCGTTTGACGGAGGGCAGGACGCGGAAAGAACGGCGATTGTGCCATAGCTTTTCGGCGTCTACGGAAACCACTCGAATTGCGGCCTGAAGCGGTAAAAATGAGCGTATTTCGCAGCAGAACAAGAAAAAGCGACCGGTTCGGATTCTGCTCTGACGCTCAGATGTCCGTCACTTCACCAATCTGCGACGTCGATGTTTTCTTTTTTGCTGTGCTGCAAAAGTCCGTGCGATCCAGGTTTTTGCATTCTCGATAAGCGCCGTCCCACCGCGGTCTTTCTGTTTATTGGTTTACTCGTATGTATACGTAGTAGCAGTTAACAAGTCCGGTCCATTTCTGTGGATAAGTCATGTTTACCGAGCCGAATCAGCGCGTTGTCGAACGCACAACCCGCTGCACAGGATGTGCGGTTGAGGCCAGGAGCCGGGGGTAACTTTTTGCGTTTCTGGTGCGCGACGAAGTTACCCCGTTTACGTCCACACGCCGTCCACATCACTTGCGCCTGCATTCCGACAGGTTATCCACAGTCTGACGTGGATAACTTTTTGCGTGGCTGGCTGGCTATCGGGCTGTTTCCTGACGCAATGCACGTAGTAGAAAACGTGCGGGGTCGAGATCTTCGGCGAGGTCGCGCTCGATCGGCCAGGGTTCGCCTTCGATCTGCGAGGCGATCAACTCGGCGCCGAGGCCGGCCCAGACGAGGCCGCGTGAACCATAGGCGAACGCACCGTATAAACCGTCCGCGCGCGGCAGATCGAGTGGCCACGCGCCGCGCAAACGCTCCCGGTCCTGGATGGCGGCGGCTTCGTCGGCGAGCGCGCCGATCATCGGCAGGCGGTCGCTCGTTACACAGCGAAATGCGACGCGCCCGGCTAGTGACGCAACATGCTGCTGGTCAAAGGCAGTAGCGAAGGTGGGCAACATCTGTGCGAGACGTTGCAGATTTTCGATGTGTCCTGCAGCCTGCATGGAGCGCTCGGGATCGTCGATATCGTAGGTTGCCCCTGTCAGCGTGACGCCATCGGGCAACGGCACGGCGTAGCCTTCGCCGATCACGGGCAGCGCGGGCGACGGCACGCTGCCGGCGGGCAGCAAGGTCAATTGACCGCGCACGCTTTGGGTTGGCGAGTATCGCAAGCCGGCGACGCGCGCGGCGTCATGTGCGTTTGCAAAGATCACGACCGGTGCGCGCGCAAGCGTGTGTCCATTCGCGTCGAGCACGCTCCATTGATTGCCCGAACGTTCGACATGCGCGGCTTCAACGCCAAAACGGCGCTCGAGTCGTTGACCCGCCGCTGCGCATTGAGCCGCGCAAAGGGTGACGGGATCGATCCACCCTCCATGTGGAAACAGCCATCCGCCGTGTGCAACCGGGAGCTTCGCAATCCTCTCTGCCTGCACACGTTCGAGCGGTGTCACGTAGTCAGATGGATAACCGAACGCCGCCAGTGACGCCGCCATCATGCTGGCTTCTTCGTCGGTCGCGGCGAGTTGCAGCAGGCCTTCCGCGCCGCGTACCGGGCGATTTCCCGCGTGCGCCAGCATTGCCCAGCGTTGCAGTGCATATAGAAAGCCGGCGCGTGTGATGCGCGAGGCGACGCTGTCGTCACGCGAGAGCATGGGATGAAATACGCCAGCGGGATTGCCCGAAGCATCGCGAGCCAACGCATCGTGCCGTTCGAGCGAGGTCACCTGCCAGCCTCGTGCGGTGAGCCGCTCGATCAATGCGCAGCCTGCTAGCCCCGCCCCGATCACGACCGCATGCCGGTCGTCCACGGCGAGCGGCGCGGGCGGTTCGTGCCGCCGCACTCTCCAGCGTGGCGCAAAACGGCCCACCAGCATGGCGCGTTTCCAGCCGAAGCCCTCGACCTTGCGATACTCGAAGCCAGTCTGGGTGAGTGCGCGTTTCACGTCGCCCGAGCTCGTGTAGGTCGAAAACGTAGCATCTTCGCCAGCGAGACGTGCGAGCGATTTGAAAATCGCCGGTGTCCACAATTCGGGATTTTTCGCCGGCGCAAAACCATCCAGATAGAACGCGTCGGCGCGCAGCCACAGCGTCGGCAGAGTGTCGACGGCGTCGCCGAACACCAGTGTCAGCGAGACGCGCCCTCCTTCGAATTCAAGCCGGTGGGTGCCTGGAACCAGCATCGGCCATGCGTCGGCGAGGCTTTGTCCGAGGCCCGTAATCGATGCGTCCGCAACCGTCGCGGCATACGCGCGCAACAGATCAGCCCGTGAAAAAGGGTGTTTTTCCGTCGAAACGAAATGAAGCCGCTCGCATCTTGCGGGGTCGGCGCGCCACGCGGCCCAGGTCGTCAGGAAGTTGATGCCCATCCCGAAGCCCGTCTCGAGCACCGAGAAAACGCGTCGGCGCTGCCATCGTTCCGGCAGGCCGTTGCCTTGCAGGAAAACGTATTGCGCCTGGGCAAGACTGCCCACAGCGCTGTGATAGATGTCGTCGTGGCGAGGCGAAAACGGCGTGCCGTTGTCGCGAAACGCCAGCGTGGCAGGGATCAGCGGATCGGTCATGCAGTGTGAAAAACCTACGGACGTGCAGGTCAAGCGTTGCCGGACGAGGCGCGCCGGCCATCGCGCAGCAAGTCGCTAAAAGTCAGAAGCAAGCCAGCAGCGGCTCAAAACACGGCTGGAACGTTGGCAAAAACCAACGCCAGCCTCATGTAAAGCCCTGGTTAGGCGGCCGTTTCGATTCCAGGAATAGCAAAAATGGTAATTTCACGGCTGGATGGGGCCAACCAGCCTGTATTTCTTCGAAACCCTTGTCCAGATTGGGTTTGCGCTGCGCTATCATAGCAAGCGCCGCGAAGGGAAGCGGCAGCACGGTCGTCATTGCGCAAGCAGCCCGTCGCGTTGTCCGGGTAGCTGCACAGCCGTAGCTGCTCGACGGCGCGGCCCGCGCACGTATAATCGGCGCGTTCGCGCTGTTCGTGTCAACCTAAACCAGAAAGGAACCTTAATGAACAAACAGGAACTGATCGACGCCGTCGCAGGTCAGACGGGCGCCAGCAAGGCTCAAACCGGCGAAACGCTGGACACGTTGCTCGAAGTGATCAAGAAGGCTGTGTCGAAGGGTGATGCGGTCCAGTTGATCGGTTTTGGTAGCTTCGGTTCGGGCAAGCGCGCAGCACGTACGGGACGTAACCCGAAGACCGGCGAGACCATCAAGATCCCGGCTGCCAAGACCGTCAAGTTCACGGCTGGCAAGGCGTTCAAGGACGCAGTCAACAAGCGCTAAGCACAGCAGTGCTCCGTTGTTGAAACCCGCCTCGGGCGGGTTTTTTTTCGTCTGAACGACGCACGCTCAGTGATGGTGATGGACGATTTCACCATCGCCGTGGTCGTGATCATGATCGTGATCTTCTTCGGCATCGAAATCCCAAGCCGGGAATGGATCGGCAAATTGCAGCCATCCTTGCGGACCTAACGCGTATTCGTCGTCGGTGAGCAGGCACGCATCGAACTTTGCGCTCCACACGGCCGGGTCGATACCAACGCCGATCATCACCAGTTCCTGACGCCGGTCGCCGACGCTGAAGTCGTTCGCGTCGCCATGCCAGTCGGCGGCGATTTCCGCAGCGAGTTCGTCGTCGCCGTCGGGCCATTCGCTGCGATCCTGGGCGGCCCACCACATTCCCGCTGGGCCGTGGCGGCATGCGCCGCCTGCTTGTGAAAGCGAGCCGGCAATGTCGTTACGCGTGGCGAGCCAGAAGAAACCCTTGCTGCGTAGCACGCCTTTCCATTCTTCATGCAGCAGTGCCCACAGACGCTCGGGATGAAACGGCCGGCGAGCGCGATAAACGAAATTGCCGATGCCGAATTCGTCGGCTTCCCCGCTGTGATCGTGCCCGTGCTCGTGATCATGCTCCAGCGACGCGAGCCAGCCGGGCGCGCTCGACGCCGCATCGAAATCGAAGCGCTTCGTGTCCAGCACTTCTTCGAGCGGCACCACACCAAAGAGGCTCACCACCTGCACGGCGCGCGGATTGATGCGCGCGAGAATCCGCTGCAGGCGCGTCAGATCGTCCGCACTGACGAGATCGACCTTGTTCACCACCAGTACGTCGCAGAACTCGATCTGTTCAATCAGCAATTCCACCAGCGTGCGGTCGTCTTCTTCGCTCGCTGCAATGCCGCGTTCGGCGAGCGCGTCGGCCGAACCGTAATCGCGCAGGAAGTTGAAGGCGTCGACGACCGTCACCATCGTGTCGAGGCGCGCGACATCGGAGAGCGACTTGCCGTCATCGTCGACGAAGGTAAAGGTTTCGGCGATCGGCATCGGCTCGGCGATGCCGGTCGATTCGATCAGGATCGCGTCGAAACGCTGCTCGCCGGCAAGACGCCGGATCTCGACCAGCAGGTCGTCGCGTAGCGTGCAGCAGATGCAACCGTTGCTCATCTCGACAAGCTGTTCTTCGAGGTGCGAGAGCGCGGCGGCGTCGCGCACGAGCGTCGCGTCGATGTTGACGGCGGCCAGATCGTTGACGATCACGGCCACGCGCAGACCGGCGCGGTTGGCAAGAATATGGTTCAGGAGCGTGGTCTTGCCGGCGCCCAGAAAACCGGAGAGCACGGTGACGGGCAGAGTCGGCTGGTTCATCGCAGTACGGAAACGGAGAGGTAAGGAGGCGTGCCGGGCACTCAAGCGCAGTCGCAGGGCCGATGGCAGCACGAAGCCGCATTGTGCATCAAACCCGCGCCGTTCGCGCAAACTCCGGCCAAGCCACCCCTTAGTGCGACGCTGCGATCAGGTTCCACTTACGCAGGATACCGACAATCTGTTGCGCATACTGGTCGCGCAGCGACGGCGTTTCCGAATGGTAGGCGCCCACCGCTTGCCAGGTGTTGCCGTACTTGTTCATCTGCTGGCGCAGATGCCAGGCGGCAATATAGACGTTCTTGCACGGTTCCATCAGCGTGTTGCTGGAGATGCCATACAGGGCCAGCGTGGGGAGATGAACGGAGTTGATCTGCATCAGGCCGTAGTCGGTCGAGCCGTTGGCGTTCTTATGCAGCGCGTCGGGCCGGTTGTGCGACTCCTGCCAGGCAATTGCCCGCAAGATCAGCGGATTGACCTTCTGATAACGGGCAGCCTCATCGAAACAGTCGGCGTGCGCCTGCCCCGCTGCGAACAGCGTGCCGAGTACCGTAGCGACAGTCAGAAGAGTCCGTTTCATCGGTCAAGATGACTAAGCAATTCACATAGGTAAGATGCGGTAAGGCATTTTGCTCGCGCCTAGCATGCACCTGTGCATGCCCGCAAACCCGCCAACACCGAGCCCGTGGCGGACATCGGGGAAAACCCGCGTAGCCAAACCTGCGTCCGGCAGGATGATCGGCTCGTATGATACCGGCAGGCAGTCGAGCGTCAAGTCGGCTAACGGATATAAGCGCGCTAAAAACGAACCTCGCAGACGGGTCGGGCAAATCCTCACCAAAGCTTTCAAAATTTTTACGTTGTGCGAGCTTGTTTAGAGTAATCACACCGGAGCCGTTGTTTTGTGACAAATCCGACATGAAAAACTGTTACTGTTCGTTTTTTCCGGACATAGGTTGGAAGGCAGTCGGGGTTGCCAGCGCCCGCGGGGGCGGTGACGAGCCGTGGGGACCGCTGGTACGCACCTATGTTTGCTGCGCATGACAGCGGGTCGCTTCGGCGGTCGGCATCGACATCAAACTCCATGAGAAGAAATCGTATGGCATTGCGTCGCGTCGCAACGGCGCTGCTGGTGGCTGGCCTGATCGGTGCGCAGACCGCACACGCCCAGGTGACACTCAACTTCGTCAACGCCGACATCGATCAGGTGGCCAGGGCGATTGGCGCTGCAACCGGGAAGACGATCATCGTCGACCCACGCGTCAAGGGTCAGTTAAACCTCGTCTCCGAAAATCCGGTGCCCGAGGACCAGGCGCTCAAGACCCTGCAGTCTGCTTTACGGATGCAAGGCTTCGCGCTGGTAGAGGATCATGGCGTGCTGAAGGTCGTGCCGGAAGCCGATGCCAAGCTGCAGGGCGTACCGACTTACGTCGGCAATACTCCGGTGGCGCGCGGCGATCAGGTGATCACGCAGGTGTTCCAGCTCAGGAACGAATCGGCCAATAACGTGCTGCCGGTGCTGCGTCCGCTGATCTCGCCGAACAATACGGTGGCGGCCTATCCGTCCAACAACACGATTGTCGTGACGGACTACGCCGACAACGTGCGCCGGATCGCCCAGATCATCGCCGGCATCGACACGGCTGCGGGCACGCAGGTTTCGGTGGTGCCGTTGAGAAACGCCAACGCGCTCGACATCGCACCGCAACTGACGAAGATGCTCGATCCGGGTGCGATCGGTGCGACCGATGCGACGCTAAAGGTTTCGGTTACCGCCGACGCGCGCACCAACTCGCTGCTGATCCGTGCATCAAACGGCGCGCGCCTTGCGGCCGCGAAGGAGCTGGCGAAGCAGCTCGATGCGCCGAGCGCCGTGCCCGGCAACATGCATGTCGTGCCACTGCGCAACGCAGATGCGGCGACGCTCGCGAAGACCTTGCGCGGCATGCTGGGTAAAGGCGGCGACAGCGGCTCATCGAGCGGATCGAACAATGCGAATTCGTTCAACGCGAGCGGCAGTTCAGGCAGTTCGTATGGCAGCAGTTCGACGGGCACCTCGGGCACCCCACCGCTGCCGTCGGGCGGACTCGGAGGCGGCTCGAGCTCGTCACCGCTCGGCGGAGGCGCCAGCTCGGGCGCAGCCGGCGCTTCTGGCGACACGATCGGCACCGACAAGGACAAGAGCAGTGACGACAACCAGCCTGGCGGCATGATCCAGGCGGACGCGGCAACCAACTCGCTGATCATCACGGCGCCCGAAGCGGTCTATCGTAACCTGCGCTCGGTGATCGACCAGCTGGATGCACGGCGCGCCCAGGTCTATATCGAGGCGCTGATCGTCGAGCTGAACTCCAACACGAATGCCAATCTCGGCATTCAGTGGCAAGTCGCGAACAACTCGGTGCTGGCCGGCACCAACCTGGCAACCGGCACCGGCAATAGCATTATCAATCTGACGGCGGCTGCGGCGACGGGCGGCCTGGCCGCCGGCGGTCTCGCCAGTGCGCTTACGACCAGCAACCTCCAGCAAGGTCTCAATGTTGGTTGGGTGCACAACATTTTCGGTGTGCAGGGACTCGGTGCGTTGTTGCAGGCCCTGTCGCAGACCGCCGACGCGAACGTGCTGTCGACGCCTAACCTGATCACGCTCGACAACGAGGAAGCCAAGATCGTCGTCGGTACGAACGTGCCGATCCAGACGGGTTCGTATTCGAACCTGACGAGCGGCACCTCGAGCGCGGCGTTCAATACTTATGACCGCGTCGACGTGGGTCTGACGCTGCACGTCAAGCCGCAGATCACCGACGGCGGGATTCTCAAGCTGCAACTCTACACGGAAGATTCGGCGATCGTCACCGGCACGACCAACGCGACGACCAACCCGGCGGGCCCGGAGTTCACCAAGCGTTCGATCCAGTCGACGGTGCTCGCCGATAACGGCGAGATCATCGTGCTGGGCGGCCTGATGCAGGACAACTACCAGGTCAGCAACAGCAAGGTGCCGCTGCTGGGCGACATTCCGTGGATCGGCCAACTGTTTCGCTCGGAATCGAAGAGTCGCAACAAGACTAACCTGATGGTGTTCCTGCGTCCCGTGATCATCACCGATCACGCTACCGCGCAGGCCGTGACGGAGAACCGTTACGACTACATCCAGGGCGTGCAGGGTGCGTACAAGTCGGATAACAACCTGATCAAGGACAAGGACGATCCGGTGGTTCCGCCGATGCCGATCGGCCCGGCCGAGGGCGGTGCGCCCGCGATGAACCTGTTCAATCTTGACGAGATGCGCCGTCAGCAGATGGCGCCGCCGGCTCCCGCTTCCCGGGCGCCGGTGTCGAATGGCGGTGCCGTTCCGAACGGTGGCGCCGTTCAGAGTGGTGGTGCCGTCCAGAATGGCGGTGCGGTGCCGAATGGTGCTGCAGTCCAGACTAATCCTGTGCCGACCAACTCGCCTGTGACCACGGCGCCGGGAGCGCAACCGTGAGTACGCCGTCCACGCCGTCGTCAGGTTCTGCGTCGTCGGCAGCGACCCGGGCCGGTGCCGCGACGACGCCCGCGTTGGCGGTGGAGCCTGCCGAGCGCGGCGCGTCATCGGCAGTCGCCGCACGGCTCGTGCCCTATGGCTTCGCGCGCAGTGGCCAGATTCTGGTTGCGCATCAGCACGCCGACAGCCTTGAAGTCTGGATCAGTGAACGCACGAGCGATGCTGCGCTCGCCGAGGTCGCGCGTAATTTCGGCGCTCTCACGGTAGTGCGCCTGCCCGCTGACGAACTCGCGCTGGCAATCAACCAGGCCTATGCACGCCACGATGGCAGTGCAGCCCAGGTGGTGGGCGAAGTGGAAGGTGAAGTCGATCTGTCGCGTCTGATGCAGGAGATCCCGGAGGTCGAGGATCTGCTCGAATCGGAAGACGACGCGCCGATCATCCGCATGATCAACGCCCTTCTCACCCAGGCGGCGCGCGAACAGGCTTCGGATATTCACATCGAGCCGTTCGAGAATGCCTCGGTGGTGCGCTTTCGCGTCGACGGTACGCTGCGCGACGTCGTGCGGCCGAAGAAGGCGCTGCACGGCGCGTTGATCTCGCGGATCAAGATCATGGCGCAGCTCGATATCGCTGAAAAGCGCTTGCCGCAGGATGGCCGGATCACGCTGCGCGTGGGTGGCCGCCCGGTCGATGTGCGGGTTTCGACGTTGCCGACCGGGCACGGCGAGCGTGCCGTGTTACGTCTGCTCGAGAAAGACGCGTCGCGTCTGAATCTGGAAGCGCTCGGCATGGGCGCAGACACGCTGGCGAAATTCGACAAGCTGATCGGCCGCCCGCACGGCATCGTGCTGGTGACCGGGCCGACCGGCTCAGGCAAGACAACGACGCTCTACGCGTCGATGTCGCGGCTTGAGACGGCGACGACCAACATCATGACGGTCGAAGATCCGATTGAATATGACCTGTCGGGCATCGGCCAGACTCAGGTCAACGAGCGGATCGGTATGACTTTCGCGCGGGCGCTGCGCTCGATACTGCGGCAGGATCCGGACATCATCATGATTGGTGAAATCCGCGATCTCGAGACCGCGCAGATTGCTGTGCAGGCTTCCCTCACCGGTCACCTGGTGCTGGCGACGCTGCACACCAACGACGCGGCCTCCGCCGTAACGCGTTTGACCGACATGGGTGTCGAGCCTTACCTGCTGGCTTCGTCGCTGCTCGGCGTGCTGGCGCAACGTCTGGTGCGCAGGCTCTGTCCGGTGTGCCGCGAAGAGCGCCCCGACGCGGACGGGCGCATGCAGTGGCATCCGGTGGGTTGCGAGAAGTGCGGCCACTCCGGTTACGCAGGACGGCGCGGCGTGTACGAGTTGCTGCTGATCGACGACACGATCCGCACGCTGGTCCATCGTAACGCGGCCGATTCGGAGATCCTCACGGCGGGTCGTGCCCAGGGCATGCGGACGCTGCGCGAGGACGCCGACCGCTGGCTCGCTTCCGGCCTGACCTCGCTCGAAGAAGTGATCCGCGTGACGGGCGGAGCATAACCCCATGCCGGCATTTCGTTTCGAAGCGATCGATGCGACGGGCAAGGCGCAGAAAGGCGTACTCGACGCGGATAGCGCGCGCGGCGCCCGCACGCATCTGCGCGGCCAGGGGCTTACGCCGCTGATCGTCGAGCCAGCCTCGACCCGCACGCGCGGCGAACGCAATCAGCGGCTCTCTTTGGGGCGCCGTCTGTCGCAACGCGAGCAGGCCATTCTCACGCGTCAGCTGGCCAGCCTGCTGATCGCCGGCTTACCGCTCGACGAAGCGCTCGGTGTGCTGACCGAACAGTCGGAGCGCGACTACATCCGCGAGCTGATGGCGTCGATTCGCGCGGAAGTGCTTGGCGGCCATTCGCTCGCCAATGCGCTGCACCAGCATCCGAAAGATTTTCCCGAGATCTACCGTGCACTCGTGGCCGCCGGCGAACATACCGGCAAGCTGGGTCTCGTGCTGTCGCGTCTTGCCGACTATATCGAGCAACGTAACGCGCTCAAGCAGAAGATCGTGCTGGCCTTCACGTATCCGACCATCGTCACGATCATCGCTTTCGGCATCGTCACGTTCCTGTTGAGCTATGTCGTGCCGCAGGTCGTCAACGTGTTTGCGAGCACCAAGCAGCAGTTGCCGGTGCTGACCATCATGATGATGGCGCTCTCCGGCTTCGTGCGGAAATGGTGGTGGGCGGTGCTGATCGCGGTCGTGCTGGTGGCGTATATCGTGCGGTCGATTCTGGCCCAGCCTGGCCCGCGTCTCGCCTTCGACCGCTGGCTGCTGACCGCCCCGCTGGTCGGCAAGCTGGTACGCGGCTACAACACCGTGCGCTTTGCCAGCACGCTCGGCATTCTGACCGCAGCGGGCGTGCCGATCCTGCGCGCGCTGCAGGCGGCAAGCGAAACGCTCAGCAACCGCGCCATGCGCGACAACATCGACGACGCGATTGTGCGCGTGCGTGAAGGGACATCGCTGTCGCGTGCACTGGGTAATACGAAGACGTTTCCGCCGGTGCTGGTGCACCTGATCCGTTCAGGCGAAGCGACCGGCGACGTGACGACGATGCTCGATCGCGCGGCTGAAGGCGAATCCAACGAACTCGAGCGGCGCACGATGTTCCTGACGAGCCTGCTCGAGCCGTTGCTGATTCTGGCGATGGGGGGCGTGGTGCTGGTGATCGTGCTGGCGGTGATGCTGCCGATCATCGAGTTGAACAACCTGGTGCAATGAAGCCTTCAGGCGCGCGGCCACGATGGACGCGCGCTCGATGCTTGCGAAGCGGTTGGCGGCGGGTTTGCCTAGCGCACGTAGATGGTGGGGCCGGCGGGATTGGCAGGCAGGAACACTTCGGAGCGCACACCGTTGCGGTCGATGATGATCGAACGGGGGCGCACTTCGTAGAGCTTGGCGCCTTGCATGATGGCGCTGCCGAGCGAGACGGCCCGCGGCGGTTCGCCGCCCGCGCTGAGGATGGCGGCGCCGCCTTCCTGAAGCGAGAGGATACCGAACAGGCGCACGTCCTGGTTGGCGCTGCGCTGCAGTTGGCCACCGAACAGCGTGGCCGCCTGGTCGACCGAGACCGGCGGGTTCACGGCGGCAGCGGGCAACGGGCCGCCTCGCAGTGCGGTGAGCGTGACGACCCAGTAAGTGAGCGTCGCGCAGAACACGGCGAACAGTGCGAGCGACAGAAGGCGAATTTGGATGGCGTTCATGCGCATCATTGTACGGACTATTGTGAAATTTGCGTTGGGGGAAAGTGCCCCTGCCTGGAGGGGAAACGAGAAACCTGGGACGGCCCGGCGTTTTCTCGCAACCCTTCAACTGCATGACATTAAAATGACAGAACGGGAGTGTTAAATCGCACGCTGATCCTGGCTGGCGCGACACTCGCCCGACACGAAAATCTTCCTGAAAAGAGGTAGCAAGCTATGCAAATGTGGACCACTCGCCGCACTGAAATCGCGGGTCTGCGCAACCGTCGTCAGCGTGGTTTCACGCTGATCGAAATCATGGTGGTGATCGCGATTCTCGGCATCCTGGCCGCGCTGATCGTCCCGAAGATCATGAGCCGGCCAGATGAAGCGCGGCGCGTCGCTGCGAAGCAGGACATCGGCACGATCATGCAGGCGTTGAAGCTGTACCGTCTCGACAATGGCCGCTACCCGACTCAGGACCAGGGGCTGCGTGCATTGATTGAAAAGCCCTCGACCGATCCGGTCCCGAACAACTGGAAGGACGGTGGTTACCTCGAGCGTCTGCCGAACGATCCGTGGGGCAATGGGTATCAGTATCTGAATCCGGGCGTGCACGGTGAAATCGACGTGTTCAGTTACGGCGCCGACGGCAAACCGGGTGGCGAAGGTAACGACGCCGACATAGGCTCGTGGGAATGACCGGTTGAGTTTATTGCGCGCACTCTCGCTTATCGCCGGCACCATGTCTCTGTCCGCTTGCAAGTCTCGTGTTGCCCCGGCGCATCTGGCGAAGGTGTCGTACGCGGCGTCTCGCGATGCCTGGCAGCAAACCGTCGCGGCCACGCCGGACGGACGTCGGCGTGCGAGCCGGCAGATTGGCTTTACGTTGCTGGAGATGCTGGTGGTGCTGGTGATTGCCGGGCTGCTGGTGTCGCTGGCGTCGCTCGCGGTGACGCGCAATCCACGCACGGATCTGAATGAAGAAGCGCAACGCCTGGCGTTGCTGTTTGAATCGGCCGGCGACGAAGCGCAGGTGCGGGCCCGGCCGATTGCGTGGCAGCCGTTCGATGGCGGCTTTCGCTTCGATATGCACACCGACGACGGCTGGCGTCCCTTGCGTGACGATCTGCTTGGTGCGCGTCGCTGGGAAGGCGGCGTGACGAGCGTGTCGATCGACTATCCGGGTTCGGACGTGCATCCGTCGCGGCTGGTGTTCGGCACGGAGAGTATCGACGCGCCGGTGCAGATCACGCTATTTTCCGCTGTCGGTCAGGCGCGGATCGTGGGAACGGGCAATGGCCGCTATGAGGTGCGTTGAGATGAGCGGCCGGATGAGGGATGTCGGGCGTGCCCCGATGCATCGGAAGTCACAGGGCGGCTTTACGATGATTGAAGTGCTGGTGGCGCTGGCGATTATCGCGGTGGCTCTCGCTGCCTCGATGCGTGCGGTGGGCAATCTGGCGAACAGCGAGGTGGAGCTGCATCAGCGTCTGCTGGCCGGTTGGAGTGCGGACAACATGCTGGCGCAGTTAAAGCTTGCACATAGCTGGCCGGATGTGGGATCGAGCAGTTACGACTGTTCGCAGGGAAATCTGCAACTGCTTTGTACGGAACGCGTGACGGCGACACCGAATCCGGTGTTTCGCCGGGTGGAGGTGGCGGTAACGACACCGGGCCGCGCCGGCAATCTTGCCCAGATGGTGACGGTGGTGGCGAATGAAACGAACCGTTCGCTCTGAGCGCCGCGGTCGCCGGACCGCGCGTGGTTTTACGCTGATCGAGCTGCTGGTCGCGATTGCGATTCTGGCGGTGATTGCGGTGTTGTCGTGGCGCGGACTGGATCAGATCATCCGCGGACGGCAGACGATCACGAGCGCGATGGAAGACGAACGCGTGTTCGCACAGTTGTTCGACCAGATGCGAATTGATGTGCGGCATGCCGCGACGGATGACGAGTCGGGGGCCGCCGCGGTGTCGGTGAGCGGGAACGTGTTGCAGATCGTGCGCGAATTCGACATGCCGGATACGGCGCCGCGCCTGCAGGTGGTGCGATACCGGGTGACGGAGGGCCGGGTGACGCGATATGCATCGCCGCCGCTGGGCACGATGGGGGAGTTGCGAGGGGCTTTGCGGAGTGGCGAAGGCGACGGATGGAGTGCGGTGCCATTGATGGGGGGAGTTGGCTCGATCGGTGCGCGGCTGTTTGTGCCAAAGGTTGGCTGGACTACGCAGATGAGCGATGTGCAGGCGGCGATTGCCGAGAACGATAACAATCTCAAGGTTCCCCAGTTGGGGAGTGCGCCGCTGCCGCGGTCGGTGACGGGGCTTGAGGTTGTGATTGGGGCGACTTCGCTGGCGCGGCCGGTTACGCGGGTTTTTCTCGTCGGAGAGTGATTAAGTGGGTTTGGGTTTGCTACCGTCGGGGTTCGGGCTTTCTTTTTCTGCTGCGCAGGCGGGGGGGGTGTTTGCTCTCTGTTCTGGTTTTGTTTGTTTTGGCCTTTCCTTGATTTGCTTTTGGTCTATTAGCGTCGCCCCTGTGCGGGGCAGCACCTACTTTTCTTTGCAGCGGCAAAGAAAAGTAGGCAAAAGAAAGCCGCTCACCCCGCCAGCTTATAAGTGTCCCCCTCTGTCCATAACCCGGAGTGGTGCGCGCACGCAATCATCCCTCGCACCCTCCTCGTTAGTGACAAGGCAGTCATCCGTTCCAGCGTCGCGCTTCGCGCCCCGCCGCCGGGTTCAGCCCCCCGCTCAAGCCGCAGTGGCACTTGCGTCCGCGTCGCGCGCTCAGCAACCCAACAATGGTTGTGCCCAACCGTCACGCACAAAGTGCGTGGGCGGGATGAATGAGTCCTTTGTCACGGAGGGTGAGAGTGCGGGGGCTCATTTCGTGCGCGGACCACTCCGGGTTATGGACAGAGGGGGGCACCTACAAGCTGGCGGTGTGAGCCCGCTTTCTTTGCTTACTTTCTTTGCGGCGGCAAAGAAAGTAAGTGCTGCCCCGCACAGGGGCGACGCTAATAGATCGAGAGCAAAGCAAGGAAAGGCCAACCCCGCAAGAACACGGACAAGCGCTGCGCAGGCAAACAAGGCAAACAGAAAGGCGCAAACCGGCGTAGCCATAATCACAGCATTACTAGTAGTAGCCCTATCAGCAATCCTTGTCTCAGGCATCCTCTGGCGCCAGCAAGTACAAATCCGCAGGATAGAAAACCAGCGCCTGCTATCCCAGGCCCAATGGATATCAAGAGGCGCCCTCGACTGGACCCGCCTGATCCTGAGATCAGAAGGCGACACCTCCGCAGGAATAACCTACCTGGGCGGGGTCTGGAGCGTCCCCATAGCCAAAACACGTCTCTCTGACTTCCTCGGCCAAATAGGCGAAGTCCGCGCCGCCGAAGGCGCCGACACGTACTTATCAGGCTCGATAGAAGACGCCCAATCCCGCTTCAATCTGCGAAACCTGGTCTCAAGCCCAGCGCCTGGCATGCTGCAATTGAACGTGTCGCAAATCCAGACCTTCCAGCGTTTGCTCAGCTTGCTTGGCCTCAACGGCTCGGTCGCACAAAATGCCGCGGTGCAGGTTCGCAACAGCCTCGCCCATTCCGCGACGCGCTTCCAGACGACCGCCCTGACCAGCGGCTACACAGCGCCGGCCGTCGTAGGCGGCGCCGTCGGCGGCAATAACTTCACCGATAAACCCGGTATCAGCGACGACGACGACAATCCCTCTGTCGTGCCCCTGCAGATGACGGGCGTCGATTCGCTGCTTGATGTGCCTGGCTTCTCCCCCGACATGGTCGCGCGTCTGCGTCCCTTCGTGACGTATCTGCCTACCACTACCGCAGTCAACATGAATACTGCACCGGCCGAAGTCGTCGCCGCCGTCATCGAGGGTATGAGCCTGTCCAATGCGCAGGCGTTCGTTGCGCGCCGCCAAACCGTGTTCTTTCATAACGTCGGCGATGTACAGTTGGCCTTGCAGGGTGCGGGTGTCCCGCAACTGTCGATCGACCCCAGTCTCTACGACGTCAACACCAGTTACTTTTTTATCCACGGCCGAGTCGATCATGAACGCGCGGAAGTGGATCGTACGACCCTCGTCTATCGCGATGCGCTCACGCACACCACCCGCATCGTGAGCGTGCAGGATCAACTATGAATAACGCTTTTCCCGGAGAGAGTGGCCTTTGAGCACACTGATCGTCCTTCTGCCGCCGCGTGACCCGGCGGTGCCATCGCAGGAATGGCAACTGCCGGAGCTGCCGTTCGTGTTGCTCGACAAGTCGGGCCGCACGCAGCGCGCCGGTCGGGCCTCGCTCGCGCTGCTGCCGCGTACCTCGTCGACGGTCCTGATGGTCGCGGCCCGCGACCTCCTGATGATGCCCGCTACCCTGCCCCCGCTGAAGGGACCGCGTCTGCGTCAGGCATTGCCAAACATCGTCGAAGATCAACTGATCCAGGATCCGCAAACCTGTCATATCGCGCTCGATCCGCAACCGCTCGGCAAAGGCCGGCATCTGCTCGCCATCATCGATCGCGGCTGGTTCCGCTTCATCTGCGAAGCTTTCGCTGCAGCCGGTCATCGCAGCGTGCGTGCCGTGCCGGTCACGCGTTGTCTGCCGTCGGCTCCGGTCACCGTCGCTGCCACTGAAACCGCCGCCGCGCTCGCTGAAGCCGAGGCCGAAGCAGCCTCGGCGACGTTGAAACCCGGGGCAGCGGCCAAGCTCGCGGCTGGTCTGCCAATCGAGCCGCCCGCGCCAGTCGTCGCGGCCGTGCTCGGCGCCGTCGTCTCCACTGCGCCCGCCCTGCTGCTCGAGGCGGCGCCGGAGTCCAGCACCACTCGTGTGGAACTGGCGATTGCGCGCGGTCGCCAGGGCGAGGGGCTCGCGTTGCCGGCGACGGCTGTCAACAGTACTCTCGAGGCGCTCTCGGGCGCCGCGCCGGTCACGCTTTATCAGCTCACCGAGGTGCCGGGTAACGAGCCGGGCATGGGTTCGGGCGCGCAGGCGAAACTCGCCGGCCAGGTGCAGGGCGCACAACCGTTGCCGTTCGAGAAGCTCGCGCGCCGCGCACTCGAATGCCGTTTCGATCTGTGTCAGTTCGAGTTCGCTTCGCAGCCTTGGCGGCTCGATCGCGCCACGTTACGGCGTCTGCGTTTTCCGATCGTGCTGGCGGTTGCCGCGCTGGTGGTCGCGATCATCGGCGTCAACGTGCAGTGGATGGTGCTCGCGCATCAGCGCGATGCGATCAACGCGCAGATGACCGAGGTGCTGCTCAACACCTTCCCGAAGACTACCGTCGTGCTCGATGCGCCCGATCAGATGTCGCGCCAGATGCAGCAGTTGCGCGTGGCGGCGGGTGAACTGTCGCCGGACGACTTCCTGTCGCTTGCCTCCGGACTCGCGCGCTCGCTCGGACCGTTGCCGGTCAACGGCATCGCGGCGCTCGACTATCACGACCGTCGGCTGGACGTGACGTTCAAACCGGAAGTCAAAGTGGATCCTGGCCTCGCGCAACGTCTGTCAATCAATGGGTTGTCCGGCGCGATCGATAGCAATACCGGCAAGTGGACCATCAGGAGCGGACAATGAAAGCGGAACTTGCTCAAACGTGGGCCGGATTCTGGGACGGACGCACCGAGCGCGAGAAAACGCTGCTGCTATGGGGTGGCGTGGCCCTCGGTGTGGTGATTGCGTGGTCGATCCTTTTGGCCCCTGCCCTCGACGGCCGCGCGCATTTACGCGAGAGCCTGCCGGCGATACAGCGTCAACTCGCGCAGATGACGGCGCAAGCCGATGAAGCGCGCAGCCTGTCGTCCGCTGCTCAGGGCGTGGCGCCCACTGGCGGCGCCCTCAAGGATGCGCTCACCGCTTCGCTTACCGAACACGGTCTCGTGCCGCTGCAAGTGCAGTTGATGGGCAACGCTGTGCAGGTCCAGTTGAAGAACGCGTCGTTTCCTGCGTGGACTGCCTGGGTCGACGATGTGCGCAAGCAGTTCAAGGTGCAGATTGCCGAAGCCCATATCACGGCGCTCAAGGACGATGGACAGGTCGACCTGACGGCGTCGCTGCAGCCATCGACCGCTAAATGACGGTGCAGCCACAGGATCTCGCATGAATTTCTGGATGCGGCGCCTGCGCGCTGCCCTGCCGTGGCTGCTGGTCGCGGTGTTGTCGAGCGGTACGGTTTTGCTGGTGCTGTTGCCTGCGGCATGGATCACTCCGCAGTTCACGAAGGCGAGCGGCGGTCACGTCAATCTGGTCGATCCCGCCGGCTCGCTCTGGAATGGTTCGGCCACGCTGATGCTGGCCGCTGGATCGGATACCAGCTCGGCGACGCTTCTTCCGGGCCGGATCGAATGGCACACTGCCTTCTGGCCGCTCTTCACCGGCCGTGTGCAGATGACGATGCTGCAAAGCGAAGCGATGCCCGTTCCTGTCACCGTCGACGCTACCCGTCGCGGCGCCGTGGTGTCGCAAGGTTCGATCGCCGTGCCGGCGACGTTGCTCAAGGGCCTCGGCGCACCGTTCAACACGCTCGATCTGCAAGGCGAAGTGCGGCTTGCGTGGAGCGACTGGCGCAGCTTCGGCCAGGAAGCGTTTGGACAACTGACGGTTACGCTGAACGATGCCAGTTCGCGGGTGTCGCTGGTCAAGCCGCTTGGTTCGTACCAGGTGGTGATTCAGGCGCAAGGCAACAGCTCGACCATCGATCTCTCGACGCTTAAGGGTCCATTGACGCTGAAGGGTCACGGCATGGTGGGGGGCGGTGTGTCATCGTTTAACGGCACGGCGAGCGCCGCCCCCGAGGCGCGCGACAACCTTGCGGGCCTGCTGAATCTGCTCGGGCGGCCGAGCGGTCCGGATACGGTAGCGTTGACCTTCGTGCACTGATCGCGGCACTGAGCGCTACGTGCGGCACTGGCGCTCGTGGTGGAGAAAGGCGAAAGGGGTATGGCCGCGTGACGGTCATACCCCTTCTGTATAAATGCGGTTTGTTTGCTGCCAATCCGACGCGGTTGCTTTCCTAGTCGCTTCTGACAGCCGTCGAAGGCGTTGAGATTGCGGAAGCAGCATCCGGCGGCGCCACGGTGCCGGTTTCTCTCGCCATCTGCGATACATCCCAGCCGCCGCCAAGGGCCTTCACCAGACCCACCGACGACACCATCCGCTCTCCCGACAGCGTGGCCAGTTTCTGCTCAGCGGTGAAGGCGGTGGTCTGCGCGGTCAGCACGCTCAGGTATGCCACGGTGCCCGACTTATACTGGTTCGTGACGATAGCCAGCGCTTGCTGGGCCGAAATGACGGCTTGCTGCTGCACGCCGATTTCCTGCTCCAGAATGCGCTGCGATGCGAGGTTGTCCTCGACGTCCTGAAACGCTGCCAGCACCGTTTGACGGTAGACCGCCACGTCCTCGTCGTAGGCGGCGCGGGCCGCTTCGGTCTGCGCCGAGCGCAAGCCACCATCGAAGATCGTGCCGGCAAGTTGCGGGCCGAGCGTCCAGAAGCGCGCTGGCGCGGTGAGCAATTGCGACAGCACGGAACTCTCGAAGCCGCCGCTCGCGGATAGCGTCAGCGACGGGAAGAACGCGGAGATCGCCACGCCGATCTGTTCGTTGGCGGCCTTGGCGGCGCGCTCGGCCGCCGCGATGTCGGGTCGGCGCTCGAGCAGCGCAGACGGCATCTGCGCGGGCACGGACGGCGGCGTTGCGGTGAGCGGCACAGGCGTAATCGAGAAAGTCGAGGCGGGCTGGCCGACCAGCACTGCAATCGCGTGTTCGTCTTCAGCACGGGCGATGCCATTGTCGATCGCGGCGGCCTGTGCCGATTGCAGTTGCGCCTGTGCCTGAATCACGTCCGAGCGTGCGGCGACGCCCTGTGCGTACTGGTTCTGCGTGAGCTTGAGCGATTTCTCGTAAGCGACAACCGTGTCGTCGAGCAGCTTCTGCATTGCATCGAGCTCGCGCAGCGAGAAATAGGTCTGCGCCAATGTGCCCTGCGCGGACAGCCGCGCATTGGCGAGCGTGGCGGCGGCGCCCTGCTGGCCGGCTTCCTGCGCGCTGACGGTGCGGCTAACCTTGCCCCACAGGTCCGGCTCCCAGCTCGCGTCGAGTGACAGGTTGTAGCTGTTGCTGACGCTCGAGCGCGTCCCCGAGGTCGAGCTCGCTGCCGAGCCATTGCCCGAGCGGGTCAGGCCGGCCGAGCCGCTGATCACCGGGAAATACGCGGCGCGGGCTTCACCGACCAGCGCGCGGGCCTGCCGGTAAGCGGCGGCATATTGGGCGACGGTCTGGTTCGAGGTATTCAGCTTGTCTTCGAGGGCGTTCAGTTCCGCGTCGTCGTAGATGGCCCACCATTGACCGCGGTCGTGCTGATCGGACGGTTGCGCAACCTTCCAGCCTGGCGCCGCTTCCTTATAGGATGCGGGCACGTCGGTGGTGGGCGTCTTATAGTCGGGGCCCACCGCGCAGCCTGTCACCAGCGCGGCGAGCGCAGCGGCAACTGCGAGAGTCAGGGCGCGCGGAGCAACGGCCCGCGCGTGCGAGCTTCGGTCAAACTGCATGCAATCAATTCCTGTCGATTCGGCCGAGGCGCGTTCCTGAGTGACAACGGGATCCCGGGAAGGTCGGCGGGCGGAATGCCCGGATGACAAAGCGAGACGGGACATCGCGACGATCCGGAATGGTAGCGTACGCGATGCCGATGACGCAGAAAATTGAAAGAGTAATGCGCGACGCGCGGTGGGTGTGTAACCGGTCCTGCGGAGACGGTTACGTGCCGTTACGGCAGGGCTGTGCGCCCGTGAGGCCTGGCAGCGTCGGCGACTGTTTGGCCGGCTGGGCCGGGTGGCCGTTGCGGCGACGGTCGATCCACGCAAAGAACAACACCCCGAGCGATCCCCCCGGCAGCACGAACATCACCACGTAGAGCGCGAGTTTCCACCAGCGGTACGGGCCTTGAAAGCTCTGCACTGCGGAGTCGTGAAGCGAGCGGCTCAGGCCGCTCAGGGTGTTTTTCAGGTACAGCATGACGGGGATCCTCTGCGCACCGCCAAGGTAGGGTGCGCGGCAAAGCGGTCAGAACATGGTCTCGGGTGGCGCGAATCGCGCGTAACTCGTTGCCTGTAATAATATTGACTATGCAATTAAATTTCAAGATACTTTGCTGCACGTCAGCATGCCGTGTTGTTTTTTCACCCGCATGACGAAGCGAATTTTCAGATTGACTTGTCTGCTTAGGCAGCTAAAATCCGGTCTGCTTCCTGATGTTTCCAAAGCGAGTTTTCGATGACCGACGGTCCCTATAACGCGGACGAGATTCACCTCGAATCGAGTCTTGGCTATTACCTGTCGAAAGCGCGCAATGTGCTGGTCGAACGGATGGATCGGGCGGTTAAGCCGTTGGGCCTTACCGCGCAGCAGATCGGTGTGATCCTGATGCTGTCGTGCGAGCGGGCCCATACGCCGTATGAGCTGTCGCGCGCCATGTCGTACGACAGCGGTTCGATGACGCGCATGCTTGATCGCCTTGAAAAGAAAGGCTTTATCGTCCGCACGCGCAGCGATGCCGACCGCCGCATGGTCAAGCTCGAACTCACGCCGCAAGGTCGGGAAGTCGCCCGGCAGTTGCCGCGTTTGGGTGCCGCGGTGCTGAACGAACAGTTGCAAGGTTTTACCGCTGAAGATATTGCGACGCTGACGACGTTGCTCGGCCGTCTGATCAAAAACGGCTCGGGGAGCGGGACCGATGACGGATTCATGGCCTGCCCTGGAGCAGGCAATTCACCGTCGCCGGAAGACAGCAAGTAGCCGGGCAAGAAGCCACGATGTAGCCACGAGACGCGTTTTTTCACGCGTCGATGTTTAAGCAGGTATCTGTCTGGGCAGAAAGTGACAAAACATCTATGGCACCGCGTATGGCGGTGAAATATGCATGCTGAGTCAAGCTTTTTGTCCCCGGCAGCTTTGCATGGGATCGGAGTAAGCGCAAAAGCGCCAACTTCGATCGACAGGAGATTCGACCATGGCCGCTACGGCTCCCGCAGTTGCCGCACCCGCCGCTGAACCGGCGCCGCTAGCTGGCGGCACCCTGGCGTTGCTCACTCTTGGTCTCGCGCTCGGCACGTTCATGGAAGTGCTCGATACCTCGATCGCCAACGTCGCTGTTCCGACCATCTCCGGTAGTCTGGGCGTCGCCACCAGCCAGGGCACCTGGGTGATTTCATCGTATTCGGTCGCCTCGGCGATCGCGGTGCCGTTGACCGGTTGGCTCGCGCGTCGGGTGGGCGAGGTGCGCCTGTTCACGCTCTCGGTGCTGCTGTTCTCGATCGCTTCGGCCTTGTGCGGCTTTGCGCAGAACTTTGAATCGCTGATCGCCTTCCGGCTGCTTCAGGGACTGGTCTCGGGACCAATGGTGCCGCTCTCGCAGACCATCCTGATGCGCTCGTATCCACCGGAGAAGCGCGGCCTCGCGCTCGGCCTGTGGGCGATGACCGTGATCGTCGCCCCGATCTTCGGGCCGGTGATGGGCGGCTGGATCACCGATAACTATACGTGGCCGTGGATCTTCTACATCAACGTGCCGATTGGCCTGTTTTCGGCGGCGTGCGCGTTCGTGCTGCTGCGCGGCCGTGAGACGAAAACGACGAAGCAGCGTATTGATGCAGTAGGCCTCGCTCTGCTGGTGACCGGTGTGTCGTGCTTACAGATGATGCTCGACCTCGGCAAGGACCGCGACTGGTTCAACTCCACCTTCATTGTGGCGCTGGCGATCATTGCGGTGATTTCGATTGCCTTCATGCTGGTCTGGGAGACGACCGAGAAGGAGCCGGTGATCGACCTGTCGCTCTTCAAGGACCGCAACTTCGCGCTCGGCGTGCTGATCATCTCGTTCGGTTTCATGGCGTTCTTCGGTTCGGTGGTGATCTTCCCGCTCTGGTTGCAGACGGTGATGGGCTACACAGCAGGCATCGCAGGTCTGGCCACCGCGCCGGTCGGCTTGCTGGCGCTCGTGCTATCGCCAATGATCGGCCGCAACATGCACCGTCTCAATCTGCGGATGGTAGCGAGCTTCGCGTTTGTCGTATTCGCGTTCGTCTCGTTCTGGAACTCGACCTTCACGCTCGACGTGCCGTTCAGTCACGTGATCTTGCCGCGGCTGGTGCAAGGTATTGGTGTCGCCTGTTTCTTCGTGCCGATGACCACGATCACGCTATCGAGCGTGTCCGATGAGCGTCTGGCGAGCGCCTCGGGCCTGTCGAATTTCTTCCGTACCTTGTCGGGCGCAATCGGCACCGCGGTTAGCACAACGTACTGGGAAAACGACACGATCTACCATCACGCGATCCTGACGGAATCGGTAAGTACCTACGCTCCGAATACGACCACCTATAGCGATTCACTCACGAGCCTCGGCTTTGCCGGCCAAGGCTTATCTGCGCAATTGAATCAGATCGTGACGCAGCAGGCGTACATGATGGCCACCAACGATTTCTTCCGCATCTCGTGCGCCGCCTTCATCGTGCTAGCCGGGCTGGTGTGGATTACGAAGCCGCGCAAGGGCGCGGGTCCTTCGCTGGGGCATTGAGCGCCATTGAACGGCTTTGAACGGCGCCGTCGGCCGGGGCGGCGCCGTTTGCCTACTGCGACACAGGCACGTCTCCCGGCGTGCTCACCGATTGCGCAGGCGCGGACTCCAGCGGCTGACTGGCCGGCGTGGCCACACCGGTGCCTTGCGGTGGCACGGTGACCGGCGCTCCACTTCTCACGAACTCCTTGAAATCGGCGCCCGCTTCCCACGGATTCGGCTTGCAGCCCAACGAGCTGTCGCAATGTGCCGCGAAGCCGATGGTGGCGGTGCCGTCGTTGTTCGACGTCCTCGTGATCTGATATGCGAGCGCGCGTTTGCCGCCATCGGGGCCGGCGGTCTGGATCAGCGAATCGGTGGCGGCTTCGATCTTGTAGGCGGAATGGCTGCTCACCCAGCTCTGGGCGCGTTGCCACCAGACGCTGCATTCGCTTGTATTCGAACAGGTGAGCGGCGTGGTGGCGATCTGCATGACGTCGGGATTCACCTGCCCGCGCGTCGTGCAGCCTGCGGCCAGAACACACAATGTTGCCAACAGAGCTTTCTTCATCGCGTTGCTTCCTCCCTGCGTGTAGACGACCGGATGCGCGTAGCGCGCGCCGATTGTCATTCAGTGTAAGGGTTGGACCCGTGCAATCGGGTGGCGTTTCATTCGTCCGTACGAGCGCGAATACGTTCGCGCGTGCGCGTGGCTCAAACTCAAACGCTAAAGCGATTCAACGTATACGCGCGATACGCCGCCACGAACGCGTCGAAAGATCCGACCTCTTCGCGCTCGAGTTTCGCCTGCTCTTCCAAAGACTTCACGGCCAGCTCGCCGAACGCTTTCTCGACCTTCGCATCAAGCGGCCGCGAGCGGAAATACGCCGCGTGCGCTTCGCTTTGTTCAAGACCGAACTCGAGGAAGCTCTGTTTCCTGTCGCGCAGTGTTTGCAACACGCGCGCGGAAGGCGTTAGCGACGCATCAGCGAGCTTCGCGCGCTGCGCGGCGAGTGCACGTGCGTGCGCATCGCTCCCGTGTAGCGCGTCCAGCGCCTTCGCTGCGATCTCGATCTTCGCGAACAGTTGGTCGGCCCATGCGTGCATCGCGACCTGCTGACCGTCGCGCGTCAGTTCGAGGCCGGGCTTGCGCCCTTCCATCGTGATGCGCCCGAAGTTCTGGTTGGCTTCGCAGTAAGCGTCTGCAGGCAGCGAAGGACTATCGTCGAGTGCGCAGACCAGCAGGTAGGCATCGAGAAAGCGCGCGGTTTCGAGCGCAATGCCAGTCGGTTCGAACGGATCGATATCCATGCAGCGCACTTCGACGTATTGCACGCCGCGCGCGGCAAGCGCGTGCAGCGGACGCTCGCCCGGATACGTGATGCGTTTGGGGCGGATCGTCGAGTAAAACTCGTTTTCGATCTGCAACACGTTGGTGTTGATCTGCACCCACTCGCCGTCGCGCTGCGTGCCGATTTTCTCGTACGGTGGATACGGTTGGCTGACCGCCTTTGCCAACGCGTCGAGGTAGCCTGGCAGCGTGTCGTAGTCGGCGCGCAGCGCCGCCTGGGCGGTGGTGTTCGAGTAGCCGAGATCGCTCATCCGCAAGCTGGTGGCATACGGGCGATACAGCGTGTCGGCGTCGAACGTCTCCAGCGTATGTTTGCGATCGCGCAAAAAGCGCCGGTCAAGCACGGGCGACGCGCCGAACAGATACATCAGCAGCCAGTTGGTGCGACGGAAATTGCGGATCATCGCGAGATAACGGTCGGACTGGTAGTCCACCGCGCTCGCCGTGGATTGCTGTTCGGCGTGCAGCAGGCGCCACACTTCTTCGTTCAGCGAATAGTTGTAGTGGATTCCGGCAATGGTCTGCATCGTACGGCCGTAGCGCAACGCAAGGCCCACCCGGTACACGTACTTCAGCTTGCCGATGTTCGACGCACCGTACTGTGCGATCGGGATGCCGTCGTCAGTGGCGGGCAACAGGCCCGGCATCGAGTTGTTCCACAGGATCTCGCCATCGAGCTTTGCGTAGACGAAACGGTGCAGCTCATCGAGCTTCTCGAGCGTGATCGCGGCGTCGTGCTCTGCCGGTGTAATCAGTTCGATCAGCGCTTCCGAGTAATCAGTGGTCAGAGACGGATGGGTGAGCGCCGAGCCGAGCGCGCGCGGATGCGGCGTCATGGCGAGCTGGCCGTCGTGCGTGACGCGCAGGGCTTCCCTTTCGATGCCACGCAGGCCGGTCGTCAGCGCGTCCCGCTGCGGGCCGGCAGCCAGCAAGGCCAGGCGGTGCGAAAGCAGGTCGGTCGGGCGAGAAGGTGTTGTCTTTGGCATTGATGCGAGTCGGACGTTGTCGGCCGCCATGCGCCGCTCACGTGAGGCTATGTGTGGTCGACAACGTCCGGCGGAATTTTCAGTAGCGGGCACTTTAACATCTCGTCACCAGGCCTGCTTGAGGCCCCTTCGAGCGCCTCCTGAGCGGCTTTCGCCGAGGTGCGGCGAGCTGCTGTCGTCCTGCCCACTCTACGCCGCACAAAGCCCACGCGCGATGCGCGCTTGCCCCACTCGCCTGCTTTGCGTGGCGCTAGCCACCGCGCGCCGCGCCCGCGCGGTCCGCCACTTCATTCCACAGATGCATGGCTGCGTATGCGCGCCAGGGCCGCCATGCGTCGGTACGAAGCCGTTGCTGGGTGGGCCGCACCAGAGCCGGATCGCGTGCCGCGATGGATTGCATCAGCACCAGGTCCCAGGCGGGCCAGGCGTCGGCGTCGCGCCAGGCGCGCATCGCCACGTATTCGACGGTCCACGGCCCGATACCGGGTAAGGCCAGCAGCGCGGCGCGTAAGGTGGCGGTGTCGACAGCATGACTGTCGAGCGGCACCGCGCCGCTTGCTACCGCTGCGGCAAAGCCTTGCAGCGCCGCCACGCGCTTGCCCGGCATGCCGATCTGCGCCATGTCCGCGGCGGCGAGGGCGGCCGGCGTCGGAAAGCGCCACGCGGTGCGCTCGTGCGGATGGTCTTCGATACGAAGACCTGCGCGCTGCACCAGCCGGCCGATGATCGTCGTGGCCGCCTTCACACTCACCTGTTGCCCGACGATCGCGCGCACCACCAGTTCGAACGCCGACCATGCGCCAGGTACGCGCAAGCCGGGCGCGGCTTCAATCAGAGGCGAGAGCCACGGATCGGAGGCGAAATGCGCGGCGATCGCCTTTGGATCGGCGTGCAGGTCGAACATCCGGGCAATCGGTGCACCCAACGCCTCCGCGTGCTGGCCGGCAGGACCTTCGATGGTGGCGACCAGACATCGTTTGCGCGGGTGGGGACGGACGGTTAGCGTGCCGCTGTCGCCGGCCCAATCGATGGCGCGACGGTACGCGCCGTCCTCGACCGCTTCGACGCCGGGAGTAGCGCGTCCATTGAAGAATCGCAGGATGCGCGGCCAGTCGAAGGGTGCCTTGAAGGGCAGCTCGAGGATGACGAGGTCGGTGGCAGTGCTCACGCGGCGTGGTCCAGATTGGGGGTGACAGCGGCGGTGGGCTTGGCTTTGCGTTTGCCTGCGGCGGTGCTGGTTGCGCTTGCGTTTGCTGTCGGGGTTGCCTTCGCTTTCATGGCCGCCCCGACGCCTGTTTCGACACCTTCACCCACGCCCGCATGCAGAGCCTCGGCATCCAGCAGCGCAGCCTTGCGGGGCAGTCCCCAGCGATAACCAGCGAGCGCCCCGCCCTTTTGCACGACCCGATGGCACGGAATCGCCAGCGCGACCGGGTTCGACGCGCAGGCGCTTGCCACGGCCCGCACCGCGCGCGGCGAACCGACCGCCTCGGCGATGTCCGAATAACTGCGCGTCTCGCCATAGGGAATGCGCCGCAGCGCGTCCCAGACGCGCTGGCGGAACGCGGTCGCGGCGATGTCGAGCGGCAGATCGAAGCGCTGACGCGTGCCATGCAGATAGGCGTCGACTTGCGCGATGAACGGTGCGAGCCGCTCCGCATCCTCGACCAGTTCCGCGTTGGCGAACTCGCCGCGCAGTTCGCTGGCAAGCGCGATGGGGTCGTCGCCGAAGCCGATCTTGCAGATACCTTTGGCAGTGGCGGCAACCAGCACGAATCCGAGCGACGTTGGCGCGCTGGCGTAATGCACGGTCAAGCCCGCCCCTTTGCGGCGGTAAGCCGACGGCGCCATGCCCAGCTCTCCCGGCGCGCTTTCGTACATACGAGACGGCGACCCGAAACCGGCGTCGACGGTGGCGCGCGTCACGTCCGTGCCGCGCTGGAGCGCATCGCGGAGCGCGGCGCCGCGCTGGGCCGCCTGATACTGCCGCGGCGACACCCCGACCACGCGCTTGAAGAGCCGCTGCAAATGAAACGGGCTGACGTGCACGGCATCGCTTAACTGCGTGAGCGTGAGGCGCTGTTGCGGATCGGCGTCGAGCGCGGCGCACGCGCGGTTGACGATCTCAAGTTCGCGCGGCAGACGGCCTGGCTGACAGCGCTTGCAATCGCGATAGCCGGCGGCGCGTGCGGCGTCTGTCGTAATGAAGAAATCGACGTTTTCACGACGCGGCTGGCGCGACGCGCACGATGGGCGGCAGAACACGCCGGTGGTTTTGACGCCGTAGAAGAAGGCGCCGTCGGCGTGCGGGTCGCGCTGGGTCACGGCGTCCCAGCGTTCAGCGGCGGTAGTCCAGGCAGATGTCACGGTGTGGTTCATGATGTCCTCGAAGAGACAGTTTCGATGGTCACCAATTTAGTTTGCATGGCGTCAGACTACGCTCCGGTTCTTGCTCTGTCATTGCGCGGGCCTTGTGGCGATGGGGTTTTGGGACCGGTTCCGCATGTGTTGCGACAAAACGCCACCCTATCGGGTTTTCCCTTAAAAAGTTATTGCGTCGCACCAACCCCGTGTGTATAGTAGGCCTTGTCTCCTCCATGTCTCCTCCTGATATGGATTCAGCCTGCTCCCTGAGAGCGGGCTTTTTTTTGCCTGTCATCAGCTGATTCGGCCCCGTATTTCGCCGCTCCTGCATTACAAGGGCATACGCCCAGCAGGCCGCCTTTCTCCTACACTCGAACTGATTGCTAGAGAACCGGCCAAGGGGCGTTTTTCATGAAGATTCACATTCGCGAGATCGACCACGTCGTCATTCGGGTCGCTGATCCCGAGACCGTCACCCGCTTCTACTGCGACGTGCTCGGTTGCAGCGTCGAAAAAGAACAGCGCGATATTGGGCTGATCCAGTTGCGGGCGGGACGTTCGCTGATCGATCTGCTGACGGTCGGCGCCACGATTGACCGGCCCGATAGCGGCACGCCGGGTGAAGGTCGAAATATGGATCACCTATGCCTGCGCGTGGAAAAGTTCGACGGCGAGGCGCTGAAGGCGTATCTGAGTGAGCGCGGCGTACGTATCGGCGAACTGGGCGTGCGATATGGCGCCGATGGTTTCGGACCGTCGCTATATCTGTTCGATCCGGAAGGCAATATGGTCGAACTGAAGGGACCGCCCGAGGGTGCTGCCTGACCGGGCGCGCCTGATTGACCGCGCCCTTCTTAAGCGTTCGCCGGCGCTTTCAACACAGTCCATTCAATCGGCACCGGATCTGAATCCGCGCTGCCGAGCCAGGCCGCGCCGTCCTGCACCGTGCACTGCAGGCGCATGGTGCGTTCGGCCAGCTTGCCGAGCGCGGCGCCGACTTCTTCTCCGAGCGTCCAGACCGTGACATTGCGCAGCCGGTCCACCTTGTTGCGCACCCCCTGCCACCAGATCTCGGAAGTGCGGCCACCGTAGGCGATTACCACCACCTCGTTGGAGCGGCCGCTCGCCTTGGCGATGCGCCGCTCGTCTGGCTGGCCGACTTCGATCCAGGTCTCGATTGCGCCGGTCAGATCCTTTTGCCAGAGATCGGGCTCGTCGATGTCCGACAGGCCTTTGCAGAACTCGAGGCGTTCCTGTGCAAACAGCGCGAACGCCGCCACGCGCACCATCATGCGTTCGTCGGTTTCCGACGGATGGCGCGCAATAGTCAGCGCGTGATCGGCGTAGTAGTGCCGATCCATGTCGGCAATCTGCAGTTCCGCCTTATAAATCGTCGATTTCAGAGCCATGCCACACCAGGAGCCCGCGCTTGCGGACCTCACAGAAAAGGAATCATCGGCGGCTCGCTGCCGCCTACCGTTTTGTTTGTACATCGCTCGCTCCTCCACAGGGCTGCGGGGCCGGCACGTGGTGCCAGAAAAAGCTGGCAGCGAAACGTCGCCGGCTGGACTGCAGCCGTGGGGTGGCGAGGACGGATCATGCACGAGAACGCCTGCAATGGCTGCTTTTTTCAGCCATTGCGGAGCATTTAGCATGCCACCGTGGGGTCGAAGGCCGCACCATACACGTCAGCGGCCGCTGTGCGCAAGGCTTCCAGCACCACGGACGCCGCCGGCGACAGCAATTGCGACTGGCGCGTGATGATACCGAACGTATCCATTCTGCACGGTAAATCCACCGGCATCCGTTGCAACATGCCGTACTGTTGGTATTGACGCGCCACTTCGTCCGGCAGGACAGCCAGCATGTCGCCTTGCAATAGCAGGCTCGAAATGGCCAGGAAATTGTTCGTATTGACCACGTCTTGTGGCGGATTGAGTCCAATCTGCGAAAACATCAGGTCAAAACGGTGGCGCAGCACGCTACCAGGCGGATGCAGCACCCAGCTTGCGTTCACAACATCGCGCAGCGTCAAACCTGTCTCATTTTCGAGAGGATGGCCGGTCCGCGCGACGACGCAAAGCGGTTCATCGGCGAGCGGCTCGTAGCGCACCTCAGTCTTGAGCGGATTCTGCCGTTCGAGCACCCGGCCAATCATGATGTCGAGCTCGCCCTCTGCAACCCGCTCGAGCATCACGTCGGACGTTTCGACCTGCAGCCAGATCTGCAACTGGGGGTAAAGCTCTTTCACGCTTGCGATAGCGCGTGGCACCATCGTCGCTGCGGCCGCGGCGATCACGCCGATACGCACCTGGCCGGTCAATCCAGCACGCAAGGCCGATATTTCATCATGCGCGTGACTCAGGTTTGACAACACCATGCGCGCGTGCCGGATCATCACCTCGCCATACATCGTGGCGAGCATACCGTGTGGGGTGCGGTCGAACAGGCTGACACCCAGCATGTCCTCCAGCTCCTTCAGAAGGCGCGACGCGGCGGGCTGGGTGATGCCGAGCGAATCGGCGGCGCGCCGTACGTTGCCCTCCTCTTCCATTGCGGCCAGCAACATCAGCTGCCGGGTTTTGAGTCGCCCGCGCACAAACCAGTTCGAATGACTGCGTGTCATGTTTATCCCGATAGCGTGGCCGAAAGCCGTCTGCCTGATGCGGCGGCTTTGATCATGCCATACCGGAATTGATATTCGGAATGCTGGAAAGCGCTATGAAACGCTATGCTCACCGACGTGGGTGTTTTGCGCATGAAGCGAATCGATCACAATGCGGATCGACATCGGTCACTGCGAGCGGAGAAAAACAAAACGGCCAGGCGCGGTGCCTAGCCGTTTCCATTTACGTCGACGGACGACGTAATGTGTCTTTAATTCCGCGAACTCACCACACGGCCCCTTTTAAGGGCCGTGAATTGCAGCAGCCTGCCCAGGCTTTATAACCTGGCGGTACAGTCTTTACTGCTTGATGAATCGATCGTTAGCCCAGAGGCCTTCCGTATCGCTATTGCCCGAATTGACGAATTCCACGTCATGTCCGACGACGCGCACAACGCGGAAACTCGAATTCTCCGGTGTCGAGATGCACTGATAGCCAGAGAAGAATTCCTGCATTTGCTGCTGTTCGCCAGCCTGCGCGTGCTGATCGGCGGCGTCGAGTTTATCCTTCGACAGGCAGCCATAAGCATTCGCTTTGAACTGGATGGTTTGCTGCGGCTTGACCATCGCGTCCTGGGCCTGCACCGATGATGCGGCCAGCAATCCCGTTACGGCGAAAAGAAGAGCGACTTTCGATTTCATATTTGCCTCCGTGCGGGTTATTACTCAGGTTAGCTATGTATTTAACTTCTAGGTCATACCCGCATCTTGCACTTTAGAAGAACCTGAGCCAGCAGCAAGCACATCTTGTGTGCGCTTGCAACAGTGGCGAATTGCCGCACCGGTTATCGCAGGATAATGCGACGTCCTAAATGATGAAAAAGGCAGGCTTCGTCATGGATTCCTCAATGTCGCCGAACGCGCCTGGCTTTAACTGGCAATGCTCCGCGGGGTATATACGAGTAAACCAGCATCGATAATTAAGCGTCTTAATACGAAAAATCCGGCCGCTTGATGCGCCGCACACAAAGTCATTCACCAGATAATTGAAAATGAGACAAGTATCGGTTTAATTGCAGGACAAAAAGAGTGCCAGGTCTGTCGTGGCGATGTCGGGTGTGATGAAGATTGCCTGGCGAAAAGTCGCTTGCACTCGCCGAAAGTTCATGGATAAATCAGCCGACAACTTTCGGAGATCCTCCCATGACGCTTGCCCACTGGCTGCCCTTTGCGATTGCTTCGGCAATCCTCGTCGCGATCCCAGGCCCGACGGTACTGCTCGTTGTTTCGTATGCGCTGGGACATGGCCGCCGTTTTGCGCTCGTGACAACCGCTGGCGTCGCGCTCGGTGACCTGACGTCGATGACCGCATCCATGCTGGGCCTGGGCGTGATTCTCGCTGCGTCCGCGGCCCTGTTTACGGCGTTGAAATGGGTTGGCGCGGCTTATCTGATCTACCTTGGCATCAAGTTGTGGCGCTCCCCGACGCGCGATATGGAGGCGTCTGATGTGACAGACGCCGCGAATATCGTCGAGACCCGCTCCAGCCGCATTTTTGCGCATGCCTTTGCGGTGACGGCGCTCAATCCCAAGAGCATCATTTTCTTTGTCGCATTCGTGCCGCAGTTCATCGATCCCCATGTAGCGGCAACCTCGCAGATCATCGCTTTTGAAGCGACGTTCGTGCTGCTCGGTACGTTCAACGCGCTTTGCTATGCAATGCTTGCCTCGGTCGCCCGACGGGCGATCCGCAGCGCGCGCGTGCAGCGCGTCGTAAACCGCGTTGGGGGAAGCCTGTTGATCGGGGCGGGAATTTTCGCCGCCACATGGAAGAAAGCGAGCGCGTGATGGCTCGGTAACGATTTGGCGCGGCGGCGCGAGATCGCTGGACGCGGCAAGCGAACCGCGTTCAGTTGCATCACGTTAGCTACTTCGCTCAACCACGGGCGCGTGACCATCGCGGTCAGTCACGGCGCGGATTCGCTGCGAAGAACTCGTGCTGGAACATGCACATGCGCAACGCATTGTGGTACTTCCCGTTGCCGAAAAACTCCTCGATCAATTCGGCTTCGTGCCGGAAGCCGCATTTCTCGTACACGTGAATTGCGGCAGCGTTCGACTTGTCGACGATCAGATAGATCTTGCGCAGATTCAGCACTGAAAACGCGTAGTCAATGGCAAGCCGGGTCGCAACCGTTGCATGGCCACGGCCCTGTGCCTGCGGGGCAATGATGATCTGGAATTCGCCGCGCCGGTGAATGTAGTCGAGTTCGATCAATTCCGCGAGGCCGACCGTTTCACCGTCGTTATCGATGGCGACGAAGCGCCGTTCGCGCTGATCGTGCACGTGCTGGTCATAGAGCTGCGAAAGCTCCGAGAACGTTTCATAGGGTTCTTCGAACCAGTAACGCATGATCTTGGCGTTGTTGTTCACTTCATGGACGAAGCGCAGATCGTGACGCTCGAGCGGCCTTAACGTGAGCATGGCATCGCGTTCGATAGTCATGTGAGATCCCCCCTTGGGAGTTATTGGTTTTAGATTGCGCCGGATTGACCGTGACGGGAAGAAAACAACTGCGATACCTGTGCGGCCAGCGAATTCCAGCGAGCCAGGGTTAGTCCCGTGTGCGTCTTGGGAGTTCTTGAAGTGCCGTGTGAACAGTTGCAGCCTGACGTTCGCGGGACAAGGCGTGGCGCGGGTTTTGCAGGAGCAGGGCGTCCGTTTGTCGCAACCGGCGGACAGGTGTCCGTGAGTGCGCCGGCGCACGCTGGGCACGAGAAGTGCGCCTACAATGCAATTACGGATGGGCGAAAGGAGAGCTGTGATGGAGCACCTGGTACTAGGCGCGTTTCTGATCGTGCCGCTGCTGATAGTCGCGTTCCTGTTCTCCGATGAACTGTGGCAGGAGCATCGCCAGCGCGCGCAGAGGGACCACCCGCGGCATATCGACTGGCACCATCCGTTGCGCAGTTTGTTGCATCGCAATTGATGCCGTTCTGAGTTCTTCGTGAACGTCGGCAGCGGTCCTCGCTAAGCGCTGCAGTCCGCGTAGGCCTCCTATGGCTCGCGACGGCCGCAGCGTTCTATAACCGCGCGTATGGCCTCAGTTGCTCCCACTGACGAACTGGGCACGGATACGCTGCGCGAACCCCTCTAACGTGGCTTGCGGCGCTACCTCACGAGCGTGCAAGCGTAATGGCACACCTTCCCAACGTGGGATGACGTGAAAATGCACATGCGCGACGGTCTGGCCGGCTGCCGCACCGTTGAATTGCCCGATAAACACGCCATCTGGCTTGAGCGCCTTTCTAACCGCGATGGCGATCCGCTGCGTCATGCGTATGCATTCAACGGTCGCCGCATCGGAGAGCTCGAATATCTCGGACGCGCCTTCTTTCGGCACCACCAGCACATGGCCATCTGCCTGCGGCATCAGGTCCATGAAGGCCAGCGTGGCGTCACTCTCGGCAACCTTGATGCACGGTAGCTCGCCGCGCAAAATCCTTGCGAAGGGGTTTGTCTCGTCGTACTTCATGGCGTTCCTCGAAGTGGCGTGCAGGGGTCTTTTTCACTGCCGCATCATGATTCGAGTCGTGGCCGGGCGCAAGCGTGAGCGTGCGTTAGGGCAAGCGCGGACGAGGGCAACGCCGCATTAGTAGGACCGATCTACGGGGAATATCAGAAATTCGCGTCACGCGTACTAAAGTTTGCGCGGAACAGGCCGACATCCTGGCTATGAACGACGAACAATCCATCCCATTCGGGCCTGGGCATCCGCAGTATCTCGAGGCGCGGGCACTCGCGCTGAGCATCGCGGCAATTCGTAAGGCTCAGGGCAAAAGAAATCCGGTCGATTTTGTGGTTGGTTCGCCCGACTGGGAGCGGGCAGGCGAAGACTTCGCCCGCGACGTGTTACGGGTACTCAGCCGCGAATAAGCCCGCTTGAGGCTCAACGCGTAGTTTCACGTAACGGGCCCGTTTGCTGCCCGATTACGCACGGCGTCAATGCCGATGACGCATCCAGTCCACGTGATGCGTGTCCAGCCAGCGTTGCCGGCGCTCTCCACGATCGCCGCCGTCGCGACGGTGATGCGAAGAAACCCACAATGCTATGCCCACCACGGCCATGACCAGTGGTCCGAGCAAATAAGCCATCACCGATTCAGTCATAGGACCCTCCGTCGAGGTCGTGACCGCAACTACAGAGAATGGCTGTATTTTAGGCGATTCGCGAGCGAAAGCGTTGCTTTAAACGCCTGGATTCAACGGTGCCGATTGGCGCGGTCAGTGGGTCCGGATCAATGTCCTGGTAATTGGACGCTCGCCTGTTAAAAGCGTCAGCCGCGACCTAAGATAAGTATCGGGGGCATACCGATACGAGGTGGCCATGGACGAGACCATGATGGGCGTCGCGCTGGGTTTCTCGGTGCTGTTGATCGCATCGTTATTCGTCGTCGCGCACTACCGGCGTGAACACCTTCGACAGCGTCTGATCCGCAGCATGCACGGGCATCGTCTGCACGACTTCACGCGCTCGCGGCACTGATGCGCGATGGGGAGCGATGACCGCGAGCGTCATCACGCATCAGCGGATATTGTGCTTCTCAAACCACCTGATAAGCCGATCGCGGTTGATGTGAGTCGCGCGTATCGCGGTGCCGAACACGATGAGAATGGTCGCCATCGAAATGGCCAGCATTGACTCGGTCATGGATGCCTCCCTCAAGCACGTAACCTTGCTTGCAGTTTAGGCGTTCCTGGGGCACCAACAAAAAGGCCGCCAAATCGGCGGCCAAAAAACGGTACTACATGCGCGGGGGATCACGCACGGTAGGGACTCTAAGCCATTGCAAAAGAGGATGTGGCCGAAGCGCCGCAGAGGTCTGAGATTTGTCGGATTCGGACTGCATCCGCGGTCGATCACTCGCACATGCCCGCCAGGATGGCGTCAGACGAATTGATCTGGACCGCTAACGTTTGCGCGAAGGTGTGCACTGCGAAATGTCCGATGAAAGCGGAGAGGTGTCATTCTGGCGTCATTGGGTTCGCGTGTTGCGGAGTTGAGGGGGGTCTTCCTTGCGGGAAGGGTTCGCTAACCGTCGGGCGTTGGTTGTCGGAGTATTTTTTTACCTAAAATATAACCTAGTGAATTCGACAAAAATGCTTATCTGAATTGAGTTTGACGGATATATGGCATGTACTGTGTACCAACCTGGGCCGCAGCGTAGCCCGAGTGAACCGCTCACTCCTGGCGCAGCGTAAGGTGGCCAATGCCTAAGAGGCGGCCCGGGATCGATTGCTCTCACTCTGTGGCTCGTCTGCGATCTGCGCTTCTACGAAATCCGCCCATCGTTGCAATACGTTGCGCTGGTTGGCCGCGTCGTCCGCGCGCGTCGGCTCGTTCGCAGCCTCTTTTGAAGCGCGTGCGAGCGCTCTCGCGATGACATCTGCGGGTTGATCCATCGCGAGCAAATGGGCTTCCGCGGTACGCCGGAAATCGTGCAAAACGAAATGCTCAACATCGAGTCCGAGCGCTTTCACCGCCTGATTGAGGGTACTTTTTGCGATGGGGCGATCGTCACCTCTGACGGTGGGGAACACGAAGGTTCGGCTGCTTTTCGTTTCGCGTAGTTCGCGCAGCATCGCCACCGCCTGGCGCGGCAAATACACTTCATGTGCGCGGGCATTTTTCATTCGGGCGGCGGGAATTTTCCACAGGGACGCTTTCAGATCGAACTCGGCCCAGGTCGCTTCAATCAGTTCGGACTTGCGGACCATCGTCAGTACGAGAAGGTGCAAAGCGAGCTTCAGTGGCCGACGGACGCGCGAAGCATCGATCGCGCGCAATGTCGTGCCGAGTTCCTCGGCGGTGAGCACGCGCGTTCGGCTGTCCGGTGTGGCGATGAAGCGCGCGGGAACAGTTGTCGCAGGATTGTGGGTGGCGAGTTGCCGGGCAATCAGGAATTCGTAGAGCCGCCTGATCACGTTGCGCGTATGCAGGGCCATTTTGGGCGACCCGCGCAACTTGATCCGTTCGCAAATCGCGAGGACGTCCTCAGAGGTCACTGCGCCGATCGGCTTGCTGCCGATTGCCCGCAGCACGTCTTTATCGAGCGCGCGTCGTGTGGTGCGCTGATATTCGTCGGACTTGCTCGCCATGGCCGCCGACATATACAGCTCGGCCGCGTCGCGTAGAAGGTCGACGCGTTTCTCGGCGCCGCGGTCGCGGCGGGCGGTTGCCGCCGGCGATACGCCGGCCGCGACCATCTCGGCGTATTTGCGCGCCCGTTCGCGCGCGACTCGAAGCGAAATTCGCCGATAGTCGCCAATGGTGGTCAGCGGCTGCCGTTTGCCGTCGAGCGTATAGCGAAAGCGCCAGACCTTGTTGCCGGTCGGCATGACCTCGAGCACGAGGCCATTGCCGTCAGCGACGGAGTAGCGGGTTGCGCGGGGCTCCATCGCGCGGATCTGCGTTTCGCTGAGGGGAGGGACGATTTTGGGCATGCCTGGATCGTTTTCTTTGGTACACAGTGCGTCGAGAAATGCGGAAAAGACACTCTGTGTACCAAAAAGCGCTGTTTGATCATGCCTCGGAGTATAGCGATTGCTTGCTATTTCAGGTCGAAGATACAGGCCTGAAATGAAAATATGTGGCTGACGCACGCCCGCCATCTATTTCCCAATACAAAACCGGCTAAAAATCACGCCCAAAAGGTCATCGGAGGTGAACTCACCGGTGATGGAATTCAGCTGTTCCTGAGCAAGCCGCAATTCCTCGGCGAACAGGTCGAGTGCCTGCGCGTTCTGGTCAGCATGCTGCGCAGCCGTTGCCAAGTGTTCCTGCGCTGCGCGCAGGGCGATCAGATGCCGCTCGCGTGCGAGGTATACGCTCTCCGCGCCGGCCTGCCAGCCGGCGATCCGCAGCAACTCGGCACGCAGTAACGCGATGCCGTCACCCTGTTTCGCGGACAGTCGCACCTCGCGCAGATCGACGCCTTCCGCCTCATCCAACGTACGCACAGCCGGAGCGATGTCCGTCAGATCGGTCTTGTTCATCACCCGCAGCACCGGCACACCCACCGGAAAACGGGCGGCAATCGTATTGTCCTCGGCGTTCATACCGGTGCGTGCATCGAGCAGATGCAGCACCACGTCCGCGCGCTCAATCTCGTTCCACGTGCGCTCGATGCCGATCTTCTCCACCTCATCCTCGGTTTCGCGCAATCCGGCGGTGTCGATCACATGTAGCGGGATCCCTTCAATCTGGATGGTTTGCGCGACCTTGTCGCGAGTCGTGCCGGCGATTGGCGTGACGATGGCCAGTTCGGCGCCGGCAAGCGCATTGAGTAGCGACGACTTGCCGACGTTTGGCTGACCCGCCAGCACCACCGAGAGCCCCTCACGCAGTAGTGCACCCTGACGCGCTTCATTCAGCACGTGGGCGAGTTGCTCGCGGATCCGCGCGAGCTTGCCGCGTGCATCCGCGGCCTCCAGAAAGTCAATTTCCTCTTCCGGAAAATCGAGCGTCGCCTCGACCAGCATCCGCAGCGTGATGACGTCTTCGACCATAGCGTGGATGTCACGCGAAAACGCGCCTTCCAGCGAGCGGCCCGCCGAGCGCGCGGCCGCCTCGGTGCTTGCCTCGATCAGATCGGCGACAGCCTCGGCCTGGGCCAGATCCAGCTTGTCGTTGAGGAAGGCGCGGCGGGTGAATTCGCCCGGTTCCGCTAGCCGCAGCCTGACCGCGCGGCCGGCGTCGATGCATCGTTGCAGTACCAGTTGCAGCACGATCGGCCCGCCGTGGCCCTGCAGCTCGAGTACGTGCTCGCCGGTGTACGAATTCGGCGCCGGAAAGTAGAGCGCGATGCCGCGGTCAAGCGCGTCGCCGTGAGCGTCGAGGAAGGGCACATAGCTCGCGTGACGCGGCGCGAGGATTTGTCCTGTGAGCGCTTGCATGAGCGGCTCGGCCGCAGCCGCGCCGGCACGCCCGAACGAAATCCGGACCACGCCGATTCCGCCACGACCGGGCGCAGTAGCAATGGCAACAATGGGATCGGAATCGGTGGCGAGCATGGGATTGGGCGCAGCAGCAGAGGAAACTGGAAGAACGAAAGGCCCTACGAAGGGCGCGAGGCATTGTAACGCGAGCGGTTCGCGGGGCTTCCGCCGAGGGCGACAACGAGGTATTCCGGTGTATTAGGCGCCTTTTATTAGACAAATACGGATTTATCTCATTTGCGATAAGATCGGTCTTCGGATAAATAAGACTATCTGCGTGGATTGGATTCGCCAAACAGCCACGGCAGAAGGAAAAAAGCGCAAACTGAGTAAATTGCGCAAGGCGTTATCTGGCGCTTATCTTGAGCTAAAAATAGCGTAAATGCGCTAAATTGTAGCCTAAATGGTTGTCCACTGTTGGCGCGCCGGATTGCACAATTTGGCTCATGCCGACCTCCAAAGAAAAATCAGCGTTCGCCAAAAGACTGCAAGATCAGATTGCCCGGAAGAACATCAAGGGTGGGACTCAACTCGCCAGGCAATTCAATCTGCTGCATCGCGGCGAGGCGCCTGTGTCGCCGCAGACCGCGCATAAGTGGCTGACGGGCCGAACCATTCCTACGCCGGACAAGCTGCAGACCTTAGCCGATTGGCTAGGCGTTGGTGTGCATTGGCTGCACTACGGACCACCACCGCCGGTGGGCGCCAAGTCGAAGCCACTCGCGCCCGGGGAGAAATACCCCCTTACTCCGGAGGCGATCGAGCTCGCCTCGAAGATCGAAGCGCTGGATCCGAAGGATCGCCATTTCCTCGAAGAGTTTGTCGAGCGGCTTTACGACACCGGCAAAGAGTGACTCCGACGCGCCGGCCGTGTGCGAATCCAATAAAAAAGCCGCCCGGCGCAAACCGGGCGGCTTTTTCTCAACTGACTTGAGCAGAAAAGCGAACCCGTTCTGGGCTCGCTCCGGCAATTCAGACCACGGCGCTTACGCCGCCTTGGCCTTCGGCTTGCCCATCATCCGCGTGATGTAGTACTGCTGGGCGATCGACAGCACGTTGTTGACCACGTAGTACAGCACCAGACCAGCCGGGAAGAAGAAGAACATGACCGAGAACGCGATCGGCATGAACATCATCATCTTGGCTTGAACCGGATCCGGCGGCGTCGGGTTCAGACGTGTCTGCAGGAACATCGAGACGGCCATCAGCACCGGCAGGATGAAGAACGGGTCTTGCTGCGACAGATCGTGAATCCACAGAATCCACGGCGCGCCGCGCATTTCTACCGACGACAGCAGCACCCAGTACAGCGAGATGAACACCGGGATCTGGATCACGACCGGCAGACAGCCGCCGAACGGATTGACCTTCTCGGTCTTGTACAGCTCCATCAGCGCCGAGTTCATCTTTTGCGGATCGCCCTTGAAGCGTTCACGCAGGGCCTGCATACGCGGCGTGATCGCCTTCATGCGCGCCATCGACTTGTAGCTGGCGGCCGACAGCGGGAAGAACACGGCCTTGATCAGCAGCGTCAGCAGCACGATCGACCAGCCCCAGTTGCCGACATAGCTGTGGATCTTTTCCAGCAGCCAAAACAGCGGCTTGGCGATGATCGTCACCCAGCCATAGTCCTTCACGAGCTCCAGACCCGGGGCGATGCCTTCCAGCATGCGCTCTTCTTCCGGACCGGCGAACAGCCTGGCGGAGACGTCAGCGGACTGGCCCGGCGCGATGGTCGGCACCGCTTCCTTGACGCCCACCCGGTACAGCGACGGATCGATCTTGTTGACGTAGATGTCGCGCTTGACGCCTTGCTGCGGAATCCATGCCGTCGCGAAGTAATGCTGCACCATGGCGATCCAGCCGTTATCGGCCTGGTTCGCATAGTCTTCCTTGTTCTTGTCGATGTCGCTGAACGTCATCTTCTGGAAGTGGTGCTGATCCGTGTACACAGCCGGCCCAATAAACGTGTGCGAGAAGCGCGGCGTTTCCACCGGCTGACTATCGCGCACCAGTTCCATATAGACGGTCGGCGTCACCGGCGTCGTGCCTACGTTGACGATCTTCGTATCGACGCCGATCACGTAACTGCCGCGCGTGAACGTGTACGTCTTCACGACCTTCACGCCGCCCTTGGCCGGCGATTCGAAGCTAAGCGAGAACGACTTGGCGTCGCCCGTCAGATCGTGCGGTTGGTTGGGCGCCGGCGTATAGATGTCCGTGTGGTTCGGGAAATCGCCGCCCAGCAGACCCGTGCGCGCCAGATACGTGTGATCTGCGGTGTGGTCGAACAGGGTGATGACGAGGTCCGGCTGGTTGCCACTGCCCTTGTTGATCAGCGACAGCTTCGACAGCGTACCGCCGCGCGTGTCGATCTCGCCGCTATAGACGTCAGTCGTGAACGGGATCAGTTGGGCCTGGGCAGCGGGCGCGGCGCCCGGAGCGGAGGTGTCGGTCTGCGGCAAATCGGCAGGCTGGGTTCCCGGCGTCGTTGTGCCCGGTGCTGCGCTGGCCGCGGTTTGCGTCGGCGTGGCGTTCGGGAAGAACATCGACGGGCGTCCGTGGTCGCGCTGCCAGTTGTCGAACAGCATGACCGCCGACATGAAAAATATGACCCATAGGACGGTGCGTTTGATATCCATGCGTTGTCTCAGTGTCGATGGAACGGCGCGTCAGCGCTTTTCAGAAGTGGGAGGCGGGACAAGATCGATGCCGCCCGCCGAAAACGGGTGACAGCGGCAAATGCGCCTGGCGGCGAGATAAGTCCCGCGCGCGGCGCCATGATACTGGATTGCTTCGCGCGCGTAATCAGAGCAGGAAGGGTAAAAGCGGCACCGGTTGCCGAGCAGGGGACTCACGGCAACCTTGTAGAAACGCAATAAAGCGAAAAGTACCGTTTGCATGACTAGTGCGGCCGAGCGGCGCCGCCCAAGAAGGAATACCGGGTGATGCCCAGGCGACCGGGCCGCTTGACTGGCCCCATGAGCGACCAGCCCATCAGCCGCACGAGCATCTCCATAAGCGTCATTGCGTGGCGGGCGCATCCGCGGGCGGCGCCTCACGACGGGCAATTTCGCGTGCTGCCTTGTCGAGCAGCACCTCTATTTCGTTACGGCACAGCGTCTTCAACGGCAGCGACGAAGCGGCAGGCATTGCCTTCTTGTCGAAACGCGTATGCAAGCGCAGCAGCACATCCCAGCCGCCAAAGTCTGCGCGACGCAACCGGAAGGCTTCACGCGCGAGGCGTCGCACCAGATTACGTGTGACCGCGCGCGGAGCATACTTCTTGCCGATGACGAGACCAAGGCGCGCGTCATCGCCGGTGGGCCGGGCGTACACGACGAAGTGTTCGGTGCGGCGCCACGGGCGCAAACGAAAAACGGATGAGAATTCATCCGTTTTTAGCAGCCTTGCGGCTTTGGGAAACGCGGCTTGCGCTCGCAACGGAACCGAATCCTGCTGCGGCGCTCCTGCCGTTCCCGTGCTACCGCGGGCATCGCGTTGCACAGACGGAGCGCGCAATCCGCTCGCCAGCCTTAGATGGCGAGGCGCTTGCGGCCCTTGGCGCGGCGTGCGTTGATGACCTTGCGGCCACCAGCGGTCTTCATGCGAACGCGGAAGCCGTGGGTACGCTTGCGACGGGTAACGGAAGGTTGGTAAGTACGTTTCATGTTGCTCTCACTTGGCAGAGAAATAACCGCGCGAGCATCGCGGAAAGTGCAATGGCCGGTGGTTCAAAAATTGGTTTTCGCGGAACCCGCTATTTAAACCGGTTTTCTTTTGGTCGTCAATAGTTTAGCGTCGTATTCCACAGGCTGGGCCGACGGCAAACGTTTGATCCGTCCCTGTGGATAACTCCCTTTCCTGGATGTTTTGGCGGTAGAATCTCGTCCTACTTCCCAAAAATCCTGCACGCCGCTCCGGCTCGCTTGCCCCGCAAACCCTTGTGGCACAAGCGCCTGGAGCCGTTCCGCCTGGCCGCTCAGGGCCTTGTTGTGTATCTGCAACAAGGGGGCGGGCGGGGCGCCGTGTAAACATAACGACAGCAACTCGATGAACGAATTCTGGCAACACTGTTCCGCACTGCTAGAGCGTGAGTTAACGCCCCAGCAGTACGTGACGTGGATCAAACCGTTGGCCCCGGTTGCCTTCGATGCGGCAGCCAACACGCTGAGCATCGCAGCACCCAACCGCTTCAAGCTTGACTGGGTCAAGAGCCAGTTTTCCGGCCGCATTTCCGATATGGCGCGTGACTTTTGGCACGCGCCGGTCGACGTTCAATTCGTCCTCGATCCCAAAGCAGGCATGCGCAGCACGGCTGGCGCGCCGGCCCAGTCGCGGCCGTCGCAGTTTGCCGGGAACGCCGGCACGGCTGCCGTGGATGCAGCCGTCGGCGCGGTTCAGGCCGCGCATGGCGCACGTGCCAATGGCGCCAATGGCGGTGGGCAGGGTGCAAACGCCGGCAACGGCGCGCATCAGAACAATAGTGACGACGGCGGCGATCTCGATCTGCCCAGCCTCGACGCGAACGAAGCTGCCGCGGCGCGCCGCACATGGCGGCCGGGCCAGAGCGCCGCACAGCAAGGCAGCGCGGAGAGCGACTCAATGTACGAACGTTCGAAGCTCAACCCCGTGCTGACCTTCGACAATTTCGTGACCGGTAAGGCCAACCAGCTGGCGCGTGCCGCCGCGATCCAGGTGGCGGACAACCCCGGCATCTCGTACAACCCCCTGTTTCTATATGGCGGCGTGGGCCTCGGCAAGACTCACCTGATCCATGCAATCGGCAACCAGTTGCTGATGGACAAGGCCGGCGCGCGGATCCGCTATATCCACGCGGAACAATATGTGTCTGACGTGGTGAAGGCGTACCAGCGCAAGGCGTTCGACGATTTCAAGCGCTACTACCACTCGCTCGACCTGCTGCTGATCGACGATATTCAGTTCTTCTCCGGCAAGTCACGCACCCAGGAAGAGTTCTTCTACGCATTCGAAGCGCTGGTGGCGAACAAGGCGCAGGTAATCATCACGAGCGACACGTATCCGAAGGAAATTTCGGGCATCGACGACCGCTTGATCTCGCGGTTCGACTCCGGCCTGACGGTGGCGATCGAGCCACCTGAGCTGGAAATGCGCGTGGCGATTCTGATGCGCAAAGCGCAGTCCGAAGGCGTGAGCCTGAATGAGGACGTGGCGTTCTTCGTCGCCAAGCACCTGCGCTCGAACGTGCGCGAACTGGAAGGCGCGCTGCGCAAGATCCTCGCGTACTCGAAGTTCCACGGGCGTGAAATCTCGATCGAACTGACGAAAGAAGCGCTGAAAGATCTGCTGACGGTGCAGAACCGGCAGATTTCGGTGGAAAACATCCAGAAGACGGTGGCGGACTTTTACAGCATCAAGGTCGCCGACATGTATTCGAAGAAGCGGCCGGCGAACATTGCGCGGCCGCGCCAGATTGCGATGTATCTGGCGAAGGAACTGACGCAGAAGAGCTTGCCGGAAATCGGCGAACTGTTTGGCGGGCGCGACCACACGACGGTGTTGCACGCGGTGCGCAAGATTGCCGCCGAGCGTGGCACGGATGCTCAATTGAACCACGAACTGCACGTGCTCGAGCAGACGTTGAAGGGGTGAGAGAAGGATAGGTCTTGCGCGTCGCGGAGGCCCGATTTCGGGCTAATGATTCATGCGAAATCCGGGGCGCGAGAGCGCTGCCTAAAATTTGGGCAAAAAGCAGGAAAAATCGACCTGTTTATTTCGGAACTCGCCCCCATTTTAGGGGAGCGGTTCTGTTTTCAGGCACAATACAGGTTTAACCGCCCGGCGGCTTGGGGCGGATGTACGCCGTGACTGGCGCAGCGTAGCGCCGGCGGGGGCCGGGGCCGCGTGCAGGATTGCCGAGCGAGGCGCGCAGGCCGTCACATCAACGAAGGAAACCTATGCAACTGGTCAAGACCGAACGCGATAACCTCCTTAGGCCGCTGCAAACCGTGAGCGGCATCGTCGAACGCCGCCATACGTTGCCGATCCTCGCCAATTTGCTGATTACCAAGAACGGCCCCGACGTGTCGTTCCTGTCCACCGACCTCGAGCTTCAGATCACCACGCACGGCGACTTCGGCGTGGGCGGCGATTCGGTTGCGACAACGGTAGCGGCGCGTAAGCTGCTCGACATCCTGCGTGCCATGCCCGACGGCCAGGTCACGCTGACGCTGAATGACAAGCGCCTCACCGTGCAATCCGGCAAGAGCCGCTTTGCGTTGCAGACGCTGGCCGCGGACGAATTCCCGACCGTCGCTCAAGCTAAAGACTTCGGTGCGAACCTGGTGGTTCCGCAGAAGACGTTCCGCCAACTGCTGGGCATGGTCCATTTCTCGATGGCCCAACAGGACATTCGCTACTACCTGAACGGCATGCTGCTAGTGGTGGACGGCGACCAGTTGATGGCAGTGGCAACGGACGGACACCGCTTGGCGTTCTCGTCCATGAAGATCGAAGGCTCGTTTGCGCGCCAGGAAGTGATCATCCCGCGCAAGACGATTCTCGAATTGCAGCGCTTGCTGGAAGACATCGACGACACGCTGAAGATCGACATTGCAGCGAGCCAGGTGAAGTTCACCTTCGGTCAGGTCGAACTGGTGTCGAAGCTGGTGGAAGGGAAATTTCCGGACTTCCAGCGCGTGATTCCGAAGTCGCACAAGAACCAGTTCCTGATTGGCCGCGAAGAACTGCAGCGTTCGCTGCAACGCGCGGCGATTCTGACCTCGGACAAATTCAAGGGCGTGCGCTGCATTATCGAGCCGGGCCAGTTGAAGATCATGTCCACCAACGCTGACCAGGAAGAAGCGCAAGAAGAACTGGAAATTGCGTACACCGGCGACAGCGTCGATATCGGGTTTAACGTCACGTATCTGCTCGACGTGCTGGCAAACCTAAAGGTCGACATGTTGCAAGTGAGCTTGGGTGATGCCAGCTCCAGCGCATTGATCACGATTCCCGAGAACGACGAATTCAAGTACGTCGTGATGCCGATGCGCATCTAACGCGTCCAACATCGAGAAGAACACCAAGGGGCGCAGTGCCCCTTTGGCGTTTTTATGGTGTTTTGAAAAGTCCCGAGCAGCAACCAGGCAGCAACGCAGAACCGGAAAAAATCCATGACTGACACGAACAATTCGCAACCCGATAACAGCTACGGCGCCTCTTCGATTCAGATCCTCGAGGGTCTGGAGGCGGTCCGCAAGCGACCGGGTATGTACATCGGGGATACTTCAGATGGCACCGGTTTGCACCACCTCGTCTTCGAAGTGCTGGACAACGCCATCGACGAAGCGTTGGCTGGGCACTGCAACGATATTCAGGTGATCATCCACGCGGACAACTCGATCTCCGTCACCGACAACGGCCGCGGCGTGCCCACCGGTCTGAAGATGGACGACAAGCACGATCCGAAGCGCAGCGCCGCTGAAATCGTGATGACCGAACTGCACGCCGGCGGCAAGTTCGACCAGAACAGCTACAAGGTGTCCGGTGGCCTGCATGGCGTGGGCGTGTCGTGCGTGAACGCGTTGTCGGCGTGGCTGCGTCTCACCATTCGCCGCGACGGCAAGAAGCACTTCATGGAGTTCCACCGTGGCGTGCCGCAAAACCGCATCATTGAAGAGATCAATGGCGTGGCCGTCTCGCCGATTCTGGTGACCGGCGACACCGAAAACCGCGGCACCGAAGTGCACTTTCTCGCCGACGAGACGATCTTCGGCAGCATCGAATATCACTACGACATTCTGGCCAAACGGATTCGCGAACTGTCGTTCCTGAATAACGGTGTGCGGATTCGCCTGACGGATCAGCGTACCGGCAAGGAAGAAGATTTCGCGTTCGTGGGCGGCGTGAAGGGTTTTGTTGAGTACATCAACAAGAACAAGGCCGTGCTGCATCCGAATATTTTCCACATCAGCGGCGAGAAGGACGGCGTGGGCGTGGAAGTGGCTATGCAGTGGAACGATAGCTATAACGAGAACGTGCTGTGCTTCACGAACAACATTCCGCAGCGCGATGGTGGGACGCACTTGACCGGCTTGCGCGCGGCGATGACGCGCGTATTGAACAAGTACATCAACGATCACGAAGTCGCGAAGAAAGCGAAGGTTGAGACTTCGGGCGATGACATGCGCGAAGGGTTGTCGTGCGTGTTGTCGGTGAAGGTGCCGGAGCCGAAGTTCTCCGCGCAGACCAAGGACAAGCTGGTTTCTTCTGAAGTGCGGGCGCCGGTGGAGGACGTGGTCGCCAAGGCGCTGGAAGATTTTCTGCAGGAGACGCCGAACGACGCGAAGATCATCTGCAGCAAGATTGTGGATGCGGCGCGCGCGCGGGATGCTGCACGCAAGGCGCGCGAGATGACGCGGCGCAAGGGCGTGCTGGATGGCGTTGGTCTGCCCGGGAAGCTGGCGGATTGCCAGGAGAAGGATCCGGCGAAGTCTGAGATTTATATCGTCGAGGGCGACTCGGCAGGTGGGTCGGCCAAGCAGGGACGGGATCGGAAGTTTCAGGCGATCTTGCCGCTGCGTGGGAAGGTGCTGAACGTTGAGAAAGCCCGCTATGACAAGCTGCTTTCTTCGGAGCAGATTGTTACTTTGATTACTGCTCTCGGCTGTGGGATCGGCAAGGAAGACTACAACCTCGAGAAGCTGCGTTATCACCGGATCATCATCATGACCGATGCTGACGTGGACGGTGCGCACATTCGGACGCTGTTGCTGACGTTCTTCTATCGGCAGATGCCGGACATGATCGAGCGTGGGTTCATTTATATCGCGCAGCCGCCTCTGTACAAGATCAAGGCGGGGAAGGATGAGCGGTATCTGAAGGATGCGGCTGAGCTGAATGCTCATATGCTGAAGCTCGCGCTCAATGGGTCGGAGCTTGTGACGGCTGAGGGTGCTACCCCGATCGCTGGGGATGCTTTGGGTGAGCTCGCTCGTTCGTATCTGCTCGCGCAGGGTGTTGTCGATCGGTTGAGCCGGTTGTATGACGCTGGGGCGCTTGAGGCTGTGATGGATGGGGTTGTGCTCGATCTTTCTTCGGAAGAGGCCGCCGAGGCTTCGGCTAAGGCGTTCGAGGCCAAGCTCAGGGATGATGCGCTGAAGCCTGAAGTTCGAGTTACGACTATGTATGACCAGGTGCGGGAGCTCCGGTCATTGAAGGTGTCGCGGACGCATCACGGGAATCAGAAGATTTCCGTTCTGGATGAAGAGTTTCAGTTGACCGCGGACTATCAGCAGCTTGTGACTACGGCGCTGACGTTTAAGGGGTTGATTGGCCCGGGCGCTGTGATCAAGCGTGGTGAGCGGAGTATGGCCGTTAATGACTTCAAGAGTGCTATGAAGTGGTTGATTGCGGATGCTGAGCGCAATGTTTCCAAGCAACGCTATAAGGGTCTCGGAGAGATGAATCCTGGGCAGCTTTGGGAGACTACGATGGATCCGGCTGTTCGACGGCTCCTCCGAGTGCAGATTGAGGATGCTATTGCGGCTGATGGGATTTTTACTACGCTCATGGGGGATGATGTGGAGCCGCGTAGGGCTTTCATTGAGTCGAATGCGTTGAGGGCGGGGAATATTGATGTTTGAGACGTGTCGGGTTGATGGTGGTAAAAGTTCATTGAGACGACTGGCCCGCTGCGTAGGCAATCGCGCGAGAACGTCCTTGAGATACGCGTAGGGGGCGTGGCCGTTCAGTCTCGCTGGTGCAGACTCCGGCGACGAACGTGCCGCCGCCAGCTACAGCCTCGTTGGCACCACAAAACTCAACGGCATCGATCCCGAGGCGTATCTGCGCTACGTGCTCGCGCGCATCGCCGACCATGCGATTAACCGCATCGATGAACTCGCACCGTGGGACGTCGCCGATCAGCTCCACGTCGCAGTCTAAAGATCACGATCTCCAGTCAAGACGTTGCGGGGCCGTGCTTACCTTCCTGACATGACCCACAGAGAGCGTCTCGTCATAGGCTAGTTTCACTAACGGTTGCCATACAGACTGTTCGTCGTTCTCATTTGCGCAGGGAATGACGCGTTATACATCGACCGACATTGCCGACTGCGAAGCCGCAAGTTTTGGCGGTGGATCGCACTTGCAGACGCATAGGTCATCGTTCAGGGCCGCGGGCCTTCCGTCTGGTCCCGTCATCGGCAGATGGGGACCGTCACACTTTATCTTGCCCGTCGAATTGCAGGCCGGACAAGTCACGTCATCGCCTTCGTGCGCAACATTTTTGCTATCACACTCGACGGTCGTGGGCTGCGCGTGAACGGTCCCCGATGCTGTCGTGCGGTCGCCGTCCAATATCAAATATCGTTTCATCCTGGCTTCACCGGGTATCCAAACGCCGTGCGTGATCGCTCATAAATCCCACATCGAAAAAAATTCTTCATATCTGTAGTACCTCAGCTGGAAAATTGGGATCCCGTGACGTTCGTACTAGTCCTGTTTGGGTGTTATCGCGGTCGTTGGGGTGGGTGACGCCCCGGAATTAGCGCTCGAGTCCTGAAACTCGATACTACGCAACACATTCATGACGAAAGGGAGCAAATTTCCTTTGGAATCGGATAGTTTCATCACCTGTCCGTTTCCACACACAGCTCGATTTTCGTGGAAAACACAATAGGACAGCGAACGCACCCGTTGATCGGTATCACCAACAACATCGTCCGTTGTACGAGCAAAACCTGAACCGTTTGTCGACTTAACTTCATAGATGTGTGTTACGGGCGAGAGTAGCGCTTGATCCTGATCGTCTACATAATGTGCGCGCCATTTTCCAGCCGTTTGATCGTACGTCGCACCGTACTTTGTCGCGATGTCGTCAACCGACTCGCCGGTTGCGTCTTCGCAAATCATGTTAACCGAAAAATCATTGATTTTAGTTGGTATTGGCGGCTTGTCCGTCCAGTATGTTGCGTGTAATGGCATGCCACTTTCAAAATGGCCGTGATACGGGTCAATGATACTAACGGCGCAACCTCCTCCCATCTGAACGGCTAGCCTAAGTGGCTTGCCACTTGGTGAAGTCTGGTCGGATGGAAATCCCACTATTGATCGACTCAATAGAAATACCGCCACAAAAATAGCACCAACATTTACCCGCATTTTCATGTTCTCCTCGGCGATCGCCCTTCTGGAAAAATAAGTGACAAGGTTCCTGAGGCATCTGGAAACATGATGTCGCTCAAAACTGCCAGCGCCTGGGCATATGCTACGCATCTTGCGATATAGCCGTTGAAAGGGGCATTTTCATGCCCTACGGCACTCGGCAAGTTTACGATAGCCGATGCGTCGCGGAATCCCGCGCTATGATAATAAATCTTGGTGACAGCCGAATTGGACGCGTCGGGATGGTGAGGATTTGGAGGTTGTGTAGCCGATACCTCTCGGCGCTCCAAAGAAATGTTACGATCCGCATACTGCGCCATTTTCATCATAGACCAGTAAAATCCCGCACTATCAGATGGGGCGAGCATGTCTTCGACTGTCAACGGTCGGCCCTCTGCGCCAACCTGCTGACGCCATAAAATTAGGGACGGCGTTACGCCACTCACCGAATCAGCGATGTACGTTTGCGCATGGTCCCTATGCGCATTTGCCTGGCTCTTCGCACGAGCGAGTGCGTCACGCGTCGTCTGCGAGATCTCCCGACCTCTAAAATCGCAATATGTAATGTAGTTCTCAGGATGAGTTAGCTGAAGAAAACCACGGCCGTCCCATGGGTAGTACCACATGCTCGAATTGTTTTCATGCAGTTTGGTAAACCATTGCGTCTCTTGCATCGAATTCCCAAGGAGTGCAGCCATCCGATCCGGGGCCGTGATGCTATATTTTCTGAATACTTTATTCAATGGAACTCTGTGGTCAGTCGGAATGGCTCCCGATGCATAAGAGTTCGGTATGTTTTCGTAATATACGGCATGATGGGGGCCCTCTCGCAAAACCTCAGTTGGCAAGAGTTGCTTAAATTCCGGCATGCTTAGCCATCCGCATTTTCTGAAGTGCCGGATGAACCGCAGCGGATGAAAGTACCAGAGTTTGCCTTCAGGCAAACCAGTTTTATCCCAAAACTGAAATTTCTTCAACAACGTAAGAAAGTCGCTGTAGCCGGTTGGGTTGGCGTCCTTCTGCTTGCCATAGAATCCATCCGGGTCGTTCAGCTTCGCATACCGTGTGTCGTTATGAGCACTATCCCATTCGGTGGGGGCTTCGCATATGAACCCCTTCAGTCTTGTCCGAACGGCGTCATCGCCCAAGATGTAGTTGCACAGCGCGTCTTCGTCCTGGTATTCGTTATCCTTTCCGTTGACCACAGGCTGCAGAACGCTACCGAGAATTTTTTTCAGCTCATCGACGTCACACAGGCCATCGTCGGTGTACGGCGTATTGGCATCACTGATCTTCGTCCAGCCTGTAAAGAAAGGAAAGTCTGCATCGGACAGCTTCACGATACTGTCGTCGTTCACGTCGATATAGCCTTCCTTCCCCTGAGCGTAGGTGACACGTATCCACGCCGCTGACGGGTTCGCCTGGTCCACCGGATTCGGATTGCCGGCTATATCCGGCGAAACGCCCGGTGGCGTGTGGATCGCGCTATTGCTTAAGGTAGGGTGGTCGGACAGGATTCGTCCGAAGCGCAACAGTTCATAACCATCGCTCGGGCATCGCGGATATAGCTTGGTTGCTCGCGTGTAGAGAGTGTATTCGTAACCCGCTTCCTTCACTGGCTGCGACGTGAGCAGAGTACGTGTACCGTTCGCGCCCACGCTCCATGTGTTCGTGTATCTGCTGCCTTTGTGGAAGTATGTTTCGATGTGTAGCGGGTTCTGGTTCGATCCGCCTTGCAGCTTGTCGAACGCAATTCCGTTGAGCTTGCCATTATCTACGCCGGGGGGGGAGTCTACGAACTGCTGATTGGCCGGAATGATGTAGTAGGTGTGCCCCCAGTAATCGGTGTTCGTCGGGGTCGTCGTATTTTTGTTATCGAGTTGCGTACTGTTGACATAGGCGGTGAAATCGCCCGGTAGCATGAAGATTTCAAAGTGCATGTGGTGCATTCCGTGACAGGCACCAGGCAGCCCAAGCACATCCTTCCGGTACACCTTCTTGCCACCGCCCGACTGTCCTTCTTCGGACGTCGGCGTGCGCAGGAACTCTGGTAGGGAATTAACCTGGACACCTAGGCCGGTATAGCCGTCCAGGTCCAGCAGATGCATGTACAGCGAATAGAAAGTGATGGAGCGTCCGTCGCCTGTTTCGGTCTTGTGCTTGAGCAGTACGAACCCGGCGTTGCTATCCAGCACCCCCTCACCGCCATCGATCGCTTTCTGGCACACGCGGTAGGCCACCACCTCGCCGTCGGCAATTGCACGTACGCGCTCGTTCTGCGTGTCCGGCATCAGGTGGACGCCGGTATGCCAGCGTCTGTCAAAAGCGATTGGATAGACGCCGTGTGCGAGTTCGAACATATCGACCGCGTCCATCATCGGATCGGTGGCGTCGGCGTTACCTGACGCCGCGCCTGCTGCGGGCAAAAAAGGTGGGCTGATAATCATTGTTAGTGCGACAAGTTATAGACGTTCTTCATTTTCAGGTCACCTTGCGGGAGCGATGGCAGCGGAGTATCGTCCCCCGCCGGTCCCTCGAACGAGTGCGATGCGGCCTTGACGGTGAATTTCCCCGGACAACGGATTTCCACGTTGCCATTCTCGATAGTGATGCTCGCGCCGCCGCTCGTGACGACCACTTTCTGTTTAGCCGCGACCAGCACATCCTGACCCGCACTCGATATGCGCAGCTGCTTTTCCGAGAACAGGTCCATGCCGTCGTTCTGTGCCTGGATTTCCACCTTGCCGTTGCCCGCGAACAGTTTCATGCCCGCCCCCTGGACGAACACACTGATCTTCTCGGCCACACTCGCGACAAGCGATTTGGCCGCCGCGAGATAGGTGCTCTCGCCACTCACGAAGTTCAGATTCTTATCGGCAGTTATGCGGACGGATTTCTCCGTCGAGATGCCGATTCCGGACGGACTGCCCAACAGGATCAGCGGCTCACTGAAGGCGGTTGCGTTACCTGTGCCGCCGCCCCCTGTCCGGCCTCCGCCGGATTGCCCCGAGACGCTTTGCTTTGTAGCGGCCGTGTACTGGGTGAGCGAATCGTGGCCCGGCTCCAGGTTTTCGGCGTTACGCTGTTTGCTTGCGTCCGATAGTCCTTTGACCACGCTCTCCGCACGTGTTAGCTGTCGCTGGGTATCTGACGTATCGAACGGTTGACCGTCGACCGACGTAGAGTGTGTCGTAACGTAAAGTCCCTTGTTCGCGCGCACCGCGCCGTAAGAGTCGGTTCTGAGATCAAACCCACTTCCGAGATATCCGCCACGTGTGTTTCCGGTCTGGCCAACCAGATATCCGAGGTGAAGCAGACTGTTCGACGTGCTACTGAAAAGTCGCGCACGGTTCTGTCCCGTCGCGTCATCCATGACCATCTCGTTGTAACCGGCACCGGAGTATTCCTTCGAGCGGTATCCGGAGAGGATGCCGTTTGAGTGCCATTGCGGGCTGACTGCGCTGTTGTAGACCCGATGCAGGACGAGCGGTCTGTCGCAATCGCCCCCCAGGTAGCCCACAATCACTTCTTCGCCGACTCTCGGAATGTGGACACTACCGTATCCTCCGCCCGTATCCGATTGCGCGACGCGCACCCAGCACGACGCCTGCTCGTTTCCCGGATTCAGGCGGTCCCAGATGAAAATGACTTTCACGCGGTTCAGCGTGTCCGTGTACACCTCTTCTCCTGCCGGTCCTACGACGATCGCCGTTTCCAGTTGCATCTCCGGTTTCCTGTGCTCAAACGGGCTGCGATAGGGCACGGAGATGCGCTGCGCTTCGACCTCAACCAGAAAAAATCCTTCGCTACCGTCGGCGTGACGGATCGTTAGGGAACCGCCGTTTGAGCTGTCGGCCTTGGCCTCCGCCAACTGACGTTTCAGGCTATGCGGGAAATTCGACTCGCCCGCCGAGACGGGCAGGTTGTTCTCGATGTACCGCCAGACCTTGATGGCCGCAAATTCGCGCTGGCTGGCCGGGTCCTGGTCGTGCACAGGATGGCCCGCCAGGATGAAGCGCAACCCGGCATCGATCCCGGCTACACCACCCGACCCGTGGAACCGCTTCGCACGGGACTCCCATTCTTCGAGATGAATCTTTGAGAGATACTCGCCACGGTCCTGACCCGCGTAGGTATACGCTCCCGTGTACTCGTAAACCTCTGCCTGCTCGGGAAGATTCCCCTGATCTGCCCGTGTCGGCAACACGGTGCCTTTGGGACTGGACGGAGCAGATGGGGATTTGTAGTCGAACGTGCAGGTGGTGTGTAACGCACTCTGTAACGTACGGGATGCGCCCCACTGGGTGAATGCGTTGATCTGGCTGGTCGCCCCCGAACGGTAAAAATCAATCGTCTCAGGAGCCATCCTGTTCAGCGAATAAATATCGTCAGTGATAACAAGCGTATGTGACCTGCCATCCGTGCTGTATTGCCAGAAGCTGAACAGACCTTCCTCTTCCATCAGGCGATGCACGAAATTCCAGTCGGTCTCACTTTGTCGGCAGTACGAACGTTGTGGCAATGGTTGAGACAGAGCAAACTGGAAATACCCTTGTGCCTGCGGATGCTGGTTAAATACATCAGTGATTATTTCGTCTGCCGTCTTGTCTTGCCAGTACCGCATATCCCGGCGGAATTTAAGAAAATGCATCCATGATGCATAAGTCACCTGGTAGCTTGTCAGGCTGCCGTCCGCGCCCAGCCTTCTCGCTGTATGAACATAACCGTTAATGGGCAAATATGACTTGTCTGCCTGCTGCATCCACAGGGTCATCGGTTGGGCGATGAGTTTCTTGAGCTCGACATCACCCGCTGCCGACAACATGTCGAGCGTGACGCTGAAGTCACGGCCTAACTCGCTGTAGGTTACAGCGCGATAGGGCACCAGCGTATTGCCTGGCAAAGACGGAATGTCAGTTTTCAGCAGCCGGTCCTGCTGAATCAGGCCACCCCGGATGGCCTGAACCAGATCGGTCATATTCATGTTTTATCCATCTTGTCAAATGAGTGCATGCGCCTAGCATACGCACTCACGGGCTCGGTTTTCCGAACCTGTATCTCTGCGAATGTGTCGTAACACGGCAATGAGAATCTACCCCAGATTAAAGTCGCAGCACATCTGAAAAATGTTAAATCACCAATTACGAATAGATCAAGAAGACTTATTCCGCGATATCCGGGTGCTTCCGGGCCTTTTATTCGATACGCATAGATGTTGCAGGGCCCCCCCAACAAGCGATTAACATCGGCTGACGTGGAGACCGGACGGCGTCAAACGAAATTTCATCGACTATGCATGTTGTTGATTTGTCTCTCATCTAGCGTTTTCATGCTTTCTCCATTTACGGTGCATCGAGGTTTTCGGCCGTGGAACGAAAATCATGCTCAATACATGGCCACTTTTGAAGATTCGGACGGTCTGGTGCGAGGCGAGATATGCTGTTCGCCTGTGCAGGGGGCTGCCTGGAAAAGACCATTCGACTGCTAGCCTAAAACGTTGACAATTGGCTGCCGGCAACCGCTTCCAGAGCAATTTAAACGCCTCTATGTATTCCATCGCGTCGGACCCCTTAGGCTGGATTCGGCGCAGCAATGATCATGGTGCCGAGCAATGGCGACTACGATTGGATGAACGAAGAATAGATCGATGTACGGCAGAAAATTGAAGTCGTCGAAGGTAGCGCGTTGGCCACCGTTGCCGACAAGAATCGGCGGCTCCAGATTCTGGCTGTCGAGCGTAGGCAAGGAGTTGGCCAATGCAAATCCGTAAGTCGGTGATCTTTGCGTGCGCTGCGCTGGCTCTCTTGCAGCCGCTTTCGCAATCTTCGGCGCTCGCCAATCCAGTCGTGCAACTGGACATCGGGGATCTTAAGATCGAGCAGCAGTACGGCTCGTTCATCAAATTCGATGTGAAAGACGGCAAACCGATTCAGGTTACAGACCGGGGCGGTGCGCATTGGCCACCGATCGCGACGGACAGCCAAGGCGTGTTCTACATCGGCGACAAGATTCTCTTTGCCAATACGGGACGACTAGTTAAAGACGAGCATCGACCTGATCTTGTGATCCTGGGTTCCCACTACCGAATCGAACCCAATGCATCGGGAAAGGCGTTTCGAATTGCGCGAGGCAAACAGATGTGCACGCTCAAGTTGGACCAACTGGGGATCCACGCGAATGATGCCCGCGCAATCGAGTTACTGAAGAACACGAGTGTTCGCTTCGTCGATTCAAGTCGACCGCTGGTAGCGCTGGTCACTTTATTGGGCGACAGACCATCAGATACCCGCTATCGGACCGTGAGCATCGCGCCGGGCTCTTGCCGGATCGATGCGTCTGCCGATCTCGGAAATCCCGACTACCTCGTCGAACTGGGATGGTCACCGCAGGGGCACTGGTGGATGGCCGGATCGACTGAAAACACGTTGCTGCGCTCGAACGATGGAGCGCATTGGTCAGCCATGAAACTGCCTGACAATATCTCCGAACTGATCAGCGCCTACGTAGCCGACGACCGGCATATCTGGCTCGCCGCGACGGACAGTACACTGGCGCTCGATGCCGGACCCTTGGTCGTTTATTCTCAGGACGGCGGAAAGAGTTGGGTGCCACTGAAGTGGGGCGATCCTCTAATCAAGGAGATCCCCCCGTTTTGGCTTGAAGGGCAGATGCGGTCGCGCGGAAAGGAGATCAATTAGCGTCCGGTTGATGAATAACTTTTTTAGAGCGCTCGCAGGACCTTGCGGTGAGTTGATAAGGAAGCAATATGATTAATCTGATCCGAATTGGGGACGATACCGACCATCATGGTAAGGTCATCACGGGCTCTTCGACCATGCTCTTTGATGGCCGATACGTAGCTCGCAAGGGCGATCACGTGTCGTGTCCGCAACACCCTGACGTGAAGCCGAATGTGATTGAGGAAGGCGACGAGTCGATGACCGATGGTGGTATCCCAATCGCGCGGCATGGTCACAAAGCAACGTGTGGCTGTCATCTGATTTCAAGCCTCGCGTAAACTATCGGGGGCGACTTAAAACCAAAGACGCCTCTGCTTCGTAATCCGCTTGAGAGATACTAAATCACCTCTAATTCCTTACCCCGCTCACCTCTTCGTCCCATCCAATCCGCTCAAAAATCCCCCTTAACTTCACCCCACGCTGCGCATTCAACATAACCGCCTGCGCCACCCGCCCCTGCAAATGCGCACGAAAATCCCCATGCCCGTCACGGTTCTGTGAACCAGGCCCGTGCCGCACACAATTCGTCAGAATCGCCTTGAGCGTATCGAATTCAGACCGCGCCAGGTTCGGATGCCGGTTCACCACAACCCCTGCCAGATGCTGCCTCGCGCCGCGCCGCATTACGCGTGTCTTGCGCAACTGAATCGAGAATCCTTCCTCCAGCGCAATCGCCGCGACCCGAATGGAAAGCCGCTCAATCACCCGCGCCAGATCTTCGCCACCTGAGAACGCCAGGTCATCCGCATACCGCGTATAGGTGGCTCCGAGCGCACGAGCGAGACCCGCGAGCCGAAGGTCGAGCCGAAACGCACAGAGATTGGCCAGCGCCGGTGACGTGGGTGCCCCTTGCGGTAGATGCCGCGTCCTATACCGCTGCCGCTCCGGCCACGCCATCTTGCCCCGCACATCCGGAGCGAGTAAACGAGCACTCGGAACCCGATTCGTGCAAAGCGCAGTCAACGCTCGGGCCACTTCCTGCGGATACCCTAATGTCCGCATCAAGGCATGAACGCGAGGGGCGTGAACGGAAGCAAAGAAATCCGCAAGATCGAATCGAACCACCACAGCGTTGCCAGTATGCGGCGCCGCGTAAGTCACGGTATTGCGGCCCTTGCGAAACCCATGCACGCAATCGTGTGATGGGATCCGTTCAAGCAGATCACGAAGAATTTTGCGCTGCACGCTGCGCAAGCGCGACTTAGGAATCTCGATCAACCGACATCGTCCGTCGCGCTTCTCAATCGCCTTGTAGGAGTAGTGGTGAAGTGGCGTGCTTGCACTTTGCGGCATAACACGCCGGCGATCTGCAAACCAGCCAAGATCGGCGGCCTCGACTTCCAGCCAGGAGGCCAGATCACCGAGCGTCGGCAACTGCGGCAGCGTGACCTCACGCAACCTCGGCGGTGGCAGCTGTTGTGTGGGAGCCCTGCGCAGAACCTGCACGATCACCGGCCGCATATCGCTGCGCCATGCAGCAACGAAACCTGGCTCCCCTGCAACCAACATCGACACTTCTTTACGATCGACGCTGTCCCAGCGCGCACCGAAGCGCTTCGCAACCTTGCGTGCCAATCCCCGCATCCATTCCGAACGAACACCTAAACAACGTGTCATGCGCTCCACAATCGAGTCAGGCTCTGCCGGCCCAGCGAGCATGGCATCGGCGATGGCGTAGGTGACGTGTTGCAGGGAAGATAAGCGCATAGCGTAGAAAGAGGCGGGCCGGCGAGTCAACGCGTCTGGTGCTGCGTGAGCTGATTTGCGCAACGCGCAACCATGGCTCATGCGACGAACTGCGGAGATCATGCTGATCCACGGGGTAGCCCCGTAGTGCCTGGAAACATCGATTGCCTGTCCCTTGGCAAGCTTGACCCGTCGTCCCGCGAGCTGACAATAGTTGAGCGATACACCTTTGTCAATGCTTAGGTGTATCGAGCGTTTTCAAGATAATCTTTGATGCGCGCCAATCAATCCGTCACAACGCTACAACAATGAAATTCATCTTTTGTTGTCTGCGCTCTGCGATCCTGCGTCTCGTCGGACTGATGTTTCTATTCACCTCCCCGCCACCACACACCTAAAACTACCAGCCACCCTCCGATCCCCACGCCCGTCATACCCCGCCACCTCCGGATAAACACAAAGCCGCCTCTCAAACCGCACTCCCGCCGCCGGCTTATCATCCACATACTTCGTCGACACAAACTCAGCCGGCGCCTTCCCATCCTCCACCCACCCCTGCAGCGCACTCACCACATCCCGCTGCCGATTCAACACCGTAGGCGGCAACTGCCCCCCAATCGTCCTGGGCCCAGGCCCACCACCGCAATGACTCATTCCCGGCACCATCACCAGCCGGAAAAATCGCTGCGCATTCGGTACGCTTCCTTCACGCGCTGCCACCGCGTCAAAGAATTCAATTGGCAAGGTTTGCGCGTTCAATGAATCAGCCCATCCCTGCGTCATGATCAACTTGCCGCCACGCGCCTTGAAGCGTGAGAGATCCGTGTGCATGGCATCGCTGATGGGCGCGAGCTTTGCATCGACGCGATCTGCATCGGCACCGAAATCAAACGTCGTCCAGTCCCAATCAGGATTGTCGAACACAGTATTCGCGACCAGCGGTTGCGCATAGTTCGGCACTAACGCACCCTGAATCAGGTTCCACTGACTTTCACTGCCTCGCGCAAACCCAGGATAAAGCTGCTTCCCATCGCGAGAATCAAGCACCGGCGAATACAGCCGCTCGGCTTCATGAACCTGGGCCGCGCTCAAACATCGCGCGGCGTCATCACCGCTTTTGCACTGCAACTGCGCCGGTTCGAAATGACACGCCAATGGGTTGTCCAGAAAACCGTCCTCGATTGCCGCATCGCCCCCGCAATTCTTGAGCACGGCACGATTGAGCAGCGTGAGCGCCGCCGGCGTCAGCTTCGCTTCAGGCTGCTGCGCGGGCAGCCTGGCGCCCCACAGAAAGCTCTCCATCAGATGGCTATAGCCCATGCCCGGCGACCCAGCATGCACGCCGTCATAGTCATCCGGAAAGTATTCGACTTCTTCCATGGCTTCCGCGCCACCCGTCGAGCAGCCGCTGTAGTAAGCGTGCTTCGCGCTCTGACCGTAGTAAGCACGGGTGATCGCCTTCGCTGCGACCGTCATCAGGTGAATCGACGTATGACCCCAGTCGCGCAACTGTACGGGGTTGCGAGCCCATTCGAGGCGCTGACCGATCGCGCCTTGCGCGCCGCCCTTGTGGCCGGTATCGGTATTGGCCGCGACAAAGCCACGCGCTACAGCGGGCGCCAGTTCGCTGTACACGATCGAACCGCCAAAGCCGCCCGACCCCACGCCGAGCAAACGTCCGTTCCAGCCATCGAGTGGCAGCCACACTTCAATCCCTACCTGTTCGGTGGGTTCGGTGCTCACCGTCGCGACGACGCGGCACACTTTCACCGATGTCGTCACAGGCTTGCCGTCGGGATCCTTGAAGACGCTGCCCGCCGGGAGGACTTGTGCCGACTCGATTCGCGTGTCCTTGATGTTGGTTTGCTGGAGCGCACTGCAGTTTGAAGCCTGCTGCGATTCGGCGGCACGCGCTGCGCTAAAACCCGAGGCTGAATAACACACCACTGCCGCCGCGACCATTCTGGCAACTTGCAAGGACCGCTTCTTCCATCGCGCAGAAATCTCAACCGCCTGACCGCTATGACTCACCATCCTGTCTCCTCCGTGTTATCTGCCTAAGTTAATAAGCATTCGGTGTGGCGCGCGAGCTCCATAGCGCTCGCGTCTAGTCCTTAGCAGGAACCTCAAGATCCAGCAACGCCGAACTAACCGACTTCCCATGCGCATCGATCGCAAGCGAACGCGTCACACCGCCGCCAAGCGCTTCCTTCAGCACGAAGTTCATCGCACCAATCAACGGCAGTTCATAGCGAATCACCTCACCGCGCACCACGTCGCCCAGATGCGCCTTCACCCGTTCTGGCGTGACGTGCTGAAGCAGATGTCCATAGTCACGCTCGTCATAACAGATCACGGATACGTTCAGCGTGTTGCCTTTGTCGCCCGTACGCGAGTGCGCAAGTTCTCGCAGTTTCATATCAAACCTCCACGATCGTGTATGTCGGCTGCACCAGATCGCGCGGCAGCAAGACCGATTGCACGGCGACCACCTCACGTGTGCTTTTGGTCACGCCGCCACCGCCCGCCGGTCCGTTCGTGTAGAGCGTCTCCACTTCGTTGCAGACACGAATTGCCTCGGCCTTCGAAGCCGTCCGTCCCGCTACACGTGCTCGCACTTCGTACGGTTCTCCGCTGCCACTACCAAGGGAAGGGCCATAAAGCGAATCCATACCAATCAGATCGAAGCGCAATTCGCTCACATCGACACCGGTCATCGTTAGCCGGTCGCGCACAATCTCAAGCGCGAGCCGGCCACGGGCTAATGCACCTGGCCCACCGTAGGAAATCTGCCCCTCACCGATATACCCATCCACGTACGCCACCGAAACCTTGAGCGTCGGTGTGCGCGGCGTCCCACGTCCTCCCGTCACACGCACGCGGTCCTTCGCCTGCTCCACAACCCGCACCTGCGTAAAGTCCGCCACTACATCAGGCTGCAGATAACGGCTCGGATCATGGATCTCATAGAGCAACTGCTCCTTGCAGGTCGCCTCCGTTACGAAGCCTCCAGCGTGAGCGACCTTGGTGATAACCACCGAGCCATCCGCTGAAACCTCACCAATCGGAAAACCCAGGCGCGCGAGACCGGCAACATCCTTGAACCCAGGATCAGCAAAGTACCCTCCGGTGATCTGCCCGGCGCACTCCATCAGATGTCCGACTACCGTCGCTTGCCCGAGTCGATCCCAATCGTCGAAGGCCCAACCAAACTCGTGAATCAACGGCGCGGTGAACAACGAGGGATCAGCTGCACGTCCAGTCAGCACAACATCCGCTCCGGCGTCTAACGCAGCCACGATCGGCGCAGCGCCAAGGTAGGCGTTAGCCGACACGATGCGCTCGTCGAAGTCAGCAACCGCGTGCCCCGATTCTTCAAAGCGGTAGGCACCACTGCGCACGACATCAAGCACATCGTCGCCCGTAACCGCAGCGATTTTCAGACCGCCAAGCCCCAGTTCACGAGCAATCGCCGCCGTCTTGCGCGCCGCCGCGAGCGGATTCGCCGCCCCCATATTGGAGACGATGCGCACACCGTTACGCCTCGCCACCGGCAACACCGCATGCATGCGCGCCTCGAGCAGCGGGTCATACCCACTCTCAGGATCCTGTCGCCGCGCCTGCTGTGCCAACGCAATAGTCCGCTCCGCAAGACACTCGAACACGAGATAGTTGACCGCGCCGTGCGTCGCAAGCTCCACTGCCGGCTCGATACGGTCACCTGAATAACCGGCACCGGCACCGAGGCGAACCACCCGTGAGGAATCCACTGTATTCATTGCAGCTCAACCAGATCAAAGGGGAAAAATACCCAACACGACGCACGCAATCGTCATCACGATCGACGCACCGAACAGGAGTGGAAACGTGAATTTCTGGTGATCGGCGAGATCGATGCCAGTCAGCCCGCACACAAGAAAAGTCGCGGGCGTCAAAGGGCTAACCGGGAACCCAGTGGTCATCTGACCCAGCAATGCTGCCTGGCCGATCTTCACCGCTGGCACTCCAAGCTGACCTGCAACCTCAGCAATTACAGGCAGCACGCCGAAATAGAAAGAGTCGGGATCGAACAGCAGGCTGAGCGGCATCGAAACCAGACCGAGCACGACGGGAATATGCGAGGCCATCGTCGCCGGCACGAACCCCACAGCGGTTTGCGCCATCGCCTTGAGCATGCCGCTGCCTTGCATTACACCGGTGAACACCCCAGCCGCGAGCAGAATCCCGGCCATCATCAACGCCGCGCGTGCATGAGCATCGATCCGTTGACGCTGCATATCGACGTTCGGATAGTTCACGAGCAACGCCACGCACAGCCCCACCATGAACACGAGCGCGGGCGGCACTTTCTCACCCATCACGACCATTGAACCCAACACGATGATGGTCAGCACGATGTTGAACCAGAAGTTGCGCGGTCTGCGCAGCGCCTGCTGTTCTTCGGTGAGTTCGCGTTGGGGCATGGGAACATTGCCGTCGGCAGCTGTCAGTCCGAGCCGCCGTTCTTCGCGTAGCCCAAGCCAGAACGCCATCCCGAAGACAAACACGAGGCCGATGATCTGCACGGGAATCAGCGGATTGAACAGCTCGGAGATTGGCAGATGCAGCGACGCGGACGCGCGAATCATCGGCCCCGTCCACGGTAGAAAATTGATGCCCGCCGCCATCGACGCCGCCGCGGCCAGCACGCGCCGGTCCATGTTCAGGCGGTCATAGAGCGGCAGCATCGCGGGAATCGTCACGAGAAAACACACCGCACCCGAACCGTCGAGGTGAATCAGCAGCGCCAGCAACGTCGTGCCCATGACGATGCGCGTCGGCCGCGTGCCGACCGTTCGCAGGATGCGATCGATGATCGGATCGAGCGTCCCCGCATCCGTGATCGTGCCGAAATAAAGAATCGCGAACACGAACATACCGACGACAGGCGCGAGGCTCTTCAACCCGTCGATCACAAACTTGCTGGTTTGCAGCCCGAAGCCGCCAATCAGCGATGCGGCGATCGGCACGATGATCAGCGCGACCAGCGGCGACATGCGTTTGGAAAGGATCGCCGCGAGCAGGACGACGATGGTGGCCAGACCCAGTAATGGCAACACGTGTTTGTCTCCGATCTTGTCTTTTAGTGTCGACAAGCGTAGGTTCCACGCATGAATAGAGCAATTGAAATGATTTGATTGCAGCAATCACACTTCGTAATGGATCTGAACCTCCGCGAAATCCGTGCTTTTATCGCCGTCGCTGAAGCTGGCAGCTTCACGCGAGCCGCCGTGCGCTTGCATTTGTCTCAGCCGGCGTTGACGGTGCAGATCCGTCGGCTCGAGGAAACGCTGGGCGCACGTCTCTTCGACCGCAACAGCCGGAACGTCGCGCTGACGCCGGTCGGCAGGGAACTGCTCCCCGTTTTACAGAAGTCGTTGCGGGAGATGGAGCATGTTCTTCTCGACGCACGCGCCTTGAGCGATGGCTCAACCGGTGCGGTCCGCATCGCCTGCTTGCCGTCGTTCGCGGCCAGTCTGCTGCCGGATCTCGTGCGCGATTTCAGACAACAGGTGCCGGGCGCGGCATTCGATATTCGCGACGTGGTCGCGAGCGTCGTCAATCGTCTGGTGCGCAGCGAGGAGGCCGATCTGGGTTTGACGGGCGGCGAGGTGGTTGATCCATCGCTCGAGGTGCTTCATGCGGGCGAGGATCGGTTGTGCATCGTTTGTCCGCTCGACCATCCGCTTGCGAAGAAGCGGCGCATCACGCTCGAGAGCCTCGCAGGCTATCCGCTGGTGCTAACCGCTGCGGGCACGAGTGTGCGCGCTGTCGTCGACGCCGCGTTCGAGCAGGCGGGTGTCGCGCCCGTGCTCACCTGCGAGCCCATGTACATGATGACTGCCGTCGCGATGGTACGTGCAGGTCTAGGGCTGACGATTCTGCCTGGTTCGTCCCGCGAGATTCTTGCGGAGAAGAGCGTCGTGGCGCGCGCCATCGACGATCCTCGTTTTGTTCGCCCCATCGCGCTCGTCAAGAAACGCGGCCGAACCTTGCCGCCGATAACGGAGGCGTTCGTGGCCGCGATCGCGTCGGCGGTAGAAGGGACGCGCAAAGGCAAAGGTAGGTAGCAGGAAGCGAGTTATCCACACACCCGTTTGGACAACACGGGGATAAAGCCCCTAACTTCCTGTGGGTCGAACTTTGATAAAACGCTGGCCCGTCACAGCGAGGCAAAAGTTGTCCCTGGCTTAGACGGCCTGTTCACGAACCACCCGTAGGGTTATGGAATCCGTAGCGCCTTGATCTGCCAGTGAAGATTGGCGTTATCCACAGAAAGCGACCGCCCTTGTTAACTATTACTACGTATATATATGTATACAGTGAAAGACATAGAACGCACATGGACCGCATCGCATCGCCTCCGCGCAAAAGCGCAGCAGACAGGCTCACTTTCAACGTCTTCGGCAACGTCAGGCCAAAGGCAAGCAGATCTCCGTCAGCAACTCAGAGGGCGCCGTGTCTTTAGGATTGTTCAGATACTCCTCGAAGACAGGCGCATCGGCCGCCTCATGTTCCGATTGCACGAGCCATTCGCCATATAGCCATTGATAGGCCGCGGCCATATCGGCATACGGTCCTTTGTGCTGCAACACCGCATACCGTCCGCCGCGCACGTGCGTCGATGAAACCGGCGCCGCTACCTCAACCGCATCCTGCAGCACCACGCCGGCCTTCGACCGCAACTCCGCTTCGGCCACGATCCCTGGATCGTCGTAGTAAATCCCGATCATCCGCATCTCAGGCGAAAGCAGGCTTCGCGCAGCAAGCCATCCGATCAGCGCATCGAAAGCCTTACCGATCTGCATATACGAGCCGACATGATCGATCGTCAAAACCTGCATGGCGGGCACATCCCGAATCACCACTTCACGCATCACCATTTCATCGTCTCCTGATTGCGCCGGCCGAAACCGGCTATGTGTGCCTTGCTTGCGATATTGCGCCGGCGGCATGCCGAACACCGTCCGAAACGTCCGTGAAAACGACTGCAGACTGCTGTACCCGGAGCGCTCCGCAATCTCTGCAATCGGTAGCGAGCCATTCGCCAGATATCCCGCCGCGCGATGTAGCCGCAACCTGCGCACCGTCGATGCCACGGTTTCACCATGCATCGCCTGATAGATCCGATGCCAGTGGTAGGGCGACAGGCAGGCGATCTCCGCCAGCCTGTCGATATCGAGCGGCTCGTCGAGGTGATCGTAAATATGGTCGAGCACGCGGTTCAAACGCGCTTCGTAGCGTGCCCTGTGACTGAGGTCGTTCATGGTGGTAGCGAAGAGAGCAGGCGTTGAGTACGAACCAAAGTACCACGCCGCGATTTACCAAATCCTGCGGATTTTGCGGAGGAGTCCAGGAAAAATTTGACCGCATTCGGTGTTGCGATGCAGCAAAAATCCCTCAGCCATCGTAAAATTCGCAACGTCTTTCCCGTTATCGATCTTTGCCGACCTCTGATAACGGCTCGATTAATGGCCTACTACCATCGCCTGAGGCCTGTCCGCTCAGGCAGAGCATGTGCAGCACGTGCGGCGCGCCATTCGAAGCATGTGACGGATCAACCCGCTGCGCGAGCAGCGGCGACGGAGTCGTAGAGATGAGTTATAGGGAAGTCATCGGCAGTCGTACCTACCTGTTTGCCGATCTGAAAACGCTGATGGCAAAGGCGAGCCCGCTGCGTTCGGGCGACCAGCTCGCAGGCGTTGCCGCACCCACCGAGGAAGAGCGCGTCGCGGCCAAGATGGCGCTTGCCCAGGTGCCCTTGCGCACCTTCCTCAATGAGGCGCTGATTCCCTACGAAAGCGACGAAGTCACACGCCTCGTGATCGATGATCACTCGCCCGAAGCCTTCGCCGAAATTGCCCATCTGACGGTAGGCGACTTCCGCAACTGGCTGTTGAGCAGTGAGACGGATGCCGTCGCGCTGACTCGAATCGCCGCAGGACTGACGCCAGAGATGGTCGCCGCGGTGTCGAAGCTGATGCGCAACCAGGATCTGATTGCCGCGGCGCGCAAGCGTCCGGTGGTCACGCGGTTTCGCAATACGGTGGGCTTGCCGGGTCATATGTCGGTGCGTCTGCAACCGAATCATCCGACCGACGACGTCAAGGGCATCGCCGCTTCGATGCTCGATGGCCTGATGTACGGCTGCGGCGACGCGATGATCGGGATCAACCCGGCCACCGACAGTCTTGCTGCGATCACCACGTTGCTGCTGATGATCGACGACTTCCGGCAGCGCTACCAGGTGCCGACGCAATCGTGTGTGCTGACTCACGTCACCAATACGATCGCCGCTATCGAGAAAGGCGCGCCAGTCGATCTGGTGTTCCAGTCGATTGCGGGCACCGAGAAAGCCAACGCCGGTTTCGGCATTTCGCTCGCACTGCTGCAGGAGGCCTACGAGGCGGCGCTTTCGCTGAATCGCGGCACGGTCGGCAACAACGTAATGTATTTCGAAACCGGGCAGGGCAGCGCGCTCTCGGCGAACGCACATCATGGCGTCGACCAGCAGACCTGCGAAGTGCGCGCCTATGCGGTGGCACGCAAGTTCAATCCGTTCCTCGTCAATACGGTGGTCGGCTTTATTGGTCCGGAGTATCTGTACGACGGCAAGCAGATCACGCGCGCCGGTCTCGAAGATCACTTCTGCGGCAAACTGCTCGGCGTGCCGATGGGTTGCGACATCTGCTATACGAATCACGCGGAAGCAGATCAGGACGATATGGACAACCTGCTGACGCTGCTTGGCGCCGCGGGCATCAACTTCATCATGGGCGTACCCGGCGCGGACGATGTAATGCTGAACTATCAGAGCACGTCATTCCACGACGCGTTATATGTGCGTGAAATCCTGGGCTTAAGACGCGCGCCTGAATTCGAAGAATGGCTGGAGTCGATGCAGATTACCGATACGCGCGGCATTCTGCTCAACGGAGCCACCCGGCAGCCCTTGCTCGAAAGCGCGCATGAATGGATGGGGATCGCATGAGCAAGGATTTCCTCGAAAAGAACCCATGGAACGCGTTGCGTCAGTTCACCAATGCGCGCATCGCCTTGGGCCGTGCGGGCAACAGCTTGCCGACCGCGCCGCTGCTCGCGTTCAATCTGTCGCATGCTCAAGCTCGGGACGCGGTGCATCAGCCGCTGGATGCGGAGTCGCTGCACGAGCAGTTACGCGCCAATGGTTTCACGACGCTCGACGTGCATAGCGCTGCGCCGGACCGGCAACACTATTTGCGCCGTCCGGATCTGGGCCGGCGTTTGTCGGACGAGAGTCGAGATGTGCTTAAGCAGGTTGCGGTGGAACCGCCCGAAGTGGTGTTCGTGATTGCCGATGGCTTGTCGGCCTTCGCCGCCGCGAAGCAGTCGATCCCGCTATTGCAGGCGGTATGTTCAAAGCTGGGTGACTGGAAGATCGGACCGGTTGTGATCGCACGGCAGGCGAGGGTGGCGCTTGGCGACGAGATCGGCGAACTGCTCCGCACCAGGCTCGTCGTGATGCTGATTGGCGAGCGTCCAGGTTTGAGTTCGCCGGATAGCCTCGGCATCTATCTGACGTATGCGCCTAAAGTGGGCTGCAGCGACGCGCAGCGCAATTGCATTTCGAATGTACGTCCAGAGGGGTTGAGCTATGCGGGCGCGGCGCACAAGCTGCACTATCTGCTGACACACGCGCGCCGACTGGGCCTGACTGGCGTAGGTCTAAAGGACGATAGCGACGCACTGCTTGAAGCGCCGCCGGCAACGGCCGATATCGCGTTGACATCCGAAAGCGAGTAGTACGGCGCGATGCAATTGCCTCACGCATCCGCCCGTTCAACCGGATGCGTTTCCAGCCATGCATTCTCATCGTCCTCGAAGAGCCGCGAGCGCGTCAGAAACCGCATCCCCGTGGGCCGCTCGAGCGAAAACATCCCACCATTGCCCGGCACGACGTCGATGATCAATTGTGTGTGCTGCCAATACTCGAATTGCGATTCGCTCATATAGAACGGCACGCCCGCGATCGTGCCGAGTTTCACATCGGATGAGCCGACCATAAACTCTCCCGCCGGAAAACACATCGGCGCGCTGCCGTCGCAGCATCCTCCGGACTGGTGAAACAACACCGGCCCATGCTCGGCCTGCAGTTTCCCGATCAACTCCGCCGCTGCCGGCGTCACGATCACGCGTTCCACTTCCTTGTCGGCCATAACATTCCCCGCTGAAGAAAAGAAAGCGAGCCGCACGATGCGGCCCGCTCACAAGGAACGTCTTGCTCAGAAGAAGCCGAGCGGCTTGTCGCTGTAGCTGACGAGGAGATTCTTCGTTTGCTGATAGTGATCGAGCATCATCTTGTGATTTTCACGGCCGATGCCCGATTGCTTGTAGCCGCCGAACGCCGCATGCGCCGGATACGCGTGATAGCAGTTGGTCCACACGCGCCCCGCCTGAATGCCGCGTCCCATGCGGAAAGCGCGCGAACCGTCGCGGCTCCACACGCCGGCGCCGAGACCGTACAGAGTGTCGTTCGCAATCTCCAACGCTTCGTCTTCGTTCTTGAAGGTCGTCACCGACACCACCGGCCCGAAGATTTCTTCCTGGAAAATACGCATCTTGTTCTGGCCGCGGAATACCGTCGGCTTCACGTAGTAGCCTTTCTTCAGCTCACCGTCGAGTGCATTGCGCTCGCCGCCGATCAGGCATTCCGCGCCTTCCTGCTTGCCAAGATCGATGTACGAGAGGATCTTTTCGAGCTGCTCCTGCGAAGCTTGCGCGCCGATCATGGTCTTGCTGTCGAGCGGGTGCCCTTGCGTGATTGCGGCAACACGCTTGAGCGCACGTTCCATAAAGCGGTCGTAGATCTTTTCGTCGATCAGCACGCGCGACGGACAGGTACAGACTTCACCCTGGTTCAGCGCGAACATCGTGAAGCCTTCGAGCGCCTTGTCGAAGAAGCTGTCGTCGTGATCCATCACGTCGGCGAAGAAAATATTCGGACTCTTGCCGCCGAGCTCCAGCGTTACCGGGATGATGTTCTGACTCGCGTATTGCATGATCAGGCGGCCAGTGGTCGTCTCGCCGGTGAAGGCAATCTTGGCAATGCGCTTGTTCGACGCGAGCGGCTTGCCTGCCTCGAGACCGAAGCCGTTGACGACGTTGATGACGCCTGCCGGCAGCAGATCCTGAATCAGTTCGAGCAGCACAAGGATCGAAGCGGGCGTTTGCTCTGCCGGCTTCAGTACGACGCAATTGCCGGCTGCCAGCGCTGGAGCGAGCTTCCACACCGCCATCAGGATCGGGAAGTTCCACGGGATGATCTGCCCCACCACGCCGAGCGGTTCGTGGAAGTGGTAGGCCATGGTTTCGCCGTCGATCTCGGAGATCGAGCCTTCCTGGGCGCGAACGCAGCTTGCGAAATAGCGGAAGTGATCGATGGCAAGCGGGATATCCGCGGCCATCGATTCGCGTAGCGGCTTGCCGTTATCGATCGTCTCTGCGACGGCGATACGCTGCAGGTTCGCTTCCATGCGATCGGCGATGCGGTTGAGGATGTTGGCGCGATCGGTCGTCGAGGTCTTGCCCCATGCCACTTTGGCGCGATGCGCGGCATCGAGCGCGAGTTCGATATCGGCTTCGCGCGAACGCGGAATCGAAGTGAACGGTTCACCTGTAATGGGCGAGATATTGTCGAAGTACTCGCCGCCAACCGGCTTCACCCATTCACCGCCGATAAAGTTCTGATACTGCTTTTTGTACGGGAATTCGGTGGTCAGAAACTGCATTTCTGCGTGGTTCATCTGTGCGCTCCTCACATGTTCGAATGGTGGAATACCCGGCGCGGCGATCCGCTTGCCGCCCGTCGAATACGCCAGAAGCGTGCCAACGCATGTGACCGGAGACTCAGCATGGCCCGGTGGACACCATCGACGTACCTCGCCGTTGGAACTGTTCAATGTGTTCAGTGTGGCGCGTGCTGTTTAGGAGCAGAGGGTGTGCAGAGTGTTCAGGAATTGAACAATCCAAAGAGCGGGAAGGCTGCAATGGATAAGGTGAGCACGGGGCGTGAGGCCGCCGCGTACTGCGGCAGCGGTTGAGTGGTTGCGGCGAGTTCAAGCTTACTTGCGCAGGAGTCGCAAGCCGTTGCCCACCACCAGCAGACTGGCGCCTGCATCGGCGAACACGGCCATCCACATCGTGCCGTAGCCCATCAACGTGAGCGTCAGAACCACCGCCTTCAGGCCGAGCGCCAGGGCAATGTTCTGCACCAGTATCGAGTGCGTCGCCTGCGAGAGCCGGATGAAGAGCGGAATCTTGCGCAGGTCGTCGTCCATCAGGGCGACGTCTGCGGTTTCGATGGCGGTGTCGGTGCCCATCGCACCCATCGCGAAGCCGATGTCTGCGCGAGCGAGCGCCGGGGCATCGTTGATGCCGTCGCCCACCATGCCGACCGTCACGCCATTGGCCGACAACCCTTCTACGGCCTTGAGCTTGTCTTCCGGTAACTGGTCGCCGAGTGCGCGATCGATGCCGACGAGGCTCGCGATGGTTTCGGCCGTGTGCGGGTTGTCGCCGGTCAGCATGGCCGTTTGCACCCCCAGCTTGTGCAGGTCGGCAATCGCGGCGCGACTGCTCTCCTTCACCGTATCGGCGACGGCGAAGAGGGCCAGCACGCGTTCTTCGTCCATCAGCATGACGACGGTTTTGCCTTGGCGTTCGAGCGTGTCGAGCCGTGCTTCGAGCGCTGTCGAGCAGCGGCCGAGTTCGTGGACGAGGCGGTGGTTGCCGAGCAGATACGGCGTGCCGTCGATCATGCCGCGCACGCCGCGTCCGGGAATCGCCTCGAACCCGCTAACCTTCAACCACTCGATACCGTCGGTTTTGGCCGCGCCCGCAATCTCCTGCGACACCGGATGATCGGAGCGACCAGCGAGACTCGCGGCAAGGCTGCGGCAGCGGGTGAGTGCGACATCCTCCACACGCATTTCGAAGTCCGTCTGCACCGGTTTGCCGCGGGTGATCGTGCCGGTCTTGTCGAGAGCGAGCCACTTCAGCTTGCGGCCCTGCTCGAGGTACGCGCCACCCTTGATCAGGATGCCCTGGCGGGCGGCGGCCGCGAGACCGCTCACGATCGTCACCGGGGTGGAGATCACCAGCGCGCACGGGCAGGCGATCACCAGCATCACCAGCGCCTTGTAGACCCACTCGTACCACAGGCCGCCGAACAGCATCGGCGGGAGGATCGCCACAGCCAGCGCGACGGCGAACACGATCGGCGTGTAGACGCGGGCGAACTGGTCGACGAAGCGCTGCGTCGGCGCTTTGGAGCCTTGCGCTCCTTCGACCGCGTGGATGATGCGAGCAAGCGTGGTGTTGCTGGCGGCGGCCGTCACGCGGTAGTCGAAGGAACCGCTCTGGTTGATCGTGCCGGCGAATACGGCGTCGCCTTCGGCTTTGTCGACCGGCAGGCTTTCGCCAGTGATCGGCGCCTGGTTCACGCTCGAGCGGCCTGCGACGATCTCGCCATCAAGTCCGATTCGCTCACCCGGCTTTACTCGCACGATCTCGCCCAGTGCGACCGATTTGATATCGACAGCGCGCCAACTGCCGTCGGGCTGCTGGACGGAGGCTTCTTCGGGCGTCAGTTGCATGAGGCCCTTGATCGCGTTGCGGGCGCGGTCGAGCGATTTGGCTTCGATCAGTTCGGCGATCGTGAACAGCACCATTACCGTGGCAGCTTCTGGCCATTGCTGCAGGACCAGCGCGCCGGTGACCGCGATGCTCATCAGCGCGTTGATGTTGAGGTTGCCATTGCGGATGGCGAGCCAGCCTTTCTTGTAGGTGGTGAGGCCGCAAGACAGCACAGCGACGATGGCCAGCACCGCCGCGAGCCACGCGGGTGCGCCGAGCCAGCTAACCGCTTCGGAGCCCACAGCGGCCGCACCGGCAAGTGCCAGCGGCCACCACGGCTTGTGCGGCTCGGCGGGTGGGTTCGTGAGCGGGGCGGTTGCGTCGGCCAGTTGAGGTTCGAAATCGAGCGAGCGCAGGCTCGCCAGAATCGAGCCGAGCGCCTCGGGGGCATGCACGACCGTAAGCACGCGCTGCATCAGGTTGAAGTCGAGGCTGCGCACGTAGGGCATCCGGCCGAGCTTCTTGCGGATCAACGCCTCTTCGGTCGGGCAATCCATCTGCATGATGCGGATCGCGGTGCGCACGTTAGCGCCGATAGTTTCGGGTCCAGAAAGCTTGGCCAGCGCGACGGGGGCGGCAGAGCAGCAGGCGTCGGTGTGGTTGTGGGCGTGCTCATGTGGCGAAACCCGCTCCGGATGGGCGTGAGCGCACGACTCCCCGTGCTCGTGACGGTGCGTTTCTGCGTGGCTGGCGTGAGGCATGGTGGCTTCCTGGCTGGATTTGTGGTCTAGTAAACACCTTGAAGCCACTACAAGGTCAAGGACGCAATCCGGAGGCTCCATGAAAATCGGCGAACTCGCGAAGATTGCCCACTGCACCACCGAAACCATCCGCTTCTACGAGAAAGAGGGCCTGTTGCCCGAAGCGGACCGCACCGAAGCGAATTACCGCAGCTACGCGGCGCGCCACGTCGAACGCCTGCGTTTCATCCGCAACTGCCGCGCGCTCGACATGACGCACGACGAAATCCGCGCCCTGCTACGCCTGACCGATACCCCGGCCGACGGCTGCGGCGCGATCAACACGCTGATCGACGAGCACATTGCGCATGTCGATACGCGGATCGACGAGCTCAAGCAACTCAAGGCGCAATTGACGTCGTTGCGCGAGCAATGCCAGATCGAACAGACCGTCGAGGATTGCGGCATCGTCCACGGACTCACCGACATGGAAGTGAGCGCCCCCCGTTCGCGGCATACCCATCTGGGTTGAGCGGGCGCCGACCCGGTCGGACCCATTGCCCGGCAGCACGCGCGCGACGCCTGCTGCCGGGCCGCACCATTAAACGAATCGAAGTTGGAGAATCAACGTGTTCAAGTGTAGAAACCAGTCCTGTGAAGCGCGATGGGAGCAGGCAGACGTCGTCATCAAGAACGAGGGCCAGGGGCTCCTGTTCCGCTGCCCGATGTGCGGCGCACGCAATTACGTCGAGCGCTTCGACGCGGACGATGGCTCGGTGGTCTACGAGCAGATCGATGGCCGTCCCCTCCAGTAAGCCCAGCCGAGCCCTCGACACATGAACAGTCCCACGACCACCGCCGCGCCTCCGGGCGCACCCTTCAGCCTGCTACCGCTGGCGCCGGCGATGCTCGCCAATCTCACGCAGCTCGGCTACGTCGAGATGACGCCGATCCAGGCTGCGAGCCTGCCGATCGCGCTAGCCGGCAACGATCTGATCGCCCAGGCGAAAACCGGTAGCGGCAAAACCGCGGCGTTTTCGCTCGCACTGCTGGCGCGCCTCGATGCGCGCAACTTCGACGTGCAGGCCATGGTGCTGTGCCCGACGCGCGAATTGGCCGATCAGGTCACGCAGGAAATCCGCCGCCTCGCGCGCGCCGAACAGAACATCAAGGTGCTGACGCTGTGCGGCGGCACGCCGATGCGCCCGCAAACCGCTAGCCTGGAGCAAGGCGCGCATATCGTCGTTGGTACACCGGGGCGCATCATGGATCACCTCGAGCGCGGCAGTCTCGCGCTGGGCGCGCTGAACACGCTGGTACTCGATGAAGCCGACCGCATGCTCGACATGGGTTTCTTCGACGACATCGCGACCGTCGTGCGTCAGTGTCCGAAGGAGCGCCAGACGCTGTTGTTCTCCGCGACGTACCCTGATGGCATCGTCAAGCTGAGCCAGCAGTTCCTGCGCAATCCCAAGGAAGTAAAGTTGGAGGAGCGGCATGACAACAGCAAGATTCGTCAACGCTTCTACGAAGTGACGGAAGACGGCCGGCTGCACGCAGTCGGGCTGCTGCTGAATCACTACCGCCCGGTGAGCTCGCTGGCATTCTGCAATACCAAACAGCAATGTCGCGATCTGCTCGACGTGCTGCGTGCGCAGGGCTTTCATGCGCTCGCACTGCACGGCGAACTCGATCAGCGCGAGCGCGATCAGGTGCTGATCCAGTTTGCGAATCGTAGCTGCTCGGTGCTGGTAGCGACTGACGTTGCCGCCCGTGGGCTGGACATCGCGCAGCTCGAAGCGGTGATCAACGTCGATGTGACGCCGGATCCCGAGGTGCACGTGCATCGTATCGGCCGTACGGGACGCGCCGATCAGGAGGGCTGGGCACTGAGTCTCGCGAGCATGAACGAGATGGGCCGCGTCGGTAGTCTCGAGCAGGCGCAGGGACGTGAGGTGGAGTGGCATCCGCTATCGGAGCTGACGTCGACCAGTAACGAGCGCCTGTTGCCGCCGATGGAAACGCTGCAGATTCTCGGCGGCCGCAAGGAAAAGATCCGTCCGGGCGACGTGCTCGGCGCGCTGACCGGCGAAGCGGGTTTCGCCGGCTCGCAGATCGGCAAGATCAATGTGACGGAGTTCTCGACCTACGTCGCAGTTGAACGCAGCATCGCACGCGATGCGTTGCGCAAGCTCAGCGTCGGCAAGGTGAAGGGCAAGAAGGTCAAAGTCCGCATGATGGACGAGTAAGCGTCACGAACGGCGGCGCTTACTCCCGGCGACCGCTATCGTCGCGCGCTGCCTTGCTCTTCCAGTGCGGCCAGAAGTGCGTTGGTCTGTTCCAGCAGCGCCGTGTGATAGGCCGACGGCATTTCGACGTCGTCGGTGATCGACATCGTGTCGTTGACGCCGTGGCGGAATATCCGTGTGATCTCATCGCATTGCGCCGCGGTCAGTTGCGGCAACGTCGCGTCGAAGAATCTGCACAGCACCATTGCGCGGGCGCCGATGCGGGAAACCGCGTTGCTGTTCGACACGGCGAAACTTGCGTAGGCGCTCAGAAGTTCACCAGTGACGTTCGTGGTGGTTGTGCTCATCAGAACGCCTCCCACGTTGGATCTGACTTGTGCGTTAGCGCAAGCGGTTCAGCGGCTGGCGAGGGTGCGGGCGCTTGCCCGATTGCTTTTAACCTCGCGGGCGCCTTCGATATCTTCCGCACGGGAACGAGTGGCCGGTTCTCCGCAACCGGCATGCGCGACACGGAGGACTCACGGTCGTCGAGCCTGAACGCCGACACCGCCCCCTGCAGATTGTTCGCCTGCTCTTCAAGGGAATGCGCAGCCGCAGCGGCCTCTTCCACGAGCGCCGCGTTCTGTTGCGTGACTTCGTCCATCTGGCCGACTGCCTGGTTCACCTGCTCAATGCCGCGACTTTGCTCTTCAGACGCCGCCGCGATCTCGCCGACGAGATCCGAGACCTGCTGGATGGCCTGCTTGACCTGGCGCACCGTTGCACTGACTTCCGTGGCCTGTCTGGCGCCGTCCTGAATCGTTGCCACGGACGAGCTGATCAATTCCTTGATTTCTTTCGCGGCGGCGGCCGAGCGCTGAGCCAGACTGCGGACCTCGCTGGCCACCACGGCAAAGCCGCGGCCCTGCTCGCCCGCGCGTGCGGCTTCGACCGCTGCATTCAGCGCAAGAATATTGGTCTGGAAAGCAATGCTTTCGATGACGCCGGTAATGTCGGAAATCTTGCTCGAGCTACTGCTGATCTGATCGATCGTCCCGACCATGGCCTGAACGGAATTGTTGCCTGTGTCCGCTATATCGGTCGCGTGCATGGCGAGGGTGTTCGCCTGGCGTGCATTGTCGGCGTTCTGCTTTACCGTCTCCGTCAACTGCACCATGCTGGCGGCGGTTTCTTCAAGCGACGCCGCCTGTTGTTCGGTGCGCGCGGAGAGGTCGGTATTGCCGCTTGCGATTTCGCGTGACGCGACAGCAACCGAGGCCGTAGACGATTTAATCCCGCGAACCGTATCGCTGAGATTCCCGTCCATTTTCCTCAATGCTTCGAGCAACTGACCAAACTCGCCTCGTGAATCGACGGTGACGCGATTTTCCAGTTCACCGTTTGCGATATGGTTCGCTACGTCAATCGCCCTGTTGAGCGGATTCAGAATCGTGCGCAGCAGGTAGGTGGATATTCCCACGGCAACAACAATGCCGGCCACGAGCAGACCGATCGCGATCCAACGCGTAGTCGCGAAGGTGGCGTCGCTGTCGTCGACAAATTGTTTGGCCTGAGCCAGATTGAGTGCGGCGTCCTCGTCCAGAGCATTGTTCATGGACGTTGACACCGCAAGAACGTCTTCGATTGCAGTACCAGCCGCATCGAAATTCCCTGCGCTAGCTGCAGCTACGGCCTGGTTCGTTGACGCCGTGAAGCGCGGCAGCATGTTCTTGATGCGCTCCGCGATCTCATGTTCCTTGTCGCTGGATATCCCGCTTGAATAGTAGTGATTCCACGATTTATTGAGCTGTTCAAAATACGTGGCGATTGCCGCGGCGTACTCCGCTGTCCTGGCCGGATCGTGGAATACCTGAATGCGCCTTAGCATAAGGCGCACATTGAGTTGGGCTATGCGAACTTCCGATAGATCGGAGATCGGAACGGTGTTGCCAACGTATCCGTTGGCGACGTTCGAATTGACTCTGGAAAGCCCGAGTATCCCAAAGAGGCCGATAGCAGCCATGAGTACAACGCACGCGCCGAACGCGAAAATGATCTTGATTCTGATTGTTTGCACCAGCTTGTCCGTGTCGCGTTCATCGAAAAATTGACGCCATTTTTTGTCACCGCGAGGTTTTAGATCGCGGTCTGTTACCGATAGTAGCGGTACGGAAACGGCGTGATGCGTTTGGACATGCGTGGTAAGACTTTGGTAGGGGCGCGCTTAATCTCTGGTAGGGATATGCTCGTTGGGTAAGCGCAATGAGGCTTGTGGGTTTTCCGCTCCCCTTAGTCCGACCCACCACCGTCCGTCGAATCGGACTGGATCAGCGCACGGACCGTTAGATAAACCACGGGCAGATCGTCATCGTCGCGTCTCCAGTCGACCGGCTCGTCAAGATCCGAGCCGGCCAGACGGCTGTCGCCGAAACGGACGAACATGTCCCGGACGTGCTCTTTATTTCTCGCCCGGAAGCCGGGATTCTCGAACACCAGTTCGTCGATCGTCTGCAGGGTGCGCCAGGTCGGCAATCCACTGCCGATCGGATAAGCGCGACGACCGCTATTCAGATGACGCCTGGCGACTGTGACAATGACCTGCTGAAGGTCGAGCGATGCGCTGCGGAGCGCGCGTTCGAGGGCAATGGGATCGATGTTTCGGACATCTTCGTCGAAGGCCGTGGCATGGGTCATGGTCTTATTTTCCTTGTAGCGTGGGGCGATGCATTTGCTTCAAAGGTGTTTCGATTGGGGCGGGCAGCGCTGTGCGAGCAACTGGCGAATCTGGGCGAGATGGGTGTCGCCGACCGTGCAGTCTTCGATAGGGCGAAAGCGTTGGCGTGGCATAGGCGGGCGCACGCCGAGATAGCGGCATACCGCGGAGAGGTACGGCTTTCCGTTGCCTCCGAGATGTCGTGCGGCAGCAGCCACCCGAGCGTCGCCGGCATGCTTGCACAGCCAGGCGAGTGTTTCGCGGTCGTCGTCGTTCAGGATGCGGATAAGCTGGTTCATTGCTGTACCCCTGTATGAACATACATACTGTGAATTTATACAGTATTTTGGGAAGATGCAAGGGGAATTGGAGGGCGAGTTAGTTCGATCGGAACGCCGCCAGGCCGCGAAGCGCATCGTTGAATCGTCGCCGGACCCGCACCCGCTGGCGGACTCAATAGCCCGGGAGGAGCATTTTCTCGCCTTGCTGCGCGAGCTTGAATACGAGCAGCGTCGCGAACTGGGCGAGCCGCAGCCGGATTTCACGGCCGCATGAACTGGGCCGGGCGATCGCATTGAGGCGCGACAATTGTTGACCAATTTTCAGACGTTTCCGTACTGGGACGAACCATCTCGCGGGTTATAACGCGAGATGGCTCGTAACGGGCCCACATCGCGGCCCGCGTCGGCTTTGCAGTCCTTGCCCTTCGGGCCGTGTCTCCCACGAAACCCAGCAAGGAGGCGCGCCTATTCATGGCGACACATCACGGTAATCCGCATCACCCCGGCGCTCCGGCAGCGCCCGCAAGTCCGCCGCCGCCGCCGCAATGGCAACCCTTGAACTGGAGCTTTCCCTTTGCTCCGATCAGCGGCAATGAAGCCGATCCGCAAACCTGGCTCAGTGCCTTGGCGAGTTCGGACGGCGGGTTCTATCCGCTTGGCTCGAACGGCATGTATCACGGTGGTATCCACTTCGGCGCTGGCACAGGCGGCAAGCTCAAGCAGGGCGATGGCGTCAGGGCCATTGCCGATGGCGAGGTGGTAGCGTACCGCCTGGATTCTGCCTATCCCGAACTGACTTATCCACCGTTCCCGCCGCGCTACGCGCTGTACTCGACGGGCTTCGTGCTGATCCGCCACAGGCTCGTGCTGCCGCCTGAACCAGACAGGCAGGGCGCATCATCGACGGCAGCAACCCCGGCTTCGGGTGCGTCAGCAACGACTGCCAGTGGCCCGCAGGCTTACCAGCCACCCGCCGATGAAGTGCTGGAGTTCTACAGCCTGTACATGCACCAGCTTGACTGGAAAGGGTATCAGGACGCGCAGACGGAAGGCGGCAACGCGCCCGCGCCGTCAATCCATCCGCTGCCTTTCTGGGAGGGTGACAGGCATTTCCGGGTTGGCGCGAAAGCGAATGACCACCAGGCCCAGCCCCGGCAACTCAATGCGCCACTGAATATTGGCACGCCTTCGGACGCGTTGAACACCACCACGTTGGCCGGCGGCGCGCTGCTCGGCGGTGCGCTATCAGGTCCGGCCCCGGACAGCCTGGGTGCGCTTTCAACGTATCCCGACCAGCTGCGCTATACCGTACCGCCAGCCGGTCCGGCGGACGCTCCCCAGGATGCCGGTACGTCCCGGACCGGCGTCCGCATCTGCGACCGTACAAACGGGACCGCAATCGGCCTGCTGCCGCGCGGTGGTGAACTGACCATTGTGGGCAACGCCGCGAATGGCTGGGCGCAGATTGCGAAGATCATCAAGGGTACGCCCGTGGCTGCTATCGCTGGCGGGACTCCCGATCCGCGTGCCGTGACGGGCTGGATAAATCTTGATGAACTGGACGCGGTAATTGATCCGAAGCCGCTCGATACGGTGGTCGTGCTCGACAAGCCGTTTCCGGTGCAGGCGGGCGACGTGGTGGGCTACCTGGGCGAGTACCAGAATTCCACTGAGGCGAGTCTGTTGCCGCCGAAGCGCGAGTTCCCGCTCTTACACCTCGAAGTGTTCACTGGGGCGCAGATCAATGACTTCATCAATAAGAGCAAGGAACGGGCGAAGAAGCTGCCGGATAAACCGCTGCTGCTGATCCGGCAGGGCGTGAAGCTTGTCAAACCTGCCGACCCGCAGAGTAATACCGGGCTGGTGGGGCTGACGCTGGCTTTCGCGACGGGCAAGCAGGGCGATCCGGGCAAGGGACTCTGGGCAAAGGTTCAACCAACGAAGCTTGCGGCGCAGCCGTCAACACACGGCCACGGCCACAACCATCCCGCCAGCGGTACGCCCGTAGGCGATCCGCTCTGGGTTGATCGCACCAAGCATGCGGGCAAGGTTGCCGCTGGACCGGTGCCGACCTGGGCAACATTCCCGTTGCAGCTTGCCAATGCCGACGCTCCGGATGTCGGATACCAGCAGGTATTTTCGCGCGCCCAGCTTGACCAGGGGCGCGAGATCGACCGGGCGATCGACGATCAGGGCACGCAATGGTGGAAAATTGCGGCGGGCGACGAGGACGGCAGGACGATGACGGGATGGGTGTGCGAGAAGAGCCACCCCAGTACGCTCTGGGAAAGTCCGTGGGCGTGGCTGGGATTCAATACGGTGGATACGACCAGCGTCCCGTTACTCGACATGTACCGGCGTTGCCGGTTCGAAACGAAACGCCTGATCGAGGGCGACAACGAGAAGGAATTCAGTACCGTGGCCGCGGCGGTGAACGCGGGGCAGTTTATCTCCAAGCTGGAGAAGGCCGCGAAGCGCCAGGGCAGCGGTAAGGGGAACGTGGTTCCGGCTGACCTGAGGAAGGCGCTGACCGTGCCCTGGCTGGCGGAGGCGGTCTCGCACCTGATCTTTCGCTACGAAAGCGAATGGGGCGGCGACATGGGCAAGTGGGAAAAATTCCTGCCGCTTATGAGGACGCTTGGCGGCTCCATCTGGAAGACCGAGATGGAGCGCATCAAGAAGCTGCAATGGTGGGACAAGGTGAAGGCCGTCGAGGGCTTCCCGGTTGACGCTGACGTGTGGCACATCCATCCTATCGGGCTGGTGGGCAATTTTTCCACCTCCTCAGCATCACTAAGCCTTGCGGAAGCACGCGTGAGAGCTTTGCTGAGAGTTATTCGCGTTGGTGAGGGAACGTCATCGGACAGGGGTTACGTGACGCTATATGGAGGCGGAATATTTCAGGGTTTCGCAGATCATCCGAGAAAGAAAATCACCGCTGGTAACTACACCTCCACAGCAGCCGGAGCGTATCAAATACTGGAAAAGACATGGGATGGGCTCGTGAGCAAGAAACAATATTCTGATTTTAGCCCAGCGATCCAGGACGGGGCCGCCGTTCAATTACTAGTTACACGGCATGCACTAAACCCTATCATGAGCGGCGATCTTTCGACTGCCATTCACGGATCGGGAGGGAAGGCTGAAGGGACAAATAAGGAATGGGCTAGTCAGCCGGATTCACCCTATGGGCAGCCGGTAATGACAATGGATAGAGCCAATAAATTGTTCGCGGAGTATCTTGAAGATGAACTCCGTGGACATACTACTTTGACTGTTCCTCAGGGAGAGCTGTTGAAATGGCAAAAAGAGTGAGATTTTTCCCGGTTCTACCTTTCTTGATGCTTGCCTTTGCGGGCACTTGTCACGCAGACGATGGCGTGGCTTTATACTCAAAATCAACCGATGTTGCTAGCAGGCTCAGCGGGAGATGGTCGCCGGATTGTGACAATTTGGAGGGCATAAAGATAGATGACCAGCTTAAGGCGGAATTTACTATCAATTCAAATCAAATTGTCATCAATTCAATGTTGAAAGAGGGTGTTAAAAAAGATGGGGTCATTGACGTCTATTTTGAATCGCCGCTGGACCTGGGGCGAGGTGGCATGAATCTCGATTGGGGTCATTTTTCGACGGTCACTCGAATCGCCGCTATAAAAATCAAGGGCGAAAATGATATTAGTTTAAATTGGGTTGGCTTTTTTAGCAATGAAGCAAAAAAACATCAATGGGTGAATCAGCCTGATTTTTATAACGATAATGGAAAGATTGATTTTCATAGGTGTGAAAATTAACAAGTCTTGATCGAATTGGCTTGGCGGTTGTCACGCTGCCAAGCCTTTCATCGTTAGGCGCGCTGTTGCACCTTTCCGCAATCGTTCTATCTTTCATCCTTACGTCGAGGCCTGCCCGCTGCCCTCGGCAACGCCAAGCGCGGCGTGGTGGCCGTGGCAATGTGGGAGGCAAAGATACCGCGCCCCGCGATTCGCTCGTACCTGGGAGGGGCCAGGAATCATGACCACGCCTTGGTGATTGACGCTGCCGGAACGCGCGACGGAGTTGCGTCAATGCCAGACCGCGCTGGCAACCGTGCTATCGCGAAAAGACACGGTTGAGCGTGTGTACTTGGCGGTGTCGCCGACTATGCCACCTTGCTGGACGTCGTGTGGAGGATAAAGCCGTTCATCGATCAAGTGATTCAGCGAGGCGATGCAAATTCGACCCGCGGCCTCGATCCGGACTACCGCCAATGGTTGGTAAAGACGCTTGCGAAAATATTCGAACATCTGGCCGAGGAAAGGGCGACGGTAACAACTGACCCGGTGACCAATGAGATATCGGGGCGCTTCTTCGCCTTTGTTCGGCTCGCAATTCCACGCGCTCTTTTTGCCGACGTGACACTTTATGACCAGATCAAAAGGCATCTGAGGGCCGCCGCTCTAGTTAGGGTGTAATACAACTACCACTGCCGATCATGCCACTCCTTAGATTTCCTAAGTACCAAATCGGATGCTTCTCTTATACCGCGCGTTTGCTGCGGTTGAATTAATCTGAGCGGGGTATTCATGGCGAGCACTTTGGAAGGCACTTGGCTGCGACCAGCGCAAGCGGCGGTCAAGTTGGGCATCGGAGCTTCTACGCTTTGGCACAAAGCGAAGATTGACCCTGGCTTTCCAAAGCCCGTTGAGGTTAGTGCGCGTGTGACGATCTTTCTCGAACGCGACCTCGACGCGTATCTCGAGTGGATGGCCTCGCCTATGGTCGAAAGCTTGAATCGCTGCTCTTGCAATATCTTCCCGGCCCAGCACTGTTCAGTGAGATAGTAAAGGCGCATGTTCTGAGGTGGTGTCTAATTGGGCCCAGGATCGAAACTACTTTCGGATCAGCGCGATGTCGTAGATCCTTGCGTCGACGATGCATATCCCATCGCCGCTGCCGCCACTACTGGCGAGGTTGCAGCGTCGACTGTGTCTGTCTTCTACGCCTTGAAGGCCTTGGCCGTTAGTGGCCATCTGCGGAGGCGATGCCTACTTTCCCTATGCGTCGGAGAGCGCGATCATCAGGAGACGGTCGCGGTGATACCGCTTGCACAAGCTGCCTTAGGCGGCTAGCCATTTTGAATATCGGTGCTATCACGGAGAGTTCCCCGAGACGCTTTTGGGCGCGCGAGATCATCGTCGATAAAGCGCCTGAGAGTCGAAAAGGTCTTTTTGAACTCATCTTCTTTCGAACCGCACGGACCGTTGTTCTGCTCGTGAGCAACCGTTGTGTGTATCCCTTTCATAGGGTAATCGGCGGTTCGATTGGACACAAACCACATCCCGGCAAACGGGCCGCTTTGATATTGGTCGACGGTAGCGTCGAGCTGATATCCATGGTGGGATTCGATTTTCTTCGTCGCCATAGCGCTCCCGGGTGTAGGCGATTGAGGCAATCCTAGCATGCAATACCACGCTGACCGTGATCTCGCCCGCGAGCGCGACCCGCAATAATTCGTCCAAGATGCTTTCGCCTAGCCTATTATTTACCGCAATGGTGGCGGCAGAGGGGCGCTACAAGACAAAAACGAGAAAGGGGCTATCCATGACAAAGAATAGTGCGGCGCTTTGCGTGGTCGCTATCGCGCTACAGGCATGTACGTACGATCTGACATTGCTACCACGCGGTCCTGGCCAGTTTGCGCATGGCTTGGCGCACCGAAGCGACAAGTCGGTAACGATCGAATTGGCCGGCCGCACATATGATGGCCATTTTGTTTACGTTTCTGGAGGAGCATTTACGCTAGCAAGCGCCGCAGGCAGCGGCGGCACGTTTGCTACCGGAACCGGAGTTGCCATGAGCGCGTCTGGAAACGGAAATATCTTGGCGAGTTCCCCTGATGGTCATAACCTCCGTTGCGTTTTCAACTACAGCCAGTGGAGCAAGGGCGGAACTGGAGTGTGCCAAACAGATGACGGCACCCTGTATGACCTGCAGATAACACAACGATAACTGCGACGTCAAAGGACAATCCGTGAACCATCTTACCGCTGGAGCGATGAAGGCGGTCGCATCGATCGCCTTCATCGCGTTCGCCCTTTCTTCTTCGTTAGTTTATGCTCGCTCGCCTGCATCTGACGCCTGGGCGCAGCCCGACGAATCCGATCTGACCTCACATGGGCACTACGTTAACAAGTCTGGGCAGGAGGTGCACTCGCCGGCGAAAGCGAAGAACGGCGGAGTGCCTACCGGCGCATCGGCCAAGTGCATCGACGGCATGTACAGTTTCAGCCGACATCATTCCGGCACATGCTCGCGGCACGGAGGGGTGGCGGAATGGGAGTGACACGCATACGGAGGCGTCACGACAGGTCGGCCGTATCTGACACACTTACTGCTGCTGCGGCTCTTATTCGTCGGGCACCCGACCACTAGAGGCATCGCACGCCAGAGGCTTATTCAGCAACGCCCAGTACAGTTTGAACGCGCCCGCCGTCGTCAGCGTTTGTCATCTGGCAAACGAACTTCACGTTTGGATCGAGAAGCGATATTACGTGCTCGGTTAATAGAATCTTCAATTTCAACATAATCGTGGTTACATCAGAAAGGTCCATCTGCGGTTCGCTTCCGAGCTTCATCAGTTTTTTGAGGTTACCGCGGTGGAGAGCATCGCCACATCGCGCGTACACCTTTAGTAACTGCGACTTGTTGAAAAATGAATCGGTGACGGGCGTCATGTGATGATGCTTGTGGCCGTTCGGAAGCGGATGCGAGGTCCGTTTGATCGGCATCGGATAGAACTGCGGATGGAGTCGTTCGAGATCGTGCAGGATGTCTTTCGCTGAGTACGAACTCGTTAACCTCGCAGAGTTGGCAGCGGGAATATCGCCATGCACGGCCAGACAAGCCAACGCAATCAGCTCGATAATCATGCGTATCTGCAAATAGCAATATTCGCGTGCCAGAGTGGGTGGCAGGCCTGTTTCACCGTTTATCGTCTTCTGAACGGACAGCGTCCGCACTTTGATCTCTTCCATGAGATCAGCGTAGAGCCGAAGTATTTCCTGCTGCGGTTTTCCGTGCATAGAGCATTCCTTCTCCGTTCGGTGTAGTCGAGTAGCGTTGCTACGACGCCATGTCCTGAGCCATCTTTAGCATGCTGAGTTCCGCGGACTCTTCTGCATCTCGGCCGTCCAACTGCCAGTCGACTCAAACAGATGTGCATTCGAGCGCCACGAACCGGTTGAAGGATGGGCAATCAACTGTCCGAGGAGCAAGGTAGCGCCGCGACTCGGCGGGATTTTCAATGCTGCAGTTAAATGCTCGGCGCATACGTCAAGCATGCCTCGGAGGGTCGGCAATCGTTAGTCTAACCGCCAGCCGTCAGTGAACATTTTCACGATCTCTTTGGCGTCCCTGAAGTACGGCTATACCAGAAAAAATTGCGGCGCGAGATCAACCGAGATCCGCGCCGGCTTCGCGCGCTCAAACCATTCGCATTCGGCGCTATTCGACGCGAGTCACATCCGTGTGGCCTCCACCAAGTGGTCATTTCGTAGCCACTCGCCGGTGCTGGTGTGGCCGATGCGCTGCGACGGCAACTCCGCGAAGTTGAGCAAGCGCTAATGGCGCTCGACTGCGTAATTGCAGTGCGACGGGAATACGCGGCGCTACGAGATCGGGCTGGCTGGTGTGAGCTCGAACTAGAGCGGAGGCCGCGCTCGAGCGCAGTCGTCATCTTGAATCTAGGGCGCCTCCTCGGTGCTGGATCTGTATGTCGAGCGCCTGTACCAATTGATTGTCTGACGTAGCGCTATCGCTGGCTCGGCCGACTCTTGCGCAGGCTGCGGCAAACAGTTCGGCAGATCGGCGTATCTGGTTATCACTAACTCGCACGCGCAGTTTCAGTATATTGGCGAGCGCCTCCCGGCTGCCTTGGTCTGCTTTTTCGGAAAGCCGTGTCTTTTGCCAGGAGCTCGTCGACGCTCGCCCTTGGAATATTTGGCGACAAATCATCCATAACGAATTTCCTTGACTTGCTGCCATCTTTTGCTTGCCGCAGCGGTGCGCTGGTGTATAGTTTCGTGTATAGTTTCGCGGTTTACTCCAAATCACACAAATAGGCAAGTCGAGATGAGTGATCGCAGCGGAATCCTTCCTAACTCGCCATTAGTCTATGCCATTGCCTCTGTTCGCTTCGCGCAACTGGCGCTATTGCCGAACAAGATGCCGGAGATCCATGAGAAATTGCGCGCCGTTGCTCCAGTGCTACAGCATGTCCAGCAGCAGATGCGGGTGATGTTGCCGGGAGTCGTCAATCCACCGGAGACCGCGACGCAAGCGTGGCTAATGATGTCGAGCGATCGCTCGTTTGGAGCGCAACTTGGCACGGAGCAAATACTTTTCTTTACGTTGAAATATCAGCGCTTCGCCGGTTTTCATGCATTTGTCAGCGAGTGCCTTCAGGTGCTGTTCGACGAGATGAAGTTTTTGGACGTGACGGCGTTGGGTGTGCGATACGTCGATCATATCAAGGCGAGCCACGACGACCGGTTGGCGGACTATATATCAACGGCGTTTCTGACACCGACAGTTCCATCCTTTGATTCTGCGGGAGGTTTGTCGCAGTTCGCCTATGGCATTGAAGGCGGCCAGTTGCGTGTCCGCAGCATACATACGACCGAGGCATTCTCCATTCCAATCGATTTGATTGGACTGGTTGGGACGATCAGGGGCGCCACCCAGCCATTGACGCTTACGCCGCTTCAGCCAAACGAGATGCTGCTTGATATCGATGCGTTTACAAATTATCCGCAACCGCGACGCATAGAGCTAAGGGAAATTCAGGCGGGGCTCGATAACCTGCATAAGAGAGCAAACGCATTCTTCCGGCATGAAGCGGTTTGCACTGATCACGCATTCGCAGTATGGAAAGGAGGCGAAAATGTACGCTGATATTCCGCCACCGTTGGACGTCGCGGCAATCGTCGCACCACAAGGCAGTTCGATGCCCCTCAATGAACCTAACTGGCAAGAGCTTCTTGGTGCTCGTCAGGCCGCTGGTTTTATTGAATCAATTGGATGGCTGGAAAGCGGATCGTCGCCCGTTACGGCGCCGGTCGGCACTTCGCTTAAAACCGGCTTGCTGTTCGTCGTTGAAGGGGCGCCGTATTTTGTTGTCGTCGATGGATGTGCGCAGGCCCAGGTTCATCTCGACAAGCATGAGGCGGTAACGCGAACGCTTCCGTATCAGTTGGATTCGATTAAAGAGCGTTTGGACATCTCTGTTACGCAGTTGGCCGAACTCTTTTCTGTGACGAGAAAAACTGTCTATGACTGGTACGAAGGGCAAAGTCCACGTAACGCGAAGAGCGACAGGATAAATGCGCTCGCCGAAGCTCTCGATAAGGTTGATGGCGTTGATCTAAAAAGGCTTAAGGGTTTTTGGAGTATCGCTCTCCCTGGCGGCTCGTTCCGGTCGACACTACAAAGTGATACGCTTGCGGGTCCAGAACTTAAGTCCGCTCTCGTAGCGAAACTGAATGAACTTTCTGCGGAAATGTCTGTTCCTGTTCGTCCGCCGCGGCGAGAGCAGTCATTTAGTGCCGGTACGCCAACCATCGCAGATATCGAGCGCAGAAGCGACTCCTACTAAGGACCCTGCTGCCATCCTCGCCGAAATCAAGGGAAGGGGTTGGTGGCAGGGTTCCGTCATTTCGGCGGCAGACTTGGCTTTGATCGGTCAAAGCTCTGATGGCGTAGAGTTTTGGGTCGTCGTGTCCCAAACTTGCAACCTTTACAACCCGTTCTTCGATCGGGTTCCCGTCTTTGAGCTTGTTGGCGCATCTCGGCTGCTTGATGGTTGCAGCTCGGCGAAGACCAAGGGCGATGATCCTCGCATTCTGCATGTGGAAGCAACTGGGGCCAACGGCGTCGTGTCGCTTGCGATAGATATCCAAGCTCGGAAATGGCTGCCCCGCGCCTCTCTTGCTGAATTGTCTGCGCCGCAATACTCGGTCGAAGATCCGCCGAGGGCGGACTGGGCAACGGAGCCGACTTGGCTCGATAATTTGGCCGGCTGGCTCGGCCGGAGCTACACCCGAGTCGCGCTGCCCGACGAGTTCAACGAAGGGTTGTCCAAGTCGAAACTGCTGAAGGTCTTGGACGAGAAGGTCACGAAGGACAAAGACGGAATATACGGAATCTACCTCTCTGTTGAGCGGGATTCCGAGGAAGCGTGGGAGGACGCGCTAGGTCTGATGCCTCCGCCATATAACTTGGGGATCACCCTTATCGTGAAGGACGATCAGCCGCGCGCGAAACTGCGCGAGAAGCTTATCAAACAGATTTTTAAGGACGAGGTTGAAGATCCTGACAACCAAAGTCAAAAGACCACGAGAGCCGTTCTCGCGCAGCGCTGTCGGATTCGCATTGCAGAAATCGGCATTGAAGTGAGAGGCATGTCGGACGTCAATCTTGGTGAGCTAAGGCAGTTGATTCGATACACGATGGTCGACTATCTTTCGACTTCGTCCTTTGCGGCGCCCGAATGAAGCGGCTCGCGTTCAATTGCGCTCATCAAATCCGGTTACACCGTGGTTACATGGACTAGAAAAAGAAAAAGGGTTGCAGCGCAAATGCGTGCAACCCTTTGAATTTCTTTGGTGGGGCGTGAGTGACTCGAACACTCGACCTACGGATTAAGAGTCCGCTGCTCTACCAACTGAGCTAACGCCCCCAACAGACTGCGAATTATGAAGGACTTTTTTTAAGTTGCCAAGGCCCCTTTAGCAGATTTCTTAAAAAAATTCGTGACGCCGGTCGTTTGCTTAACCGCCGGGCCCACGATATGCCAAAAACGCGCACTTTCTACCGTCCCGGTATTATGTTGCCACACCATGCCGCGCGACGCTTCACGCGGTTCAACGGGGATAAGCGATGGACGACAAAGCGATAGCAGAGTTACTCGACCGCGTGCTGGCGCCGTGGGTGCGCACGCTTGCCCTGACCCCCGTGAAGGTCGACGAGGAAAGTGCGACGATGCGCCTGCCGTTTTCCGGCGAGCTGCGCCACTCCGGCGGCGTGATCTGCGGCCAGGTCTTTATGGCGGCCGCCGATACGGCGATGATCGTTGCCATTTCCGCCGCCCTCGACGGCTTCAAGCCAATGACCACCGTCTCGCTGAACATCAGCTTCATGCGCGCAGTGCGCAAGGGCGACGTGCTGATCACAGCACGCGTGTTGCGGATGGGCCGCAACCTCGTATTCGGCGAAGTCGAACTGTTCGACGAGGACGGCAAGATGGCGGTCCACGCCACTACCACCTACGCGCTGCTCTCCTAAGCATTGCGCGTCAGATTCCAGGGAAAAACGAAGAATGTTCGATCAGGTTGTATTCGCGGGCGGTGGCAATCGCTGTTGGTGGCAGGCGGGATTCTGGGACATCGTGCAGCCGGAACTGAAGATCCGGCCGCGCGTGATCACCGGAATTTCGGCGGGCGCGGCCACGGCATGCATGCTCTACACGCGCGATTCCGACTGGGTCATGCGCTACTACGAAGACGCACTGCGCCACAACACCCGGAACGCGTACTGGGGCAATCTGCTACGTCGCGAGTCAGTGTTTCCTCATTATCGGATCTATCGCAAGGCACTCCTCGACATCTACGGCGAGAAGTTTGCGTCACTCGCGCAGGCGCCGGAAATCCGCATCGGCGTTTCGCATCTGCCGCGTTGGCTCGGTGCGCGCAGTGCGGTCGCTGCGGGCCTGATCGCGTACAACATCGAGAAATACGTCCGCAAGACGCTGCATCCCACGCTCGGTCAGACGCTTGGTTTCCATCCGGAATTCGTGCGGGCGCAGGATTGCGCGAATGTCGAGGATCTCGCGGACCTGATTCTGCAATCGTCGTCGACGCCGCCTTTCACGCCGGTTTTGCGGCGCAACGGCCGGCCGGTCCTCGATGGCGGGATGGTAGACAACGTGCCGGTCGGCGCGCTCGATGAAACGCCGGGCAACGTGCTGGTGATGGTCACGCGCCTCTATCCGCGCCCGCAGATGTTCGTCGTATCGCACGGCGCCCAGCAGCGGCTGTATGTGCAGCCGTCGCGCAAAGTGCCCATCTCCAGCTGGGATTACACGAGCCCGTCGCAGATGCAGCACGCGTACAACCTCGGCCGCGCGGACGGTGAGCAGTTCCTCGAACACATGCCGCAGTTGCTCGAAGCCGCACTATACGATTGATCCGACGGCAAAGCCGGCAACGGGAGGGTGCCCGGCGGCCAAGACCAGTACAAACGCAAAGGCCGCGGCCTCATCCCTTACCGCCGGCGCCCACCCTGCAACGCCTCAGGATTCGCCACGCTCGACGTATCGCCCGCGTCGAACGCCAGAATATTCTGGAACGCCGCGCTGAAATACAACTCGTAGCTCTCACGCTCGACATACCCGATGTGCGGCGTGCAGATCACGTTTTCCATCCGCAGCAGGCTGTAGCCCTGCAGAATCGGCTCGCTTTCGTAGACGTCTATCGCCACCATCCCAGGCCGGTTGCGCGCCAGCGCATTGACCAGCGCGTTCTCTTCCAGCAGTTCGGCCCGGCTCGTATTCACGAGCAACGCAGTCGGCTTCATCCGCAGCAGGTCTTCCTGCTTGACGATGCCGCGCGTGTCGTCATGCAGACGCAGATGCAACGACAGCACATCGCTCTGTTCGAACAGCGCCTCGCGGCTTTCGGCGACACCGTATCCATCGGCACGTGCCGCTTCGAGCGTGCTGCCACGTCCCCACACCAGAACGTTCATACCGAACGCCTTGCCATATCCCGCAATCAGGCGGCCGATCTTGCCGTAACCCCAGATCCCGAGGGCCTGACCACGCAGAACCTGGCCCAGACCAAAGTTCGGCGGTAGCGCCGAGGTCTTCAGCCCTGACTGTTGCCAGGCTCCTTGCTTAAGGTTTGCTACGTATTGTGGGATGCGCCGCTGCGCAGCCATGATGAGAGCCCAGGTCAGTTCGGCCGGCGCGATCGGCGAACCGCTGCCTTCCAGCACGGCGATGCCGCGTTCGGTACAGGCGGCCAGATCGACATGGCTCGACACCTTGCCGGTTTGGCTGATCATGCGCAGATGCGGGAGTTTATCGAGCAGTTGCGAGTTGATGCGGGTACGTTCGCGGATCAGCACCAGGGCATCGACTTCCGACAGGCGGCTGGCCAGTTGGCCCAGGCCGCGCACGGTGTTGTTGAACACCTTGACGTCATGGTCGGCGAGCAATTGAAAGCAGTCGAGCTTGCGAACGGCGTCCTGGTAATCGTCGAGGATGGCAATCTTCATAGTCTTGGTGTTTTGCGACGCACCATGGCGGTGCGGAACGGAGTGTTAAGCTGGCTGTCCCACCATGTGAGGTAGGTCACACGCTGGTTTGGATGGATGCCTTATCGTAGAAAGTGCCGCGAAGATGGCATCACCACGCAAAGGCAAGATTGAGATCGTTTTTAACAGTTTGTTGCGTGTCGATGCAAGCCGCTTTACAGACGGTTGCAGAGGGCTGCTTGCAGACGGCGCAGCGCAACAGGCTGTATGGCCTATCACGACCTGCACAATCGTGCGCCGGTTGGCCGGCGCAACTGGATTGACGCCTCTCGCAGGCAGCGTCGTTGGGCCTGTACCGTTTTTCTTTTTGCTTACAAACGAAACGGAGACAGCTCGATGAATCATCCCGCCTTTGCAGGACTTCCGGCCATTGAGGCGCCTGGCTGGGTCAAAAACCGCAAACTGATCGACTGGGTGGAGCGCGTCGCGGCGCTGACCAGGCCAGACCAGATCGTCTGGTGCGACGGCTCGCAGGAAGAATACGACCGTCTGTGCGCGCAGATGGTCGCGGCCGGCACGCTCAGAAAACTCAACCCCACCAAACGTCCGAATTCCTATCTCGCGTGGTCCGATCCGTCGGACGTTGCGCGTGTCGAGGACCGGACTTTCATCTGCTCGCAGCGTCGCGAAGATGCTGGCCCCACCAACAACTGGATTGCCCCGGCGGAGATGCGCTCGACGCTCGACGGCCTGTTCGACGGCGCGATGCGCGGCCGAACGATGTATGTGGTGCCGTTTTCGATGGGTCCGCTCGGCTCCCCGATTGCTCACATCGGCGTCGAACTGAGCGACAGCCCTTATGTGGTCACCAACATGCGCATCATGACGCGCATGGGCCGTGAGGTGTACGACGTGCTCGGCACCGACGGCGACTTCGTACCGTGCGTCCATTCGGTGGGTGCACCGCTCGCCGCCGGGGCGCAGCACGTGCCCTGGCCGTGCAACGACACCAAATACATCGTCCATTTCCCTGAACAGCGCGAGATCTGGAGCTACGGCTCAGGCTACGGTGGCAACGCGCTGCTTGGGAAAAAGTGCTTCGCACTGCGCATTGCCTCGACGATGGGCCGCGCGGAAGGCTGGCTCGCCGAGCACATGCTGATTCTCGGCGTGACCTCGCCGGAGGGGCGCAAGCACCACGTGGCGGCAGCGTTTCCGTCCGCCTGCGGCAAGACCAACTTCGCGATGCTGATTCCGCCGGACGGTATGAAGGGCTGGAAAATCTCGACCATCGGCGATGACATTGCATGGATCAAGCCGGGCAAAGACGGTCGCCTCTACGCAATCAATCCTGAAGCTGGCTATTTCGGCGTCGCGCCGGGCACCAGTGAGAAAACCAACTTCAATGCGATGGCGACGCTGAAGGAAAACGTCATCTTCACCAACGTGGCGCTGACAGACGATGGTGACGTCTGGTGGGAAGGCATGAGCGACGAGGCGCCCGCGCATCTGACGGATTGGCAGGGCAAAGACTGGACACCGGCTATTGCGAAGGAGACCGGCCGCAAGGCGGCGCATGCAAATGCGCGGTTCACGGCGCCGGCATCCCAATGCCCGTCGATCGATGCGGATTGGGAAAACCCGGCCGGCGTGCCGATCGATGCATTCATCTTCGGTGGACGGCGCTCAACCACGGTCCCGCTCGTCACCGAGGCGCGCAACTGGGTCGAAGGCGTCTATATGGCGGCCACGATGGGCTCGGAAACGACCGCAGCGGCTGCGGGACAGCAAGGCGTCGTGCGGCGTGACCCTTTCGCGATGCTGCCGTTTTGCGGCTACAACATGAGCGACTATTTCGCGCACTGGTTGAAGACCGGCGAGCGGCTCGAGCAACTGAACGCGAAATTGCCGAAAATCTTCTGCGTGAACTGGTTTCGCAAAGGCGCAGACGGCAAGTTCGTCTGGCCGGGCTTCGGCGAGAACATGCGCGTGCTGGGCTGGATGGTCGGCCGGATCGAAGGCGTGGCCGAGGGCGAAGAACATGCATTCGGCGTCTCACCGCACTACGAGGACATCGACTGGCGCGGTCTCGATTTCACCAAGGCGCAGTTCGAACAGGTGATCTCGGTTGACGACGCAGCGTGGCGTGCAGAGCTCGCCTTGCACGCGGAATTGTTCGACACACTGCAGCAAAACCTGCCAAGGGCGTTGCGCGACACCAAAACGGCGCTTGAGGAACGACTTACCGCCTGATTATGTGAGCACTCACTCCTTTACTAAGACCGCCTTCGGGCGGTTTTTTTGATTTTCCGCCACACGTGCCCCTATTTCAGTCCAATTCGGACCGCTTATCGCGGAGCTTTCGCTGTTCCGGCAACGAACATAGTCCTCGGTGCACCGCAGCATATTGTTTCTTCGAGAGGAACAATCGATGCGCATCGACTACGCTAAGGAGTACGGTGATACGAAACCTAATAAAAAACCGTGTTCTTGAGCAACTTCTGCACGAATTCAGGAGTCGTAGGAGAATTCCCAGTTCGCTTCACTGCTCACATTGGTTTGGTCAGGGAGCTGTAACACGGCAGGAGTTGTCTTATGGATCATTTGCAATCAATGCGAGTTTTCGTCCGGGTGGCGGATCTCGGCAGTTTTGCCCGCGCAGCCAGCGCGATGGATATTTCCAACGCTGTGGCCACTCGCCACGTAGCCGATCTCGAAGGCCGTCTCGGTACCCGTCTGCTCAACCGTACAACCCGCAGCCTTTCGCTGACCGAGTCGGGTCAGGTGTACCTGGAGCGCGCCCGCCAGATTCTCGACGAGCTGGAAGACGTGGAGCAGATGGTGGTGGCGCGCAATCACGAACCGGTTGGCAGCTTGCGCATTGTCGCGCCGGTGGTGTTCGGGCTGCATAACCTGGCGCCGGTGTTGCAAACCTACGCCGAGCGCTATCCGAAAGTGATTCCCGATGTCACGCTGGTCGACCGTCAGGTCGATCTGGTTGAAGAAGGTTTCGACGTGGGCGTGGTGATCGCGCGGCAGATGCGCAGCGCGAGCATCGTCACGCGGCGTCTGACCACGGGTTGCATGACTGTGTGCGCGACGCCCGCGTATCTGGAGAAGCACGGCACGCCGACACGTCCTGAGCATCTGCTGGAGCATCCGTGCCTGTCGTTGCCGTCCGAGTATTGGGGCGATGAGCGGGTCTTTACCGGTCCGGATGGCGAAGTACGGGTGCGTCCGACAAACGTGATCGTCGCCAACAACACGGAAATGCTGCGTCAGTTCTCGCTGCTCGGCATGGGCATTGCGATTTTGCCAAGCTACCTGATTGGCCGCGACATGACGCGTGGCCGGCTCGTGCGTCTGCTGGGCGAATACCGCTTGCCGCAGGTCGAGATCAACATTGCGTACCCGAGCCGCCGCCATTTGCCGGCCAAGGTGCGTACGTTCATCGACCATCTGGTCGAGCACTTCAGCCAGACGCCGAACAGCCTGCTCGGTGAGCAGTGGATCAAGGACGGTCAAGGATGGCCGGTCTCGGTTTCCGGCGTGGATTCGGAGATGATGCCGCCGGAAGCGTTCGACGGTGCGGAGCCCTTGTCGCGATTGCTGGATAGCGAGATTTCGCCGAAGCTGCCGTCCAAGACGCCGTCTTCACCGCGGGCTCGGCCGGCGGTGCTGTCGCCGCTTTGAGATGCGCTTTGAGTCGGCTCGGTAGGTAAGAAAAAGGCACGGCCTCCTCGCGGAGACTGTGCCTTTTTAGTTTCTGCGCGGTGACTTACGTCACGGACTTCATCGCAGTTTTGAGCGGTGCGGCCGTGCTTGTACTTGCTCCGTGCTCAGGACGCGCTTACGAGCCAGTCTTGCGCGCCGGAGCCTTCTTTGCAGGCGCTTTCTTGGCCGCGGCCGTTTTCGTAGCCGGCGCTTTCTTCGCTGCCGCCTTCCTGGCCGGCGCAGCCTTCTCCGCCACCACTACGTCGTCGTCCGTTTCCGTCGCGGTACCGGCTGCTGCTTTAGCCGCAGCAGTTGCTGCAGTCTTGGCAGCAGTCTTCGCTGACGGCTCTTTCTTCTCGAACTCGAAGCCGATCTTGCCGTCGCTCTGCTTGACGAGGAACGCCTTGAAGTTGCGGCCGGTACGCGACGACTTGAAGTTCGTCAGCAGATCGGTGCGGCCTTCTTCCAGCAGCTTGCCCATCTGCTCGCGCGTGATCTCCTGCTGCAGAATCACCTTGCCTGAGCGGAAGTCGCAAGTCTTCGGATTGGCGACCGAGTTCTCGCAGACGTAACTCATGCCGTGCTCGAACACATGCGCCTTGCACTTCGGGCACGCGCCTACCGGCTGCTGGTCGGAGAAGTCAGGGACCTCACCGTCTTCGCCGCCGGAATCCTGGCCGAAGTCGAACTCAAGCTTGTAATTCTTGATCTCGTCGTCGAGCGAAAGCTTGAGGATTGCCGAGAACGGTCGCCCCATCTTGCTGCGGAAGCCCGACAGCGGTCCGATGGTCTTGTTCTGCAGCAGTTCTTCGACTTCCGGAATTTCGAATTGCCGCCCGCCGGGAATCTTCGAAATCGAAAACTCGCACTTCGAGCACGCAAAGCGCCGGTAGTTTTCCTTCACCTGACCGCCGCAATTCGGACATGGCGTTTCCAGCGTCGCGTAGTCGCCGGGAATCGTATCCGAGTCGTATTCTTTCGCGCGCTTGACGATGGTCTGCGTCATGCGGGCGATTTCCTGCATGAACGCGTCGCGATGCAGGTTGCCGCGCTCCATTTGCGAGAGTTTGTACTCCCACTCGCCGGTCAGTTCGGGCGCGGTCAATTCCTTGACGCCGAGCCCACGCAGCAGCGTCATCAACTGGAACGCCTTGGCGGTCGGGATCAGGTCACGGCCTTCACGGATCAGATACTTCTCGCCAAGCAGACCTTCGATGATCGCAGCGCGCGTAGCCGGCGTGCCGAGGCCCTTGGCAGCCATCGCCTCGCGCAACTCGTCGTCCTCGACCAGCTTGCCCGCGCCTTCCATAGCCGACAGCAACGTGGCTTCGTTGTAGCGGGCCGGTGGTTTGGTCACCAGTTGTTGCGCGGCGATCTTGTCGGTCTTGACCTTCTCGTCCTTCTGGACTGGCACGAGATTGGCGTCTTCACCGCTGATCTCGCGGCCATAGACCTGCAGCCAGCCCGGTTCGACCAGCACCTTGCCTTCAGTCTTGAAGTGATGGCCGACAACTTCCGTGATCCGCGTCGTCACCTTGAATTCGGCGGCCGGGAAGAACACCGACAGGAAGCGCTTGACGACGAGGTCGTAAAGCTTCTGCTCCGGCTCGGACAGATTCTTGGGCGCCTGCAGGGTGGGGATGATTGCGAAGTGGTCGCTGATCTTCGAGTTATCGAAGATGCGCTTGTTCGGCTTCACCCAGCCCTTGTCGAGTACCTGTTTGGCGAACGGCAGGTAGTTGTTGCTTTCCTTGAGCATGCCAAGCGTCTGCTTGACCGTGTCCATGTAGTCTTCGGGCAGCGCGCGCGCATCGGTACGCGGGTACGTGAGTACCTTGTGCCGTTCGTACAGTGCCTGAGCCAGACCCAAGGTGTTCTTGGCCGAGAAGCCAAAGCGGCCGTTTGCCTCACGCTGCAAACTCGTCAGGTCGAACAGCGCCGGCGACAGTTGCGTCGTCGGCTTGGATTCTTCCGTGACCGTGCCGGTCTGGCCGCGACAGGCGGCGACGATCGTCTCGGCGGCGGGCAGCGCCCAGAGGCGCGAGTCGCGCTTTTCCGGGTCGAACTCGTCGCGCTTGAATTTCGGGTCGAACCAGCGGCCTTCGTAGAAGCCCGCTGCGCAGACGAAGTCCGCTTTCACTTCCCAATAGTCGCGCGGCACGAAGCGGCGAATCTTTTCTTCACGTTCGACCACGATCGACAGCGTCGGCGTCTGCACCCGACCGACCGTGGTCAGGAAGAAGCCGCCGCCCTTGCTGTTGAACGCCGTCATGGCACGCGTGCCGTTGATGCCGACCAGCCAGTCGGCCTCCGAGCGGCACCGTGCCGCGTCCGCGAGCGGTTGCATTTCTTCGTCGCTACGCAGACGGGCAAAGCCGTCGCGGATGGCTGCGGGAGTCATCGATTGCAGCCACAGACGCTGAACCGGCTGTTTGGCTTTGGCGTGCTGCGCGATCAGGCGGAAAATCAGCTCGCCTTCGCGCCCCGCGTCACATGCATTGATCAGACGCTCGACGTCCTTGCGCTTGAGCAGCTTGGTCAACACCTTGAGCCGCGATTCGCTTTTTGCAATCGGATTCAGGTCGAAATGCGGGGGGATGACGGGTAGATTGGCGAAACTCCACTTGCCGCGCTTGACTTCATATTCTTCGGGTGCGGCGATTTCGAGCAAGTGGCCGACTGCCGAGGAAAGGACGTAATCGTCACTTTCGTAGTATTCGTCATGCTTGGTAAAACCGCCCAAAGCCCGCGCGATGTCATTCGCGACGGAAGGCTTTTCGGCGATGATCAGTGCTTTGGACATGACTGGATATGAGTTGGTAGATCCGGGTTTAGGCCTTGGGCTTACGACCCCTAGGTTTGCGACCCATTAACGACCGCTTTATAGCACACGCCGTGAAAGGGGCGTGTCAAGTGCCTTAAAAAGCGGCCCATCATAATTGCGTGTCTATCTATTGGGCAAGCGGCGGCAGACGCACTGCAGACTGTTCGCAACGCCCGTGCCGTAAGACTGCGGGTCAAAATGCGCCGTTCAGGCCACCGCCAGGGCTGGCCTCAGCTTCGGCGCGCCGGTTACGCCAGGCAACGCGGTCAGATCGGCCAGCATCCGGTCGACGATGGCCGCCTGTGGCAGCACGGTGCCGAAAAACCGCGTAGTGATGCCGTCCTCTATCAGAATCGTAGGAAAATTTTCTACGTCCAGGTCGTCGAAGCGGTCGGCGTGGGTTTCGATGTCAATCCATGCGAAACAGATTTCCGGATGCTTGTCCGCCAACCGATCGAACGCGTCACGGTATTCCCGGCAGGTTCCGCACCACTCCGCGCACAGGCACGCCACGAACAGTGTTTCGTGGTCGTTGACGCGCTCGGCGATCCGGTCCTGGTCGGTGTCGAGGTTCAGCGCGGGCATGTCGGTTCCTTGCGTACTGGTATCAGGTGCTTTGGCGCGAATGTAGCATGGCGCGTACTCTGCCGCGATTAACCCTGCGCTCAGCCGTGGCTCGCCCGGGCAAACTGGCCGCCCGGTAAAACCGTCAGATGGCCGGCCAACTCGAGCTGCAGCAGGGTGCTTTGTAATGTTGCTTCCTGCATGTCGGTGCGGGCGGCAAGTATTTCAAGCGTCGCGGGCGCATAACCGAGGGCCGCGAGGAGCTTTTGCGCCTCTGGAGCGAGCTCTGAGGCGTCGGTCACGGCCGCGGCGGGTTTGGGCGTGGGTGTCTGCCGTGACAGCTTTCCACTTTCGAACAAGGCGGCGACATCGCCTTTAGGCGGCGGTGCGACGAATCCAAGCTCTTCGAGTATCTCCCCCGGCGTCTCGACCAGTTTCGCGCCCTGTTTCAGCATTCTGTGGCATCCGCGCGACAGTGGGGCGTGGATCGAGCCGGGCAGCGCGAATACGTCGCGCCCCATTTCATTGGCGAGACGTGCGGTGATGAGCGACCCAGAGCGCATCGCAGCCTCGACGATCAGCACGCCACCAACCAGCCCTGCGATTAGCCGGTTGCGCTGGGGAAAGTTGGCTGCGCGTGCAGGCGTGCCGAGCGGCCATTCTGAAACGATGACTCCCTCGGCCGCAATCTGCCGTGCGAGCAACTGATGCGCGGCCGGATAGACGAGATCAGCGCCGGTGCCGATCACGGCGATCGTGCTGCCGCAACCGGTCAGCGCGCCACGATGTGCCGCCCCGTCGATGCCGAGTGCAAGCCCCGACACAACCACCAGCCCGGCCTCCGAGAGCGCGCGGGCGAACCGCTCGGCGTCCTCGACACCTTGTGGCGTGGCACTGCGGCTGCCGACGACCGCGACGCCCTTAGCGTGCAACAGATCAAGCCTGCCTTTTATATATAGCAGCGCGGGCGGATCAGGCATCGTCAACAGGGCAGGCGGATAGGCCGGGTCGTCGAGCGTCACGATGGCATTGCCGGGCAGCTCGCGCCAGGCAAGCACCGCGTCCAGATAGCACGTGAAATCAGCGCCCGGCGGCGCGAGTGCTGCACGGGCGGACGCCTCGTCGGTGGCGGCCGCGAGTAGCGCAAACGGCTGTTCGAGTATCGCGGCCGGCAGGCCGAAAGCGTTCAACATCGCGCGCAGCGCACCGGGTCTCAGACCGGGCGCCATCGAGAGGCGCAGCCACGCGGCAAGTTCGTTATCGGTTGTAGGGAGAGTCTGCATTGCTTATCCATCCTTGAGCACGGCCAGCGGGCAGGCGGGCGCCATGCTAAAATTTTCATCATCCGAAATCACTGCAGCGCCGCGCCCACCCGCGCGGGCTCGTCGTTTGCGCAAAGATTGGCGCGTTGAATCGAACCGGTTCGACACCACCTATCCTCTGCGTAACGCGACGCTCCCACAAGCTAGCCGAATGGCCAGTGACGCGAGTGTTTGGCCTTTCCGCCCGTCGGCGGCGCCTAAAACTAACTTCAAGATCATGGCTTTACTGAACATCATCAATTACCCGGACAAGCGCCTGCACAAGATCGCCAAACCAGTCGAAGCGGTCAATGAACGCATCCGCAGACTGGTCGCAGATATGGCCGAGACAATGTACGCGGCACCCGGCGTTGGGCTCGCGGCCACTCAGGTGGACGTGCACGAGCGCGTTGTCGTGATCGACGTATCCGACACGCACGACGAACTGCATGTGTTCATCAATCCCGAGATCATCTGGTCGAGCGACGAGAAGAAGATCAACGAAGAAGGTTGCCTGTCGGTGCCCGGCATCTACGACAACGTCGAACGTGCCGAGAAAGTGCGCGTGCGTGCGCTCAATGAGAAGGGCGAGACCTACGAGCTGGACTGCGAAGGACTGCTCGCGGTGTGTATCCAGCACGAGATGGATCACCTGATGGGGCGCGTGTTCGTCGAGTACCTGTCGTCGCTCAAGCAGACTCGCATCAAGAGCAAGATGAAGAAGCTCGCACACGCGATGTAATGCGCGTTCATTCCGATTACCGCCCCTGTACATGAGCCATTCGTTGCGCGTCATCTTTGCCGGTACGCCGGAGTTCGCTGCGGCGGCACTGGCCGCCATCCACGAAGCCGGTTTTCCGGTGCCGCTCGTGTTGACGCAGCCCGATCGCCCGGCCGGCCGCGGTATGAAACTGCAGGCCAGCCCGGTCAAGCGTTACGCCGAGGAGCACGGTCTGAGCGTCGCGCAACCGCCTTCGCTGCGCAGGAAAGGCAAATACCCCGCCGAGGCGACTGCCGCCATCGACCTGCTGCGCGCCACGCCGCATGACGTGATGGTGGTCGCGGCCTACGGGCTGATATTGCCGCAGGAAGTGCTGGACATCGCGCCGCACGGTTGCATCAACATTCACGCTTCGTTGCTGCCGCGCTGGCGCGGCGCGGCGCCGATCCACCGCGCCATCGAAGCGGGCGACACCGAAACCGGCATCACGTTGATGCAGATGGATGTGGGCCTCGATACCGGCGCGATGATCTCGGAGACCCGAACACCCATTCACGAGGACGACACCACCGCCACACTGCACGACCGTCTGGCGGAAGCAGGTGCACGGCTAGTCGTCGAGGCGCTGGCCGAACTCGAGCGCAGCGGCAAGCTCGTAGCCACACCGCAGCCAGAGGAAGGCTTCACCTACGCCGAAAAAATCGCCAAGCACGAAGCGGCGCTCGACTGGCGGCGTCCTGCTGCCGTGCTGGCTCGTCAGGTGCGCGCGTTCGATCCGTTCCCGGGTGGCGTGGCGACGCTCGACGACACTTCGCTGAAGATCTGGGCCGCCGCGCCTGCTCAAGCCCAAAGCAATGCGGAACCGGGCACGATCCTCGACGTCTCGCCGGAAGGCGTGCTCGTAGCTTGCGGAGAGGGCGCGTTGTGCCTCACGCAACTGCAGAAGCCCGGCGGCAAGCGCCTGCCGGTGCGTGAATTTCTCGCCGGCTCCACGCTTGCCCGCGGGCAGCGTTTCGCGTTGCCGGAACAAGAGTAACAGGCGTTCCGGCGCGCTTTCCATAGGCCATTCGGCCGACTCACGCGGCACGTCCGGGCGCGTTAGAATCATCGGTATTACGTGCCCGTTCCGAGCTCTCACCAAACCTGCGGTCCCGCGCCAGGCATCGGCGAGCCGCGGACAGCTAGGACGCGACAGGCTACTTGCGTTTTTACCTTGAGGATTCGATGTTCGGCATCAGCCATTTTGGATTTTTCGTCGTTGCCGTTTTCCTGCTCAACGTCACGCCCGGGCCGGATACGGCGTATATCGTCGGGCGCAGTGTTGCCCAAGGGCGCGGCGCGGGTCTGACGTCGGCGCTGGGTATTTCCGCGGGCTGCTGCGTGCACTCGCTTGCCTGCGCGTTCGGGTTGACCGCGCTGCTGGCCGCGTCGGCAACTGCGTTCACGGTGATCAAGTTCGTCGGCGCGCTGTACCTGATGTATCTCGGCGTGCGGCTGATTTTCACCAAGCCCGCTACCGTTGACACGACGGGTGCGGCTGGAGCGGCGCGTGCGGCCGGCGCGCCGAAGTCGTTGCGGCAACTGTTTCTGCAGGGCTTCTGGACCAACGTCCTGAACCCGAAAGTGGTGCTGTTCTTCGTATCGTTTTTCCCGCAGTTCGTGACCACGGGCAGCGATCACAAAGCCTTGGCGTTCCTCACGCTCGGCGCGGTGTTCGTGCTGATGAGCATGGTGTGGAACAGCTTTGTCGCCTACATTGCGGGCAGCGTCACGCAGCGTTTTTCCGGCAAGCCGGCCATGAAGCGTTGGCTGGATCGGGGTGTCGGCAGTGCGTTTGTTGGACTAGGGCTCAAGCTCGCTACGGCTTCCCGGTGATTGAATTTTCCTTGCCCGTCCATATCTAACAATAAGCTTACAATGAAATCGCTGCCATCAGGCGGCAGTGGATATGAACCCGCATTCGGCGCAAGGAGTGGTGAACATGTTTAACTGGGTCAAAACCGCGATGTTGATGGCCGCGATCACGGCCCTCTTTATCGTGATCGGCGGAATGATCGGCGGCTCGCGCGGCGTGATGATCGCGTTCGTGATCGCGCTCGGCATGAACTTCTTCTCGTACTGGTTTTCGGACAAGATGGTCCTGCGCATGTACAACGCGCAGGAGGTCGACGAAACCGGCGCGCCGCAGTTCTACCGGATGGTGCGCGAACTCGCTACGCGCGCCAGTCTGCCCATGCCGCGCGTCTACCTGATCAACGAAGACGCGCCGAACGCGTTTGCCACTGGCCGCAATCCGGAGCATGCGGCGGTCGCGGCGACCACCGGCATCCTGCGCGTGCTGTCCGAGCGCGAGATGCGCGGCGTCATGGCGCACGAACTCGCGCACGTCAAACACCGCGACATCCTGATCTCAACCGTCTCGGCGACGATGGCGGGTGCGATCTCCGCGCTGGCGAACTTCGCGATGTTCTTCGGCGGCCGCGACGAAAACGGTCGTCCGGCGAACCCGATCGCGAGCATCGCGGTGGCGCTGCTCGCGCCGATCGCCGGCGCGTTGATCCAGATGGCTATTTCCCGTGCTCGCGAGTTCGAAGCGGATCGCGGCGGCGCGCAGATTTCCGGCGACCCGCAGGCATTGGCATCGGCGCTCGACAAGATCCATCGTTACGCGAGCGGCATTCCGTTCCCGACGGCCGAAGCACACCCGTCGACCGCACAGATGATGATCATGAATCCGCTCGCGGGCGGCGGCATGGCCAGCCTGTTTTCTACCCACCCGTCCACTGACGAGCGGATCGCAAGGCTGATGGAAATGGCGCGCACGGGGCGCTTCGAATAAGCCGCGTTGCACCAGGCGTGCACGAGCGCCAACCGGCACCCGTTGACGTCTGCCAGGCAACAAGCCGGGCAACAACCGAGAAGGGCGAGTTCCAACGGGCTCGCCTTTTTCATTAGCAGATCAAGACCCCACGCATCAAGCCAGTCCCATCGCGCGCCCCCCGCCGTGCGCCCCCAACCAGCCCACCGACCGCGCCAAGCTACAATGTCCGCTGTTTGCGCCGCGCGCACCGTGCGGCCTGCCTTTGCCCTGGTTCATGACTTCAAAGCCTTCCACGCGTCCTGTTTCGCCTTCGCCGCGTCCTCGCGAATCGCGCCTGTCGGCCCTGCATCTCGCGCCAGAATCGCTGGGTTTTGCGCTCGACTGCGCGGCCCAGGCCGTGGGCGCGGTGCGACTCGGCTCGGCGCTTCCCGCCGCGCTGCAGTCGGTCTTCGTGTCGGCTCCTGAAGGCAGCGCCGCCGCAGCACGCGGCGCGGTGCAGGACATCTCTTACCGGACCATGCGCCGCCTGGCAACGGCTGACTGGCTGATCGCGAGGCTGGTCCGCAAGGCGCCGCCGCCGCACGTCGCCAACCTGCTTGCCTGCGCGCTCGCCCTGCTCGCAGACGCTGAAGAAACCGCAGCTTATGCACCGTTCACCGTCGTCGATCAGGCCGTCAACGCAATTGCCGCGCGCCGCGAGTTCTCTTTCGCGAAGGGTCTCGTCAACGCCGTGCTCCGCAGCTTCCTGCGCGAGCGGGAATCGCTCCTCGCAGCAGCCCAGGACGACGAAGTCGCGCGCTGGAACTACCCGGCCTGGTGGATCGACGCGGTACGCAAAGCGTGGCCCGACAACTGGCAGGACGTGCTCGCAACTGGCAACACACAGGGACCGCTGACGCTGCGAGTCAACGCGCGCCACTCGACGGTCGACGCCTATCTGCAGGTCTTGCAAAACCACCATATCGACGCCACCCGCGTGGGCGACCACGCGGTGCGCCTCGCGACGCCAATGCCGGTCGACCGCATCCCCGGCTTTGACGATGGCGTGGTCTCAGTCCAGGACGCCGGCGCGCAACTCGCCGCCGAGTGGCTCGGCGCGCGCGACGGCATGCGCGTGCTGGACGCCTGCGCGGCGCCCGGCGGAAAGACGGGTCATCTGCTCGAACTGGCCAATCTCGAACTGATCGCGCTTGAAAGCGACGCGAGCCGCGCACGGCGTATCGGCGAGAATCTGCAACGGCTCGGGCTGAACGCCGAGGTGCGCATCGGCGACGCCGGCGCTCCGGCGAAGTGGCACGACCCGCTCGACCGCCCCTTCGACCGCATTCTGGCCGACGTGCCGTGTTCGGCCTCGGGCATCGTCCGACGCCATCCGGACATCCGCTGGTTGCGCCGCGCCTCCGATATCCCGGCGCTCGTCGCCGAACAGCGGCGCATTCTGGCCGCGCTCTGGCCGCTGGTGAAGCCAGGCGGCGAGTTGCTTTACGTTACGTGCTCGATCTTTCCCGATGAGGGTGAATTGCAGGCGCAGTGGTTTGGAGACAAGTACCAGGATGCGGTACGATTGGACGCGCCGGGGCAACTGCTGCCCAAAGCGGCCCGCGCGCCTGCCAGCGCCCCGGACGGTTCCCGTGCTGAACCGGACGCCGGCTCGAACCCAGATCACGACGGATTTTTCTACGCGCGCTTTCAGAAACGGTGACCATCAAACGCCTTTTTCCGCTTCGGCTCGTGGCCGTGCTCTGGATTGTGCTGGCCTTTTGGCTGAGCGCGCCGGACGCGGCGTACGCCGATTCGATCGCGGTACAGCGCGCGTCGCTGCAGTCGGATGGCGGCGGCTGGAGCCTCGATGCGCGGTTTGACTTCGAACTCAACAGCAACCTCGAAGATGCCGTCAACAAAGGCATCCCGCTCTACTTCACGACCGATTTCGAACTGAGCCGGCCGCGCTGGTACTGGTTCGACGAGCAACCGGTGAGCGTGTCGCAGAGCATCCGGCTGTCGTTTCAGCCGCTTACGCGCGAGTACCGCGTGTCGACCGGCGGCCTGCAGCTCGGCTTCAGCACGCTGAAAGACGCGCTGGCGGTGATCCAGCATGTCACCTCGTGGCATGTGATCGATCGCAATCAGGTGCAGAACGGCGAAACCTATACCGCGTCCGTGCGCATGCAGCTCGACATCGCACTGATGCCCAAGCCATTCCAGATCGACGCTGTGAACAACCGCGACTGGAATCTCTCTTCCGACTGGAAGCGTTTTACTTTCACGGTGACCGAACGTGCTAAATAAAGTACGCGGTACCGCCAGCGTCAGCAGCATCGTCGTGCGCGTGCTGGTGTCGACGGTGGCGGTCACGGCCGTCCTGCTGCTGGTGTTGCTCGCTGCGGCGAGTGCGAACACCGAGTTTTTCGACCGTTACTATCAATGGCTGTACGCGGCCAACGTTGCAGTAGCGCTGATCTTCCTGATGGTCGTGACGGCGCTCGTCCTGATCATCATCTACCGGCTGCGCAAGGGTAAATTCGGCACGCGGCTATTGGCGAAGCTGGCGTTCTTCATGGCGCTGGTCGGCGTGGTGCCGGGCGGCATCATTTACATCGTGTCGTATCAGTTCGTCTCACGCAGTATCGAGTCGTGGTTCGATGTGAACGTCGAGACGGCGCTGACTTCGGGGCTGAATCTCGGGCGCGGCATGCTAGACGCGTCGCTCTCGGATCTGCAGACCAAGGGTCGCCTGATGGCCGAACAGCTTGCCAGTGCAGATGCTGCGGGAACGACGTTGACGCTGCTGCGTTTGCGCGACCAGTTCGGCGTGCAGGACGCGATGATCCTCGAGCCGGGGCGCGGCATGAGCGGCATGAACGTGGTGGCGGAGGCATCGGGCAACTCCGTGACGCTCGTCCCCAACGACTTGCCGACGCCGCTGATGATCGATCAGGCTCGTGGCCGCGGTTTTGCCGCGATCGAAGGCGAAGTAGATGGCGATCCAAACGCGAATGGTGGCAAGGGTGCGCTGCGACTGCGGATCGTGCAGCGCATTCCTGATTCGAACGCGTCGCTTCTGCAGCCCACTGAGCGCTTTTTGCAACTGACGCAGCCGGTGTCGCCGTCGCTCGCGCGCAATGCGGATGCGGTCCAGCGTGCGTATCGCGAGTACCAGGAGAAGGCGCTGGGCCGCACGGGTCTGCGCAAGATGTACATCGGCACGCTGACGCTCGCGCTGTTCCTCGCGACGTTCATCGCCATGATGCTTGCGCTCGCGCTCGGCAATCAGCTCGCGCGACCGCTGTTCCTGCTTGCGCAGGGGACGAAGGAAGTGACCGAGGGCGACTACACGCCGAAACGCGAAATCAAGTCGCGTGACGAACTCGGCTTCCTGACGCAGTCGTTCAATGCGATGACGCGACAGCTTTCCGAGGCGCGCGCGGCGGTGGAAAACAACCGGATCGCACTCGAGCATTCGAAGGCGTATCTCGAGAGTATTCTCGCCAACCTGACCGCGGGCGTGTTCGTATTCGACCGGCAGTTCCGGCTTACCACCGCGAATCGTGGTGCCGAGCGGATCTTCCGTCAGCAGTTCCAGTCGGCGCTCGGTGCTGCGCTCGACCGCATTACCGTGCTGAGCGATTTCGGCGCGATGGTGCGTAAGGCTTTTGCCGATCGCGAAGCCGCCAGCGGAGATGGTCACGACGACCGCGGTCACTGGCAGCAGCAGTTCTCGGTGCAGGTTCCCGGCGAAACGGAACCGCTGACGTTGCTGGTGCGCGGCGCGCGTCTCGTCTCGGCCACTGACCGCGATGCGGAAGACATGCAGACCTCGGGCTACGTGGTGGTGTTCGACGACATCTCCGATGTGATCTCGGCGCAGCGCTCGATCGCCTGGGGAGAGGTGGCGCGGCGTCTTGCGCACGAAATCAAGAATCCGCTCACGCCGATCCAGTTGTCGGCCGAGCGTCTGCAGATGAAGCTGGCGGACAAGCTCGCGCCGTCCGACGCCGACGTGCTCAAGCGCGGCGCGACCACCATCGTCAATCAGGTGGCGGCGATGAAGCAGATGGTGGACAGCTTCCGCGACTACGCGCGCACGCCGCCGGCGGTGCTCGCGAACCTGCAGTTGAATGAACTGGTGAGTGAAGTGCTCACGCTTTACGGCATCGAAGAAGGCAAGAGCGCGATTCACGTGGAGATGGCCACGTTGCCGGTGATCCGCGGCGATGCGACGCAATTGCGCCAGGTGATCCACAACCTGCTGCAGAATGCGCAGGATGCGGTATCGGAGATCGAGCATCCTCGTGTGCTGCTCGAGACGAGGACAGTAGAATATGGCGATCCCGACGCGGAAGGCAAAGTGCGCGTCGCGGTGCGTCTGACCGTATCGGACAACGGACCGGGCTTCCCCGCACGCATTCTGACGCGTGCATTCGAACCTTACGTGACGACCAAGGCCAAAGGAACAGGGCTCGGCCTCGCTATGGTCAAGAAGATCGTCGACGAGCACGGCGCGCGTATCGACATTCGCAACCGTTTGAAAGCAGGCGATGTGATCGAGGGTGCGCAGATTTCGATCCTCTTTCTTCAATTGGCAGACGATGATGCTGCGGCACCTGGGACAGGGCCGCGAACGGCGCATGGCAACGCGTCGCAGGGAATGACAAAAGCAACAGTGCAGACAAGGGCAGCGTAAATGGCAACCATCCTGGTGGTAGATGATGAAATGGGCATCCGGGAATTGCTCTCGGAGATCCTGAGCGACGAAGGGCACGTCGTCGAGGCGGCGGAGAACGCGCAGGAAGCGCGTGAGTTCCGGCTGCGCCAGGCACCCGACCTGGTGCTGCTCGACATCTGGATGCCGGACACCGATGGCGTCACGCTGCTCAAAGAATGGGCCGCGCAGGGGCAACTGACGATGCCGGTGATCATGATGTCCGGTCATGCCACCATCGACACGGCAGTCGAAGCCACCAAGATCGGCGCGCTCAACTTTCTCGAGAAGCCGATTGCTTTGCAGAAGCTGCTGAAGGCGGTCGAACAGGGGCTCGCGCGCGGCAACCCGGCGCCTGCGGCACCTGGTGCCGCGGCGAAGCCTGCCCAGCCGACGAGTCCGTCCGCGGTGGCCTCGGCTGCTTCGCTGCCGACGCTCGCCAGCGACGGCATCGGCAGCGGCACGCTGGCCGCGCAAACCGCGTCGATCTCGTTCGACATTCCGCTGCGCGACGCGCGTGACGCGTTCGAGCGTGCGTACTTCGAATATCACCTCGCGCGCGAGAACGGCAGCATGACGCGCGTGGCCGAAAAGACGGGGCTCGAACGCACGCACCTGTATCGCAAGCTGAAGCAGCTCGGCGTCGATCTCGGCAAGAACAAAGGGGAGTAAGGCGGACGCTGTCGCAAGCTGGGCGGGCGCTTCGGCAAAAATTTTGGGAAGGGGGCTTGAGCGGTAGAAGACCCTTTGATATACTCTCGCTTCTTCGTTGGCCCGGTAGCTCAGTTGGTAGAGCAGCGGATTGAAAATCCGCGTGTCGATGGTTCGATTCCGTCCCAGGCCACCAGGATTCAGCCCCAGGAACTCGCAAGATTCCTGGGGCTTTTCCTTTTCTGATGGGTACCGGTCGCACGGTCTGCGGCGACGCGACGCCGGTGCAATGGACGCGGTGCGGGCTCGGGGCGGCGTTGTGCGGCGCGTGATAAAATCGCGCCAGTTCAAGGACTTGCGCGTTCGTCTGACAAGTCCTTTTGTTTTTAGGGGTGGCATCTGGCACGGGCTTAAGGGCCTTGCTGCATCGCGCACGAACCCCTGCGTCCGACGATCAGCGGTATAAGCGCCAGCGACTCTGGGCAAGGATGGCGCGGCCTATACTGCTTGAGCCGGCTGTTACGCCGGCACGCGTCGCGCCGCGTTGCTGCATGGCGCACACCGCGCAGCGCGACGTGGCACTCATCATTCACGGAGTTTCACGGTGATCCGTAAAGACGCTAAGAGTAGCGCTCTGGTGCTGTTTTCCGGCGGTCAGGACTCGGCCACGTGCCTCGCCTGGGCGCTCGAACGATACGAAACGGTCGAGACGCTCGGCTTCGATTACGGGCAGCGGCATCGGGTCGAACTGGAGTGCCGTGAGGGCTTTCGCGACGCTGTCGTGCGGGCCGTTCCGGCGTGGGCCGATCGCCTCGGCGACGATCACATGATCGACCTGTCGGTGCTCGGTTCGATCAGCGACACCGCGATGACGCGGGAGATCCAGATCGAAGCGGCGGCCAACGGTTTGCCGAACACCTTCGTGCCGGGCCGCAACCTGATGTTCATGACGATCGCTGCGGCGATTGCCTATCGGCGCGGTCTGCAGGTGCTGGTAGGCGGCATGTGCGAGACGGACTTTTCGGGCTATCCCGATTGCCGCGACGACACCATGAAAGCGCTGCAGGTCGCGCTCAACCTCGGCATGGATCAGCGCTTCCTGCTGGAAACGCCGCTGATGTGGCTCGACAAGGCCGATACGTGGCGTCTCGCGCACGAGCTGGGCGGCGACGAACTGGTCGAGCTGATCCGCATCGAGACGCATACGTGCTACCTCGGCGAGCGGGCTGAGCTGCATGCGTGGGGTTTCGGCTGTGGCGAATGTCCGGCGTGCCGTCTGCGCAAGCGCGGCTACGAGGCCTACCTGGCCGGCGAGAAGGTCACTGAAGCACCCGTTTGATCCGTCCGCCCACCTGGTGATGCATGGGGCGGCGGCAACCTTAATCAGGCGTCCCTGCGGCGCCAGGCAGAAAGCAGCATGACGTACGCGGTCAAGGAAATCTTCTACACATTGCAGGGCGAGGGCGCGAATGCCGGACGTCCGGCGGTGTTTTGCCGGTTCGCCGGCTGCAATCTGTGGTCGGGGCGCGAGGAAGACCGCGCGGACGCGGTGTGCCGCTTCTGCGATACGGACTTTGTCGGCACCGACGGCGAGAACGGTGGCAAGTACCGCACGGCCGCAGACCTGGTGGCGATGATCGCCTCGCAGTGGCCCGAAGGTGAAGGCGAGCGTTTTGTCGTCTGTACCGGCGGCGAGCCGATGCTGCAGATGGATCAGCCTTTCGTCGATGCGCTGCACGCCGCTGGTTTCGAGATTGCTATCGAGACCAATGGCTCGTTGCCAGTGCTCGAGACGATCGACTGGATCTGCGTGAGCCCGAAGGCGGACGCACCGCTGGTGGTCACCAAAGGCAACGAACTGAAAGTCGTGATTCCGCAGGACAACCAGCGTCTGTCCGAATATGCGGCGCTCGACTTCGAATATTTCCTCGTCCAGCCCATGGACGGCCCGTCGCGCGACATCAACACGAAACTCGCGATCGACTGGTGCAAACGCCATCCGCAATGGCGCCTGTCGATGCAGACCCACAAGTATCTGAACATTCCCTGATTCGCCGTGCTGACGATTACCCGAAAACTCGAATTCGACGCGGGCCACCGCATCCCCGATCACCGCAGCCAGTGCCGCAATCTGCACGGGCACAGGTATGTGCTCGAAATAACGCTGCAAGGCGATCTGGTCGAAACGGAAGGCGCGCCCGATCGCGGCATGGTGATGGACTTCGCGGACGTGAAGTCGCTCGCCGTCGAACACCTCGTCGACAAGTGGGATCACGCGTTTCTCGTCTATGAAGGCGACACGCAGGTGCGCGGCTTTCTGGATTCGATGCAGGGCCACAAGACCGTCGTGCTCGATCGCATCCCCACCGTCGAAAATCTCGCCGCGATCGCGTTCGAACTGCTCGCGAATGTCTACGACGCGCACTACGGCGTGAATCTGCGTTTGCACAAGGTGCGTCTCTACGAGACACCGAATTGCTGGGCCGACGTGGTGCGCGACTGAGCGGCGCGCGAGCGTCATCGAGCCAGCAACAAGCGGGCAATCGCGTGGCAATCACGCGCCAGTAGTCTGGCAACTACGCGGCACGTGTTCGGCGCTCCAGCGGCCGCGTTATTGTCACGGTATGATCGTTTCGATAACCACCTGGAGCGAGACATGCCGGTCACCGCACTGCAAAGTGGGCACCCAGCCCGCAGCACCAGCTTCCTCTGCCGTATCTCACGCGCTCTTGTGCATCGCCGCGGGGTACGCTCATGAGCACTCTTACGAATCCCCTCAAACAACGTCTCGCGGAAGCCGAACCGCTTTTCGGGTTATGGCTCTCGCTCGGCAGCGAAAGCGCCGCCGAGGCGCTCGCGCACGCCGGGTACGATTGGTTGCTGATCGACATGGAGCACGCGCCTAACGACAGCGGCGACGTCACCGGTCAGTTGCGCGCAATTGCTGCGGCGCACCTGCCGAGCGAACCGGTCGTGCGTGTGCCGGCGAGCGAAGGATGGCTCGTCAAGCGCGTGCTCGACGCGGGCGCCCGTACGCTGATGTTTCCGAATATCGAGTCCGCAGAGGAAGCTGCGCACGCCGTGCGCCTCACCCAATATCCGACCGCCGACGCGCGCGACGGCCTGCGTGGCGTTGCGGGTGCAGTTCGAGCCGGCTCGTACGGCATGCGGCGCGACTACGTGCAGAACGCGAACGCGCAGATCGCCACGATCGTGCAGATCGAATCCGCGAAGGCCGTTCACGAAGTGGAGAAGATCGCCGCCACGCCGGGCGTCGACTGCGTGTTCATCGGACCCGCCGATCTCGCCGCGAGCCTCGGCCATCTGGGCGACTCGAAGCATCCCGAGGTGCAGGCTGCGATGAGCCATGTGGTGGCGGCGGCCAACAAGGCCGGGATTGCGACCGGCATTTTTGCCATGGATTCCGCCGGCGCGCGCCAGTATCGCGAGGCGGGTTTTCGTTTTATCGCGGTGGCAGCTGATGTCGTCTGGCTGCTGCGCGCGACGCGCCAGGCGCTGCAGGAGGTGAGGTCATGAAGGGTGTTTCGCAGTTTGCCGTGCGTGCTGCGGTGGGCGTTGTCGCCATTTGTGCTGCGTTCGCGGCATCCGCTGCACTGAACACGCAGGACAAGCCGTCTCAGGCGGATCCGGAAACGCAGACCGCGGTCGCGGACTATAACGCGGGCAACTTCGGTCCCGCGCTCAGCGAGTTCCACAAGGCGGCCGAGCACGGCAGCCGGCTCGCCGAATTCAACTACGCGATGATGCTGCTCAACGGTGAGGGGACGGCGGTCAACGTCGATGAGGGCAAGAAGTGGCTGCGCAAGGCCGCCGACGCAAACATGTCCCACGCGCAGTATGTGTACGGCAAGATGTACGACGATGGCGAATTCGTTGGCCGCGATCCGGCCGAGGCGCATCGCTGGTTTCTGAAGGCCGCGCAGCAGGGGCACGTGCAGGCCGAACTGGCGTTGGCGAACCAGTTTCTGGATGGCCGCGGCACGGCACGCGACAATCGCCAGGCGTTCGTCTGGTACAAGAAGGCCGCGCAAGGCGGCGACATGACGGCGCAGTACGTGGCTGGCTCGTTCTACGAGCGCGGTGGCGATGGTGTGGACAAGAACCTGAACGTGGCGCGCGCTTACTATGCCGCGGCGGCGGCGCAGGGCGATCCGGCGGCCAAGCTCAAGTACCAGCAACTCAGTGCGCAATTGCGCGACGAGCACGAGGCGAAGCCGCAGTAGCGCGGCACAGGCTCAGCGCCTTTAAACGCGCAAACGAAGAAGGGGCGCATCTGCGCCCCTTCTTCGTTTAACTCTGCATCAACCGCTTCTGTCGCCCGACACTCATGATGAGGCCGGTCGCAACCCCGAGCGTAATCAACGCCGTGCCCCCGTAGCTCATGAATGGCAGCGGCACGCCGACCACCGGCAAGATCCCGCTCACCATGCCGATGTTGACGAACGCGTAGGTGAAAAAGGCCATCGTTAGCGAGCCGGCCAATAATCGCCCGAATAGCGTGGCGCCGTTGGCCGCTATGTACAATCCGCGCGCGATCAACGCCATATACAGCACGAGCAGCACGATCCCACCCGCGAGCCCGAATTCCTCGGAGAACACCGCGAAAATGAAGTCGGTGTGTTTTTCAGGGATGAATTCCAGGTGCGCCTGGGTGCCCTTCATCCACCCCTTGCCGAGCGGGCCGCCAGAGCCGATCGCGATCACTGCCTGAATGGTGTGGAAGCCCTTGCCGAGCGGATCGGAAGTCGGATCGAGCAGCGTGCAGATGCGGTGCTTCTGGTAATCGTGCATCAGCGGCCACTGCACCTCGGGCTGGCAGATCTTGTCCTGAAACACCGCAATCGAGGTGACCGCGATCGCCGCCGCAACCAGCACAGGGACGATCAGCTTGAAACTCAGACCCGCGAAATAGATGACGAACAGACCCGCTGCGAACACCAGCACCGCGGTCCCGAGGTCAGGCTGTTTGGCGATCAGGCCAACCGGCACGGCGAGAATCAGAAGCCCTACCAGAAAGTCGTACCAGCGCATCACGCCTTCGCGGCGCTGGTAGTACCACGCGAGCATCAGCGGGGTGGCGATCTTCATGATCTCGGACGGCTGGATCACCACGCCGACATTGATCCAGCGCTTCGCCCCCTTGCGCGTGAGGCCGAATAGCGCCACCGCCACCAGTAACGCGATGCCGAAGGTATAAAGCGGGACCGCGAAGCGCATCAGCGTGGTGGGTGGCACATTGGCGAGCGCCCACATCAGCACGAAGGTCAGCATGATGTTGCGCAACTGGTCTTCGACCTTGCCCGGCATGTCGAGCGTGGCGCTGTACAGCGTGACGATGCCGACGCACATCAGCAGAAACACCGCCAGCGCGAGCGGACGGTCGAAGCCGATGAACATCTTCTTGATGCGATCGAGCCAGGCGCGCTTGTCGAATTGCATGCCTTTCTCCTTACTCGTCGATGCCGCCGGAGACCGGCTGGCGGGGTGACGTGGGCTGAATGCTGTCGTCGCGCGACGGCGCGGCGGCGCTCGGCGCCGAATCGCTCGCCGGGCGCGGATGACGCGGACCGGATTTGCGCGGCACGGGCGTTTTCGCGGGTGCCGAGGCAGGGTCATCCAGCGTCGTTGTGGCGACGAACGGAGCAGAGGCATCGGCTGCCGTCGCGGCGACCGGTTTGGTGCCTGCCTTGCCCGCTCCCTTATCTGCAGGTGCTGCGACTACCGGGCCGGCCGGCGCTGCAGGTGTCACGTCCGAGGCGGCCGACGCCGCAGAGGGCGCAGACGCCCCGGCCGCATTCGAAGCGGCGCCGGGTATCGGCAACGGCGTGAAGCCAGCGGCAACCGAAGCCGGTTGCGAGATCTCGACGGAAGTCGGCGCTGCGCCGATGACCGGTGCCGACGCATCCGCCGTTGCCGAAGCCGCCGCAGCGACAGCTGCCGCTTCGGCGCCCGGCTTCTGCCGGTCGACGAGGTAATAGTCGAGCACGCGACGCGCGATCGGGCCAGCGACTTCCGCACCCCAGCCGCCGTTTTCGACGATCAGCGCGAGCGCGATCTTCGGATTGTCTGCTGGCGCGAATGCGATAAAGAGCGCGTGGTCACGCAGATTTTCAGGGATTGCGTGGCCCTTGTAGTTGGCGCCCTGCAGCGAATACACCTGGGCCGTACCGGTTTTGCCGGCCGCCTGATAAGGTGCGCCGATGAAAACCTTCGACGCGGTACCGCTGTTCACGACACCGACCATCGCGCGCTTGACGATATCAATATCGTTCTGCGGCACGTCGATGCGGCCATCGTCCTTTGGCACGGTCAGGCGCGTGTCCTTGGTGATCGGGTTTTCGACTTCCTTCACCAGGTGAGGCTTCATCACGACGGCGTTGTTGGCGAGCGTGGCGACCGCATGGGCGAGCTGCAGGATAGTGAACGAGTTGTAGCCCTGACCGATCCCGAGACTGATCGTCTCGCCTTCGTACCAGCGCTGTTGTTCAGGCTTGCGGTAGGCCTTGCGCTTCCATTCGGTGGACGGAAGAATGCCCTTCGCTTCACCGGCAATATCGATACCGGTGAGCTGGCCGAAGCCCCACGGTTTCATGAAATTGGCGATCGCATTGACGCCCAGGTCGTGCGCCAGCATGAAGAAATACGTGTCGTTCGACACCACGATGGCGCGGTTCAGGTCGATCCAGCCTTGGCCCGAACGCACGTCGTTGCGGAACGTGTGCCCGCCGAACGTATAGAAGCCCGGATCCTGGAAGCCCCAGCTCGGCGTGCGCTTGTGCAGCGTCAGCGCGGCGAGCGCCATGAACGGCTTATAGGTCGAGCCCGGCGGATAGGTGCCGTGCAGTGGACGGTTCAGCAGCGGGTGATCGGGTGAGTTGTTCAGCTCGTCCCAGGTCTGCTGGTCGATGCCGTCTACAAAGGAATTCGGATCGAAGCTCGGCGCGGAAACGAACGCGAGTACGTCGCCGGTCGACGGCTCGATTGCCACCAGCGCCCCGCGCTTGCCCGCAAACGCCTGCTCGGCGACCTGCTGCAGGCCGATATCGAGCGACAGCACGAGGTTGTTGCCCGGCGTCGCCTGAGTGCGCGACAAGGTGCGCACCGGGCGGCCACCCGCCGTCACTTCGACTTCCTCGAAACCGGTCTGGCCGTGCAGTTCGGTCTCGTAGCTTTGCTCCACACCGATCTTGCCGATGTAGTCCGTGCCCTTGTAGTTGTTCGCGTCGAGGCGCGGATCGTAGTGATCCGGATCCTTGTCGTTCTCGTCGCTGGCTTCGTCGATGCGGTCCTGATCGCGCTGCGAAATGCGCCCGATATACCCAATCACGTGCGCCGCCGTCGGCCCAAGCGGGTACTGACGGAACAGACGCGCGCGCACTTCGACGCCCGGGAAGCGGAAGCGCTGCGCGGTGAAACGTGCGACTTCGTCGTCGGTGAGGCGGGTGCGGATCGGCAGGCTCTCGAAGTTCTTCGAATCTTCCTGCAGCTTCTTGAAGTTGCGCCGGTCGCGGGCGTCGATGGTAATGACGGTCGCGAGATTGTCGATGACGTTGTCGAGCGTGTCGTTGAGCTTCGACGGCGTGATTTCCAGCGTGTAGGCAGAGTAGTTCTTCGCCAGCACGACGCCGTTACGATCCGTGATGATGCCGCGATTGGGCACGATCGGCGCCACCGAGATGCGGTTCTCGTCAGCCTGTAGCGAGTACTTGCTGTAATGCCAGACCTGCAGGAACAGGAAGCGGAAAACAATCAGCCCGAAGCAGACGAACACGAACAGTCCCGCCGCCGCGACTCGCAGGCGGAACTTCGAGAGCTGTTGTTGAGTGTCCTTGAATTCGGCTGCCATGCTTTCGATCAAAAGGCCGCGAAACGGCCGTCAGGTAAGAGTGTCCGGCTGGCGCTCGTGGCCGGCAGGGAAGTGCTGTGCGGGTCGAGCGAACTCCGCGAACCATCGCCTGGCGTCTGCAACATCTTTAGCGTGTTCAAGGAGGGGCTCGATGTGCGCGTTGCGCTAAATGGGACGGGTGTCGTCCGGATCGGCCGGACGGCGCTGCGGCATTAGCAGCAGCACACTTGCAACGGGCCACAAGGCTGCTTCGACGAACCCGTCGATCAGGTAGCCCCAGCCCGGAAAAGCCGCGCCCATCAGTAGACGGATGACGAACGGCACAAGTTGCGCGATGACCAATAAAGGCATCACGGCGAAGGTCTGCACGCCCATTGGCATCCACAATACACGCCGGTGAATCGTGATGGCGCCGTACGACAGCAGCGTATACGCCAACGCATGCTCGCCGAGCAGGCTGGCGTTGTGCACGTCCATCAGGATGCCGAGCAGGAAGGCGATGCCCATGCCGACCTTGCGCGGCTGATGCACGTTCCAGAACAGCAGCACCAGCGCGACGAAGTCAGGCACGCCAATCAGGCGTCCCCACGGCATCAGGTTCAGCAGGAAAGCGGCTGCCAGGCTGAAGGAGATGAAGTACGGGTTGACCGGTTGCAGGATGTACTGAGGGCGGTTCATTCGTCGATCCCCCCCGTGGCCGGTTTCGTCGCGCCTGCGGCCGGCTTTCCGTCGGCCGGCGACCCGGCGGCGGCCGATCCCGAGGCCGACCGTCCGGTAGCGGCCCGGATAGCGGCCAGACGTTCAGCCGCCGCTTTCTTTTCTCTGGCCTGCTTCGCGTCGGCACCCTTTTTCTCCGCTTCTGCCAGAGCGGGTTTTGCTGCCGAGGCTGGCTTTGCCGCCGAGGCCGGCTTTGCAGCAGCCGCTGCCGCGGAGGCCGGAGCGGCAGCCTTAGCGTTCTTGTCCGCGGGTTTCTCCGCGGACTTCGCGCCCCTCTTCGCCTTTGCTTCTTTCGCTGCGCTGGCCGCATCAGGTTCGTCAGCCGGACGAGGCGGCACCGTGTTCACATAATGCAGCACCAGCAACTGGCGCGCACCGCGCACCGGCGCAACCGGCAGGCAGACCACGTGGGCGAAGGCGGTGTCGGCCAGCTTGTCGACCCGTACGACCTTGGCGACCGGCAGCCCCGGCGGATAGGTGCCGTCGAGGCCGCTCGTCACCAGTTCGTCGCCAGTCTGTAGATCCGCGCTGATCGGCACGAAGCGCAGATCGAGCGTATCGCCCTTCGGTGTGCCGTAGATCACGCTGCGCAGGCCCGTGCGCACGACTTGCACCGGCACCGCCTGGTCCTTGTCGGTGAGAAGCGTGACCTCCGCCTGCAGCGGAAACACGCGCGTGACCTGACCGATTACGCCGTCCTCATTGACGACCGGCGAACCGTTCTGGATGCCTTGCTGCGAGCCACGTCCAATGATGACCTTCTGCGTGAACGGGTCGCGCGTGTCGTACTGGATTTCGGCCGGAATCGACTGGGTCGTCATGCGCTGCGAGAGTTGCAGCAGCGAGCGCAGATGCTCGTTCTCGGCCGCCAATGCCGATGCCGTATTGGCCTGCAGCGAGAGTTGCAGGTTCTTCTTGCGCAGCTCGTCGTTCTGACCGCGCAGCGTCGCGCTGGTCACCGCCAGATCCGCCGCGCCCATGAAGATGTCGCGCGGCACGAGCGCGGCACGTTGCAACGGATACAGGCCCGCTCCCAACATGCCGCGGACGATCTCGAGCGTCCTGAAGCGCGCATCTGAGATCAGCAGGACGAACGCAAGCAGCACGAAGAAAATCAGCCGTGCGAGTGCGGAGGGGCCTTGCTTGAACAGAGGCGGCGGACTGTATTCCATGGTCGGCGCCGGGGGCGTGAGCGGTTGGGTATGACTGCGGCGCGAAAGCGCGCGTCAGTGCGCGGTGGCTGGATGAACCAGCTTAGGACAGGCCAACCCCAAGAAGGCTAGCCGTCCGATTCGCGCTGCTGACATGGAGCCAGGCTCCCGCTTACTCGTACGAGAAGATGCTGCCGAGCTTGTCCATGCGCTCGAGGGCCATGCCCGAGCCACGTACGACGCAAGTCAGCGGGTCTTCGGCGACGAGCACCGGCAAGCCGGTTTCTTCCGCCAGCAGACGATCCAGGTCGCGCAGCAGTGCGCCGCCGCCCGTCAACATCATGCCGCGCTCGGCGATGTCGGCGCCGAGTTCCGGCGGCGTCTGTTCGAGCGCGATCTTCACCGACGATACGATCTGGTTCAGCGGATCGGTGAGGGCTTCGAGGATTTCGTTGCTGGAGATCGTAAAGCTGCGCGGGATACCTTCCGACAGGTTGCGGCCCTTCACTTCCATTTCCTTGACTTCCGAGCCTGGGAACGCGGAGCCAATTTCCTTCTTGATCGCTTCAGCGGTTTGCTCGCCGATCAGCATGCCGTAGTTGCGGCGGATGTAGTTGACGATGGCTTCGTCGAACTTGTCGCCACCGACACGCACCGAACCCTTGTAGACGATGCCGCCAAGCGAGATGACACCGACTTCCGTCGTGCCGCCGCCGATGTCGACCACCATCGAGCCCGTGGCTTCCGAAACCGGCAGACCGGCGCCAATGGCAGCAGCCATCGGCTCTTCGATCAGATAAACCTGCGAGGCGCCGGCGCCGTGAGCCGCTTCCTTGATGGCGCGGCGTTCCACTTGAGTAGAACCGCACGGCACGCAGATGATGATGCGCGGCGACGGCGAGAACATACGCGATTCGTGGGCGGTCTTGATGAACTGCTTGATCATCTGCTCGGTGACGGTGAAGTCGGCGATCACGCCGTCTTTCATCGGGCGGATTGCCTCGATGTTGCCCGGCACCTTGCCAAGCATCTGCTTGGCTTCCTTGCCGACCGCCTGAATGGTTTTCTTGCCGTTGGGACCGCCTTCCTGGCGGATAGACACAACTGACGGTTCATCGAGAACGATACCTTTGCCACGCATGTAGATGAGCGTGTTGGCAGTGCCAAGGTCAATCGCCAGATCGTTAGAGAAGTAGCTGCGCAAAAAACCGAACATTCAAAATCCTGTCTCGCTTGGGGCCTGGCCTCGCAACATTGCGTAGGGCGGCAGCGGAAAAAATAACAGCTTCAACCGGGCGGATACTGCGCCACAGAGACTTGAAGCTGCGAGGGAATCTACCGGAGGTACGAACAAGACCGCATCTATCTCCGAATCATTTTTGTGGGAAATGACCAGAAAGGTCCTGGTAAGTCGGTCCGGGTTTGGGTCGAACGCGTAATGATACCTTATAATTTTGCTTGATTTAAAGGAAACGGTTGGCACTTTTTGCCACCGCTGGCCCCTTTTTCGAGGGCCTCCTCCAGTGTCGTAACCCGCTGTTACAGCTTTGTTTTTCCGCGCTGTGACAGTTCGCTACATTTTCCGGTGACCGCATGGCTCTGACCCTGACCGATGTTAAGCGCATCGCGCATCTTGCGCGCCTCGAACTGGCCGACGCCGAAGCTGAGCACACGCTTGCCCAGCTCAACGACTTTTTTGGCCTTGTCGAGCAGATGCAGGCCGTCGACACCAAGGGCATCGAACCGCTCGCCCATCCGATCGAGCAGATCGAGGATGTTGCACTGCGTCTGCGCGAAGACGTAGTGACGGAAATCGTCCAGCGCGACGAATTCCAGCGTCCCGCGCCTGCTGTGCAGGACGGGCTGTACCTGGTGCCGAAGGTGATTGAATAAAAACACGGGCGCGGCGCGCGGCGGTTGCTGCGCTGCCATACCCTTCAGGAAAAACGCAATGCATGAAAAAAGCTTGACCGAACTGCGTGCCGCCCTCGCTGCGAAGGAATGCTCCGCGGTCGAACTGGCGCAGCTTTATCTGAAGCGGATCGACGCAGCGAAGAGCCTGAACGCCTTCGTTCAGGTCGACGCCGATCTCACCCTCGAGCAGGCCAAAGCCGCCGACGCGCTGCTGCACACCGGCCACGCCGGTCCGCTGGTTGGCCTGCCGATCGCCCACAAAGACGTGTTCGTGACGCGCGGCTGGCGCTCCACCGCCGGCTCGAAGATGCTCGCCAATTACGCGAGCCCGTTCGACGCGACCGTGGTCGACCGTCTGAAGCGCGCCGGCATGGTGTGCGTCGGCAAGACCAATATGGATGAGTTCGCGATGGGCTCGTCCAATGAGAATTCGTATTTCGGCCCGGTGCAGAACCCGTGGGATACGAAGGCGGTGCCGGGCGGTTCGTCGGGTGGGTCGGCGGCTGCCGTGGCCGCGCGTCTCGCGCCGGCGGCAACCGGCACGGATACGGGTGGTTCCATCCGTCAGCCGGCGTCGTTCTCCGGCATCACCGGCATCAAGCCGACCTACGGCCGCGTGTCGCGCTACGGCATGATCGCGTTCGCGTCGTCGCTGGATCAGGGTGGTCCGATGGCGCGCAGCGCCACGGACTGCGCGCTGCTGCTCAACGCCATGCACGGTTTCGACGAGCGCGACTCGACCAGCCTCGTGCGCGACGACGAAGACTACACGCGCTATCTCGGCCAGAGCTGGTCGGCCGATGCTGCGGGTAATGCCGCGGGCAAGCCGCTCGCCGGTTTGCGCATCGGCCTGCCGAAGGAGTACTTCGGCGCGGGCCTCGCCGACGACGTGCGCGCCGCGATCGATGCCGCGCTGAAGCAATACGAAGCGCTTGGCGCCACGCTGGTCGAGGTGACGCTGCCGAAAACCGAGCTGTCGATCCCCGTGTACTACGTGATCGCCCCGGCCGAAGCATCGTCGAACCTGTCGCGTTTCGACGGTGTGCGCTACGGTCACCGCGCCGCGGAGTACCGCGATCTGCTCGACATGTACAAGAAGTCGCGCGCCGAAGGCTTCGGCCCGGAAGTAAAGCGCCGCATTCTGGTGGGCGCCTACGTGCTGTCGCACGGCTACTACGACGCGTACTACCTGCAGGCGCAGAAAATTCGCCGCATCATCGCAAACGACTTCCAGGAAGCGTTCAAGCAATGCGACGTGATCATGGGGCCGGTGGCGCCGTCGGTCGCGTGGGATCTCGGTGCCAAGGGCGACGATCCGGTGCAGATGTATCTGGCCGATATCTACACGTTGTCGGTGAGCCTCGCGGGTCTGCCCGGCATGAGCGTGCCGTGCGGCTTCGGCGCGGGCGCCAATGCGCAACGTCCGGTAGGTCTGCAGATCATCGGCAACTATTTCAACGAAGCCCGCATGCTGCAGGTTGCGGATGCGTTCCAGCGCGCGACCGACTGGCATCGCCAGGCACCGGCAGGAGTGTGAACACATGACCAAACAATGGGAAGTCGTGATCGGTCTCGAGACGCACACGCAACTGTCGACCGTCTCGAAGATTTTCTCGGGCGCCGCCACCCAGTTCGGCGCGGAACCCAACACGCAGGCTTGCCCCGTCGACCTCGCGTTGCCGGGCACGCTGCCGGTGATGAACCGCGGCGCTGTGCAGCGGGCGATCGAACTTGGCCTCGCTATCGGCGCGAAAATCGCGCCGCGCAGCATCTTCGCGCGCAAGAACTACTTCTATCCCGATCTGCCAAAGGGCTATCAGATCAGCCAGTACGAGATTCCTGTGGTGCAAGGCGGGCAGGTCACGATTCAGGTGCCTGCGAACGAGAAAGCCGGCAAGGAAGCGTACGAGAAGACCATCAACCTGACGCGCGCTCACCTCGAAGAAGATGCAGGCAAGTCGCTGCATGAAGACTTCGAGGGCATGACGGGGATCGACCTGAACCGCGCCGGCACGCCGTTGCTCGAAATCGTCACCGAGCCGGAAATGCGTAGCGCGGACGAAGCGGTCGCCTATGCGAAGACCTTGCATACGCTCGTTACCTGGCTTGGCATCTGCGACGGCAACATGCAGGAAGGCTCGTTCCGCTGCGATGCGAACGTGTCGGTGCGACCGGTCGGGCAAAAGGAATTCGGCACGCGTGCCGAGATCAAGAACCTGAACTCGTTCCGCTTCCTCGAAGAAGCGATCCAGTACGAAGTGCGCCGTCAGATCGAACTGATCGAAGACGGCGGCACAGTGGTGCAGGAAACGCGTCTCTACGATTCGGACAAACGTGAAACGCGTTCGATGCGCAGCAAGGAAGATGCGCACGATTACCGCTATTTCCCAGATCCTGATTTGATGCCTTTGGTCATTGACGCGGCATGGGTGGAGCGCGTGAAGGCCGAGATGCCGGAATTGCCGGTGGCGATCCAGCAGCGCATTGTCGAACAGTACGGTTTGACGCCGTACGATGCGGGTGTGCTGACCTCGAGCAAGGCGATGGCCGCCTATTACGAAGCAGTCGTGGCGAAAGTGGGCCCGGCGCAAGCCAAGGTCGCAGCCAACTGGATGATGGGCGAAGTGTCGTCGTTGTTGAACCGCGAAGGTCTCGACATCGCCGACAGCCCGGTCTCGTCAGCGCAACTCGCTTTGCTGCTGCAGCGCATTGCCGACGGCACGATCTCGAACAAGATCGCGAAGGAAATCTTCGTCGCGATCTGGGACGAGAAGGCCACCGACGAAGCCGCTGCCGATCGCATCATCGAAGCGAAGGGTCTCAAGCAGATCTCCGACACCGGCGAGCTGGAAGCGATCATCGATGAGGTGCTCGCGGCCAACCAGAAATCGGTCGAGGAATTCCGCGCCGGCAAGGAAAAGGCGTTCAATGCGCTGATCGGCCAGGCGATGAAGGCCACCAAGGGCAAAGCGAATCCGCAGCAGGTCAACGAACTGCTGAAGAAAAAGCTGTCCTGAGCGATAGGATGCACATGCCGGAGCGCGCGTCGTCGGATCGGTGCGCGGCTTCGGTCATAACGGGCTGTTGCCGGACGAGAGTGGGGCAGCGGCCCGTTTCCTTTTGCTGGCGCCGCATTTGAACGCGCCTCTGGAGACAATGCATGGCGAAGAAGCCGGAACTCGACGATTTCCGCGTGCCGTACTTCGACGACAAGAAGATTGCGAAATTCGCGCTCACCGATTTCGATCCGGGCGCGAAGCCGTTTTCAACCGGGTCGAAAGACGGTGACCGCGACCGCCTTGCAGAAATCGGCGCGAAGCTCGATGCGTTGCAGGAGCGCCTGCATGCACAGCGCCTGCAGCGCGTGCTGCTGGTGCTGCAGGGCATGGACACGAGCGGCAAGGACGGCACAGTTCGCGGGGTGTTTCGCGACGTCGATCCGCTCGGCTTGCGCATCGTGCCGTTCAAGGCGCCGACGCCTGACGAGCTGGCGCACGATTTTCTCTGGCGCGTGCACTCGCAGGCGCCCGCCGCCGGCGAACTGACCGTCTTCAATCGCAGTCAGTACGAAGATGTGCTCGTGCCGGTCGTGCTGGGTCAACTGGACAAGGCGGCCTGCGAAAAGCGCTACAGCCACATCCGCGATTTCGAGGCTCTGTTGGCCGACAACGGCACGACCATCATCAAATGCATGCTGCACATCTCGAAGGACGAGCAGCGTTCGCGTTTGCAGGCGCGCATCGACGATCCCACCAAGCACTGGAAATTCGACGTCTCGGATCTGGAAGCGCGCAAGCAGTGGGACCAGTATCAGACGGCGTATCACGATGCCCTCTCGGCCACCTCGACGCCTTACGCGCCGTGGTACATCATCCCCGCCGATTCGAAGACGCATCGCAACGTGATGGTCGCGGAATTGCTGCTGCGTACCCTCGAAGGATTGAAGCTCGAGTACCCGCCCGCGAAGGAATCGCTCAAAGGCGTGAAAGTGGAATGAGAGCCGCGCAGGCTTCGGCCTCGCGCTCTGCCAGACCAGCAAGATAAACGGGCTAAGCAAGCCTCGACAACGAATCGACAATAAAGGAACGACATGTTGCGTGTGATTACCGCCAACCTGAACGGCATCCGCTCTGCGGCGAAGAAGGGCTTTTTCGAATGGTTCGGTGAGCAGAAAGCAGACGTGCTGTGCGTGCAGGAAATCAAATGCTCGCAGGACGACATGACCCCCGAGTTTCTCGCCCCGCACAACTTCACCGGCTACTTTCAGCATGCGGTGAAGAAGGGCTACAGCGGCGCCGGAGTGTACACGCGTCACGAGCCGGATGAAGTGGTGATCGGCTTTGGCAGTGAGGAGTTCGATCCCGAAGGACGCTATGTTGAACTGCGCTTCGGCAAACTCTCCGTTGTCTCGGTGTATGTGCCATCGGGGTCGAGCGGCGAGGATCGTCAGCAGGCCAAGTTCCGCTTCATGGACGAGTTCATGCCGCACCTCGCGGAACTGGGTAAAGAGCGCGAAGTGATCGTGTGCGGCGACGTGAACATCGTCCACAAGGAAATCGACATCAAGAACTGGAAGAGCAACCAGAAGAACTCAGGTTGCCTGCCGGAAGAACGCGAGTGGCTGACGAAACTGTTCGACGAAGTGGGTTACGTCGATGTGTTTCGCACGCTGGATCAGCGGCCTGAGCAGTACACGTGGTGGAGCAATCGCGGTCAGGCGTATGCGAAGAACGTGGGGTGGCGGATCGATTATCAGATCGCCACGGCGGGCATTGCCGCGAAGGCGAAGCGCACGGACGTGTTCCGCGACATCAAGTTTAGCGATCACGCGCCGCTGACGGTCGACTACGACCACAAGCTGACGAAGCCGAAGAAGTAAGCGCGTTTCTGGCTTAGGTCGCCAACGTTCAGTCGCCGCGAACCGGCACGCGGCGCGGACGGCCGATGCCCGCATAGTCGGGCAGTTCATCGACCGTCTTGCCGATCGCTTTTGCGTAGAGCGGCAGCATGTCCGGCAGGCGCTTCATGAGATCCGCGCGGCGTGCAGGCGAGTACGGGTGCACGTAGATATAGCCCTGATTGCGACTGCTGTGCGTCACCGCCGCCAGCTTGTCCCACAGCGTGATCGCGGCGCGCGGATCGTAACCGGCGCGTGAGGCGATGTCGCTGCCGATCACGTCGGCTTCGGTTTCATCAGTGGGCGTGTATTTCATCTCGACCAGCTGCGAGCCGATGCCCAGCACCGGGGCGCCCAGATCGGCCAGTCCGAATAGCTGCGGAATCGTACCGGACGAATCGAGCTGCGCCGCCTGCTGCTCGCCCAGGCGCTCCCGCGCATGCTCGCGCAGGGCATGCGCGATTTCGTGGCCCAGCAGCATGCCGAGTTCGTTGTCGTTCAGGCGTGCGCGATCGAGGATGCCGCTGTAGATCACGATCTTGCCGCCTGGCAGACAGTACATGCGGATGTCGGGCGAGCGCACTACCGCGATCTGCCACTTCCAGTTCTTTGCCCGTTCATTCCACTTCAACGAATAGGGAATCAGCTTGTCGAGAATGGTCTGCACGCGGATCACACGTGGGTCGGTGTCCGGGTAGAGGCGATCGGCGTGCTGTGCGCCGTAGACGATCTGCTGGAACTCGTCAGCGGCCTGGGCTTCCAGTTGCGGCGACGGAATCAGGTTGCGGAACACCGCGTAGCTGCCGAAGCGCAGTTGCTGCGGCGGTGGGGTGTAGGGAGGCGGCCGGTTGTCGGTGGTAGCGGCGCTGGCGGGGTGCGCTGGTTGCTTCGCGGTTGCCGGGGGCGTAGGCGAGGCGGCTGATGCGGACGCGGGTGCTGAAGACGTCGCCGACGCCGACGAGGTAGCCGAGGGCGCGTGCGCGGCACTGGCTGCGCTGCTGGTGCCCGGGCTGGGGTTGCTGGCGCCTTCTGCGGGAGTGGCAGCGGTCGAAGCCAGACCCTCTGGAGCCGGTGCGCTCGACGCCGATCGGGTGGCGGGTGCGCTGGCCGGCGCGGCGGTACTGCTGGCCGCCACGGCAGGCGTTGCAACCGCGTAGGCGCTCCACGACGTTGCAAGCATGCCGCCTGTGCAGAACAGCACAAGTGCCGCGCGTGCTGCGCCCACGACCAGCGGCGCGCCCTTTGCAGGTAACGCAGGCCGAGCAGGTAACGCATGTGGCACATGTGGTGCACGCACGTCAGGCATTGCACGACGTACGATGGCCGCAATCGCTCCCGAGGCGGCCGCTTGCCTTGACGCGAACCCGCTCACGACCTCAGCCTCCAAGGCGCGATACGCAGCAACAGCAGCATGCCCGGCAGCGCCAGTGCGGTGCAGGCAAGGAAGTAGTCGAACCAGCCTATCTGTGCAACCACATACCCGCTCGCCGCCGACGCCAGCGTGCGCGGCACCGACGCGAGACTGGTAAAGAGTGCGAACTGGGTAGCGGTGTAACGCGGATCCGTCGTACTGGCGATGTAAGCCGTAAATGCCGCCATGGTCAAACCAGTGGCAAACGTCTCGAGACCGTAGACCAGCGCCAGCGCAACCGAGCGCGGATCGAGCTGCACGGCCCAATCCACCCCAAACACGGACAGCAGCTTCGTCACACCCTGGCTCGTGAAGACAGCGAAATCGTAGATGGCCGTAAGTCCAGGCGACGCCGGCCCAAGATGCGCGAGCCATGCGAAGCCAAGCGTCGACACCATCTGCAGAACGCCGAACACCCACAGCCCGCGGCCGATGCCAATGCGCATCATCCAGATCCCGCCGACGATCCCACCCGCAAGGCTCGCACCGAACGCGGTGGTCTTGGCGATCACGCCAATCTGCGTGCGCGAGTAGCCGATATCCAGAAAGAACGAGGTCGACAGATTGGTCGCCATCGTATCGCCGAGCTTGTACAGAAAGATAAAGCCGAGCACGAACAGCGCCCCGCGCCAGCCGTCGCGCAGGATGAATTCGCGAAACGGCTCGATGATCGCTTCACGCAGGTTCTTCGGCGGCGCACCGTGCACTTCCGGCTCGCGCACGACGAGCGTCATGATCATGCCCGGCACCATGAATGCGGCCGTGACAATGAACACAGTAGTCCATGGCAAATGGTCCGACAGGATCAACGCGAGCGAGCCTGGCACCAGCGCGGCAATCTTGTAAGCGTTGACGTGAACCGCGTTGCCGAGACCCTGCTCGGTATCGGTGAGCAACTCGCGCCGGTAGGCATCAATGGAGATATCCTGGCTCGCGCCGAAGAACGCCACCAGGGCGGTCAGCGCGGCGACCGTCCAGATCGAATCGCGCGGCGACACGAAGCCGAGCGTGGCGATCGCGCCGGCCACCAGAATCTGCGTGACCAGCATCCAGCCGCGCCGCCTGCCCGGCCGCCAGCCGGGCAGGCGCGGTACGTAGCGGTCCATTAGCGGCGCCCAGACGAATTTCCACGTATAGGGAAACTGGATCAGCGCAAACAGGCCGATTTCCTTCAGATTGACGCCCTCGGAGCGTAGCCACGCCTGCACCAGATAGACGAGCGTGAACAGCGGCAATCCCGACGTAAAGCCGAGAAAGACGCAGATCAGCATGTGCGTGTTGAGAAACGCGCGCCAGCCGGTGTGTTCGACGTGAGCGGTAAGTGCGGGCGCCTCGTGCGGCGGGTTCGACATTTGGGTGAGTGACGTTAGCTTTTCTTGACGCGATAGACCGCAAGACTACCACGCCAGTTCGCCCCCCACCGCACCGCCTGGCCGCCGTGCAGCACGACCCGGTCGAGTATTTCGATGCCGACCTCGGGCGCCAGCGCCTCGAAATCCTTGATCGTCAGCACCCGCACGTTCGGGGTGTTGTGCCACTGGAAAGGCAGCGATTTCGATACCGGCATGCGTCCGCGCAACACCGAAATGCGGTGTGCCCAGTAGCCGAAATTCGGGAACGATACGATGCATTCCTTGCCGACCCGCACCGTCTCGCGCAGGATCGCAGCGGTCTGATGGATGGTCTGCAGCGTCTGCGACAGGATCGCGAAGTCGAAACTGCCGTCTTCGAAGAGCCGCAGGCCGTCTTCCAGATTCTGCTGGATCACGTTGACGCCGTTCTGGGTGGCGGCGAGCACGCCGGCGTCGTTGATCTCGATGCCGTAACCGGAGACTTCGAGCTCCTCGGTGAGTGTCGACAGCAGCGAGCCGTCGCCGCAGCCCAGATCGAGCACCGTCGCGCGCGGTTCAACCCACCGGGCGATGGCGCGGAAGTCGGGGCGCAGCGCAAGATAATCGAGAGCGCGCTGGTTCATGCGTTCACCTCGTTGGCAATACGTTCGTAATAGGCGCGCATCAGGTTGTGATAGCGGGCGTCGTCGAGCAGGAATGCGTCGTGGCCGTGCGGCGCGTCGATTTCTGCGTACGTCACCGTGCGTTTGTGATCGAGCAGTGCCTTCACCAGTTCGCGCGAGCGCGCCGGCGCGAAACGCCAGTCGGTCGTGAAACTGGCGATCAGGTATTTCGCCGTCGTATGCGCAACGGCCTTGGTCAGATCGCCCTCGAAGGCCTTGGCCGGATCGAAGTAGTCGAGCGCGCGCGTGATCAGCAGATAGGTGTTGGCGTCGAAGTAGTCGGCGAATTTGTCGCCCTGATAACGCAGATACGACTCCACTTCGAATTCGACGTCGAAATTGAAGTTGTACGCGTCGAGGGCACCTTCCGCCCGTCGCAGCGAGCGGCCGAATTTCTCGGCCATGTCATCGTCCGACAGATAGGTGATATGACCGATCATGCGCGCCACGCGTAGTCCGCGCTTCGGCTTAACGTTGTGCGCGTAGTAGTTGCCGCCGTGGAAGTCGGGGTCCGAGAGGATCGCGGAACGCGCCACTTCGTTGAACGCAATGTTCTGCGCGGAGAGCTTCGGCGTGGACGCCACCACAATGCAATGGCCCACGCGCTCCGGATACATCATGCTCCACGCGAGCGCCTGCATACCGCCGAGGCTGCCGCCCATCACCGCTGCGAAACGCTCGATGCCGAAGCTGTCGGCGACGCGCGTCTGCGCGTTCACCCAGTCTTCCACGGTCACCACGGGAAAGCTCGCGCCGTACGGCTCACCGGTCGCCGGGTTGAGGCTCATCGGGCCGGTCGAGCCGAAGCACGAGCCGAGATTGTTCACGCCGATTACGAAGAACCTGTTCGTGTCGAGCGGCTTGCCCGGACCGACCATGTTGTCCCACCAGCCGACGTTTTTCGGGTCATCCGCATAGATGCCCGCCACGTGGTGCGAAGCGTTGAGCGCGTGGCAGACGAGCACGGCATTGCTGCGCGCGGCGTTGAGCGTGCCGTAGGTTTCCACCATCAGGTCGAAACCGGCCAACGAGCGGCCGTTCTGCATGAGCAGCGGCTCGGAGAAATGCATTTTCTGGGGAGCGACGATACCGATTGAATCCATTCATTCCGCCTTCAACAGGGCGGCTAAATGGGTGTCGGCAAGGCACGGAGAAGGACAATGTGCGCGGCTGACGACCTCTTTAGCCGCATTTATAGTGAACCGCCGGATGGAATTCCGGCAGGTTCGCGCGCCCGCAATCGAGTCAGCAAATCGGCGCGTCAGTCAAAACAATTAGCGCAAAGTATAGCGGAAAATTCCGCGCGGCAGCGGCGCCGATGTCGCGCGGGCGTCGCCCGGCGCGAGTTGCGTCTGGATGCGTGAACCATGGCGGAAGCACCAAAACCAGATCGCGGCGAGCGGCAGTCTTGATCCGCAACGCCCGCGATTCCAGCGGACTACTGAAGAATCAATCTCAACTGGGCGTCGGCCTGCTCAGCCGGATTGCGTGCGAAGCCGCCTCGCACATACCGGTGCCAGCGTCCGACGATGTAGCTAAGCAGCAGGTTCGCCCGCACGGCTGGATCGTAGTCCTCCGGTAGCGGCACGGCGGTGCCCTGCGCGGAGGCGTTACCGTTGGCCTGCGAATTGGCGTCCATCAGGCCGAGCCGCAGGCATTGCTTGAGCGAGGCCTCGACGCGTTCGAGCAACTGGTTGACGCGCTCGGTCAGCCGTTCGTGCTCGCCCACCAGCGCTTCGCATGTCAGCACGCGCGTCATGCCAGGATTCTTCGCGGAAAAGTTGAGCAGCATCAACGCGATCGTACGGGCCTGCAACACGCCGTTGGGTTCTTTCGTCGCGATCTGGTTGATAAGCCCGAAGATCGACTGTTCGATGAATTCGATCAGTGCTTCGAACATTTGCGCCTTGCTGGCGAAATGCCGGTACAACGCGGCTTCCGAGACGCCCAGCCGCGCGGCCAGCGCCGCGGTGGTGATCTTTTCGTTCTTCGGCGCCTCCAGCATGGTGGCGAGCGTCTGCAGGATATGCACGCGGCGCTCGCCCGGTTTCAGGCGGGCCGCGCGGGTACTGCCCGTGGCTGGCGGGTCTTCGGTTACGGCCTCGTCATGCTTGTGATCCGGTTGCATGTCTGTCGTTCCTTCAGGCGCACTGAGCGGGTGCCCAATCTCAGCGATTTTAACGAACGAATCCGGCGGTCGACATAGTGCGGTCGGCCAGTGCCGGGCAGCAGGCCTGGTACGCCGTCCGCACGCACCTTGCTGGGCAGGTGGCCGACGATCCACACAGTGCGGATCCCCAGCCGGCGATAGTTCTTCAGATGCGAGCGCGTGTCTTCGACGAGGATGGCGTCGGCGAGCGGCACGTGGGCGTCGCGCATCGCCCGGCGTAGCATGCTCGCGTCAGGCTTGGCGCGCCAGCCGCGACGGTCGCGCATGTGCTCGATGGCGATCACGCGCTCGAACAGCCGCTCGATGCGCAGCTCGGCCAGCACCGCATGCGCGTAGGCTTCCGGGGCATTGGTCAGCACGATCTTGCGGCCCGGCAAGGCGGCAACGAGACGCGCGAGGCCGCGTTCGCTGCGCACCATCGAAGGCAGGTCGGCGAACGTATGCACGACCTTGAGAAAATCGTGCACGTCGACCGGATGGTGGCGGGCGAGGCCCAGCAGTGTCGCGCCGTAACGGTCTGTGTAGAGCGTACGCAGGCGGTCGGCTTCGTCGCGTTCCACTTGCAGCGAATCAATGATGTACTGCGTCATGCCCCGGTTGATCTCGGGAAAGATGGCATGCGATGCGTGGTGCAGCGTGTTGTCGAGATCGAACAGCCATACCGGGCTGCCGCCTGCGATGTGAGGCCGGCGGCGTTTAGCGTGTCGGGACGGGAAGGTGCGCATGGTGAGGGAAAACCGGACCGGGTTCTTGCCGGCGCCGTATGAAATGAACGAGCGGGTGCCTGCGGTCCATCATGCGTGCGCCGGGAGAAAAAGGGAAGGGTGGCGTGCCACGGTGGACGATTGGCCGGGCGCTTGATGCTGAAACTGATGCGGAGGACGACGCGGAAACTGCCGCAGCAAGGCGAAGGGAACCGCCAGGTGAAATATGCAGCGCATCGACGGGACGCGCTGCATATCCAGACATGCTCAGTGCGAGCGGATCATCGTACCGAACGGCTGCTCGGTCAGGATTTCGAGCAGCACCGAGTGTTCGATACGGCCGTCGATGATGTGCACCGAGCGCACGCCGCTCTTTGCTGCGTCGAGCGCGGAGGAGATTTTCGGCAGCATGCCGCCGGAGATCGTGCCGTCTTCGAACAGCGAATCGATTTCGCGTGCCGACAGATCGGTGAGCAGATTGCCTTCCTTGTCCATCACGCCGGGGATGTTGGTCATCATGACGAGCTTCTCGGCGTTCAGCACCACCGCCAGTTTGCCCGCGACCAGATCCGCGTTGATGTTGTACGACAGGCCGTCTTCGCCGAAGCCGATCGGCGAGATCACCGGGATGAACGCGTCGTCCTGCAGCGCTTTCACGACCGCCGGATTGATCGCCTCGACTTCGCCGACCTGGCCGATGTCGACGTACTGGCCGGGATTGTCGCGATCCGGCATCAGCATCTTGCGCGCATGGATCAGGCCGCCGTCTTTGCCGGTCAGGCCCACTGCCTGGCCGCCGAAGTGATTGATCAGCGTGACGATGTCCTGCTGGACTTCGCCGCCGAGCACCCATTCGACGACTTCCATCGTCTCTTCGTCAGTGACGCGCATGCCCTGGATGAAGGTGCCCTGCTTGCCGATCTTCTTGAGCGCCTGATCGATCTGCGGGCCGCCGCCGTGCACGATGACCGGGTTGATACCGACCAGCTTTAGCAGAATGACGTCGCGCGCGAAGCCTTGCTTGAGGCGCTCCTCGGTCATCGCGTTGCCGCCGTATTTGATCACCACGGTCTTGCCGTGATACTGCTTGATGTAAGGCAGCGCCTCGGCCAGGATTTCAGCCTTCAGGGTGGGGGCGATCTGCGAGAGGTCGGGAATTTCGGACATGGCGGCAGGGCTCGGCACGGATCAGTTGAAACACGGCGAATTGTACAGGACTGGCGCGCTGCAACAGGGTTTTCCATACGTCTTCTGGCGGCCGGCCCCGCCGGGGTTTCGCAGTGCGCAATCGACGTTGCGCGCACGCCACTCATGCGCCGTTTTCGACGCCGTTTGCGAGGGTAATTCCGTCGAAATCCCGCTTTGTGGACGCAACCTCGAGGCAGGGGCCTTCAGGTGGCTTGCCGGACGTGGCATCATTTCCTGACCGGATGTCCGGTACTTCATTGGGTCGCCATGAAACAGCCCGCTTCCCAGGTCCATGCGCAGAGTGCCCGTTGCCCACGCTGCCGCAGCGTGTTCGATTGTGCAATGCACGGCCAGCCGTTCGACTGCTGGTGCAAATCGATGCCGGCGTTGCCCGCCGAACGGCTCGATCCGGGCAGCCGGTGTTTATGTCCGGAGTGCCTCGCGGCGGATATTGCCCGCGTGCAGGCCGCCGGCGTTCGGGGTGGTGAAGAAGTTTGAGGGGCGCGGCGCGCCCGCCGCGTCGTTACCGCTGGCCGGCTAGCGTGCCGAGGTCTCGCGCTACGTCTTCCAGCACCGGATCCCAGTCGGCGAACTGCCGTTGCCGGTACAGCGTGGCGGTTGGATACCACGGGTTATCGTGCCGTTCGAGCAGCCATGTCCAGTGTGGATTGGTGTCGAGCAGCACCCACGTGCGCTGCCCGATTGCCCCGCTCAGATGCGCGACCGACGTGCACACCGTAATCACCAGATCGAGCGCGCTGACGAAGGCCGCGGTGTCGTCGAAACTTTTCAGCTCGGCGGTGTAGTCGGCCATGGGCAGCCCGGCTGACTGCGCGGCGGCAACATCTGCTGTGGCGCCATGCTGCAACGAATAGAACGCGACGCCGTCGATACCGGCAAAGGCCGACGCGTAGCGCTGCCAGCCCACCGCCCGGAACGGATTGCGCTGATGGCTGAGGCTGCCAGTCCACGCCAGTCCGACCTTAAGCCGTTTTTCTCCGGCGAGCCGTTCGCGCCAGGTTGCGCTGGCTGCGGCATCCGCGTGCAGATACGGGACCGCGTCGGGAAGGGTATCGCCGAGCGTGCCGAGCACGAGCGGCACGCTCATTAACGGTATTTCATAGTCGAATGCGGGCAGTGTCTCGATGCCACCACCCGCGGAGTATTCGTCCACGTGGCTGCCCAGGCTGCGTACCAGCAGCGCTCCCATCTGCGGGAACGAATTCCACACGACGCGGCCGCCTTGCGCATGCACATGCGCCGCCAGCAGCGGGATGAACCTGCAGCATTGCAGCAGATCGCCCATGCCCTGTTCGCCCCACACCAGCAGTGTCTTGCCCGTAAGCGGCTCGCCCTGCCACTGCGGCGCCGGCATCGCCGGACGGTTGCCGTCAAGTTCCTTCGAACCTTGCCAGCGCGCTTCGTGAGCGGGCCAGCCCTGCGCGTAGTCGCCATGCACCAGATGCAGCAACGCCAGATTCGAACGCATCGCCGGGTCGCCGGGCGCGAGTTCGCAGGCGGCCTGCGCGAAACGAACGGCGTCGTCCCAGCGTTGCGCTTCCTTGAGTGCCAGCGCATAGTTGTTCAGCGCCAACGAGTTGTGGGGCGCCAGTTCCGCTGCGCGAGCGCCTGCTTCCAGCGCGCGCGGCAGATCCATCGCGAAGCGGCTCGACTGGGTGAGATTGATCCAGGCGTTGCTGTCGAACGGGTCGGCTGCGACCGCACTTTCCAGCAACGTGATCTGTTCGGCCACATCGCCGCCGGTGAGCGCGATTGCGCCAGCCAGATTCGTGCGCAGTTGGGGAAAGTCCGGTTCGAGAGTGAGGGCGCGGCGGTACGGCACAAGCGCCTCGGCATGGCGGTCGGCGAGCTGCAGCGCGTAGCCTAAGCGGAAGCTGGCAGCGGCATCGTCGGGACGCAGTTGCGCAATAATGGCGGCGAATGCGATGGCGTCGTCGTGGCGGTTTTGTTCCAGCAGCGCGCCAGTGATGTTTGCAAGCGTGTCGTGTTCGACGGGCTGCAGCAGTGTGGCGGCTTCAAGCCAGATGGCCTGGGCTTCGGCCTCGCCGTTTTGCTGCGCCGCCGCGGCGCGCTGAAGGAAAATCAGGAAGGCGACCCACGCAGGGTGGCCGGGGGCGGAAATCGTAAGCGGCATGAGTCTGTCCAGGCGAGAGCGCGATTGCGATCAAACGCTCAATGGTAATGTCCACGCTCAACACAGTGTGTCGGACAACTCCCAACAGGTAAACTGGCGTTATGCATCGTATAACCATTACCGGCCGGGTCAACCTGGGACATCTGTTCTGGCTGCGCAGTCTTGCGATCATCGGCCAACTGGTGACCATTGCTGTCGTGCAGATCTTTGTGGGCGTGCATCTGCCTCTGCCGGCCATGCTGCTTGTGGTCAGCCTCGAAGTGGCCTTCAACGCGCTGACCTGGTGGCGCGTCTCGCGTCAGCGGCCCGAATCCAATCTCGAACTGTTCGGCCAGCTATGGGTCGATCTCGGTTCATTGTCGGCGTTGCTCTTTCTGTCGGGCGGCACGACCAATCCGTTCGTCTCGCTTTACCTGCCCTCGCTCGCGATCGCGGCGGCGGTGTTGCCGTGGCATCTGATGCTGTGGCTCGCGGCATTTGCGGTGGCTTGCTACGCCGTGCTCGGTTTCGATTCGGTGCCGCTGAATCTCGACAATCCCGCCAATCTGTTCGACTACTACCGGGCGGGCATGTGGGTGAACTTCACGGTGAGCGTGGGCCTGATTGCATGGTTCGTCGCACGCATGTCGCGCGCACTGCGGCAACGTGACGCGGCACTCGGCGACGCCCAGCAGCGCCTCTTGCGGGACGAACGCGCGGTTGCCCTCGGCGTGCAGGCGGCGACCGTCGCGCATGAGATCGGCACACCGCTATCGACCATCGCGATGCTCTCCGAGGAACTGCGCGACGCGGCGCGTACCGACAAGGGCCTCGCCCCTTACGCCGCTGATCTGGACCTGCTCGAGCAACAGATGACGCTGTGTACCTCGGCGCTTGCGCGGTTGCGCTCGCGCGCCTCGGCGCCGGCGAGCCGGCAACCCGTTGGCGAGTGGCTCGAGTCGTTTGCGCAGCAGTGGCGTCTGCGCCATCCGCACGTCAAGTTCGAGCAACTTGGCACGCCGCCCGCCGAACTGAACCTTGACGATACGGTCGCGGTCAGCCAGATTCTCACGATCCTGCTGGACAATGCGGCGCGCGCCAGCAGCGATCACGTGACGCTGACCGCGACGCTGTCGCTGCCGGGCGATCGCATCCAGTTTGAAGTTTGCGACGCAGGGCCCGGCATACCGGCATCGTTGCGCGGCTCGCTTGGCACGATGCCCGTCGACAGCACCCAGGGTGGTCACGGCGTGGGGCTGTATCTGGCGTTTTCGGCGGCGGCGCGGCTCGGCGGATCGATCGAGCTGACCGACGCCCGCGAGGCCAGGCCGCGCGGCACCCGCGCGGTGCTGCGCTTGCCGGTGGCGGGTCGACAATCTTCCGGCGCGGGCCGCACAGGCACCGTGCCATCCAATACGGAGAAACAGGCATGAGCGACATGAATTTTCTGGTGATCGACGACGACGAAGTGTTCTCCGGCATCCTCGCGCGCGGTCTGACGCGGCGCGGCTACACGGTGGCCGAAGCGCACAACGCAGACGAGGCGATCAAGCTCGCGAACCAGCAGAAGTTCGGCCAGATCACGGTGGATTTGCACCTGGGCCACGATTCGGGGCTGACGCTGGTAGCGCCGTTGCGCGAATTGCAACCGGACGCGCGGATGCTGGTGCTGACCGGTTACGCGAGCATTGCGACGGCCGTGCAGGCGGTGAAGGACGGTGCCGACAACTATCTGGCCAAGCCTGCCAACGTGGAGACGATTCTCTCGGCACTGCAAACCGAAGCGAGCGCGCTGCAGGCGGACGCGGCGATCGAGCATCCCACGCCGCTTTCGGTGGCACGCCTCGAATGGGAACATATTCAGCGCGTGCTGGCGGAGAACGGCGGCAATATCTCCGCGACGGCGCGGGCGTTGAACATGCACCGGCGGACGTTGCAACGCAAGCTGGCGAAGCGGCCGGTGAAGCAGTAAGAGCGAGCGCGGGCGCACGTTACGGCGACGGGTGAAGCGTCGCCAGAAGGCTTTTAGCTTTAATAAAAAACGGGCGGTCTCTTGCGAGGCCGCCCGTTTTTCTTGCTGCGTGCGTTTTGTTTCAGCGGTGTCAGCGGCCGACCGCGCCGCTGCCGCCGAACCGCATGCAGCCGTTAAAGCACATATCGCGACAAATCTTCGTCGTCCGCGACTTCGTTCAGCGCGCGGTCCACGTATGCCGCATCGATCCTGACGTCCGTGCCGGCATGGTTACCGGCAGCAAACGACACCTCTTCGAGCAGCTTTTCGATCACCGTGTAAAGCCGGCGCGCGCCGATATTCTCGGTCTTCTCGTTCACCGAAAAGGCGATTTCCGCGAGGCGGCGAATACCGTCGTCGGCGAAGTCGAGGCGCACGTCTTCGGTCGCGAGCAGTGCCTGGTATTGCTTCACGAGGCTCGCGTCCGTCGACACCAGAATCGATTCGAAGTCATTCACCGACAGCGAATCCAGTTCGACGCGAATCGGAAAACGGCCCTGCAGTTCCGGGATCAGATCGCTCGGCTTCGCGAGATGGAACGCACCGCTCGCGATGAACAGGATGTGATCGGTCTTCACCATGCCGTACTTGGTGTTGATCGTCGTGCCTTCGACGAGCGGCAGCAGATCGCGCTGCACGCCCTGACGCGATACTTCAGCGCCGCCCGCTTCGCTGCGCGAGGCGATCTTGTCGATCTCGTCGAGAAAGACAATGCCGTTCTGCTCGACGTTCTGCACGGCCTTGGTTTTCACTTCCTCGTCGTTGAGCATCTTGGACGCTTCTTCATCCGTCAGCACTTTCAACGCTTCCTTCACCTTCAGCTTGCGGCGCGTCTTCTTGCCGCCGCCGAGATTGGCGAACATCGAACGGATCTGCTCGGTCATGTCCTCCATGCCCGGCGGCCCCATGATGTCCATGCCCGCCTGCGGCAGTTCGACGTCAAGCTCGATTTCCTTGTCGTCCAACTGGCCTTCGCGCAGACGCTTGCGGAACGTCTGACGGGTGGTGCTACCTTCGTCCGTGGTATCGCTGGCGCCGAACCCAACCGGCCGCGCGCTCGGCAAAAGAATGTCGAGAATGCGGTCTTCCGCCTGATCTCCAGCCTTGGTGCGCACCTTGCGCATTTCGGTTTCGCGGGTCTGTTTGACCGAGATTTCGATCAGGTCGCGCACGATGCTGTCCACATCGCGGCCTACGTAGCCCACTTCGGTGAACTTGGTGGCCTCGATCTTGATGAACGGGGCGTCGGCCAGCTTGGCCAGACGCCGGGCGATTTCCGTCTTGCCGACGCCTGTCGGTCCGATCATCAGAATGTTCTTCGGCGTGATCTCCTGGCGCAGTGGGTCGCCCACCTGCTGACGGCGCCAGCGGTTGCGCAGCGCCACCGCGACCGCTTTCTTGGCGCGGCCTTGGCCGATGATGTGCTTGTCGAGTTCCGAGACGATCTCGGCAGGGGTCATGGTGCTCATCGTGTGTCCTTACTCGATCGTCTCGATAACGCGGTTGTGATTCGTGTAGATGCACATGTCGCCGGCAATCTGCAGGGACTTTTCGACGATCTCGCGCGGCGACAACTCGGTGTTATCCGCTAGCGCCTTGGCCGCCGCCTGCGCGTAGGAGCCGCCCGAGCCGATCGCGCAGATGCCGCCTTCCGGATCGAGGACGTCGCCGTTGCCGGTGATGACAAGGGTGGTGTGCGCGTCGGCGGCGATCAGCATGGCTTCGAGCCGGCGCAGCATGCGGTCGGTGCGCCAGTCTTTCGCCAGCTCGACGGCCGAGCGGGTCAGATTGCCCTGATGTTTTTCGAGCTTGGCTTCGAAGCGGTCGAGCAGCGAAAAGGCATCGGCGGTGCCGCCAGCGAAACCGACCAGCACCTGGCCGTTATAGATGCGCCGGACTTTTTTGGCACCGCCCTTCATGACGATATTGCCTAGTGTGACCTGGCCGTCGCCGCCGAGGGCGACCTTGTCGCCGCGACGCACGGAGACGATCGTCGTGCCGTGAAATTGCTCCATATGCATTCCTTTTGCAAAACGGGTAGGACGCGGAGGCGCTTGTGCGCCAGCGTGCCGATGCGTTGGGCGGCGAACCGCAGCGTATAGCCGCTAGAAAGCGGCCCGCGCGTGCTCGTGCAACGCATGTCCGGTTTATTTTAGGGCTTGCGCCGTCATATCAAGAGCCAGCCGGATGGCTAAGGGCGGAAATACGCCGGAAAAAAGCGGCAGAGACGGGGTACGGCGCGGAGATCGGACGGCCGGGCAGAAAAATGACGGGCCTCGCAGCGAGGCTGGGGCGCAGAGCGGTAAAAGCTTCCGGCAGCCGGAAGACAGGCGGATCAAGGCATGGCGCGGCTGGCTCAAGGCTCGGCCCACGCAAAGAAAAAGGCGCACAGTTCACCGTGCGCCTCTCAACGAAGCAGCGTATCAGGGCGCGCGGTAGCCGCGCCGCAGACGTTCAGTCGCCGAACAGCTTCTGGCGCAGTTCGCGGCGTTCCTGCGCTTCGAGCGACAGGGTTGCCGTGGGCCGGGCCAGCATACGCGGAATGCCAATCGGCTCGCCGGTTTCTTCGCACCAGCCGTATTCGCCCGATTCGATGCGCGCGATCGATTGCTGCACCTTCTTCAGCAGCTTGCGTTCGCGGTCGCGCGTGCGCAGTTCCAGCGCATGCTCTTCCTCGATCGTTGCGCGGTCGGCCGGGTCCGGCACGATCACGGTTTCGCGCAGGTTTTCGGTCGTCTGGCCAGCATTGCGGAGAATGTCCGCCTGCAGCTGTTCGAGCTTGTTCTTGAAGAAAGCGAGCTGATCCTCATTCATGTAATCCTTGTCGCTCATCTTCAGGATTTCGGCTTCGGTCAAGAGTCGTTTCGTCGTCATCTGGCTTGCTTCTTCAATGTGAGGCAAAACTCGTACATGTTGCCCGCACTCTCGTGTTGCCCGCAAAGGCGCCTCAAAACGCTCAATGAGCGCCGGCGAACACGGACGGTGGGTTGTCGTGACGCCGAAGCGCGGGGCGTCTAAACGCCGGACGCCAAGGCGCCAGGCGACGAGACGTCGATGCGGGGCCGAACTCCTCTGGAAACGATTTTCAAATGCTCCTGAGGCATTGCTTACCGGTGGCGCGCCTTTCGAGGCGGTGGGCCAGCCAGCTTGTCGGCGTGCTACTCCCCGGATTAGATTTTCCGGCGCCGTGTCAGGCCCGGCGCGGGATACGCGCTGACCGGGCAATCGTTCTCATTCTCCAGTGGGCACGTATTGTAACTGAATCACAATCCGCCGCCGCAACCGGGATTATTACGAGGGGCGGCACGCCAATATCCCGAAAATATAACGCGCGAACGGCTAAAAAGCGATGGGCTTGCACGATTCCTGCAACAGGGGTTTTCACGCGTTTTTCACACGTGTCGTGCTCTCGGGTCGGCTTTAGTCGGATTCGGGACTTGTCGAGCCGGCAGCATTTCGCGTTCCCGGCTCGTTTCAGTGCTTTTCCCGCGCCTGACGCTGGCTTTTCGGGCGCTTCCCCGCCGTTCAGGCCAGGCAGGCGCTCAGGCCGTCCTCGATCAGGTCTTGAGGCAGTTCGATGCCGATGAACACCATCTTGCTGTTCTTCTTCTCGACCGGTTGCCATTTGGCGGCCAGATCGCTGCCCATCATCTGATGGACGCCCTGGAACACCACTTTGCGGTCGACACCCTTCATATACAGCACGCCCTTGTAACGCAGCAGGCGCTCGCCGTAGATCTGCAGAATGCCGCCGAGGAAGTCTTCGAGCTTGTTCGGATCGAACGGCCGGTCGCTGCGGAACACGAACGATTTGATCTTGTCGTCGTGATGCGCATGGTGATGGCGGCCGTGGTCGTGGCCTTCGTGATCGCAGTGGCCATGATCGTGGTCGCAATTCGCATGATCGTGCCCATGGTCATGATCATGGGCGTGGTCGTGCGCGTGCTCGTCTTCGGCGAGGAAGTCCGGATCGATTTCGAGCTTGGAATTCAGGTTGAAACCGCGCAGATCGAAGATTTCCTTGATATCGGCGTCACCGAAATTCACCACCTTGATCGCCGCGCGCGGATTCATGTGCAGCAGGCGATGGCGCAGGTCGTCGAGGGCGGCTTCATCCACGAGGTCCGACTTGGTAACGAACAGACGGTCCGCAAAGCCGACCTGGCGCTGCACCACTTCGTGCTCATCCAGCTGGTGATTCGCGTGCTTCGCGTCGACCAGCGTGATGATCGCGTCGAGCAGGAATTCGTCGGCGATCTCGTTATCCATGAAGAACGTCTGCGCCACCGGGCCGGGGTTCGCGAGACCTGTGGTTTCGATCACGACGCGTTCGAAATCCAGTTCGCCGGCGCGCTTTTTCGCGGCCAGGTCGCTGAGCACGCGTGCCAGGTCGCCGCGGATCGTGCAGCAGATGCAGCCGTTGCTCATCTGGATGATCTGCTCGTTGCTGTCCTGCACGAGGATCTCGTTATCGATGTTCTCTTCGCCGAACTCGTTCTCGATCACGGCGATCTTCATGCCGTGCTTTTCGTTCAGGATGCGCTTGAGCAGTGTGGTTTTACCGCTGCCGAGGAAGCCGGTCAGGATCGTGACGGGAATCATGGTGGTCGCCTGTTTTGTGCGTGAATCGGAATGCTTGTGTCGAACGCCGGAGATGTGGGCCGCGCCGTTCGAGCTGATCGGTTATTGAAACATATCTGTCAAGCCGCTGCAGGCGGGGTTTCGGACGCGCTTCAAACCCTGCCGCCTGCAAAGGAAATATTCCTCAACTATGGGCGATCAGGCGATTTGCAACAATAGGCCTTTCAGGTACTCGCCTTCCGGAAAAGCGGTGAGCAACGGATGATCGACACCGGCCCCCAGCCGCTTGAGGATACGGGCGTCGACGCGGGCATCGGCGGCCGCGCCGGCGACGATCTTCTGGAACAGCTCGGCGTCGATCGCGCCCGAGCACGAGTATGTGAACAGCAGGCCGCCCGGCCGCAGCAGCTTGAGGCCCGTCAGGTTAATGTCCTTGTAGGCGCGCGCGGCACGGTCCACGTGCTCGCGCGATGGCGCGAATTTGGGCGGATCCAGCACGATCAGGTCGAAGCGCTCGCCTTCTTCGTGCAGGCGGCGCAGTGTCTTGAAGGCATCGGCGTCGAGCCAGGTGGCGCGTTCGCCGTCAAAACCATTGGCGACGACGTTCTGTTGTGCCAACGCCAGCGCTTCGCCGGACGAGTCGATCGACACCACGCGTTTCGCCCCGCCCTTGAGCGCCGCCAGCGAGAAGCCGCCGGTGTAGCAGAAGCAGTTCAGCACCTCGCGATCCTTCGCCAGCTGCTGGACGAGCGCCCGGTTGTCGCGCTGATCGACGTAAAAGCCGGTCTTATGGCCATTGCGCACATCCACGTGGTAGCGCACGCCGTTTTCGCTGGCAATCAGCGCGTCGGACGGCGCTTCGCCCGCCAGCACGCCGGTGATCTGCTCCAGACCTTCCTTTTCGCGGATCGACACGTCGGAGCGCTCATAGACATTCGGGCAGCCGGTTGCCGCGCTCAAGGCTGCGACGATCGCCTCTTTCCACGCCTCGACGCCGGCAGCCATGAACTGGCAGACGAGTTGGCTGCGCTGGCCCGCGTCATCGGCGACGTAGTGGTCGACGATCAGGCCTGGCAGGCCGTCGGCCTCGCCGAAGATAAGCCGCACAGCGCCGGTATTTTGAACCATCGCCTGGCGATGCTCGATGGCGCGCTGCACGCGGCGCTTGAAGAACGCATGGTCGATCGGCTCGGCTTCGTCGAAACTCCATACCCGCGCGCGGATTTGCGAGTGCGGGCTGTAGGCAGCGCGCGCCAGAAAGCGGCCGTCGTGCGAGCGCACCAGCACGGTCGCGCCGGCAGCAGGATTACCGTCGACGCGGTCGATCGCGGTCGCGTAGACCCACGGGTGGCGGCGCAGCAGCGACTTTTCTTTCGACGGTTTCAGCGTGACGGTATTCATGACTTCGAGAGGTATTGAGCAGAACAAGGTGCCGCGTAAAGCGGCGAAACCGGAGACATCGGGCGCCTATGGCCCATAAAAAGCCGTCTCAGTCGCGTTTTTTGGCGCGCGGATGCGCCTGATCGTAGACGTGCGCCAGATGCTGGAAATCGAGCGCGGTGTACACCTGGGTCGCGGTGATGCTGGCGTGCCCGAGCAGTTCCTGCACGGCGCGCAGGTCACCGCTCGATTGCAGCACGTGGGTGGCAAACGAATGCCGCAGCACGTGGGGATGCACGTTGGCGGGAATGCCGGCGACCAGCGCCAGGCGTTTGACCCGGTCGCGCACGACGTTCGGCGACATCCGGTTGCCGCGCGCCGACAGAAACAGCGGATGCGGATCCTGCCTGACGAACTCGCCGCGCACCGCGAGCCAGGCGTTGAGCGCGTCGATTGCCTTGCTGCCGACCGGCACGATGCGGCGCCGGTTACCCTTGCCGAGCACTTCGACTTCGGTCGAATCGAGCTTGAGCCAGCCGGCGGAACGATAGCCATCGGCATCGGCAAAGCGCACGTCCAGCCCGACCAGTTCGGCGAGGCGCAAGCCGGACGAATAGAACAGCTCGAGAATCGCGTGGTCGCGCAAGCCTTCGGCGGTGCCGGCGCTGGGCGCTTCCATTAGCCGGTTGGCATCGTCGACCGAGAGCGCCTTGGGCAGCGTCTTCGCCTGCTTCGGCGCCCGCACGGTGGCGACCGGATTGGCTGGCAGATCGACGCGGCCCGCGAGCCAGCGGTAAAACGCCCGCCATGCCGATAGCCGATGACTGATCGAGCGAGCCGTCATGCCTGCCGCGTGTGCTCGGGAAACGGCGCCGCGGATGTCGATGGCGGTGAGGCTTTCGAGCGGCCGTCCCTTGGCCAGCAGCTTCAGTTCATCCAGCTCGTGGGTGTAGCCGCGCAGCGTGTGCGCTGAAAGCCGCCGCTCGTGTTCGAGATTCGAGAGGTAATCGGCGATCGGGTCGGCGGTGGTCACGGTAGCGGGCGCGTGCTGTGGCGAGCGGCGGGAGTTGGTGGACAGCCGGGCGCGTCAGCGCGGCAGCAGACGGCTCAACGCCGCGCTGGCCAAGGTGCCGATCTGCGTCAGGAAGTCGGTTGCCATGCCTTCGTGAAAGCGGCGCGGGTCGGGTGAGCCCATCACCAGCAGGCCGAAAGTCGGTGCGTCTTCGTTGCTCTCGGGTTCACGCAGGGCCAGTAATGCGATCGATTCCGTTGCGTGCGCACCTTCCTGTGCCGCAGCGCCTTCCGCGGGCACGGAGGTCACCGCCGGCACCAGCCATTGCGCCGCTTCGAAACCGGTATTCGCACCGCAATACGGGCTGGTGAGGCTATTGGCGAAGATGCGGACTTCCTCGCCCACCTGGCGCGCGAAGTCCGCCTGGGTGTACGGCTCCGCCACGTCCCACACACGCAGCGCTGCCTGCGGTACGTCGAACACTTCGCGCAGGCCATTGGCGATGGTGCGCGGCAACGCGTACGGATCGCGCTCTGACATCACGCGGGTGGTCCAGCGGTTGAATTTCGAGGCAATGCTGTCGTTCTCGTGCCCGTAGCGCAGCAGTTCGGCAAGACGCCGTTCGAGAAGCTTGTTCTTGTCGCGCAGCATTTCCATCTGCCGTTCCTGCAGCGAAACCGCGGATTTGCCGTGCGGGTTCGCGAGCTTGATGGTCGCGAGCATTTCCGCGTGTTCCGCGAAAAAGTCGGGGTTGGCGAGCAGGTATTCGGCGACTTCGCGATCGTTCATGGTTTCGGCTAAAGGACTACGCCCTTAAACGGGCGCATCGGTCATTGGGGGTAGCTGGCCACTGGTCGGGTCAGGCGCGGGCTGTGCATCCGGCCGCGCGTTCTTTCGCTCAGTCGGCCAGTTCGATCTCACCTTCGAAGACGGTCGCAGCGGGACCGGCCATCAGGAGCGGTGTGTTTTCGTGCTCACCGTTCCAGGAAATAGTTAGCGTACCGCCGTGGGTGTGTACCTTCACGGGCGCTTCGAGCTGCCCGCGGCGAATGCCGGCGGCGACCGCTGCGCAGGCGCCCGTGCCGCACGCCAGCGTTTCGCCAACGCCGCGTTCGTAGACACGCAGCTTGATTTCGTTGCGCGCGACGATCTGCATGAAGCCGGCGTTCACCCGTTGTGGGAAGCGCGGATGATGCTCGATGAGCGGGCCGTCGACGAGCACGGCAAACGCCTCGACGTCGTCGACCACCTGCACTGCATGTGGATTACCCATCGAAACGACCGAGACCCAACGCGTGGCGCCGTTCACCTCGAGCGGCCAGAGCGTGTCGTCGCCTTCCCGGCGGCCGTCGAGGCCGCTCGCATCGAACGGCACGCGGGCCGGTTCGAACACCGGCATGCCCATGTCCACGGTGACTTCGCCGTTGTCCTGCATGGTCAGCGTGAGGATGCCGTTCTGCACCTGGACGCGCACGCTGCGCTTGTCGGTCAGATGGATGTCGCGCACGAACTTGACGAAGCAGCGTGCGCCATTGCCGCAATGCTCGACCTCGCCGCCGTCGCAATTGAAGATGCGGTACCTGAAATCCACGCCGTCGATGGTGGGCTTTTCGACCAGCAGCAACTGGTCGGCGCCGACGCCGAAGTGCCGGTCCGCGAGCGCGCGCACCTGCTCCCCGCTCAGGCTGAGCGGCTGCGTAAAGCCGTCGAGCACGACAAAGTCGTTGCCCGCGCCGTGCATCTTGGTGAATTTCAGTCTCATGGCGCTATTGTAAGTGACGCGCGCGGACATGCGGCTAACGGCGTTTCAATACACGCTCGGCTCGCCCGGCGGCCGCGTCTTGAAGCGTTTGTGCACCCAATAGTACTGTTCCGGCATCTTCGGAATCTGCTCTTCCAGGAAAGCGTTCATGCGGCGCGCGTCGGCCTCGTCGTCGCCGGTTGGGTAGTTTTCCCACGGCTTGAATACCTTGAGACGGTAGCCTTTGTAGTGGGGCAGCACCTCGCCGATAAACGGCACCACCTGCGCCTGGCCGACCTTCGCAAGCCGTCCGACGGCGGTCAGTGTGCAGGTCGGCACGCCGAAAAACGGTACAAAGGCGGAATTGCGCATGCCGTAGTCCATATCGGCCCCCAGCATGACCGGCTTTTTGTCGCGCAGCCAGCGCAGCACGATGCGCGCACTGTCCGCGCGGCTCGCCATATCCGCGCCGAAGCGTGCGCGCGCCGCCTTGGCGACTTCCTCGAGTTCCGGGTTCGACATGGGCTGATACAACGAACCGCACTGTCGATGCAGCGAGTAGTTGAGGAAGATCGAACCTGCCTCGATGCCGACAAAGTGAAAACCGAGAAACAGCGTGGGCGGCAGGTTGGGATCGGTGAGGTCGATCGCGCTGTCGAGCTGGATCAGTTTCTCGAGCCTCCTGGCCGAGCCGAACCACTGCACGCTGCGCTCCACATAGCTGCGGATCGCATGGCGGAAGTGCTTCTGGGCGACGTCCTCGCGGCGTTCGTCGCTCCACTCGGGGAAGCACAGTTTCAAGTTGATATGTACGATGCGTTTGCGATTGCTGGGGATTTGATACAGCAGCCAGCCGAGACCGTCGCCGAGGCGGGCGATCACTCCGTATGGCAATAGCGCAAACAGTTTCAGCAGTCCGATGGCGAGTTTGGATCCGAAGCGGCTCAGCATGCTGACGCTCCGCGGCGCGCGCACGAGGACGCTACGTTTGAGAAAACCGAAAACGAGTCGAAATACAACACGCGTGGGTACTCTGTGACAATTGTAGGAAGTCGCTATAATAAGGGCTTCGCCGAGTTAATAGACAACTTGCGGGGCGAAGCTGCCGGGCGCGATCCACGTGATACGCACCGGGCAGTCAGGAAATCCGCTAAAGCGTCGCCGCTTCAGGCTTCCGGAGCTGGCTACGTGAAACTCAACCGTAACCACACAACAGGAGTCTGCAACGTGGCAAACGACTATCTCTTCACTTCAGAATCGGTTTCCGAAGGCCATCCGGACAAGGTGGCGGACCAGATCTCGGACGCGATTCTCGACGCGATCCTGACTCAGGACAAATACTCACGTGTTGCCGCGGAAACGCTGTGCAACACGGGTCTCGTCGTGCTGGCCGGTGAAATCACCACCACTGCAAACGTCGACTACATCCAGGTCGCGCGCAATACGATCAAGCGCATCGGCTACGACAACACCGACTACGGTATCGACTATCGCGGTTGCGCGGTGCTTGTCGCGTACGACAAGCAGTCGCCGGACATCGCCCAGGGCGTCGACCGTGCACACGACAACAACCTCGATCAGGGCGCCGGCGACCAGGGGCTGATGTTCGGCTTTGCGTGTGAAGAAACGCCGGAACTGATGCCGTTGCCGATCCACCTGTCGCACCGTCTGGTCGAGCGCCAGGCCAACCTGCGCCGCGACGGCCGTCTGCCGTGGCTGCGTCCGGATGCGAAGTCGCAGGTCACCGTGCGCTATGTCGACGGCAAGCCGCATTCGATCGATACGGTCGTGCTGTCCACGCAGCATTCGCCGGATATCGAACTGTCCACGCTGCGCGAAGCCGTGATCGAAGAAGTGATCAAGCCGACGCTGCCGGCCGAGCTGATCAAGGGCGACATCAAGTTCCTGGTCAACCCGACTGGCCGTTTCGTGATTGGCGGTCCGCAAGGCGACTGTGGCCTGACCGGCCGCAAGATCATCGTCGACACGTACGGCGGCGCAGCACCGCACGGCGGCGGCGCGTTCTCGGGCAAGGATCCGTCGAAGGTCGACCGTTCGGCCGCTTATGCTGGCCGTTATGTCGCGAAGAACATCGTGGCTGCGGGCCTGGCGTCGCGTTGCCTGATTCAGGTGTCGTATGCGATTGGCGTGGCTCAGCCGACGTCGGTGATGGTCAACACGTTCGGCACGGGCCGCGTGTCGGATGCAACGATCACGCGCCTCGTGCAGGAACACTTCGACCTGCGTCCGAAGGGCATCATCCAGATGCTGGATCTGCTGCGTCCGATCTACGAGAAGAGCGCGGCTTACGGCCACTTCGGCCGCGAAGAGCCGGAATTCACGTGGGAAGCGACGGACAAAGCGCTGGCCCTCGCCGAGGCTGCTGGTACGGAGCCGGTTGCCGCGGTCGTCTAACGCGTACTCGTACTGCGTCAGCAAAAAGCCCCGCCGGCGTTGAGCCGGGCGGGGCTTTTTCTATTAAAGGCCCGCGAAGCCGAACCAGCCTTCATGGCCAAACGACATCCGGCGCGGCCGGCGGCTTGTGCTGCGTGGTGCGCTTACGCGTTTTGGCGGCAGCGCGCGACGCGGCGTCGGCTTGCGCAGGAGCGTGCGTAGCGAAAAGCGGCGCGAGCCGGCTTGCGTACGCAGCGCGGTGAAAAACATCTGGAACCATGTGCGGATGCTGTCGACCGGTTTGGCCTCGCGCCATTGGCCGGCGAGGGCACGGGTGCGGGTTGCGTGATGGCGCAGCGCACGCACGACGTGACGGCGCGCGGGACGCGCTGCCTTGAGGGCGGCGCGGGTGAGACGGGTATTCAGGAGAGTGTGCATGGCTTCGAAATGTAGGCAGCGTGTCACGCGACGGGAGGTGCTATAAAAACGAGCACCATCTATGCCAGCGGGATGGACGCGCAAGCCCGAAAACTGAGCGGGAAGTGGCGGCAGCGACCTGCGGAGGCCGTGCGCTAAGGAACGCAGCGGGAATTGCAATCAACATGGGTGCAGGCTACACGCGAATCGTGACGTCAGAAAGTCCGTTATAACCCTCGCGTCTGCGGGTTTTTACGGGGCAGATCGTGCTGTAAAGCGCTCACGGTCGGACCCTTTGCGATCGATAAGCGTGCACGCCCGCCCCTGTCGCGTGCACTCGTCCGGGATGGGAGCATGGCAAAGTCCGCACGCTGATCGCGCACGTTTTACAATCGAGCATCGGTCAGTAGAAAGTAACGGAATACCCATGTCAGGTCACTCAAAGAAAGAACAGGTTCAGGTGTTGCGGGAACGGGGCTTCGTCGTGGTGCCGGGGCTGGTTTCGCCCGAGCGCTGCAACGAGCTGAAGCAGATCGCGCAGCGGCAGTTGCAGGAAGCAGCCACTCCGATCGAATTCGAGGCGGATCTGCAGTACCCCGGCGCGCCCGAGTCGAAGCACGCGCCCGGCGGCCATACCGTGCGGCGCCTGCTCGATGCGTATGCACGCCATCCGCATTTTGCGGAGTGGGCCACGGCGCCGGAAATCCGCGGTTGGATGGAAACCTATTTCGGCGAGGAGCCGCGCCTCTCGCGGGCGCATCACAATTGCATGATGACCAAGCATCCCGCGTATGGCAGCCTGACCGGCTGGCATCGCGACGTGCGCTACTGGTCGTTCGAGCGTGATGATCTGGTTTCGGTGTGGCTCGCGCTCGGCTCTGAAACGGTGGATAACGGTGCGCTGTGGCTGGTGCCGCAATCGCATACTGCGACGTTCACGTCGGATCGTTTCGACGAAGCGAAATTCTTCCGCTCCGATCTGCCGGAAAATCAGGCGCTGATCCGGACGGCGGTGTCACCGGAACTCAAGCCGGGCGATGTGGTGTTCTTCCACTGCAACACGCTGCATTCGGCCGGCAAGAATCTCAGCGACCAGGTGAAGTTTTCGCTGGTGTACACCTATCACGGCGCGAGCAATGTGCCGTTACCGGGTTCGCGTTCGGCGTCGAAGCCGGAGATTGCATTCTGAGGGGCGCGTTAGGCCGGGGCGCGCTGGACCGGCTCGCGTTCAATCCTTCGTTGCAGAAAATGCGACCCGTAGGCCATCGCGTGTCGCCCAGCCCCGCTGCGGGGACGTTTAAAACCGGCCTGCGCAGCGGAGTCCCACAGCCGGTCGCTTGCCTCAGCGTTTTCCGCCTGAAGTCGCCATTCCGATCAGACCTGCGAGCGTGGCGATCACGCCGCCTGCGATCAGCATGATGGCCTTGTTGGTCGGCGAGCCCGTGAAGACGCGCGACACGTCGCTGCTAAACGAGTGGAACGCCTGGCCGCCGAAATACAGCAGCACCACGCCGCCGACAATCAATGCGAGCGAAATCGCTTTGGTCATGAACTTCCTCCTGTAGAAAAGTCGTGGAAGTGTAGGGGAGCGTCAAGGGCGCGTCCATGTGCAAGCTTCACGTGTCCCGCATAATGGACGCCTGCAATCCTTTCGACGATTCGCTAATATAGTTGGTTCGTCACACCCCGCATGAAACCGTGCGCGGCCGCGCAACATAGTAGTCACGGCCGGCCAGGCTCGCCAGACAGTTGGCAACGCGGCTGCGTGACAACTCTCCTTCCTTCTTCACCAAGGATTCAAGCAATGGCTTACGAAGCAGCTCCAGCACGCTATTCGGACATGCAATACCGCGTTTGCGGCAAGTCGGGCCTCAAACTGCCGGCGCTTTCGCTGGGCCTGTGGCACAACTTCGGCGACACCACGCCGATCTCGACGCAACGCGACATCCTGCGCACTGCATTCGATCTCGGCATCACGCACTTCGATCTGGCGAACAATTATGGGCCGCCGTACGGCAGTGCCGAAACGAATTTCGGGCGCATCTTCAAGGACGATTTCAAGCCGTACCGCGACGAGCTGTTGATCTCGTCGAAGGCCGGCTGGGATATGTGGCCGGGTCCGTATGGCCAGGGCGGCGGCTCGCGCAAATACGTACTCGCGAGTCTCGATCAGAGCCTGCAGCGCATGGGGCTCGACTACGTGGATATCTTCTATTCGCACCGTTTCGACGCTGACACGCCACTCGAAGAAACCGCCGGTGCACTGGCGAGCGCCGTGCAACAGGGCAAGGCGCTCTACGTCGGGATTTCGTCGTACTCCGCCGCCAAGACCCGCGAGATGGCGAAGCTGCTTGCCGAATACAAGGTGCCGCTGCTGATCCACCAGCCGGCGTACAACATGCTGAACCGTTGGGTCGAGCATGAGCTGCTCGACACGCTCGACGAAATCGGCACTGGCAGCATCGCTTTCACGCCGCTTGCGCAAGGTCTGTTGACCGGCAAGTACGTGAACGGTGTGCCGGCAGATGCACGCGTCAACAAACCGGGCGGCGACTCGCTGAAGCAGGACCACCTCAGTGCGCAGAACATCGAGCATGTGCGTAAGCTCAATGAAATCGCCCAGCGCCGCGGTCAAAGTCTCGCGCAGATGGCACTCGCTTGGGCACTGCGCGGTGGCCGTATCACGTCGGTGCTGATCGGCGCGAGCAAACCCGAGCAGCTGGTTGAGAACGTGGGCGCGCTGAAGAACCTCGAGTTTTCGAACGAAGAGCTGGCGGAGATCGATCGCTTCGCGACCGAGGGTGGCGTCAACCTGTGGGAAAAGCCCTCGACGGATCAGGCGGTCTGATCGTCGAACTGACTGACATAGTGTGATTCTGAAAGCCGCCGTAAGGCGGCTTTCCTTTATGGGCTTGGGCTTTCCGTTACGCGCTGTTACCCGGTGACACCGTTCTTCCCGCTGTCATACAGCACTGCTAAGGTCGCGGGCGATGTCGTCTCGACGGAGGGAAGATGGACCCAGGTGCGGTCGCCCAGGGCGGCCCGGCAACGCAATCCACGGCGCATGGACGACGCGCGTCCAAACGCGCTGCCATCGACGTACGTGCCAATCTCACGTTGCTGACGGTCGTGACGATCGCGACCGCGCTACAGCTATTTGCGCTTCCCGCGCTGCTGCGCGCATGGGGCATGCCGGCGCTGCTACTGATCGTGCCGCTGGTTGTGTTGACACCCACGCACTGGGGTTTGATTCACGAGGCGATTCATGGACAACTGTTTGCTGGACGGCGTCTGAACGAAGGTGTTGCACGTGCGCTGGCCATTGCGTTTGCGTTGCCGTTCGACGCGGTACGTTTCGGACACCTGATGCATCATCGCTTTACGCGTGAGCCTTTTGATCGCCCGGATGTGCTCGATCGCAGCCGTCCCGTCGCGGAAGTGTGGCCTTGCTGGGTGAGCTACTACGGACGTTTGCTCGGTGGGCTGTACGCAGGGGAACTGATGATCCCGCTGCTTGCATTCGCGCCCGCTAACGTCGCGCGTTCGCTCGTGGCTCGCGCTATCGGCTCGCAGGGACCGGTCGGCGTCGACGTACAGCGTCATTTCACCAGCTTCGCTACCGACCCCGCGCGACGCGCACGAATCCGTCGCGACTGGCTATTGACGCTCGGCTTGTTCGTGCTTGCTTTTTACCTGTACGGAACGTGGTGGCCGGTGCTGGCCTTGACGATGTATTTGCGCGGCGTGTGGCTCTCGCTGGCTGACAACCTGCCGCATCATGGTGTCGCGCTGGATCAGCCCGGGCGCTCGCGCAATTTCCGCGTGCCGTGTGGATGGCAAGGTGTGCTGATGAACCACCATCTGCATCGCCTGCATCATCAGCACCCGACGCTGCCGTGGACGGCTCTACCCGCACTCGATTCGCTCGAGCGCGCAGCAGGCAGCGAATCGGGCGGATCCAGCGACCCCGCCTATTTCCGTAGCGCGTTACGCCAGTTCAAGGGGCCGGGCGCGTTGGACGCGACCACGCGCTAAGCTGCCTCACCAGCTATCCGACTGCGGCTTGTTAAAGACTCCCAGGTGGATTCCCGGGCCGGGCTAGACGAGCGCTGGAAGCCCTTCTACTAGCAGTACCGCGACGCCCACGCCCAACAGGGCGCCAATCAAGCGGAAGACGTTGTGCCGAAATTCTGTCTTGCAGGGTAGCGCGCCGAGAAACAGGGCGCCGGCCAGTGCCATCGGAATGATCAGGATGAAATCGGCGATCGTAAAGTAGGTCGTCATGCTCGTCTCCTTGTATCTTCGCGCGGCCAGCGACGGTCTTTTTAGTTTGCTGTGGCTGTCACGCTTGTTTCGAGTATAGGCGACGGCTGAACTGCTGTCGGAGTTGTTTGTGGCACTGCAGCGGCGCTCCTGGCCGCACCGAAGGCTTGCCCAGCGGGGCTGAGCGCTTTCTGTCAAAGGACCATCGTGCAGCGCCGTATTATGGCGTTCGATTACATTGTCCTTTCTGTGAGCCCGCGAGTGGTCGTCAGGCTTCCTACTCACACTGTACTGCGGTTTCCTTGGGGTTCAGCCCAGGCAAGAACCCTGGGCCCATGTTTTTGATATATCAGTGCCGCAAGGTTTATGATGGCTCTTGATCATGCGGTACAGTGAGGCCATCGGCGCGGCGTTTTGCTGGAGTCGATGAGAGGAAAGCGCTGAAATGAAGGGTCATGTACCGCGAGTTTCCGCTTTTCCCTCACCCGCAAAACGGCAACAATGAGCTTCACCACCACCGCGTGCGACGCGGAGAAACTTAGGTGCGTGCGCAACGTGTTCGGCGAAGCGGCGCTTTTTATCATCACCTCGACCGGCACGATCCTCATATAGCCGGCTACGTGAGAACGGGGAAATATCATGCAAGTCGGTTCTATCGTCCGATCCGTGCATATCGCCGTGCCGCAGGGCGCGCGCGGAATCGTCATGCGCATTCTGGGCGACATGGCGATGGTGGCGTGGTATGCCGGCGAACCCGGCACTTCGCTGCAACTCAATACAGAACCCTTTTTCCTCGAAGACCTTATCGATACAGGCGAACTCGTGCGCCCAGCCAGTGCGCAGATGCACTGAACGCGGGTTGTAGCCCGCGCGTGTCGCTGCAACGCTCGTCTTTGACGACGGCGCGGCGCACAATGCGGGCATGAACTACGAACCTCACGATTCGCAGGACGATGCCTCCGGCACCGTGCCTTTCGCCCGGCTTAAGCCGGAGTGCGTGCTCGACGCTATCGACAGCGTGCTGAGCACGGTTGGCGTGCGCACCGATGGCCGCATGCTGCCGCTCAACAGCTACGAGAACCGCGTCTATCAGATCGGCGTCGAGGACGGCCCGCCCGTTGTCGCGAAGTTCTACCGGCCCGAGCGCTGGACCGACGAAGCGATTCTCGAAGAGCATGCGTTTGTGGCCGAACTGGTGGAGCGCGAGATTCCGGCGGTGCCCGCGCGCGTCTTCGAAGGCCGCACGCTGCACACGTTCGACGGTTTTCGCTTTTCGATCTTCGAGCGGCGAGGCGGTCGCGCCCCGGATCTCGACCGGCGCGATACGCTCGAATGGCTGGGCCGCTTTATCGGCCGCATCCACGCCGTGGGACAGACGCGGGATTACACCGCACGACCTACGCTCGACATTCAGACCTTCGGCTATGAGCCGCGCGATTTCCTGCTGTCGCAACGCTTCGTTCCCGACGATGTGCGCACGGCGTGGGAGACGGTGATCAACCTGGCGCTCGAAGGCGTGGAACAGGCATTCGAGCGAGCGGGCGAAATCCGCGCTTTGCGTATGCATGGCGACTGCCATCCGAGCAATGTGCTGTGGACCGATGCCGGTCCGCACTTCGTCGACTTCGACGATAGCCGCATGGGGCCGGCGGTACAGGATCTGTGGCTGTTGCTGCCGGGCGAGCGTGCGGAAGCGTCGCGCGCGCTCACCGATCTGCTGGCGGGATACGAAGACTTTTGCGAGTTCGAGCCGCGTGAGCTGTATCTGATCGAAGCGTTGCGCACGCTGCGGCTGATTCACTACCAGGCATGGCTGGCACGCCGCTGGGACGATCCCGCGTTTCCTGCGGCCTTTCCATGGTTCAACACGCAGCGCTACTGGGAAGACCGTATTCTCGAGATGCGTGAGCAGCTTGGCGCGATGCAGGAGGGGCCGCTCTGGCCGGTATAGCCGCCCGTCGGCCCGTGCGGACCGCGGCGGTTCAGGCCGCTGCGTCTTTCGACGTAGACGGTCCGCCCACCGAACTGATCTTCACATCGCGATCGGCAAAGCGAGCGATCAAAACCAGTTCACCGCCCAACGCATGGATATGATCACGCAGGGTGGAGACGTACATGTCCGTTCGCTGCTCGAGCTTTGCGACGCTCGGTTGCTTCACGTTCATCACGGTTGCCAGACCTTCCTGCGAAAAACCCATCGCACGACGCAATTCGGAGAGCGCCATTTCCGCGATCAGATCTTTGGTTGCCTGCTCCGATCGGGCACGCACTTCCGGTGACAGTTGCGCGCGCAGTTCTGCATACTTTCTCGCCATCATTGACTCCTTCTTGATCAAGTCGCGCCAGATGCGCGCCGTATAGGGCATCAGCACGCGGGATATTTATTGCGTACCAGCGATCCTTGCCGGTCTTGTCGCCACCGAGTAAAAGAATGCCGGTGCGCAGTGGGTCGAAGATGTACAGCACGCCGAAGGGCCTGCCTGCATGCTGGATTCTCAATTCGCGCATGCGGCTGTATTTCGAGCCCTTGACCTGGCTGCTGTGTGGGTAAGGCAAATGGGGTCCTACGTTTTCAAGCAATCCAATTGCATTGTCGACTGAACCTTGCTCTTTCTCTGTCAAACCGTCCCACCACGCACCGAACATGTCGGTGTATTCAACGTCCCACGCCATAAATATAGCCTCCATGGAATATTCCGTCAAAGGAATAATTGTCAATTTATGTGCACGGAACGCGGCGGCCGAAAGCGACGTCGCAACGACTTGCGCGACGAACGTTTCGTCCGGCCACGGACGAGCCGTGCATGAGGCCATGCTATGGATTTGCGGGTGGGATACCAGTCAGCCGAATGGCTAACGTTGAAGAGGATTGCGAACGACTACACGCTGCAAGCCGTTCCGCCGCTCGCAGCGATTTCCCGTGCGGCCTTCGCGCCCTCAACCTGCAGCAGCGTGGGCAGCGAAACGCCATTCTTGGCAGCCGTCACTTCGGCGAGAATCGATACGGCGATCTCCGGCGGCGTCCGGCTACCGATATAGATGCCCACCGGCCCGTGCAACCGGGCCAGTTCCGTATCGTTCAGATCGAACTCCTTGAGCCGTTCGCGGCGGGCCGCGTTGTTGCGCCGCGAGCCCAGTGCGCCGACGTAGAACGCGGGTGTTTTCAAGGCCTCCATGAGCGCGAGGTCGTCGAGCTTCGGATCGTGCGTCAGCGCAATGACAGCGCAACGTTCGTCGAGCTTCATCTCGAGCACTGTGTCGTCGGGCATTGTGCGGACGATCTTCGTGCCGGGTATATCCCATTCGTCGGTGTACTCTTCGCGCGGATCGCAGACGGTCACCTGATAGTCGAGCCCCACCGCAATGTGGCAGAGATAGCGCGACAATTGCCCCGCGCCGATTACCAGCATCCGGTAGCGTGGCCCGTGGATCGTCAACAGGCGCTCGCCGTCGAAGTCGACGCCATCTGTGGCCTGCGCGGGTCCGAGTTGTACCGCGCCGGTTGTCATATCGAGGCGTCGCGCGAGCAGCCGGCCGTTTTCCACCGAGTCGCACAATTCAGCGATCAGGCTTGCCTTGCTGAGCGGCTCAAGCACCAACTGGATCGTGCCGCCGCAAGGCAGTCCGAAGCGATGCGCTTCCTCCGCCGAGATGCCGTACTTAACCGCCTCAGGCACATTCTGTTCGATGCCGCGTTGCCGCACGCGTTCGATCAGGTCGTCCTCAATGCAGCCGCCCGACACCGATCCCACCACGAGGCCATCGTCGCGCACGGCGAGCATGGCGCCTTCAGGACGGGGCGAAGAGCCCCACGTTTTCACCACCGTCACCAGTAGCGCGCGATGTCCCTGTTCGAGCCAGCGTGCACTGGACTTCAGGACTTCGAGATCCACGCTGTCCATGATTTCTTCCTTTTCGTCTGATCTTCGCCGGATGCTGCATCGGCGTCGTCGTTTGATGCTGTGTCTGCGGCCGCTGCAGTTTCGGCTGCGGCGTCTCCGCCGCCGCCGCTCACCTGCGCGATGAACCGCTTGAAAAATTCGCCGGCCAGCTTGCGCGCGGCACCGTCGACGAGCCGTGAGCCGATTTGCGCCAGCTTGCCGCCGACCTGCGCGCTCGCGGTGTACGTCAGCTTCGTCGCCTCGGCGCCTTCGGATTCGAGCACGACGCGCGCGCTGCCTTTGCCGAAGCCCGCCACGCCGCCCTGACCCTCGAAGACGATGGTATACGTCTGCGGCGCGTCGATATCGGTCAGCAGCATACGCCCTTTGAAGCGAGCCTTCACGGGACCGACCGACGCGCTCATCGAGAGCGCAAACGCATTCTCGCCGTCTGCCTCGATGCTCTCGCAACCGGGAATCGACGCGCGCAGGACGGCGGTGTCGTTCAGCGCTTCCCACGTGCGTTGCTGCGAGATGGGTAGCGTATAGCTTTCGGTCAATTCCATTGCCTGACTCCTGCCTGGGTGCCGGCCGCATTAGTCGCGCGAGGTGTGCGCGTCAGCTGCGCCAGATCGCGACCAAACGCAGCCAGACTATCGAGATTATGAACCGGACGGTGCGCATCGACATGCGGAAGGATCGCCTGTATGCCGCGAGCTTTCGCAGAGAAGCCGCTGTATCGAAGTAACGGGTTGAGCCAGACGATGCGGTGGGCGAAGCGGTGCAGACGGGCCATTTCCGTGTCGAGCATGTCGATGGCCTCGTGGTCGAGACCGTCGGTGACGAGCAGCACAGTTGCCCTGCCGGTCAGCACGCGGCGTGCCCAGCGCCGGTTAAATTCGGCGAGCGCGGCGCCGATGCGCGTGCCGCCCGACCAGTCCAAGACCTGATCGGCAATTGTCGCGATCGCCACGTCGGGATCGCGCTCGCGCAGCGCACGCGTCGCGTTGGTGAGGCGTGTACCGAACAGGAACACCTGAAGCCGCTCGCGCGATTGCAACAACGCGTGACAAAAATACAGCACCGCGCGCGAGTACGCACTCATCGATCCGGAGATGTCCAGCAGCAGCACGAGCGGCGGTTTGCGCTCGACGACCGCGCGGTATTTCCACACCGTCCAGTCGCCACCCGAGCGTACCGCGTGGCGTGCGCTGGCGCGCAGGTCCGCATGGGTGCCGCGCGAGGCAGCCTTGAGGCGGCGAGTCGGTTCGGTGGCGAGCGGCAGACGGTGGGCGCGAATCACATGGCGCAGCGTGCGCCATTCGTCGGCGCTGAGGGTATCGAAGTCGCGGTGGCGCAGACGCTCCTCAGCGCTGAAGGTGACATGAGCGTGCAGTTCGCGCTGCTCGGTTTCGGATTTGGCGTGCGTGTTACGCGAGCCGGGCGGACGTGCGGCGAGCGCATCGGCGAGGCGGTTGTTGCGCTTGGGCGGCGGCAGGCCGTCGCGCACTTTGGGCAATAGCAGCGCGCGCAACTTGCCTTCCCAGTCGGGATCGCGCCAGAACAGATTGAAGGCGGCGTTGAAGGTTTCGCGTTCGTCGGGTGCGGAGACGAGCAGGGCGGCGAGCGCGGCGCGCACGTCATCGCGGCGCTCGAGGTCGACCCACTGCAAGGCGGCGATGGCGTCGACCGCCTGTGCGGGAGACATCGGCAGCCCCGCGCCGCGCAATACGCGCACGAAATGAACGACGTTGTGCGCGAGCGTGGGCGGCGGTCCATTATCAGGATTCCTGTTCATTGCCATTACCCCGGCACTGCCAGACACTTCGCTATCTGTGCCGCGTCGATCCGCGCCAGATCGTCCTGATACTTGAGCAACACGCCGAGCGTGTCCTGCACCGATTGCGGATCGAGTTCTGTGACGCTCAATGCGGCCAGCGCGCGGCACCAGTCGATTGTTTCCGCAATCCCCGGGGCCTTGAACAGGTCCATGCCGCGCAACTGATGCACGAAGTCGACCGCGCGCTTTTGCAGTTCCGCGCTGGTCTGCGGCGCGCGCGCGGCGACGATCGCCAGTTCGCGATCGCGCTCCGGATAGCCGATCCATTGATACAGGCAGCGGCGCTTCAACGCGTCGTGCACTTCGCGCGTGCGGTTCGAGGTCATCACGACGAGCGGCGGCTGCTCCGCGCGCACCGTGCCGTATTCCGGAATCGACACCTGAAAGTCCGACAGCAGTTCGAGCAGGAACGCTTCGAACGGTTCGTCGGCGCGGTCGATCTCGTCTATCAGCAGCACCCGGCGTGCACCGGGGTGCTGTTCGTCGGGCATCAGCGCCTGCAACAACGGACGCTTGAGCAGGAATTCGCTGCGATATAGCGTGTCGTTACCGGGGCGCTCGCCAGCGGCTTCGGCGAGCCTCAGCGCCATGATCTGACGCGGATAGTCCCACTCGTAGAGCGCGCTGGCCGTATCGAGCCCCTCGTAGCATTGCAGCCGCAACATCGACGTGCCGAGCAGACCAGCGGCGGCCTTGGCCAGTTCGGTTTTGCCGACCCCCGGCTCGCCTTCGACAAACAACGGCCGCTCCATGCGCAACGCAAGGAACAGCGCGGTCGCCAGTTCGCGGTTCGCGAAATAGCTTTGGGCGGCGAGCTGGGCGAGGGTGTCGTCGATTGAAGCGGGCTGCATGATTCTCCTGAGGGCGTACGCCCTCGCACTAACCGTTCGCTGTCGCCACCGCGCGCGCCGTCAGCACCGGAATCAGATGCGCCCGATACTCGGCGCTCGCGTGCATGTCGGTGTTCAGCTCATCCGCGGAGACCGTCACCGCTCGCGCCGCCGCTGGCGTGAAGTCCGCCGTGAGCGCGCTTTCCAGCTCGGCCGCGCGAAACACCGATGCCGCCGCGCCCGTCACTGCCACCCGCACGCCATCTGCGCGTTTTGCGACGAACACACCGACCAGCGCAAAGTGTGAAGCGGGATTGCGGAATTTCTCATAGGCGCTGCGTTCGGCTACGGGAAACTCGATCGCGGTGATCAGTTCGTCGGGCGCGAGCGCGGTCTCGTACATGCCGACAAAGAAGTCGTCAGCTGTGATGCGGCGCCGGTCAGTGACAATTGTCGCGCCCAACGCGAGCGTCGCAGCCGGATAGCACGCAGCCGGATCGTTGTTCGCGAGGGAACCGCCAATCGTCCCTAGCGCGCGCACCTGACGGTCGCCGATATGGCTGGCGAGGCTGGCGAGCCCCGGCAATACGCGCTGGATCTCGGCGTGTTCTGCGACATCCGCGTGGCAGACGGCAGCGCCTACGGTCACGGTGTTGGCGTCGACGCGAATCTCCTTGAGGGCGGCGATACGCGTGATGTCGATCAGTCTGGAGGGCTGTGCGAGGCGCAGACGCATCGTGGGCAGCAGACTCTGGCCGCCGGCGAGAAATTTGGCGTCGCTGTCACCGGCGAGCGCTGCGACCGCCGCTTTCGGATCGGCCGCACGTTGGTAGTCGAATGTGTACATGTCGGCTTGCTCCGGTCAGGGTTGTTGCGCAGCGTGGATGGCGGCCCACACGCGATGCGGCGTCGCGGGCATTTGCAGATCCGTCACGCCGAGCGGCGCGAGCGCATCGATGATCGCGTTGATCACCGCCGGCGGCGAGCCGATGGCTCCTGCTTCGCCACAGCCCTTCACGCCGAGCGGATTGTGCGTGCACGGCGTGCCCTTGGCGGTTTCCACTGTGAAGCTCGGCAAGTCGGAGGCGCGCGGCATTGCATAGTCCATATATGAACCCGTCAGCAACTGGCCGCTCTCGTTGTCATACACGCAGCGTTCGAGCATCGCCTGGCCGATCCCCTGACCCAGGCCACCGTGCACCTGTCCCTCCACGATCATCGGATTGATCACATTGCCGAAGTCGTCGACCGCAGTGAACTGCTGGATGCGGCACTCACCGGTGTCTGGATCGACCTCCACTTCGCAGATATAAGCACCAGCCGGATAGGTGAAATTGGTCGGATCGTAGAACGCGCTTTCGTCGAGGCCCGGTTCGAGCTTGTCGAGCGGATAGTTGTGCGGCACATATGCGGCGAGCGAGATATCGGCGAAGGCCTTGGTGCGGTCCGTGCCGGCGACGCGGAATATGCCGTCCTTGAACTCGATGTCTTCTGCCGCCGCTTCCAGCAGATGCGCCGCGATCTTTTTCGCTTTCGATTCGATCTTGTCGAGCGCTTTCATGATCGCGGAGCCGCCCACCGCAATCGAGCGAGAGCCGTACGTGCCCATGCCGAATGGAATACGGCCGGTGTCGCCGTGCACGATTTCGACGTTGTTCAATGGAATACCGAGCCGGTCCGCCACAACCTGGGCAAACGTCGTCTCATGCCCTTGACCGTGGCTATGCGAGCCGGTGAACACTGTTACCGAGCCGGTCGGGTGCACACGTACTTCACCCGCTTCGAACAACCCGGCCCGCGCGCCCAACGCGCCCGCGATGTTCGACGGTGCAAGTCCGCAGGCTTCGATGTAGCACGAGTAGCCGAGGCCACGCCGCTTGCCGTTTTGCTCCGAGGCCTGCTTGCGGGCTGCGAAACCCTTCACGTCAGCGAGTTCCAGCGCGCGGGCGAGGCAGGTTTCGTAATCGCCGGTGTCGTAGGTGAGGCCCACGGGCGTCGCATATGGGAACGAGCGAATGAAGTTGCGACGGCGGATTTCCGCTGGATCGAGATTCATCTCGCGCGCTGCGGTTTCGACAAGCCGCTCCACCACATACGTGGCTTCTGGACGTCCGGCGCCGCGGTAGGCATCGACGGGAACCGTGTTGGTGAAGACCGCCTTCACTTCGGCGTAGATCGCGGGCGTGGCGTACTGGCCGGCGAGCAGCGTCGCGTACAGGATGGTCGGCACGCTCGAGGCGAACGTCGACAGGTACGCACCCATGTTCGCAATGGTGTGCACGCGCATGGCGAGGAATTTGCCGTCGGCGTCCATCGCCAGTTCGGCTTTCGTCACGTGGTCGCGGCCGTGCGCATCGGATATGAAGGCCTCCGAACGTTCGGCCGTCCACTTCACCGGCCGGCGGATTTTCTTCGATGCCCACGTGAGCGCGACATCTTCGGCATACAGAAAGATCTTCGAGCCGAAGCCGCCGCCGACATCCGGCGCAATCACGCGCAATTTCGATTCGGGCAGCGATAGCACGAACGCGGCCATCAGCAGCCGCTCGACGTGCGGATTCTGGTTGGCCACATACACCGTGTAGCTGTCGTCCTGCGGCGACCAACTGGCGTTCACCGCACGCGGCTCGATGGCGTTCGGGATCAGGCGGTTGTTGACGATATCGAGCGTCGTCACGTGAGCGGCTTTCGCGAAGGCCGCGTCGGTGGCAGCCTTGTCGCCGTGGCCCCAGTTGTAGCAGACGTTGTCCGGCACTTCGTCGTGCACGGCCGGTTGACCCGGGTCAGCCGCGTGAGCGGTATCTACCGCGGCGGGCAGGACGTCGTAGTCCACTTCGATCAGCTCGGCCGCGTCTTTCGCCGCCTTCACCGAATCGGCGATCACTATCGCCACCTGGTCGCCGACGTGGCGTGCCTTGGTATGCGCAATCACCGGATGGGGCGGTTCGTGCATCGGAGTGCCGTCGACGCTGTGGATCAGCCAGCCGCAGGGCAGGCCGCCCACGTTGTCGGCGGCCATATCCGCGCCGGTGAACACCGCCACGACGCCCGGCGATTGTTTCGCCGCGGCCGTATCGATGCTTTTGATCCGCGCGTGCGCATGCGGCGAGCGCAGGAACACAGCGTAGGTTTGCTGGGGCAGGACGACATCGTCGGTGTACTGTCCATTGCCGGTCAGGAACCGGTAGTCTTCCTTGCGCTGGACGGAGGCGCCAATCAGCGGATGCGGGTCGGGTGCGTTCATCGTCGGCTCCTTAGGCGGTGACTTTGTCGGTCGCCAGACTGGCAGCGCCGGACTTCATGCCGGCGGCCCCTTCGAGCACGGCCTTGACGATGTTGTGATAGCCCGTACAGCGGCACAGGTTGCCGTCGAGCTGGGCGCGTACATCCGCTTCGGTGAGATCGGGTTGACATTGGACCAGCGAGGTCGCACTCATCACCATGCCCGGCGTACAGAAACCGCACTGCAAGCCGTGGCAGGCGCGGAAAGCGGTCTGCATGGGATGCAGCTCGCCGTCTTTGGCCAGTCCTTCGATGGTCGTGATCTCAGCGCCTTCAGCCTGCACGGCGAGGATATTGCACGATTTGATCGCGCGGCCGTTCAGATGAACCGTGCACGCGCCGCACTGGGCCGTGTCGCAGCCGATGTGCGTGCCGGTGAGCCGGAGTTGATCGCGCAGGAACTGGACAAGCAGGGTGTGAGGTTCGATTTCGGCGGTAACGGCTGTGCCGTTCACCGTCAGACTGATGCTGATCGCCATGAACTGTCTCCTTTGTCGATCAGAGCTAGCGCCGTAGTGCTTGCTTGCTCTGGTCTCATGCAACATGGTTGCGAGGGGGATCGAGACCGGCGCGGGCCCAAATTCACTACCTTCCGCCTGCCTGCTACGAGGGCTCGCTTCGGTTTGTGCTTTTTATGGTTCCAGCGAAAAGTAAAGCACAAATCGGACGGGCGTGCTATCGGGGGAAATCGTCCGGCGGCTGGCATGCGGCGTGTGCAAGGGCGGCAAAGCATAAAAAACGGCACACCGCGTGAGCAGGCGTGCCGTTTTCAGAAGGGTGAACGCCAGAGGCTTGCGTTCGCTGCTGCGGGGGGAGAGAGGCTAGTGGTCTTGCGTCCCGTGCGCGAGCTTCGAGTGCCGGCGTGAGTAACCGAAATAGATCGTCATGCCGATCAACAGCCAGATCACGAAGGCGACCCAGGTGACGAATTTCAGGTTCACCATCAGGAACAGGCACGACGCCACCGCAAGGATCGGCACCACCGGCACACCCGGGCAACGGAACGCACGCGGCAGTTGTGGATGCGTCTTGCGCAGGACCAGCACGGCGATCGACACCATCGAAAACGCCGCCAGCGTGCCGATATTGATCAGTTCCGCAAGCACGTTGAGCGGCACCAGAGCGCCGATCAAGCCGAAGAAAATGCCGACGAGCCAAGTGGTGAAGAACGGCGTCGCAAAACGCGGATGCAGGCGCGACAGCCTGGCCGGCAGAAGCCCGTCGCGCGACATCGCGAAGATCACGCGGGTCTGGCCGTAGGCCATCACCAGAATCACGGTCAGCATGCCGAGCACGGCGCCCAGATCGATAAAGCCGGCCACCCATTTTTCACCGGCCACCTGCAAGGCATATGACACCGGGTGCGAGATATTGGCGAACTGCGCCGACGGCATGATGCCCGTGACGACCGCTGCGACCGCGACGTACAGCACGGCACACACGCCGAGCGAGGCGATGATGCCCACCGGCAGGTCGCGTTTCGGATTCTTCACTTCTTCAGCCGCCGACGACACCGAGTCGAAGCCGATAAACGCAAAGAACATGACCGCCGCCGCACCGAACACGCCGTTCCAGCCGTTCGGCATGAACGGATGCCAGTTGGCGGGCGTGACATGGAACACGCCGACGCCGATCACCAGCAAGACCACGGTTACCTTGATCGCCACCATGATGTTGTTGATGCGCGCGGATTCGCGGATGCCGACCGACAGCAGCGCGGTGATAGCCATCATCACCAGAAAGGCGGGCAGATTGAAGAAGGTCGCGTGACCGGGCAGCGCGCCCGGCGCGGCCGACAGTGCAACCGGCAGCGCAATGCCGAAGCCCGACAGCAGCGACTGCAGATAACCCGACCAGCCCACGGACACCGCCGAGGTGGCCAGCCCGTATTCGAGCATCAGGTCCCAGCCGATGATCCACGCGGCCAGTTCGCCGAGCGTGGCGTACGAATAGGTATAGATCGAACCGGCGACCGGAATGGTGGACGCGAACTCGGCATAGGCGAGCGCCGCGAAGCCGCAGGCGATGGCCGCGATGATGAACGACAGCATCAGGGCCGGGCCGGCCTGCACGGCGCCGGTGCCGGTCAGCACGAAAATGCCGGTGCCGATGATCGCGCCGACACCGAGGAAAGTGAGGTCAAGTGCGCCGAGGGTTTTCTTCAGGCCGCCGCTTTTGCTGCTGGCGACGAGCATGTGCTCGACGCTTTTCTTGCGAAACAGGGACATTGGCGTGGGTTCTCCGGTAGTGCACGCGTCTTGCGCGCCGAATGTCGGGAAACCCGCGATTTTAGCGGATGCGCACCCCGATGCATTTTCGGGATGGCAGGCACGGCCTTGCGCCGTACCTCAAGCGTGTCTTATGTCCTTTGCGGTGCTCTTATGCCGCTTTATCCGGCCATGGCCGGATTGAGATCGACGAGCCGGTTGCTCATCACATAGAAGGTGAGTTCGGCGTTGTTGCGCAGCTTCATCTTCTCGAGCAGGCGCGTGCGGTACACGCTCACCGTCTTGACCGACAGCGACAGTGTGTTCGCAATGTCCGTCAGCCGCTTGCCCGAGGCGAGCATGCACAGCGTCTGGTATTCGCGGTCGGAAAGCTTTTCGTGCGGCAACTGCTCGCCGTCGAACGAAACGTAGTCGGCGAGCGCCTCGGCCATCGCCGGGCTGACATACTTGCGGCCGGCCGCCACCTGCTGGATTGCGCCGATCATCTGCGCGGCGTCGACCGTCTTCGACAGATACCCGGCCGCTCCAGCCTTCAGCGCGCGGACCGCATACTGGTCCTCGCGATACATCGAAAACATCAGTACCGCCGCGCGGGGCGCCTTGCGTTTGATGCGCTTGAGCACTTCGACGCCATTCATGTCCGGCAGCGAGATGTCGAGCAGGATCACGTCGTACACATGCTTTGCCGCGGCGATGAGGGCCTCGGCGCCGGTTTCGGCCTCAGCCACATCGCTCGCGACGCCGCGGTCCATTAATAGTTGACGCACGCCTTGACGGACGACGGCATGGTCGTCCACGAGCAGGATACGCAGGCTCATGTTGGCGCGCTCACGAAGAAAGCGCGGCGGCGCGGGCCGCACGGCGTTCGATGCACGCCGCGTCGGCGAGCATGGCATTCCATGCGAAACGCGCGCGCACCGTGGTGCCGCGCGCTTGCGTGGCGCGCTCGCTGCGGCGGGCGCTGATCTGCACGCTGCCGTCGAACGCCGCGCAACGGGCGCGCATGCCGGCGAGGCCGAAATGGCCCTGGCGCGTACGGGCGCGCGGCGCGAGGCCGACGCCGTCGTCGCTGACGACGAGCGTCAGATGGCGACGGCTGGCTTCGATGCGGACGTCCGCAGCGCTGGCCCGCGCGTGCTTGGCAATATTGTTCAAGGCTTCCTGGGCGACCCGGAAAATCGCCAGCGCGGCGTCCGCCGGCAAGCGCGTGAGCCGCACGTCGGCAGCGCAGACGAAGCTGGTGCGCAGCTGGGTCCGCACGGCGAAGTCGCCGGCCCATTGCGAAAGTGCATTGACGATGCCCGCGTCGAGCGCGGGCGCATGAAGCTCAGCAACTGCCTGATGAGCGGCCTCGCAGACCGTATCGAGCGAGCGGCCGGCTACCTTGAGCGCGGCGACGCACTGCGGCGGCGCATCGGCAGGCAGCCAGGTTTCGATGCCGGCGAGCGCAAAACGCGTCGCGGTCAGTTCAGCGCCGACGCTGTCGTGCAGTTCGCGCGCCACGCGTTGGCAAGCGGCTTCCTGGGCGTGGATCAGTTCAGCGGACAGTTCGCGCACGCGGGCGCGCAGACTCGCGATCTCACGCTCGGCGCTGCTTTCCTCGCGGGCCATCAAAGGCGGGACATGCGCAGTGATCGGTACGACAGTCGACGTATCCATGACTCTCCCGCTCAGGATGCCTCTGGCACAGCAAACCGGGTGCGCATCGACGGCGCGAAGACGAGGGAACGCATGCGAATCTCTGGCCTTGTGATGTGCCCGCAACGCGTGGCCGCGACAGACAATTCGCGACAGTGTAGCGTAACGAAATTTACATTCGGTTACATATCGGATGTAACCCTGGTGGGCGCTACAGCAACCCATGATGCGCCGCGATCATATCTCAAAAAAAAAGAAAAGGAGTAGATAGAACAAGGGCTAGCGTGGGTTTTTTGCCCCAGGACTTTAACGCGCTTGACATGTCGATATGCATTTTGCACGTAGGAAAAAGGCTGACACGCCAGGTGAAGGCCGCTGTAGGATTTGTAACCGGCCGCGGTTGGCAGAGTTCTACCTGGTATGTGAGATTTTGGCAGTCACTGCGAGGGGCGTCGGGCGCCAGGAAGACGTGAAAAGTATCCGGATCCGCTAGCGCCAAAAAGCAAAAACCGGAGCGCGAAGGCTCCGGTTTCTTGAGGCTCAACCTAGTTGCGGTGAGCGGGGTGGCTTACGGCAGCTCTGGCCGCAGTGCTTAGCCCACGAACGCCTTTTCCACGACGTAGTGGCCCGGCGCGTTGTTGCTGCCTTCCTGGAAGCCCGCGTCGTCGAGCAGCTTGCGCGTGTCGCGCAGCATGTGCGGGCTGCCGCACAGCATGACACGGTCGTTTTCCAGCGAGAAGCCGGGCACGCCGAGGTCGGCGAACAGCTTTTCGGTTTCGATCAGTTCTGTGATCCGGCCGCGGTTCTGGAACGCCTCACGCGTGACGGTGGGGTAATACAGCAGCTTTTCCTGTACCAGTTCGCCGAGGTGCTCGTGCGCCGGCAGGTGATCCGTGATGTATTCCTTGTACGCCAGTTCGTCGACGAAACGGCAGGTGTGCGTGAGCACGACGCGCTCGTAGCGGTCGTAGATGTCCGGATCTTTGATGATCGACATGAACGGCGCGAGGCCCGTACCCGTGGACAGCAGCCACAGCGTCTTGCCCGGCAGCAGGTTATCCGCCATCAGCGTGCCGACCGGCTTCTTGCCGATCAGGACCTGGTCGCCCACCTTCAGATGCTGCAGGCGCGACGTGAGCGGGCCGTCCTGAACCTTGATGCTCAGGAATTCGAGGTGCTCTTCGTAGTTCGCGCTCGCGAGACTGTAGGCGCGGATCAGCGGCTTGCCGTCGACTTCGAGGCCGACCATCGTGAACTGGCCGTTTTCGAAACGGAACGACGGGTCGCGCGTGCAGGTGAAACTGAACAGCGTATCGGTCCAGTGATGGACGCTCAGGACGGTTTGTTGATTCAGGTTGCTCATGGCTTCTTGGATAGTGCGAAAACAAAAACGGCCAGACGAATAACCGGCCGGCACGGCAAGGGCGATGCTGCGCTAACCCTGTGGTTGACCGATTGCTTAAGGAAAAAATAATGCGCAATCCGCTATTTTACCGCGCTCGCAGTCCGCGGGTGGCGGCACGGTGGCTCTAGCGGTTGCCGGACTTGCGGCTCCGGCGTCGTAACGGCACGCGGCGAAGCACGTCGGCGGGGATACAGCCGGGGTTCAGCAGCGGTACGGCGAGGGGCGAAACTCGCGTGGGGCGATCGCCGTCCGGTGACCGGATCGCGGGCCGGCAGGCGCGCGTCCTGACAACAATTTTTGGGATGATACAGAAACCCGTCGCGCAGTGCAGCATTGACCCTGCTGCCGAAACTGGCAAAAGGTGAGGGAAATCAATGGAAAGGGCGTGGAATCGACGCTAAAGCGAGGGAAGTCATGCCTGGGCGCGGGCGTGGCGGACGGCGGGGCATCCGCCGCCGTCCGAGCCTTGTTCAAGCCGTTACAGCTGCGCGTTTGCGACCGCGCTGCTTCAGCACACGAGCCTGCATGACGATCACCAGCAGCAGGAACACGCCACGAATCACAGATTGCCAGTACGCCGAGAGGCTGATGAAGCCGAGCCCGTTTTCGAAGTTGAGCAGGTTGAACACCAGCCCGAGCAGCAGCACACCGGCAATCGTCATCGCAATCGAGCCTTCGCCGCCGGTCAGCAGCGTGCCGCCCAGCACTACGGCGGAGATCGCGAACAGCTCCCAGCCGACTCCTTCATTCGGCTGCCCGGCGCCGAACTGCGCCGCGAGTATCACGCCCGCCATACCCGCCAGCAAGCCGCTCACCGCATAAGCCGTCACCAGTGTGCGGTCCACGTTCAGCCCCATCAGGCGTGCAGCTTCCTCGCTACCGCCGATGGCGAGCGAATGCCGCCCGAAGCGCGTGCTGCGCAGCGCGAGCCACCCGGCCACCGCCGCGACGAGCGCGACAATACCGGGAATCGGCATGCCGAACAGGTCGCCCTGGCCGAAATTGCCAAAATTCGAATCGGCGGCAATCGACACGGCGTCGTTCTTGCCGAGCAGCAGCGCGACGCCGTGTGCGCCAAGACTGGTGGCGAGCGTCGTGATAAACGGCAGGATCTTCAGACGCGTGATGATGATGCCGTTCACCACACCCACGATCAGCCCCGCCACAGAACCGGCGAGCACGGCGACCCAGCCGCCATAGGGGCTGATGAGCGCGGCCACGATGCTGGACATCGCCGCCACGGTGCCCACCGAGAGGTCGATGCCGCCCGTGATGATGACGAACGCCATGCCGACCGAAATCAGCGCAAACATCGAGTTGTAGCGCCAGAACGAATTGATGTTGTACGCCGAGCCGAAGTGTTCGTAGCGCACGAGCCCGAGCACCACGAGTGCGACGAGCGCGAGCAGGATGGGGAGATTCTTTTTCATCGCGTCGAGTCCGAAGTCTTTGTGAGCGCGCGCAGCGGGGTCGGCATGGTGGGAGTGGCTTTCAGCGCGAGCGCCGTTGCACGTACACGGCCGCAATGATGATGGCCGCCTTGACGACCAGCGCCGCTGCGTCGGGAATGCCATGCGCGAGCAGGGTGTAGCGCAGCAACTGGATGATCAGCGCGCCGATCAGCGTGCCGCCGATATACGCCTTGCCGCCCGTCAATGCGGTACCGCCGACCGCGACGGCGGCGATGGCATCGAGCTCAATGCCCAGGCCGACCACGTTCGCATCCGAGGACGAATTCACCGAGATCGAAATCAGTCCCGCCAGACCTGCCAGCGCAGCGCATATCGTGTAGGCGATCAGCTTGACGCGCGAAGTCGGTATGCCGCACAGGTACGCAGCCTTTTCGTTGCCGCCGGTGATGAGCAGGTACTGGCCGAACAACGTTTTGCGCACGACCCAGACAAACAGCGCGACCAGCGCGAACATCAGCAGCACCTGGAACGGCACGCCGCCCACCTTGCCAAGCGCGATCCATTGGAACGCGGGGTTGTCGAACGCCTGCAGGCTGCCGTCGGTCACCACCTGGGCGATGCCGCGCCCGGCAATGAACAGCACCAGCGTGGCGACAATCGGCTGGACAGAGAGCCTCGTCACCAGCAGCCCGTTGAACACCCCGCAGGCCGCTGCGGCGATAACCGGCAGCACAAACGCTAGCGCAATGCCGCCGGGCCCCGGGATATTCATGAACAGCATCGGCGCGAGCGCACCGGAAATCGCCATCGACGCGCCCACCGAGAGGTCGATGCCGCCTGTGGCCACCACCAGCGTCATGCCGATGCCGACGATCACGATCGTCACCACCTGGGTCAGGTTGACGTTGAACGTCTGCAGCGACCAGAAGTGCTGTGTGAACAGCAGGTTGAAGACCAGCATGGCCAGCAGCACGATGACTTCGCGCTGGATGGTCAGACGGTGGCGTTTCTTCGCGCGTTCCTGCGCGGCGCCGTCCGTGGTGGCGAGCAGGGCCGGCGAGGTTTCCTGACCTAACGACTTCAGCGACTTAAGCGCCATGACGGTCGCCCTCCAGCGCGTCTTCAATGTGGGCAGAGTGGGCGGCTTCGACGAGTTGCGACGAGCCGTCGCTGCCCCAGGCAATGGCGTCCATGATGCTGCTTTCGCTCATCTGCGCGCCGTTCAGTTCGGCGACCGTGCGACCGTCGCGGATCACGACGGCGCGGTCGGCCACGGCGGTCAGTTCTTCCAGTTCCGAGGCCGACAGCAGCACCGCAAGGCCGGCGTCGCGCAGTTCGCGCACGATCTTCGCGACATCCGCCTTGGCGCCGACGTCGATGCCGCGGGTCGGCTCGTCGAGCAGCAGCAGCGACGGTTCGGCGGCGAGCCAGCGCGCGAGCAACACCTTTTGCTGATTGCCGCCGGACAGCTCGCGGATCGGCTGATCCGGCGAACGTAGCTTGATGCCGAGCGAGGCAATGAAACGCTCGACAATCGCCTGCTGTTTTTTGACATCCACGATGCCGTGTTTCGCGAGCGTGCGTAGACAGACAAGCGTGAGGTTGTCGCGCACCGACAGTTCGGGGACGATGCCGTCGCCTTTGCGGTCTTCTGTGAGGTAGGCGAGGCCACGGGCGATTGCATCCTGCGGCGACTTCAGCGTGACGGTTTCGCCACCCAGGGAGAGCGTGCCTTGCTCGAGCGGATCGGCACCGAACATCAGCCGCATCGTCTCCGTGCGGCCCGAACCGAGCAGGCCGGCGAGGCCCACGGCTTCGCCGGCGTGCACTTCGAGCGAGACGTCGCTGACTTTCGGATGGGCGCTCAGGTTGTGCGCCGCCATGACCCGTGCGCCGCGGCGCGCGAGGTTGGCCTCACGCGCCGTGGCATCTTCCTGAACGACGGCGGCCAGCGTGCGGCCGAGCATCGTCGTCACGAGCTGCAGCTTGTCCATCTCGGCCATCGTGCTTTGTGCGACGGTTTGGCCATCGCGCATCACCGTGACGCGGTCGCACAACGCGTAGAGCTCATCGAGCCGGTGCGACACGAAAATCACCGCACGGCCATCGTCGCGCAGCTTGCGCACCACGGTGAACAGCAATTCCACTTCGCGTTCGTCGAGCGACGAGGTGGATTCGTCCATGATCACCATCTTCGCGTCGGACGACACCGCGCGAGCAAGCGCAACCATCTGCTGAATGGCGGTCGAATAGGTGCGCACGGGTTTCTTCACATCGATCTGCAAACCGAACGATTCGAGCAGTGCAGCGGCGCGCTGCTGCACCGCGCGCCAGTCGATCAGACCGAAGCGGCGCGGCTCACGACCCAGAAATATGTTCTCGGCCACCGAGCGGAACGGCACCAGATTGATCTCCTGATAGATCGTGCTGATGCCCGCTTCGCGCGCTTCCTTCGGCGTGCGGAAATCGATCTCGCGGCCTTCGAAACGCACCGTTCCACCGCCTCGCCGGTAGGCGCCGGTGAGGATCTTGATCATGGTGGATTTACCGGCGCCGTTCTGGCCGATCAGCGCGTGCACTTCACCTGCGGCGACGCTCAGATTCGCGTTGCGCAAGGCGGGCACGCCGCCGAAACTGATCTGGATGTCCTGCATCTCCAGCAGCGGCGAACGTCCGGCGCTGGGAGACGGCGGCGTAGGGCTGCCGGATTGCGTCACGTCAATTCTCCTGCTGCAGATACTGTACGGCGGGCGGCGGCGCGGCTCGTGCCACCTTCCCATAGTAGTCCGTAAGACAAAGCGAAGCGACAGCCCGTCGTGGCACGGGCACGTCGCTCCGAACCCTTCCCGTCCCCCTCGGAGACGTAAGAGGGACGTACTGCAGTGCGCTCCCGGCCCTAAAGGTGACCGCCTTCGGAGTTAGGAGCCTTCAGGTGTTCCGTGAACCCCAAAAGGGGACCACCTCTGGGATCGGAACACCCTGTCCGGTGCCGGACTCTGGGTGCGCCGGACCATCGGCGTTGCCTGTCAGGTACGACACTCCCGATCAGGCGTGCAGACGGCCCGGGCCTGCATCAATAGCCGTACTGCATGTTCTGCTGCACGTTGCTCTTGTCGTAGAAGCGGTCCGAGACCTTGACCCAGGTCGGGATCTTTTCGCCCTTGGCGAATTTCTGCGCGACGTCGCAGGCCAACGGGCCGAAGAACGGGCTCGACTGCACGCTTGCACCGAGTTCGCCCGCTGCGATGGCATCCATGCCGCCCTTGGTGCCGTCGATCGTCACGATCTGGATATCCTTGCCTGGCTGCTTGCCAGCGGCCTTGATCGCCGCAATCGCGCCAAGTGCCATTTCGTCGTTATGCGCGTAGACCGCAGTCACGTCCGGATGGGCTTGCAGCAAGGTTTCCATGACCTGGCGGCCCTTGTCACGCGAGAAATCGCCGTCCTGCGAGGCAATGATCTGCATGTCCGGATGCTTGGCGATCACGTCGTCGAAGCCCTTCTTGCGATCGTTGGCCGCGGAGGCGCCCGTTGTGCCTTCGAGTTCGATGATCTTGGCCTTGCCGTTGGTGGCCTTCACCAGCCAGTCGGCGGCGCGCTGGCCCTGATTGATAAAGTCGGAGCCGATGAATGTGATGTAGTCCTGGCCCGGCTTGGCGACCGAGTGATCGACGTCACGGTCCACCAGAATCACCGGAATGCCGGCTTTCTTGGCTTGCAGGACGACTGGCGAGAGCGGCTTTTCTTCACGCGGCGGGAACACCAGCAGATCGACGTGCTGCGCGATCATGTTCTGGATGTCCGAGACCTGCTTGGCGTTCGAGCCGTTGGCGTCGGTGACGACCAGCTGCCAGCCGCACTTGGCGGCGGTGTCCTTCATGCTCTTGGTTTCCGCGAGACGCCACGGATTGTTGCTTTCGGTCTGGGCGAAGCCGACCTTCAGCGGAGTCTTGTTGGGGATCTTGGGCAGGGCATCGTCGGCGTGTGCCGTCGCGACGCCAAAGCCGAGTGCCAGTGCCACAAGGGATGCAGCCAGTGGGGATGCGGTCAGTTGATGAACCCGTTGTCCGCGCGATTGCCGTTTGAGCGATGCCATGTCTTCCTCCAGTACCTGGTGAGGTAGGTGTGTATTTGCTTTTTGTGCTTCTCCTGCCGATCGGCACTTGCGCGCCCCGTGACCGGACGTGCCGATTATTCCACTCGGAATTATTATCGGTCAATCACTAATAATATTAATTATGGGTGATTTTGCCTCGGTAATTACCCTCACTGAGGCGCGTTCGACGAGCGGGCCGTCGAGCTTCACCATGCGGTGCCGCACCGGTGCGCCGGCCGCACGGTTCTGTTCCTCCTGCAGCAGGGTTTCGACTGCCCAGCGGCCCAGCTCGTAGTTCGGCAGCACCACGGTCGAGAGCGGTGGGTGCGTGTGGCGGGCAATTTCCTGGTCGTCGTAGCCGAGCACGGAAACGTCTTCCGGGACTCGCAGCCCTAGCTGCTTGATGGCCTCGATCGCACCGAGCGCGGTCAGGTCGTTGGCGCAGAAGATCGCCGTCGGCGGATTCGTCTCGCGCATCAGCGAGAGCGTGTGTTCGAAGCCGAGACCCGAACTCCAGTCGCCGTCGCGCACGAGTTCAGGGGCGAACGGCAGGTCGGCGGTGGCGAGCGCGGTGCGATAGCCTTTCTGGCGGTCTTTCGACGCGTCCTGCCAGGGTTCGCCGTTGATGTAGGCGATGCGCCGGTGGCCGGCATTCAGCAGGTACTCGGTGGCGATATGGCCGCCCGCGACTTCCGCTGGCACCACCGACGACTGGCCGCCCTCGCTCGTGTAGCAGTTGAGCAGCACGGTCGGCACGCGCGAGAGCGCGGCGGGCAGCGTCACCTTGCGCGTGTAGACCGTTGCATAGATCACGCCGAACAGTTGTGGGTTCGACAGCGTGGTTTCGAGCACCTGCTGCTCGACGTCCGCGTTCCCGTGAGTCGAGTAGACCGCCAGCATCTTGCCGCTCGCGTAGGCCGCGTCGCGGGCGCCGTCGATATTGACGACCGGATGCGGACTCGTCGAGATTTCATCGGCGAGATAGACGATCAGGTTGCGTTCGTCCTTGGAGGCAAAAACCGGTTCGCGCGGCGAGAGCCGGTAGCCGAGATCGTGGGCCGCCTTCAGTACCTTGTTGCGGGTGGTCTCGGAGAATTTCGCGCCGGTCGCGTTGTTCAGGACGAGCGAAACCGTCGACTGCGACACGCCAGTGAGTTTGGCGATGTCGGTCATCGTGGGACGGCGTTGAGTCGATTTTTTCATTGTGCGGGCCGTCCGGCAACGGCGGCTAAAGCAGGAATGCCCTCGGGCATGATCGTGATGACGGTACCACTAATAATATGTGGGCGGCAACGCGCAAAAACCCGTCATTTGGGAAGTCTGGGAAGGCGTCTTATTGCCTTCCGTGTGAATAGAATATTACTAATAATATTGACCTGAGGCGCGTAGCGTGCGATTCTCGGTCGCGCGGGCCCCGTGAGCGGACGTGGGTCGCATTCTGCCCGAGGCCTTGATTATTTTCACCATGCGCGATGTTTCCCTGAATCCGATCCGGCCATCTGCGGCAGACGCGTTCTCGCTGGACGATCCCAACCTGATCGCTCTGGCGAGCGGCGCGATGCGCGTGCTGGTCGCGCCGCATGTAGGCGGTGCGATTGCGGCGTACTACGAGGTCGCAGCAGCCGGACCGGTCCACTGGATGCGGCCCGCGACCGACGCTGCGCTCGCCGAACGCGATCCGCTGCGTATGGCAAGTTTCCCGCTGCTGCCGTATTGCAACCGTATCCGCGATGCGCGCTTCGTCTTCGAAGGCCGAACGGTCGATCTGGCGGGCGATGGCAACCGTTTCGCCCACGCGCTGCATGGGCACGCATGGCGTCGGCCGTGGCAGGTCGGCACGGTGACGGCGAATTCGGTGGAGCTGCACTTTGAACATGAGCCTGATCCGCATGCGCAGGGTGACTGGCCGTTTCGCTATTGCGCGATGCAACGGATCGAACTGGCGGGGGATACGTTGCGCGTGACCTTATCCGCGCGGAATCTGGCTGGGCAGCCGATGCCGTTTGGCATGGGGCATCACCCGTATTACCCGCGCACCGCGGAAACCCGCGTATACGCGCAGGTTCAAGGGATGTGGCACGCCGACGGCGAGGTGCTGCCGACACATCTTGGCCCGCATCCGGCGGTCGACGCGATGCGCGAAGGCATGTCAGCCGGTGCGTTCGATCTCGACAACAACTTTGCCGGCTGGTCGCGCAGCGCGACGATTGCCTGGCCCGACGAGGGTCGCCGGCTGACGTTGACGGCACAAGCGCCGTTCGATCATCTGGTGGTATTCGCGCCGGCTGCCGAGGCGCTGCTGTGCGTCGAACCGGTTACGAACACCACCGATTGCTTTAACGCCACCGACCCGCGTGAGCACGTGGGTGGCTGCGTGTTGATGCCGGACGAGGAGATGACGGCGACGGTGAACTGGACGCCGCAGCGGGTCTAGGAGGATCGGCGAGGTGGCTCGGGCACTGGCTTGTACCGACGCAACTGGCCTGGTTACCGAGCTGGCTGCAGCGGTTTCGGCGCCTTCAGTGCCGCGCTCATCGTACCCGCCGTGCGGCGAGCGCCGCGCTCATTCCACCCGCAAACGCGCCATATACGGCAAATGATCGGACAGCCACGCGGTCTCCTGGGTGGGCTGGATCCATTCGACCGGTTTCATGCCTCGCACGAACATCTTGTCCAGCGCGAGCGCTGGTGAAAACGCCGGGAAGGTCCGGCCGGATTCGCCAAGCAACGTTGCCACTTCATGCATGCCATGTTCGCCGAAGAGCGGCACCGAGTCGTTGCGCCAGTCGTTGAAGTCCCCAGCCAAAACTAGCGGCCCTTCTGGCGCCTCTTTTGCAATCCAGTGCGCGATCCAGTGCATCTGCCTCAGCCGCGCCGCGCGCGTGAGCGCCAGATGCGCGCACAGCAACGTCACCGAATGACCCGCGAAAGTGGCGCGCGCCACCAGCAGGCCGCGCTTCTCAAAGCGATGTGCGGAGATGTCCCAGCGTCCGCCGAGATCGAGCGGGTGCGGCGAGAGAATTGCATTGCCATGCCGCCACGACGGCTTGAATACGTTCGGCCCGAGCGCGATCTGCAACTCCAGCGAGCGTGCGATTTCGGTAGCCTGACAATGCCAGATGTCGTCGAGCGGATCGCGCAACGGCGCGCCAAAGCCGCCCGACAACACCGGCGCCGGCATGCGCCGCGCCATCGCTTCCTGCAGGAAATAGGCGTCGGCGTGGGTCGACTGCACCCAGCGCTGCATCGCCTGCCAGGCCTGAAAGCCAAGCGGCGTGCGGCCCTTGTGCAGGTTCCAGCTTACTGCGATGAAATCCTTAGGCTGGGCGCTCTCGCGGATGAGTTCTTCGGGGTTTCGCATGCCGCGTGGTCCACGGTTTTCGTTGATATCAAGGGTGATTGGCGAGGCTGGCACGGACTCGATATACAAGGGTTGGATTCTTGTCGACGATTTGCCATGTGGCCCATTGACCGGCCGGCACCTGCAGCCCCGGATGATTGGCCGCTACCTGACGCGGCTGCGGCGGCAACTTGCAACCGGTGTCGGTTTTCGGCGCGCTGTCGTCCTCGAGCGTTTCCTGCGCGTCGATTGCGAGCGTGACCTGATTGGCATCGGCCTGGATCGGCGAGACGGTCAGCGTGCGCGACAGATCGATACTGCCGCCAGGCGCATCCTTGCAGCCGACATTGTGCTGCACCACCTGATGATGCGTGTCCGTGCGTGCCTGACCCACGGTTGTATCGGCCTCGAACGAGTCGATCTGCTGGCCGTCGCGCATCACCTGCAATTGCCAGTGCACGACCTGCTGAGCTGCAGGTTGCTGGGCCTGAGCGAGTAACGACGTGCCGCACAGTACGGCGACGAGACTGGTTTTCCACATGTTTGACGGCTCTCCGGGGTGTGGCGTCCAGCGTGATGAGACAGGCGCCCATCTTACGCCTGATGGTCGCAACCTCTTTCTGACACCGCTGCGCGGGCCGGGTTCAGCAATAGTCCATTTCAGATGGGGGCGGTCCCGTTCGAGCCAATGCCGGTTTCGCCGCAACCCGCCTGGCGTCTGGCTCGCGGCCCGACCGCCAGACCGGTGTTAGCAGCAGACCCGCACGGCTGCTGGCTTGCGCATGAATATTGCCTCGATACACTGGACTTGAAACGGCGCCGGGCCGGCGCCGCAGCCGCAAGACCAGTACGACGGGGTGATCTATGACAACAGCAATGGTCAAACAGGAAATCGCAGTGGCGTCGTTCAGCAAGGTCTACGACCTCGATCGGGTCGAAACCGCGTTGAACGATCTTGGCGAAGGCGCGAACGATGCGCTGCGCTCCACTTACGAAAAAATGCTGAAGACCGGCAATTTACGCTTTTGCGTGAAGCCGAACCGGATGCCGTCCATCGACGATCTGGTCGAAGCGCTGCCGAACTTCAGCGAGCCGCTCGACGATGTGCGCAAACAGGTTGCGTTGTGCCTCGAAACCGAGGACCGGCTCGAACTGATGCCGATTCTGCTGCTTGGCGACCCCGGTATCGGCAAGACGCATTTTGCGAAGCAGCTCGCGCGCTTGCTGGGCACCGCGTATCACTACGTCGCGATGAGTTCGCTGACCGCGGGCTGGATTCTTTCGGGTGCATCGTCGCAATGGAAGAACGCGAAGCCCGGTAAAGTTTTCGATGCACTCGTGCATGGGAGCTACGCGAATCCGGTGATTGCCGTCGACGAAATCGACAAGGCCACGGGCGATTCGCAATACGATCCGCTCGGTGCGCTGTATGCGCTGCTGGAGCACGATACGGCGCAAACCTTTATCGACGAATTTGCCGAGATTCCGATCAACGCGGGGCACGTGATCTGGATCGCGACTGCTAACGACGCGCGCTCGATTCCCGAGCCGATTCTCAACCGGATGAACGTCTACGAAATTCCGCCGCCGGATCTGGAAGGTGCACGCCGGATTGCCCAGTCGATCTATAACGAAATCCGCTCTGCGCACGGCTGGGGATTGCGTTTCCCGGTCGAACTCGGTGACGCCGCGCTCGACGCACTAAAGCACGCTTCGCCGCGTGAAATGCGCCGCGCGATTCTGAACGGCTTCGGTGCGGCGCGCATCGACGACCGTGACTGGATCGGCGCAGAAGATATCCGGCTGGATTACGGCAACCGGCGCAAACCGATCGGCTTCTAGGCGGCAGGATTTGCTTGTTGCACGACGACCGCCTTCGGGCGGTTTTTCATTGCCGGAGCGTCCGGAGAATTTGCGCGATCTCCAATCTCCATCGCGACGCCGGGCAAATCGCGATTGTTCTTCTGGGCGTAACTGTTAGTTGTTTCAATCAGAATGATTCTTTGATAGTCGGAGCCTACACTGGGTTATCCAAAATGCAGCGACGCCGCTTCATTTCCGCCCCGAACAGTCCCGACGAATCTGGAATCCATCATGAAATTCGCTCCTCTTGCTGCCCTGCTGATTTCCGCTGCTGTTGCCTTGCCCGCCTTCGCAGGCGATGACATCGCGAACCCGGTTGCGAACGGTCCGAAGACGCGCGCCGAGGTCAAGGCGGAGCTGGCGCAAGCGCGCGCCGACGGTGAACTGAGCATGAACCCGAACGCGCCGGCGTATCCGCAGCAATTCGCGATGGGCGGCTATACCGTACCGCGCGCGCAGATCAACACCGTACACGCTAGCGCTCAAAGCAGCGGCTCACTCATCGGCACTGCTGTCCAGAATTGAGGACCGGGTGAGCGAAACGATGCCCACATGATTTGACCGCATTAACCCTTGACGGCGTACACTGAAGCCGTCCGGCATACAGACTCAAGATCTGGCACCCGATCCGATGCCCGCAGTCGTTGTGACTGCGGGCATTCGTTTCTGTGCCGCGTCGTAGAATTTTGTCATGTGCGCAGGACGCGTTCGACAGCGAGCGGTGGGCGGCACGAGATAGCCGCGGCCGTTCTTCATCTTCATCAGGTGGACGAGGGGTCACGCGGTGCGGTAGGCCGCGTCAAGGGACATGGATCAGATCGAATGTGTAGTGATCGGGGCCGGCGTCGTGGGCCTGGCCATCGCGCGTGCTCTCGCGGCACGCGGTCGCGAAGTGATCGTGCTGGAGGGCGCCGAAGCCATCGGCGTGGGCACCAGTTCGCGCAATAGCGAAGTGATTCACGCGGGCATCTACTATCCGCGCGGTTCGGTGAAAGCGGCGCTGTGCGTGCGCGGTCGTGAAATGCTGTACGACTATTGCGAGGCGCACGGCGTGCCGCATTCGCGGTGCGGCAAGCTGCTTGTCGCAACCTCGCGCAACCAGATTCCGCAACTCGAAAGCATCATGGCGCGCGGCAAGGAAAACGGCGTGCTCGACCTGATGCGGATTGGCGGCACCGAGGCGCAAGCACTGGAACCGGCGCTCGAATGTGTCGAGGCAGTGTTCTCGCCGCGCACGGGCATTGTCGACAGTCATCAACTGATGCTGGCGATTCAGGGCGATGCCGAACGCGATGGCGCTGTGTGCGCGTTTCATGCACCGGTCGAGGCGATCGAGTCGAGCAACGGGCGTTTCGTCGTGAAAGTGGGCGGTGCCGCACCCACCACGATCAGCGCGGCGTCTGTGATCAACAGCGCGGGTCTGCAGGCCAATGCGCTCGCACGCAAGATTCGCGGACTCGACGCGCGGCATGTGCCGCCGCTGTATCTTGCACGCGGCAACTACTTCAGCATCTCGGGACGCGCGCCGTTTAGCCGCCTGATTTATCCGATGCCGAACGAGGCGGGTCTGGGTGTCCATCTGACTATCGATCTGGGCGGCCAGGCGCGCTTCGGTCCCGACGTCGAATGGGTCGATGCGATCAACTACGACGTCGATCCGCATCGAGCCGATTCCTTCTACGCAGCGATTCGTGCTTATTGGCCCGCGTTGCCCGATGGCGCATTGCAGCCGGCGTATGCAGGCATTCGCCCCAAGCTCTCCGGCCCTGGTGAACCCGCTGCGGACTTCGTGATTCAGGGGCCCGCTGCGCATGGCGTGCGCGGCCTCGTGAATCTGTTCGGGATCGAGTCACCTGGGCTGACGGCGTGTCTGGCGATTGCGCAGCGTGTCTGCGAAGTGGCAGGAGTGGCGTAGTTATCGAGGCGGCGCTGCAGGTTGATACTGCGGATTGAGCGCCGCGCCCGGCAACGGGCCGGCGTCGAACTACGAAATCGCTTATCTCTATCATTTGGACCGTCACGCGTTGGGGCTTCATTGTTATGCTTGGGGATCGCTGTCGTTAGAACGGCGTTTAGTCCCATACAAAATGGAGTGAGTCCCCATGAAGTCATCCCGTCGTACGTTCCTGATTACGAGCATTGGCGTTGCGTCGACGCTCGCGTTGTCGCGCCAGGCTTTTGCCGACGCCCCTAAAGTCACCGAAGCCGATCCCACCGCCCAGGCGCTCGGCTACAAAGCCGACGCGACTCAGGTCGACAAGGCCAAGTATGCGAAGTACGCGGCCGGCCAGGCTTGCGGCAACTGCAGCTTTTATCAGGGCAAGGCAACCGATCCGTGGGGCGCCTGCCCGATGTTCGGCGGCAAGCAGGTGTCGGCCAAAGGTTGGTGCAGTGCATACAACAAGAAAGCGTAAGGCCCGGTAGGGTCCGTTCAGCATGCCTGTCGCGGTAAATTGCGCTGCAGCATGACGGCGCAATACTTGCAAAGATGTGCCAAGGCGTCCGCCACACCGAGTGGCCGGCGCCTTTTTGCTGCTTGAAAACCTTTACAGCCATCTTTACACTCGCAATGCATTTCGCATGGCGGCATTGCGTCGTCTCGCCGGGCGGCTTACGTTCAACACAGCGCGCAACACTTTTCGAAGGCTGGAGATCCTGATGCCGGCGTCAAAGAGCCTCAACACACGAGCAGTTGCAGCAGCGGTTATCGGCAATGCGCTCGAGTGGTACGACTTCACGGTCTTTGGCTTGATGACGGTGGTAATCGCGGAGCTCTTCTTTCCGGCCAGCAGCGATTACTCGTCGTTGCTTCTCACCACTGCGAGTTTCGGCGTCGCATTTGTCATGCGGCCGATTGGCGGCATCGTTCTTGGGCTTTACGCGGATCGTGCGGGACGCAAGGCGGCCTTGTCGCTGGTGATCGCGCTGATGACGTTCGGCATCCTGCTGCTGGCGATTGCGCCGCCTTATTCGGCGATCGGCATCGGCGGCCCTTTGATCATCGTGCTCGGACGTCTGCTGCAAGGCTTCTCGGCCGGCGGCGAGTTCGGCAGTTCGACTGCGCTGCTAATCGAAGCAGCGCCTTTCTCGAAGCGAGGTTTTTACGGCGGCTGGCAGATGGCAAGCCAGGCGGCCGCGCTGGCGCTGGGCGCTGTAGTCGGCGCATCGATTACGCACGGGCTCTCGCCGGAAGCGCTCAAATCGTGGGGCTGGCGTGTGCCCTTCATACTCGGCCTCGTGATCGGGCCGGTCGGTTTTTATATTCGCCGCCACCTTGCCGATTCGGAAGCGTTTTTGCATGCCCAACAGACGGCCCGTCGCGCGACATTGCGTGAAGTTCTTTCGGGCCACGGTCGCGAAGTGGTCTGCGGACTCGGCACGGTGATCGCGCTCACGGTCACGATCTACGTACTGATCAGCTATCTGCCGACCTTCGCAGTGAAGCAACTGAAGCTGCCTTATGCGCAGTCGTTTTATGCGGTGATCGTAGGCAACCTGCTGCTGATGGTGCTTTCGCCGCTGACCGGTGCATGGTCCGATCGCATTGGCCGCAAAGGGCTATCGATCTGGTCGCTGGTGTTGACGCTGATCCTGATCTACCCGCTGTTCTCCTGGCTCGCCGGGTCGCCGAGCGTGGCGAAACTGGTCCTCGTGCAAGCGATTCTGTCGATCACGCTGTCCGGTTACTACGGCCCATTTGGCGCCATGATTGCCGAACTGTTCCCCGCCAATGTGCGTTCGACCGGGCTCTCGCTCGCCTACAACATTGCGGTGATGCTGTTCGGCGGCTTCGGGCAGTTGATCGTTACGTGGCTTACCCAAACCACGGGCTCGCCGCTCGCGCCAACCTACTACGTCATGGCAGGTCTCGCACTGTCGATCGTCGCGCTTGCCTATACGCCAGGCATGCGCCACGCCGATCTCGACGCGCGTCGCAAACACGCATGAGCTAGCGATGCTGTGCGCAGAGAAGCTTAGATACCGCTAGATGCGTGCTGGCATCAAAGGCGGTCTTCTGGAGAACCAGGGACGTGCGGTTTCAAGTTGCGCGGCCAGGCGCAACAATGTCGCTTCACCACCCTCACGCGCCGCGAATTGCACACCCACCGGCAAGCCACGGGCATTCCAGTAAAGCGGCACCGACATCGCAGGCTGTCCGCTCAGATTGAATATCTCGGTGCAGCCGGCCCAGGCGAATGCCTTGTCGGCGGCTTCAGCGAGCATTCTTTTCAGGAGCGCCTCGATCGGCATCGTGACGACCGCACGCATCTGCATGCGCTCGCTTGCGCTCGGTTGCATCTCACCGATCTTGATCGGCGCGGAGGCCAGCGTCGCGCACAGGATCACGTCGTAGCGCGACAGCAGATCGGTCAGCTTCGCGGTGATGCGGCGTTGTTCCTCGAGCGCGGCAGGCAATGCGCGTTCGCCGAGCTTGCGGCCGATTTGCGCCATCGCCCACGTGGCGATTTCGAACTCTTCGCGCATCGGTTTGCGACCGGTGATGCGATCTGCGTTGAGCACCATGTCGCGAGTGGTCACCGAACACAGCATCAGGAACGCATGGCGGACTGCTTCGAAATCGATACCGAGCGAGACCGGCTCCACGTGATGGCCGAGCGATGCTGCGAGTTTCGCCGCATCATCGAGCGCCGCGCGTACGTCGGCAGATAACGTGGGTGCCAGCATCGGCTCGGTCACATAGGCAATCGTCAATGGCCGGCACGGCTCGGTCACCGCACCCAGAAACGTACCGGGTGTGCCGATGGCGCCTTGCTGCGTTTGCCCGGTCACGAGGTCGAGCAGCAGTGCGCTGTCGCGCACGCTGCGTGAGATGGCGTGATCGACGCCCAACTCGCCGGCCCCGGGCGCATGCAAACCCGGCACCAGTCCGCGCGATGGCTTAAGACCAAAGAGACCGCAGCAGGAGGCGGGAATGCGGATCGAACCGCCGCCGTCGGAAGCATGCGCCAACGGCACGATACCGGCTGCGACTGCAGCGCCCGCTCCGCCGCTCGAGCCGCCCGGCGTGTGATCGAGACTCCACGGATTGCGGCAAGGGCCGAACAGCTCGGGCTCGGTATAGGGCATCTGACCGAGTTCCGGCGTGTTGGTCTTGGCGAAGATGTTAAGACCTGCGGCGCGCGCCAACGCAACCACCGGCGCGTCTTCGGTGGGCACGAAGTGCCGGTAGTGGCGACTGCCCATCGACATCCGCAACCCCGCCACCGGCGCACCCAGATCCTTGATCAGATAAGGTACGCCCGCGAGCGGGCCGTCGCCGAGCGCGCTTGCATCATCGCGCGACGCGCGTTCGCGCGCGGCCTCGTAGTCCTTAAGAACGATCGCGTTGATCGCGGGGTTGGCCGCTTCGGCGCGAGCGATGGCGATGTCGAGCAACTCGCGCGCGCTGGCCGCGCGCGCGCGCACCAGCTCGGCGAGACCCATCGCGTCATGGGCGAGGTAGTCGGAGAGCACGCCGGGCCGCTTACAGACGTTCGCCGAGGAACGTCAGCGTGCGGCCGTGGGCCAGCGCCGCGGCGTGCTGGTTGTACGACGCGCGGTCGGTGCAGTTAAAGCCGTGATCGGCATTCGGATAGATGTGGAATTCCGCATCGCCACGGCCGGCGAAACGTTCCTGCACCTGGCCCACTGCTTCCAGAGGAATGCCGTGGTCGAGCTCGCCGTAGTGGAACTGCATCGGCACCTTGATCTTCGCGGCTTCGTCGAGCAGATTCTGGATGCCGCCGCCGTAGTAGCTCACGCCCAGGTCGATCGTGTTTTGCGCGGCAGTCAGATAGGCGAGCCGGCCGCCGAAGCAATAGCCAATGGCCGCCACCTTGCCGGTCACTTCCGGCATCGCGCGCAGAGCGGCCGCCGTTGCGCTGATGTCGGCCACGGCCAGTCCCACGTCGGTCTTTTGCAGGATTTCGATCCCCTTGTCACGGTCGGCGCCGACATAGGTCAGTTCGACGCGCGGCTGGGTACGCCAGAAAATATCCGGCGCGAGTGCCACGTAGCCATCTTGCGCGTACTGTTCGGCGACCGCGCGAATATGGCTATTAACACCGAAGATTTCCTGAATGATGATGACGGCCGGTCCCTTGCCGCTTTTGGGCAGCGCCAGATAACCCTCGAAACTGTCGTCGCCGGCGGGAATGTCGATCCAACGGGTAGTCACGCTCACGTCACTCTCCTTCAAATTGCGGTAGGTGCAAGCGGGCAAAGCCCGCGGCGGGCGGTCAGTTTGCCACTAAAAGAAAGGCCGTGCAGAGCGGCCAGACGCGGCGCGCGCTGCCTCCTTGCCGCGCCCGGCTTTCTCGTTCGACGATGGAAACGTTCTCGATAATTCATTTTTCGGCGTTACGGCGCTCCAGTAGAGTCGTCAGCAACAGCCCACGCGCGATGTGGGCACCCCATGCCGAAGGACGTCATCATGAGTAACGTACATCGTTTCGCCTCGCCGTTTGCCGAACGTTTCGATCTGCGCGTGCCGGTCGTGCAGGCGCCGATGGCGGGGGGCCCGACTTCACCCGCCATGGTGGCTGCCGTTTCGAATGCGGGCGCCCTCGGGTTTCTCGCCGCCGCGCCTTTTACCGCGGAGAAACTCGCCAGCGAAGTGGCAGCGATTCGCGCGCTCACCAGCCGTCCGTTCGGCGTGAATCTGTTCGTGCTGGAGCCGTCGGCACCGGACGACGCCACCGTGCGCCGCGCGCTGAGTAGCATCGATCCGCTGCGCGCCGAACTGGGCCTGCCGCCAGGCCAGCCGCTCGCGCGCTACGCCCCCGACTTCCGGGAACAACTGGACATGCTGATCGAATTGCGTGTGCCGGTGGTGAGTTTCACTTTCGGTTTGATCTCCGCGCAGGATGTCGAGCGTCTGCACGCGGCCGGCAGTTATGTAATCGGCACGGCGACGCATACGGCCGAAGGTGTCGCGTGGCGCGACATCGGCGCCGATGCGATCGCCGCGCAAGGCTCCGAAGCGGGCGCGCATCGCGGCACTTTCATCGGCCGCTTCGAGGATGCGCTGGTGGGCACGATGGCGCTGGTGCCGCAACTGGTCGACGCCACCGGTCTGCCGGTGCTGGCCGCGGGCGGCATCATGGATGGACGCGGCATCGTGGCCGCCCTTGCGCTTGGGGCGCAAGCCGCGCAAATGGGCACCGCGTTCCTCACCTGCGCCGAAAGCGCGATTCCCGCAGACTGGAAGACCCGCGTGCGCACGTTGCCCGATACGGCGACCGAGGTCACCCGTGCCATCACCGGCCGGCATGCACGCGGCATACGCAATCCGCTGATGCGGCAGTTGAGCGAACAGCCTGGAAACGTTGCGCCGTACCCGGTGCAAAACGCGCTGACGCAGGAATTGCGGCAGACCGCGAGCCGCGCCAATAACGGCGACTATCTGTCTTTATGGTCGGGGCAGGCCGCGCCGCTCGGAAGCAAGCGTAAGGAAGGGCTGCCCGCGGCGGAACTGGTCGAACAGTTGCACGCGGAATGGCGTGAGGCGGCCGCGAATATCGCCGCTCTTGCTGGATAAATTGCGTAGCGTCGACCGGGGCATCGGGCGGGTGTCGCGTCCGTGCGATGGCGCTATCGTTTGCGCCGCTCAATCCTTATTCCGCGAATTAATGGCATAGGCCTGAAAAACCTTTACCCGGCCCTCGCGGCAAACCACCCGTTTGAGGGAAACCCGCGCCGGCTGGTGTTCTCCGGGGTGTTTCGCGTCTTCTCATTCGACGTTGTGGGATAAACGCTATTAGTGTTCATCCCACTTACTCAAAAAAATCCCACAAATTAATTTGATAGCCTACACTTGCGCGCAAGTACGCATAGCCGCCTGCCACAAACAGGCCGATTGACGTACTGTCCAAGTGCATACACGATGCAACCGGCGTGGTCGTCCACGGGACTGAGCGACACGAGAAGGAAGCGGGGCACAGGGCGATTACGTTGTTTTTGGGACCGAAACTGGAGACTTACATGAACATCAAGATTCAAAAGCTGTTGCCGATCAGCGCTGCTGCCATGTTGTTTGCGTCGTTGGCAACGGGCGCGGTGGCGGACGAGGTCGTCAAGATCGGCCACGTCGCACCGCTTACCGGCGGTATTGCTCACCTGGGTAAAGACAACGAAAACGGCGCTCGTCTGGCGGTTGAAGAAATCAACGCCAAGGGTCTGACGATTGGCGGCCAGAAGGTCACGCTGCAACTCGACGCACAAGACGACGCGGCTGACCCGCGTACGGCAACGCAGGTTGCCCAGAAGCTGGTTGACGACAAGGTCGTTGCAGTGGTCGGCCACTTGAACTCGGGCACCTCGATTCCGGCTTCGAAGATCTATAGCGATGCAGGTATCGTGCAGATCTCGCCGTCGGCAACGAACCCGGCTTACACGCAACAGGGCTTCAAGACGACGTACCGCGTCGTGGCGACCGATGCGCAACAAGGCCCGGCACTGGCTAACTACGCAGCCAAAGAACTGAAGGTGAAGAGCGTCGCGATCGTCGACGACTCGACCGCTTACGGTCAGGGTCTGGCAAACGAGTTCGAGAAGACCGCCAAGTCGCTCGGCCTGAACGTGGTGTCGCATGACGCGACCAACGACAAGGCTGTCGACTTCCGCGCCATTCTGACGAAGATCAAGGGCGAAAACCCTGACGCGATCATGTACGGCGGCATGGACGCCACCGGCGGCCCGTTCGCGAAGCAAGCCAAGCAGCTCGGCCTGCGCGCGAAGGTTCTGGCGGGTGACGGTGTCTGTACCGACGGCCTATCCGACCTGGCTGGCGACGCAACCGACAACATCGTCTGCTCGGAAGCCGGTATGGCGCTCGAGAAGATGGCTGGCGGCAAGGCGTTCGAAGCCAAGTACGAAAAGCGTTTTGGTCAGCCGATCCAGATCTACGCTCCGTTCACGTATGATGCTGTGTACATCATTGTCGATGCTATGAAGCGTGCTAACTCGACGGATCCGGCAAAGATCCTGGCAGCAATGCCGACGACCGACTACAAGGGCGTGATTGGCGAAACGACGTTCGATTCGCACGGCGACCTGCAGCACGGCGTGATCTCGCTGTACGACTACAAGGGCGGCAAGAAGACGCTGCTGGACGTGGTCAAGATGTAAGTTTTTGCCGCATGACGGTGGGCGTTTTGCCTGCCGTCTGCTGGACGATTCAAGGCGTGCATTCTTTCAGGAATGCACGCCTTTTCTTTTGGGCGCGCGCATGAGAATCTAACGATCGGACAAATCAAAAACAGAGAGAGGGGGGCCGACCATGACTCGCACGAACGACGATATGCGTCGCTGGATTGCTGAAAATCTTTTGCTTGGGGCAACCGCGCAGTCGCTCCACGCTGCCATGCTCAACGAAGGTTTCGATGCCGACGAAGCCGCGCTCGAAATCAACACCGCACTTGCCAGCCCCTATCTGCAGGGTGGCACGCGCCTGCGCAATCGTTTGCGCAAGCGCGACTGGACCTTATCCGTATATGGCCAGCTAAGCAGGATGCGCGCGAGCGGCGCCGCGGTCGAGCGGCGCGAGCGGCTTACGCGCGAAGAATTCTTTGAGCAGTACTACTTTCAGAACCGGCCGGTGATTATCACGGGCGCATTCGACTCATGGCCGGCACGCACGCAATGGAGTTTCGATTACTTTCGCGCGCGTTGCGGCGATTGCGAAGTTGAAGTCCAGTTTGGCCGCGAATCGGATCCGAACTACGAGATCAATCAGCCGAACCTGAAGCGCAAGATGCCGTTCCGCGAATATGTGGATCTGGTCGAACGCAGCCGGCCGACCAACGACTTTTATATGACGGCGAACAACACGTCGATTAATCGCGCCTCGCTTGCGGCGCTATGGGAAGACGCGCCGACGATTCGCGAGTATCTCGATCCTGCGTCGCCGGATACGGGGTTTTTCTGGTTTGGACCGGGCGGTACAAAGACGCCGTTTCATCACGATCTCACCAACAACTTCATGGCCCAGGTGATTGGGCGCAAGCGGATCAAGCTGATTCCGATGTCGGATACGCCGTATATGTACAACCACTTGCATTGTTATACGCAGGTGGACGGCAACGCGATCGATGCGACGCGGTTTCCGGCTGTACAGCAGGCAAACCTGATCGAATGCACGATCGGGCCTGGCGACCTGCTGTTTCTGCCGATCGGATGGTGGCACTACGTGGAAGGACTCGAGCCGTCCGTCACGATGACGTATACCAACTTCGTCGTACGTAACGACTTCTGCAATACCTACGACACCTATAACGAACTCTAGGCGCGCAATGCGCTGTATTTCCCGCCTGATTGCGTTTGCCGGTGCGCAATAAAAACCGGCGGACCGGTTACCCGGTCCGCCGCCCCCTGGTACTGCTTCTTTTAATTGCCGTCGTTATTTCTTGGGCGCCAGCACGCCGAGCAGGCCGCCTGAGCTACTGCTCGAGCTACTGCTGCTGGAACTACTGCCTGAGCTCGAGAGGGCCAGTCCACCTGTCAGCGAACTCACCAGTCCTGTGATTGGCGTCAGCAGACTGGCGGCGGCACTGGCACTGCCGCTTGCGGAGCCGGATCCGGACGCGCTCGCCGAGCCGGAGATCGAAACACTTCCCGTCACCGAACCCAGTGCGCCGGTCAGCGAGGAAACCGCTGAGGTGACTGGCGCCAATGGGTTGCCCGAGCCGCCGCTGGCGCCGCTGAGGGCACCCGTCAACGACGAGGTCACCGTGCTCAGCACGCCGGTAATCGGCGCAAGCGGGCCACCCGAGCTACCGCTGCCGCCTGTCAGGCCGCCGCTCAGCGTGCCGGGCAGGGCTGTCAGGATGCTGGTGATCGGCGCGAGTGGGTTGCCGCCCAGCGGGTTGCTACCGGTGCCGCCTACCAGCAGACCGCCAGCCGAAGTGACGGTATCGCCGAGCCTGGTGACGACGGTACCGAGATTCTCGCCGACCGGGTTGCCGGTTGCTGTGCTGATCTTGTTGCCGGCGCTATCCAGTCCGTGGCCGACCGTCGACAGCAGGCCGTTCAGCGGCGCACCGAGCCCGGTAGCCTCGCCGACGGTTTGCGTCGTCTGCGCGAGGGTCGAGGTGATCGGCGTGATGGCGGTGCTGACCGAGGTCGTGAGCTGCTCGATCGGACCGGTCGAAAGCGTCTTGCCAAGCTGGGTGCCGAGTCCGGCGACTGCAAGGCCAACGGTGGAGACGGTGCTGCCGAGCGGTGTCGTCAGTGGACTGAGCGCAGCTGTCGGGCCGCTGCCGAGACTCGTCACGAGTTTCCCGGCGCTGTTGACTGCCTGGCCCGCGTCGTAGACAAGGTTGCCGCTGCTCGAGATCGTGATGCCCAGCGGATTGCTCGACAGGCCGAGCTGGCCGAGGCCGTTCGTCGCGCCCATGCCAACAGCGGTGACGCCGTTGCCGAAGTTCGACAGGATGTTGCCGAGCGCCGTGGTGGTCGCCGAGTTGCCGCCGGGCAGCGGCGTGAGGCCGATCTGGCTGCCCAGTGAGGAGACGGTCTGGCCGGTCGACGAGACAACGTTGCCCGCGTTCTGGATGACTACGCCGACGGCGTTGGCGCTGGGGGTTGGTGTTGGCGTCGGCGTTGGCGTCGGTGTTGGCGTTGGCGTTGGCGTCGGCGTTGGCGTCGGCGTCGGCGTCGGAGTCGGAGTCGGAGTCGGCGTTGGCGTTGGCGTTGGCGTCGGCGTTGGCGTCGGCGTCGGCGTCGGCGTCGGCGTCGGCGTCGGCGTCGGAGTCGGAGTCGGAGTCGGAGTCGGTGTCGGTGTTGGCGTCGGCGTCGGCGTCGGCGTTGGGGTCGGCGTCGGTGTGGGCGTCGGAGTCGGTGTCGGTGTTGGCGTCGGCGTCGGCGTCGGCGTCGGTGTCGGTGTTGGCGTCGGCGTCGGCGTCGGTGTTGGCGTCGGAGTCGGAGTCGGAGTCGGCGTTGGTGTCGGAGTCGGAGTCGGTGTCGGTGTCGGAGTCGGAGTCGGTGTCGGAGTATGCGTGCCCGTACCCGAGCCACCGCCTGCACCCGCGCCCGAACCGCCGCCTGTGCCAATTACGCCACCGCTCCCCGAGCCGCTACCCGTCGTCGGCGGTTTATTGACCGTGGACCCGCCGCAGCCTTGAAGTACCATCACTGACGACACGCACATGGCGATGGCCGTCATCTTGAAATTGCGATTCATGTTTATGCTCCCCCTGATTGAACCAGTGGGGGAGCTAACTGCAAGGCTTATGCCATTTGTACGGAGCGCCCTGTCGTGCAGAATAAATCGATAAAAATCAAAGCACTACGACTCCCGGCAGAGTCATCGACGAGTGTCGCAAGCATTCATGTGTCGCGGAACGGGATCGTGCGGCAAGCCCATGTAACGTAACGTAAGGCGGCACGTTTCGGACGCTGCCACGAGCCGTTGACCGGCTCGCTGCGCCCGTCTCCGTCAGATCTTCAAACGACGCAATACCTTCGGCCCGGCGAACGCGATCACCGCCGAACATATCGCGACCACAGATAGCCCGATCGGCAGGCTGGTCACCTGCGCGACCCCGCCGATGATCACCGGCCCGAGCAGTAGTCCGAAATAAGCGAGCCCCGCGACATGCGCAAGCCCTTCCGCCGCATGAATCCCTTCGACCCGCGCGGCCGCCGCGAATAGCACCGGCATCATGTTGGCCAGCCCGAGGCCCATCAGCGTGAATCCTGTCAACGCTGTGAACGAGTAGGGCAACAGCAGCGCGCCGATCATCCCGGCACACGCCAGCGACGCGCTTGCCATCACCAGCTGCGGGGCGCCGAAGCGGGCGCGCACGGCATCGCCGGCAAAGCGGGCCGCCGCCATGCCGCCCGAAAACGCCGCGTACGCCGCGCTCGCGAGCGCCGGCGTCGCGACGACGACGTCGCGCATGTAGACGGTGGCCCAGTCGTACATCGCTCCTTCGGCGATCAGCGCCACCAGCGCAGTCGCTCCGAGCGCCCACAGCGCCGGCGAGTGCCAGCGGTTGGCGCGCGGCGTCGCGGCATCCGGATGATCCGCCTGCGGCACATGAGGCAAAACCGCGGGACACGCCACCAGCAGCACGAGCGCACTCAGGATGGCAACGAGAGCGAGATGAACGGCCGGCGCCATACCACGTGACAGCAACACTCCGCCGACGGCGGCGCCCACCATCCCGCCAACGCTGAACATACCGTGCAACTGGGACATGATTGGCCGTCCGAGCGTCTGCTCGACTGCGCTCGCTTCGGCGTTCATCGCCACATCTAGCGTTGCCATTCCGGCGCCAAAGACTGCCAGCACAACCAGCAGCATCCAGTAAAACGGAACTATCAGGATCAACGCGGCGCAGACCGCCATCGCAAGGCCGCCAGCGAGACACGCGCGGCGTGTGCCGACCCGCGCAATCCACGAGGCGTTGGTCGCCATCGCGGTGATCGAGCCGCCTGCCACCGCCAGCAGTGCGATCGACAGCAGCGCCGGATTCAGATGGAAGCGGTCGCGCACGGTCGGCACGTGTACCCCCCACGACGCGTACATCATCCCGGCGATAAAGAAGAGCGCCATCGTTGCATAGCGGGCGCGCTGCAACGAGGTGGCCGGCAGATCGCGATGGGCGGCGGGAAGCGCGGAAAGGTCGGGGGAACGATCGGACACGGAAGTCTCGTTGGCGTAAAGCGAAAACGGAACCGGACAACGACGCGAAAGCCGGCTGAAAGCGAAGTTCCGATTCTAACGAAGCGGCCGGGGTCCTGCAGGCGAGCGCTGAATTAATATCTAATTTCTACGGCACCACGGCCGCGCTTTCACCTTGAGCCAGCCGGCCGAACGCCATCCACGCCATCCTTCGAGGACGCGCTCTTGAATATCCCCGCTCACGCGCCGCTTCATCTGCTCCACCAGGTCGCCGCCGGCACGCTCGCGACGCACTCGCGCCAACCGGAGGGATTTCCGTATCCGTCGATCCTGCCGTTTGCCCCGGACGCGCGGCATCGTCCTACGATCCTCGTGAGTCGCCTGGCCGAACACACCCGTAACCTGCAAGGCGATCCTCGTGCGGGCTTCCTAGTCGCGCACGCTCCGGATGGCGATGTGCTCAATGGCCAGCGGGTCACGCTGCTAGGCTCGTTCGAGACGGTCGAGCCGACGCCTGCCGTGGTGGGGCGTTACCTGCGCTATCACCCGGACGCCGAGCGCTACCTCGCGCTGGGCGATTTCAGCTTCTGGGTGATGACGCTCGAGCGGATGCGTTATATCGGTGGCTTTGGCGCGATGGGCTGGCTCGATGGCAATGAACTGGATCCGTTCGAACCACTCAGCTTCGACGAAGAGCGTGCGTTGCTGGGGTTTTTCGACGCACATCCGCAGCGGCCGGATCATCTTGAATTAATTGGCATCGACCGCTATGGCGCGGATCTGAAACACGAAGGTGCACGCAGCCGCTTCACATTTGACGAGGTCGCAAAAAATGCCGACTCCTTGCATGCCGCACTAAAAGATTGCATCACGCGAAACGTGAAACGATCGTGACTAGAACTATTGCGGGAAAACACTCAGACGCGATGCATTTCGACTATTTATTTCGCCTGCTCGCAGGTTGTTCGCCGAAAGCTCTCATGCCATGAGATGTTCCGGTGCAAATGGCATATTAATTTTCATATTTTGGGAGTTAATTCAGATATTTACTCATAGCCGAGTTCGCTTTTTCGTAAGCTGCGAAAGAAGATGTAAATGAAAAACTTGCTGACTGTGCCGTTTCCTGAAATTTTTCGAAACGAAACATAATTAATTTAAGAACTGGACTTTTCCACGCTTTCTATTTTGTGTTAATCTCGCCTGCAAATTCCGAGGCATGAACACCTTTCAAAGGGCAAACCGGCTTAGACTGGTAGTCACTTATCTAAACCACAAGGGAACCTATGTCTTCCTACAAGGAACTACTCGCACAGCGAGAGAAGCTGGAACAGCAGATCGAAGAAGCAAAGTCGCGTGAATACGCGGAAGTGTTGAACGAGATCAAACAGAAGATGGCTGACTACGGCATTACGCTTGCTGAGTTAGGCGGCGGCCGTGGTAAGGCAGCGAAAGTGGGCCGTCCGCGCGCTGGTGTCGCGCCGAAATACCGTGATCCGGATAGCGGTAGCACGTGGTCGGGCCGTGGTAAGCCGCCGCGTTGGATCGCCGGTCAGGATCGTGAGAAGTTTCTGATTCAGCGTTAATTGCAGTATCCCTGTGGGCGCATTAGCGCGCCCTCGGCCGAAGAACCGCGCAACCTTAAGGTGCGCGGTTTTTTTACGTCCATGTTTAGCTGTCGGACCGATCTCCAGCTTCGCATTCCGTGACTTGCGGGAGCGTATTCTATTGAACCGGAACGCGAATACTTCCCGTTTAGATAAGCATCTGATTTAAAAGAGAATTTTAAGGGATTCCGCAGATTGTCATGCGAGCGCGGTTAGAATCCACACATTGAAAAACCGCATCTGCTCGCATGCCCGCCACCTTCGCCACCCAATCCACGGAAAAACATCACGTTGCGCGCAAAAGCACGTTTGTCAGTATCGCGCTCAATTCGGTGTTGATGACGCTGCAAATCATCATCGGGATGATCGCCCATTCGCAGGCACTGGTTGCCGATGGCGTGCATTCGCTTGCCGATCTCGTTTCGGATTTTGTCGTACTAATCGCCAATCGGCATAGCGGAGCAAAGCCGGATGCGGATCACAATTACGGGCACAGCCGCTATGAAACCGTGGCTTCGTTGTTTCTGGGTGCGCTGCTAATTGCGGTCGGTGTCGGCATGCTATGGCGCGCCGGAGCGCGGCTGGCCGATTTGCAGGATATTCCCGCCGTTCACCTCAGCGCACTGGCCGTGGCTGTGCTGGTGCTGGTTTCGAAAGAAACACTGTTTCGTTATATGCTGCGCGAAGCTCAACGGGTGCGCTCGGCCATGCTGATTGCCAATGCATGGCATGCGCGTTCGGACGCGGCGTCGTCGCTGGTTGTTGCGCTCGGCATTATCGGCAGTCTGGCTGGCGTGCGACTTCTCGATCCAATTGCAGCGGCGATTGTCGGTTTCATGGTCGCGCGTATGGGCTGGACGTTCGGCTGGGATGCGCTGCAGGATCTATCAGACCGCGCACTCGACGATGCCGCTGCCGCCGACGTACGCAAACTGCTGATGTCGACGCCGGGTGTGCGTGATGTGCACGAACTGCGCACGCGCAAGATGGGTGACTTCGCGCTCGTCGACGCACATATCCTGGTCGACCCGCTGATCTCTGTATCGGAAGGTCACTACATTGCTGAGACGGCCCGGGCGCGCGTCCTCACTGACAGCCGGGTGCTCGATGCGCTGATTCACGTCGATCCGGAAAACGATGCGCTGGCGCGACCGCCTATCGGATTGCCGCCCCGTGAGCGGGTCGTCGCGGAGGTCGAGGCGGCGCTTGCTGAACGGGGTGAGCGGGCGGCGGGCGTCAATATCCATTACCTGAGCACTGGCCTCGATGTCGACGTGACGCTAGCTGCCAGCGCGCCCAATGCCATTGAGAGCGACGCACAGCGGCTCGCGCATCTTGATCTGGCAGAACTAAAGAGCCGCCTGGGCGTGCGGCATCTGAGCGTATTGCGGGCTATTGCTCTGGATGAGCAGGCTGAAGCCGCAGCGCCGGAGCGTCATGACATTGCCTAGCGCGGTAGCGCCGGGCAGGTGAAGACGGCCGGCCTGGCTGGCGTCGCCATCAGAATCTCAAAGCGGTAGTTGCGTATCGAACTTGATTTCCCGCAGCACGACGCTTGTGCGCACTTGCGCGACGGCCGGAATCTTGAAGATGCGTTCGTGCAGAAACGCGTCATACGCCTTGATGTCCGGCGCGACGATCTTGAGGATGTAGTCGGATTCGCCGGTGGTGCTGTAGCACTCGGTCACTTCAGGACAGGTGGCGATCTCGCGTTCGAACTGTTCAACCCCGCCTTCCGTGTGCCGCGTCAGATGGATGTGAGCGAGCGCGCACACGTGCAGCCCCAGCTTTTCGCGATCCAGCAGTGCTGTGTAGCGCTGGATCACCCCCGATTGCTCCATGTCCTTGATCCGCCGCCAGCATGGGGTGCTGGAGAGACCGACCTGGTCGGAGATTTCCTGCACCGAACGGCGAGCGTCAAGCTGCAGCAGGCGCAGGATCTTTTGCGAGAACGTATCGAGTGTCAACTGCGCCTCCGTTGGCGTGCCGTGGCTCTAATAGTAGAGGCGACGAAAACGAAACGCAATGTAAAACGGCTCTGACGAGGGAGATTACCTAATTTGCCGGTTTGGCAGCGGCGTTTTGCCCTGAGCCGTCCCCATCTTTTGGGACTGTTTCCGCCGCTGCATGAGCGGCGAGAACGGCCTGGCCGGCGCGCAACTCGGCGAGCATGTTGCAGAACAGGGCGCCTTGCTCGATCGCATCGTCGAGGGCGACGTGGGTGTGCGGATGGTCGTCGAACCACCGCTGCGGCAGGCGCGGCTTGATGCACTTGCGATAGGGCAGACCGGTCATCGCGAAGGCGAGCGTCTTGATGTCCAGCGCAGACCATGAAAATGGGCAGCGGCCTGTGAAGCGCATCATGTACCAGAACATGAACGTGAAATCGAAGCCGGCCGGCATGGCCACGAAGACCGGTTTGCCCGGCAACGCTTCAACCCACGTTACGTAAGCGTTCAAAGCCGTGGCGGGCTGCTGCAGATCGAGACGGCAGGCGGCCCACGCCTCGGGCTGGGTTTTCCACCATGCCTCCTGAACCGGATGGGCGGTCGCACCTTCCAGCGTTTCCAGGTTCGCAGAGAAGGTGCCGATGAGTTGCTTGTCTTCCGTGTACGCGGCCGAGGCAAAGCTGAGCATGGAATGCGGGCCGGGGATCGGGCCGTCCGCTTCGACGTCGGTGCTCACATAGATTTCGGCGCTCATGCGCGCACTCCGTCTGCGACGTATGGATTCGTGCGGCGCTCGGCGCCGAACGTCGAGGTGGGCCCATGACCCGGCACGAAGGTGACGTCGTCGCCGAGCGGCCAGAGCTTCTCGCGGATCGCGCGAATCAGATCGGCATGATTGCCGCGCGGAAAATCGGTGCGGCCGATCGAGCCCGCAAACAGCACATCGCCAACCAGCGCGACCCGATGCGCGCGGCTAAAGAAGATCACATGGCCCGGCGTATGCCCCGGGCAGTGATAAACCTCGAGCGTCTCATTGCCGAACTGAACCGTGTCGCCGTCCTGCAGCCAGCGGTCCGGTTCGAACGCCTGCGCTGCAGGGAAGCCGAAACGCGTGCTCTGGGCGGGCAACTGATCGATCCAGAAACGCTCGTCGGGATGTGGACCGTCGATCGGGACGCCGTAGTGCGTGGCCAAAGTTTTCGCGCCGGCGCAATGATCGATGTGACCGTGCGTGAGGAAAACCTTTTCGACCGACAGGTTTTGCCGCTTGACCTCATCCTGGATGATCTCGAGATCGCCGCCTGGATCGACAACGGCGGCGCGTCCCGTCGCCTCGCAAACGAGCAGCGAGCAGTTCTGCTGGAACGGGGTGACGGGGATCAGAGTGACTTTCATGAGGACGGTGGGCCGCAGCAAAAACGTTGATTGTACCGGCGTACCGGGCCCCCCGCCGATATGCCAAATGGCTGGTCCGCGATACCTATTTTTGCAGCAATAGTGAAAATTCATCAAAGCTATCAAGCGCTTGTCATCCCAAAATTGTGTTTTGGGTATAATGCGGTCATGTGTACGGGAAACCGTGCTGCCACAGGACGATGCGTCCCCATTAAGAATGGAGCGCTGATCGTCGTCAAGTAAGTGCCGTCGGTGTTGTCGACGGCAAATCCAGCATCGGATGCGTCCGATGCGCACGTCTCGTCCAGCCAGGTGCCACGCGCCTGCAACGGCCTTCTGCCGTGACGCTGGGTGGGGCCTACGCCGCCGTTCCTGCGCGCTGCTGTCTGGCGCGCAAGAACGTGTTTGCCACGTTCGATGGCGGCTTGTGGGGTCTGGTCAGGCTGCCGGGGACAGGTTGCGCCAGACGTGAAATTTAACCGTGCGGGAGCGGCAGAGTATGCCGCGTGCGGGCTTCGGCGTACTGCGCTTTTTCGCGCGGCGCGTGGTCGTTCGTTTTCCGCCGGAGTCGCAGCAACACGCAGCTATCGCGTGATGCGGCTCGACATTGTGATTGCACGTCTTATGAAAACTCGGTCATCCCGAAGTATGGGGAGTCTTTTTGCCTTTTTTGTGCTCGCAGGGTGTGCCATGCCCCCGAACGCAGCCAACGAGGCAAGTAATCCGCCGCTCAGCACGAAGAGCGCGCAAGCAGGCAGCGCCGGTACGATGGCGCCGCAGGCCTTCGGAACGCCAGCTGCATCGGCGTCTGAAGCTAACGGTACGTCGCTCGCCGACGCCCAGCCGCTCACCGAAAACGGTCCCAATGTGGCCGGTTTCCACGAAACCGGGCGCGCCTCCTGGTACGGCAGGTTCTTCCACGGCCGTCGCACGGCGAACGGCGAGCGCTACGACATGCACGCGCTGACCGCCGCGCACCGCACGCTGCCGCTCGGTTCGTACGTTCGCGTGACGAACCCAGCCAACGACAGTTCGGTCATTGTCCGGATCAACGACCGCGGCCCGTTCGCGCGCGGCCGGATCATCGACCTCTCGCTGGCGGCTGCTACCGCGCTGCATATGCAGCGGGCGGGCACGGCGCGCGTGCAGATCGTCGGTCTGACGCCAAAGGAAGCCAAAGCCGAACAGGCCGAGACGCTGGCGTCGAATACGAACGACGTCAAATGATGTGACTGGAGCGAGCGGTGCGTGTGATGCACGTCTGCTCGCCCCCGGTGTTGCAAGACGCGTGGGCTCTGCTCGCGCGTTTGTCCGCACTCAAGGGCCGCTTGCGCGGCCCTTGTTCTTACTCGCTGTCTTCCCCGTCCTTCTTCAAAGCCAATGCGCGGGTGTACAACGCATTGCGCGATGTTCCCGTGATAGCCGCCGCGACTTTCGCCGCGCTACTCACCGTCAGCTCTTCCAGCAGGATGCGCAGCAGCGCGTCGTGATCGTGCTCGCCCGCGGTTTCCTGTTGAGCGCCTTCCACCACCAGCACAAATTCGCCACGCTGCCGGTTCAGGTCCGACGCCAGCCACGTTGGCCCTTCGGCCAGGGTGCAGCAATGCAGCGCTTCATGTAACTTCGTCAGCTCACGTGCGATCAATAGTTTGCGCGCGCCGCCGAATGCTTCGGCCAGCGCTTCGACTGTTTCTACGATGCGATGCGGCGCTTCGTAGAAGACCATGGCGTGAGGATGCGTCGCGAGTGGTTGCAGTGTTGCAGCGCGTTGCTTCGCCTTTGGCGGCAAAAAGCCGAGAAACGAGAAGGTCGCGACCCAATCGCCGGCGGCACTGAGTGCTGTGGCCAGGGCGCTCGCGCCGGGCAATGGAATCACTGGGAAGCCGGCTTCACGCACGGCGTCGACGAGCTTCGCTCCGGGGTCCGAAATGCCCGGAGTGCCGGCGTCGGACACGTAGGCGACGCGCTCGCCCGCTTGCAGATGTTCGACGATGCGCAGTGCCGCGGCGCGCTCGTTGTGCTGATGCACCGCCAGCAGGGGTTTCGAGATGCCGTAGCGCGCCAGCAATTGGCCGGTATTGCGCGTGTCCTCGGCGGCGATGCGGTCCACCAGTCCGAGTACGTGCAGCGCGCGCAACGTGATGTCCGCGACGTTGCCGATCGGCGTCGCCACCACATAGAGCGCGGCAGCAGGATATTGCTGCCCTTGCGCAAGTTCGGAGAGAGGGGTCATGAGACAGAAGACGCAGACAGACAAAGCAAGGCCGACATTGTGCCACGCAGAGCCGGAGCGCCCGGTGCCCCGTTCCGGCGCTCACAACTTTTTGGGACGCGGAGGGTCCAAAGACGTCGGAGCCGCCTTCGAAGCTCACGCACTCGCCTTCTTGCAGCGCCAGCGGTTGCGTTTCGTAGCGCGCAACGTGGCGTGTCGCGGCGGAGAGATCGATCTGGTGATGCGCGAGCGCGATGGCTCGCTGGTGTTCGTCGAAGTCCGGGCGCGTGCGCGCTGGCACTATGGTGGCGCGGCGGCCAGCGTTGGATGGCAGAAACGTCAGCGGCTGGTGCGTGCTGCGCGGCATTATCTGGCGACGCGCGTGAGCGTCGTACCGGCGTGCCGTTTCGATGTCGTCGCGTTCGAATCGGGGCGACTTGTCTGGTTACGCGATGCCTTTCGTGCCGATGAAGTCTGAGCCACGCTGCGGATATCGCGCCTGAGTGCGATAAACTTGCGCTCGCGTACGAGTGACACGGCGAACGCGTCCCAGGCGGTTCCGGTGACGCATCGGCGTTGCCTGCACCGTCAGCCAGAATAACCTGTCTTCACAACACGGCCGCGCGCAGCGGTCCATACGCGGCAAAAGATAGAGACTCGATGTCAGTCGAACGTATTCAACAGCACTTCCGCGACAACGCGGCAGTCACAACCGAAGCTCTCGAAACCCTCTCGATGCCGATCGCCGCTGCGATCGACACGATGTTTATGGCGCTTGCCAACGGCAACCGCATTCTTGCGTGCGGCAATGGTGGATCCGCCGCCAACGCGCAGCATTTCGCGGCCAAGCTGATGGGCCGTTTCGAGCGCGAACGCCCAGGCTTGCCTGCCATTGCGTTGACGGCCGACACGTCGATCATCACCGCGATCGCCAACGATGACGCGTTCGAGCAGGTGTTCGCGAAGCAGGTCTGGGCATTCGGCCAGCCTGGCGACGTACTACTTGCCATCACGACCTCGGGCGATTCGGCGAACGTGCTGGCCGCGATCGCGGCAGCGCACGAGCGCGAGATGATCGTGGTGGCGTTGACCGGCAGGAGCGGTGGCAAAGCGCACGAGGTATTGGGCGACACCGACATTCATATTTGCGTGCCCTCAGATCGCACCGCGCGTATTCAGGAAGTGCATTTGCTGACCATCCATTGTCTGTGCGACGGCATCGATGCCATGTTGCTGGGCGAAGACTGATTCCGAAGGAGAGCTAGTTAATGAGCGTATTCCGCATCAAGACGACACTGGTGAGGACCACACTGGTGGTGGGGCTGGCGGCAGGGCTGTCCGCGACGTTGCAGGGTTGCTTCCTGTTGGTGGCCGGCGCGGCCGGTGGCGGTGCGCTGGTTGCGACCGACCGGCGCACGCTTGGTGCGCAGACCGAGGATCGCGAGATTCAGGTGAAGTCGATCGCGCAGATCAACCAGAACCTGCCGGATCCCGCGCACGTCAACGTGTCGGTTTTCAATCGGCGCGTGCTGCTGACCGGCGAAGTGCCGGACGATGCATCGAAGCAGAAGGCCGAGCAGATCGTGCGATCGCTCAACAATGTCACTTCCATCGTCAACGAGCTGACGATCGGGCCGGCTGCCGACCTGTCTTCGCGGACCAACGATTCGTACCTTGAAACGCGGGTCAAGACGGCACTGATCGCCGAGAAGAACATTTCGGCGAACAACTTCAAGGTGGTGTGCGAGAACGGCTCGGTGTATCTGATGGGGCTTGTTACGCGCGATGAAGGCGCCCGTGGCGCCGACGTGGCGAGCCGCGTGCCGGGTGTGACGCAGGTGGTGAAGGTGTTCCAGTACATCCTGCCGCAAGACGCAACTGCGACGAGCGCGCCGGCGGCCAGCGCGCCGGTTGCGTCGCAGCCTCCGCCGACGCCGGATGCGACGGTGGGTGCGGTGCCCGATTCGTCGGTGAGTTCGCGTCCGCTTGAGCAGCAGGCGCCTGCGCCGGTGACGAATTCGAGCTCGGTTCATCCGGGGAATCCGGCGGTTAGTCAATGAAGTTGCGGGGCTTGATGCGGCGTTGCGTGGTGATGCTCGGGGTGCGGAAATCGGGGGTCGTGGTTGTTGCTCTGGTGGGCCTTGCTGGGTTGGTGACGGCGGCGCGGGCGGATGATGCACCGCGCGGTCAGATGATCGCGCGCGCCAATGCTTGCATGGGCTGTCACGCGGTGGACCGCAAGGTCGTCGGGCCTTCGTTTCAGCAGATCGCGGCGAAGTACAAGGGCGATGCGCAAGCGCCCGCGAAACTTGTGAACAAGGTTAAGGATGGCGGTTCGGGTGTGTGGGGTGTTTTGCCGATGCCCCCGCATCCGACGATGAGCGATGTGGATATCCGCACGGTTGTGGATTGGGTGCTCGCCGGGGCGCCTTCCAGGTGAGGTTTTGCTGCGGCCTGGCGGCTTGGCAAAACGGAAAAACCTTGTGCTAGAATCGTTTGTCGTCGGGGGGGTAGCTCAGCTGGGAGAGCGTCGCGTTCGCAATGCGAAGGTCGGGAGTTCGATCCTCCTCCTCTCCACCAAGAATATCAAAGGGTTACAGGGAAATCACCTGTAACCCTTTTCTGTTTCTGCGGCTCGTGTAACCGCTGTGTAACCGGATTCGCTCCTGCTTGATCCATCTTGATCAATGGGGCCATGGGTGGCGAAGCGCGGATTTTGTCGGAAAAAACGGAAGGCGCATCCTGAAGTCTCGTTGTTCCTACCGTCGTTGTTGTCTCGGCACAAGCGCTTCCCACCCACGGGGCACGCTAAAATCGTAGATGGTAGGCCGGAAGCGATCGGAGCCACCAGTTATACGGTCACGCACATGTAGCGCGACCGCCAAATAGCCGGGCAAATACGGGAGGACATCCGGTGCAAAAAAAGACGGCGCAAGATCTAATCGAATTCAGTGTGCAGTTGCATTCGAGTTTGCGCACATACCTCGAAATGGATGCTTGGACGCCCGTAATGGGCGCGATGCTGCTGGCCGGAATTCGTCCCGAACCAGGCTGCACGGAAATTCCCGAGGAGGGGGGCATCGGTCTAGATGGCACGTCGATCAAGGGGGCTGGCAACACACCGTTCTACGAAGCTCGCAAGATTCTTCAGCAGTGGAACGATTGGTGCCAGGATCGCGGATGCAATCTAACCCAGATGAAACCCATCGAATTCATCGATTGGTGCGTTGAGGACGAGATCAAGGAGCGCTATGCCGTGCACAGTCCGTTCCGATGGGTAGATGTGTTCAAGGATATGGTTGGCTATCCGGTCAGTCATGTGCCGTTTGAAGTAGCGCTCTATGCGGCCAAAACGGCGCAACCTCTGGAGGTGATACTCGACAAGCTGGACGAGATCGATCGCCGCACGCTCAAGGCAACTCGTCGCGGGGCGGTCGCCGTCGTTTCCGTCGTGTCTGGAAATGGCGAGCCACAACTTGCAATCAATCCGCATCGGCCTTATCTGACAACTGAAGAACTGGCTGCTGCGTTGAACCTTGACCCACAGACCATTCTTAAAGGCCGCTCGAAGAACGGCCACTATTGCGGTGTTAAGGCGACAAAGCTGCCAAACAGGTTGCTCGCATGGCCGGTTGATGCAGTCGAACGCATCATGAAAGGAACTCCAACGGACAATTAATAGGCGGCCCCCTCTGTGCCATGGGCCAGAATCATCCGGCTTCTCCGGGCGACGTTTTTTTGCTGCTGCCTCCGTCCGCCTTTTCGATAAGGTCCGCTGGTGTTTCTCGGTCTGCTGTTCCTAGCGTGATCGTTTGAGCGCTTCCGATTCCCGTCGTCCCTCCTCCTGAAATGATCTCAGCAGTGGATCGGAGGACAAGCCTAGATTTTTGTGGTTCGCTCTCGCGGCACTTCGTTTCCTGATGCGGGCTCTCTCTGTGAGCTTGCCAATCGGTGATCGGCTACACTGGGAGCTATGATTTCCATTTGATGGGACGACGAGACAGTAAAAATCTAATTCGGTCGCCATCGGGGTATCCCGGTCTCTTTGTGTCAATCATGCCATTGCCTTGAATACCGTCAGCGCTCCGCTTTTGTGCCTCCGTCCATTTGACAAGCACCTGATGGCCATGGCGGCACGTCGTCTCTTCCACTCGCCTCCGAAGCGAGTCCTTCCGCTCGAGCGCAAAGCCTGATGGGACTACGACCAATAGCTGCAGTCGGTTTGCTTTCTTCAGATACCACTCGTTGGTCGGAGCAGTCATCCGCGCGATTCTTTTAGGCTCACGCATGCTACGAATGTGGTACGCGAAGAATTTCTGCCTTGGGCTTTTGTGTCCGCGCTGTTGTATTTTTGAAAATGCAAAAAATAGTTGGCATGGATCGGGATGGGCTGGTATGGATCGGGATTGATGTTCTCCTTGTCTCGATTTTCAAGCACTTGACCGCCGGTTTCAGTTGTATATAACCTTCGAAGACACGGGCAACGACGCTCGTCAGGAACTCAAGTTTTGCAGCTTTATCCTGCACCAGAGGAGGAGCACGACTGAAGCGCTATACAAAGGACGGGATAGTCTGGAATCTGTCGCGTCGTCATTTTTACCTTAACTTTAACGAAAACTAAGGAGTACGAATGTCATATAGAAAAACAGTTAGAGCCTTATCGAAACTGCCAACGCTCAAAGGAGCAATGAAGCGCGGGAGACCGTAGATCAGTCTTTCAAGATGCAAGCAGTCGATATCGTGCGACTTTCTCCAACCGGGGTCGTTAGCGAAATGGCGGTGGCACGACGGCTCGGAAAACGAGTTCCTTGCGCAGCGCATCTTTGCACAGGAGTTAGAGGAGTCAAACGGCTAGACTTTGCTGTGCTTGCCGTCACGAGTTACTACTCCGCCCGGAAAGCGATACCTGACCTCGCGGATCTTGGCCTATCTTACGTCATTGTAAGTTAAACTTATTTATGTAGGACTACATATGTTTTCAGAATTATATTTTCATTTTGATGACGAGTTCGAGCTTGGCGAAGACGGGGACAGTGTCTTTGATAGCTCGGAATACATCGAAGCCTGTGTCATTGCTCAGGATCTGGAAGACAACCCACCCGGTTTTAACGATGACGACGATTGGCAAGACAGTTCATGCCCAGCTTGCATGTTCGAATGGAGCTGAGAGCTATGTCAGCAGAGTCGCTACGTGTGTGGCAAGCCGTTAAAGCCTGTCCGTCAGCTTTGGTTTTCATGTCGGCTGCATTCACCTCATTAAGATGGGCCTATGACACCCGCAAATTCGATCGCGGTTTATGCACTCCCGCGACTATCTCGCTGGGGTTCCGATTCCAGGGAATTTCTCCCTGGTGTTCTTAGCTCCATCCATTCACATGGCGGTAAAACGCCATTTCCCATCGTGACCACATCATGAGCCTAAATTTTCACGAGTTGCGCTGGTCAAATCGAATTACTTCGTACTGCCCCGTGGAACAAGCCGACGACAGACCTCGCGGTCTGCCGCGGCAAATTGCACATCTCGATTGCAACGACATTCGTACAGTCTCGCCGAGAAGCGCTTGCATGCTACATGACGAGAGGCTGCGTATCATGCGCAAGAAGCATCCGATCGAGCGTAAAAATCTGTCGCGTTGGATGTACCCACTTATTTCGAGCGATCACGCGTTCCCTCGCAAGATCCATTTGTCCGCGCGTTCAATCAGCTTTCCGGAGTCCGAATTCAATGTGATAGGAGGGCAATATGGACGCATTTGACCGGGCCCAACGCTTTTCGAACGCCTTAACAGGCGGCAGTTGTGGAGTTGCTCTCGTTCCCGCCAGCGAGATTCCCACGCTGCCGGTTATCTGGTTGTGGAAGTTCTGGCTGGCTCGCGGCAAGCTCCATCTTCTCGCTGGACCGCCGTCGACTGGGAAAACAACGCTAGCGCTGGCCGTTGCAGCGATAGTGACAAATGGTGGTACTGCTCTCGGCACCTGGCCGGACGGGACCGCTGCTCCGGTAGGGAGCGTGGTGGTCTGGTCCTGCGAAGATGGCATCGAGGATACAGTGAAGCCTCGTCTAAGTGCCGCGGGCGCCGATCTTCGGCGCGCTTTGATCTTGTACGGGGGCACAGAGCGTGGGCGCCGTCGCCCGTTCGACTTCGAGCGTGACATGCCGGGTCTGGAAGCCGCGGTACGCGCGCGCGGAGATGTTGCGCTAGTCATCATTGATTCGATTGCCCAGGCCGTCCCTGCATCGAATAACAACAGCCGGATACGTAAGGCCTTAAGTCCCATGGTGGAATTTGCAGAGTCGACTGGTGCCGCAGTGTTGGGGCTGACGCACCTTAACAAGGGATCGAAGAAGAGGGATCCGCTTGACCGAGTGAATGGGAGTGTGGCTATCGGTGCATTAGCCCGCCTCGTATGGGTTGTTGCACGTGATGAAAGCGACGGCGCCGATGGTGTCTCTCGAAATGTCCTCGTGCGGGCAAAGTCTAATCTCGGCCCAAGCAATGGCGGCTTCGCGTACCACATTGATCAAATCGATGTTCCGACTCTCCAGGGCGGCGCCATACATAGCACGCGAATCGGATGGGATGGTCCACTGCAGGGGGCGCCGAGGGACGTCCTGGGTGACGCCGAGGGCGGTAGCGCTTTTGTCCGCGACAACCGGAAGCAGGCCGCTGTCGATTTTCTGGCGGTCCAGCTTGCGCATGGTCCTGTGCCGACTAAAGCGATTGAAGCTGCGGCACGTGAGGCCGGCTTCTCTGGCACGACGGTCCGCCGGGCGGCCGGGGAAATGGGGGTGAACAAGTTTCGCCCCATTGGGACAGATCACTGGTATTGGAGATTGGATAACCGTTCTCCGATGCAATTCGATCAACCGAACTCGTTGAGTAATTTCGGCGAGGGTGGTTTGCCGAGCGGGGTGCCGTTCTTAAACGCGATCTGTTCGTCGTGGGACATGCGGAATCTTCCCGCAGGATGCCCGTCGCAGCAGGTGTCGTATGAAGACCAGCTAGCAACGCCGCCGCAATACCGGACTCCGCAAAACGGTGAGCAAGTTGAGCAAGTTGAGCAAGTTGGGCAAGTTGGGCAAGTTGAGCAAGTTGAGCAAGTTGAGCAAGTTGGGACACGGCCAATCCAATTAGATCCGGGTGAATTGTCGCATCTGATTGCGGAGGCTAAGCAGGAATATCGGGATCGTAAGGGGTATGACGGTGAAGATGAGGACGACGTTGTGAGGCAGGTCATCGAAAGCGTCCTGATTACATATTTCCAGGATTGGCTGGGTCGCCCGGACTGGCCATATTGGAGCGAGGTATACCGAAGGGCACTTGAACACGCGGATATCCGCAATTGAGAGCCGCTCGGCTCGACTGAACATGGCAAAGAGAACGGGATTCGCGATGAACAATATCCACACAAATCAGGGGAACGGTTACCCGCGTGCCCAATTTGACGTTCGGACGCGCGCGGGACGGCTGAATGCAGCGTTCGGCTGTGGCTGGCTTGGTAGCAAGATGCAGCCGAGTGTTTGGATGTTGGCTGCGAGCGCCACGGTTATATCCATTTGCATGTCTGCACTCGCGGGCTGGGAGCGGGGTGCATCACTGCCGGAACGGCTGGTGCTGGTTGCCGGTAGCGTTTTCATGGTTCTTTCTGCGCACTTGATGCCGACCCTATTCCGTACCGCGGCTCCAGTGTGCGTGGCTTGGCGTCCGTCGTATGGGTTGTAGTCATCGGGTTTGCCTGCTATGGCCAAACCGAATTTTCTATGGCCGCAGAGCGACATGCCGGCGATCACCGCGCTAGTACGGTCATCTTTGAGGCGAGTTCGAGCCGGATTGCGTCTCCCGGCGCGTAGCCGCATCGCTATTGCTCACGACCAGGAGGCGGTGGTGAGCGAACTGGCCGCGATCAACGCACAGGGGTGTCTGGTGCATTGCGCATCGTTGCGGTTGCGTCGCGGGGAACTCGATTCCCGGCTTGAATTTCTTGATACCGAGACGGATGAAGCGAAACGCCAGGAAGCCGGTGAAGATCGACAGGTCGAGCTTACTGAGCGTGCAATAGCCGTGCGTGACGCCTTGCGGGAAGATCCCGTCACTGCGCAGTTGACGGACTGGCTACGATTGAGCGAACAGACAATCAAAGGAACGGCGGGCCTGTGCCGGCTGCTGTGGTTCGAGCAGCGTTCCCTTTCGAGTGCTCCTGAGGCACGGCGCGGCACGGTGTCGGGCACCCCCAGGAACGACCAAGGCACGATCCATCGGATGCTTGCCGAAGCATCTGTCACCGAGTTCGACAGTCGCCTGGAACGGCTTGATCAGGCTGTTAAGGTTAATCAGGTCAAGCTGACAGTAAATGACACTCAGGCCTACTTTTGGTGCGGGCGTGGCCAGGCCGCCGAGTTGAGGAGAGCCTACGTTGAGCGGCAGACCTCCGAATGAAGGCGTCTTCTGGTGACGCGGCACCTGGCTCAAGTCACCGGACACGTTTCCTTGGAGCAGTGTCCCGTGTCTACCAATCGCTCCAACTATGCCGGATGCGTTCTCGACCGAGATAGCGTCAGGTACACGATCGTTGTCCTGTTCCCTGAGTGAGTGATGATCAACGTGGGCGCCATGCCCATACCTCTTCCGCAGTATTCTGGACATTCGCGGACGTCCCTCCTCCCGCGACATGGCGTCTTCTCGTGACAATCTGTTGGTGTCGATGGCCGCCTATATCAAAGTTATTCGCGGCTCACTGCATCGCTGGGATGAACAACGCATTTTTCAGTGCGTGCGTATGTATGTATATGAGAGAAGTTCTCGAAATATAAAGCTTCCTCGAGTAACTCAGATGAATTATCGTGAGTCTCTTTCCGTTGCATGCAGCCAGACTATTGCTTCCTATGGAATAGGAATAGGAGTAGGAATAGGATATAGGATATAGGATAGTCATATTTATTATGAAAGATAAATGACTAGTAATTGTGAAAACATGTCTGGAAGTGACCATAGCATAGTTTAAAAATGTCTGGACTCGCAACTATTTTTGCGCGTTGAATTCAAGCGAACTTCGATAAATAATAGCCTCTACCTGACCAATAGCTGGGCAGTTAATCTGCCAGACGGATAGAGCGAAAACTGAGAGAGCGACCGTCAACCACCTTTGCGGTCAGTGCAAGGGACTATCTTTATACGACAATGAATGACTTCGACGAAAGTGCTGAGGAATGGGAGTTCTTCGTTAACCTTGATCAACGCGTAAATTCTAGAAAAACTAATGTTGCCGGAAGTATCGTAACCGATGCCAATCATGCCTCGTTTGTTTACAGACACCTCCACGAGATTGAAAGATTCGTCGAGGCGATCCAAAAGACGTGGGCAGCGGGATTTGTTAAGGAAATTACCCGTTATGCTCGCCATATTAAGGTTCGAAAGCTGCGGCTAGGTCACGAATATTATCGATCTTTGAATAACTGGATTAGGCAATACCGTGACATACATCGCTATTCTGCTCGAGCGGAAGTTTTTTACGATGTATGCAAGGAGCTCGGTCTAATGGGCCAAGCGCCTTTTCGATTTGGAAAGCCGGATGATATCGCGGGTGCGGATGGCGTGCAGCACATGGACAAGTTCAACACGTTGATTGATCGCATCAGGGAGCGCTGTCAGTCCCGGGAGTTCAAGGAAAGCGGACGTTTGAGGCGCAAGCGCGCCGAGAGGAACGGCCGAAATGTTCTGGCTATGGAAAAGGCAATGTTCTCCGAAACAGGAAAGTCTCGCTGGCTGCTGCTGTCATTGACGCTGCGCTATAAGCCAGAAGTCTGCGGTTCGATCAAGATCAAAGACGTTCAGCGTCACCGCGATCGCTTCTTTGGGGCGCGGCGATACAACGCGCTTATATCGGGCATCAAGAACTATGTCTGGAAAATCGAACAGGGTGAGGACACAGGACTGCATCTGCACGTAATCCTGTTCTATTCCGGAGACCACAGTCATGACCAGTTCATCGCTAGGCAGATTTGCGAGTATTGGGACAAGGAGGTTACCCAAGGAAGAGGCGCCGCCTGGAGTAGTAACGAAGCCTGGCTCAAGAGGCGATACCAGACATATGGTCACGGAGTCGGCGTGGGGCAGATCAACTGGAACGACGCGGAGAAGCGAAGGGCGTTACGTAAGAATCTGCTGTACCTCGCCAAGGCTGGGCAGTACCTGATGATCAGGGGCGCCGAACGAGTCCGCACCTTCGATATGGGACACTTGCCTACAAAGGTGAAGTCAGGACGTCCTCGTGGGGATGCTGGACCGGGCAAGCCTGCTTGATAACCGGCGGGGTGCTGACGTAATTCGATTCGATGGTGGATTTCGCTACCAAAGCCGAGGCCGGGGGCGTGCACGAAGCTCAAGGTATCCTCTGCGTCTTTCTCTATCCGGCTAGGGGCGTCACGATTGCGCGTACGGATGCAATCACGGACGGGTTTGATCGACGCTGGCAGGGCATTACGCTGGCCAGGGTTTGGTGTTCGACACTGACGAAGGGACTGACTCGGGTATAGGGCTACTGCAATCCGTGTCATTGTTGTGGCATCAACGAGCAGCAGAGTCCATATCGGGGCATGCAAAGCGTGAGTCAAACTCTGTGCGGTATCGCACATACCGCCGCAAAGCTTCCTTGCATGGACCGAGTATCCGAATATTCTCAAGCAGTGCAAACCAGTGGGTGAAGTGAGCGCGCTTCTAGATCGCCGGACAATAATTCAACGGAGGGCACGCCATGTTGATGAGGGTGGCAATCTTTGCGTCCACAATGGCGTTCTCGGGATGTGCGGGGGTTAGCGTGACACCGCTGCTGCCAAACGGTATGGTCGATACGTCCCAGAAGGATGGCTTTCGATATTACCTCCCCAAGCCATACCTCCTGGTTATAGAACTGCCGCAAACACCAACAAACTCTAGTGATTCGTCGCAACCTCAAACGCCCCCTGCGGCAGCGAACGTAGCGCCAGGCGCTGGGGCTCCAGCACCAAACGCAAACAACAACAATCCACCGGTTATTGCTGCACCTGCACCTGCACCTGCACCTGCACCTGCACCTGCACCTGCACCAAATCATCGTGTAGCGCACGCTCCTTCTGCCAATCACGTAGCGGGCGCAGCGGCACCCGCATCGGACGCAACGAACAAAGCGAACGCACCCGCCTCGGCGAGCGAAACCAGTGCTGTCGTAACCGGCGACACCTCATTTTTCGCAGGCAATATGAACTACGTTGCTAAACTCATTTATCTGCCCGACCGTACCCAACCGATGGCGGTAAACGTTCATAGCGGATTGATAGGGACATCGAGTATCCAGCTTGATCTGCAGAACGGGTGGATGCTCACGAGCGTCAACGGCAGCTCTGATAATAAGGTTGCAGAGACGCTGACTGCCGTGGGAACCATCATCGCGGCATTGAAGGGAACGGGCAGCTCTTCTGGAGGTGGCGGCGGTGGTGGTGGCGGCTCAAACAAAACCGGCGGTGTCCCCATTCCTGGAAATATCCTGCTTCCCGGCCTCTACGCCTTTGACTATGACAAAAAGACAGGAGAGCTTGCTGGGTTTTGTGCCGCACAAACGTTTGGGCCGCGACCACCCGTTGGGCACCCTTATGGAAGCGTCCCTTTGTGCAACGCAAATGGGCAGGTTGCAGAACCGACGAACGGAGGAGCCCACTGAGATGACCATTTATTCAGAGCAGGGGCAGCTCATTCCAGATTCCGCCCTCTATCCCAACGTTTCTCCAATGGATCCCGACGAAACTGGTGCGCCCCAGAATATTCCGACCGCACGTTTCGCTTCGCAATGGTATTCAACGACGGCGCACTATGCCGATTTGTGCTGGGCTTGTTGTGCGCAAATGGTACAACAGATCCTGACAGGATCTCCTCAGTCTCTCGACACAATCGTGCAAGAGGTCATCGGCGACCAGTGCACCAATGCATTCGCGTGTGACGAAGCGTGGGATCCAGGTAATGCATACAGCAGATTGAACATCAATTTTGCTCCATCGCCCGGTGATCCGACAGTCTCAGCTGGACCGCTTGATATTACGTACGTGGTCAACCTGCTAACGGGTCGGAATGGACCGCTTCAATATCGGATCGCTTGGGGAGCACAGGCTCACACCGCATTGATCGTCGGATATTACGAAGACAACAAGGACGTATACATAATGGATCCCATCTATGGTGAAGGTCCGATTGATTTTGATCTAATTGCTGGCGGGTATTGGAATTCTGGGAGATGGACATCGTCGTGGTACGGATTCAGGGTTTAGCAACATGGCAAATTCTTATCTTCTCCAGAGCGAGCACGCACTATACCTTTCGAGTCAATTGGGAAGATGGTTGCGCCGACATCCCCGCTACCAACCTAGACGAGACCCGGTCCATCGTTTGGGCGAAACCTACAGCGTTTGGACCCTGACGCTTGCCGACGATTTCGATAAAGCAGAGTCTCTTGATGCTGCCGGTGTGCTTCCGAGAGCGTTCAAACGGTCTAATATCCTCCACCACCAGATCTATCGCGGACGCCAGCCGGCCTACTATGCTGTGTCGAAGTACCGGGAGGAGGAATCAGAGGTCGCTCCAGAAATCGGTGGCCTGCTTGAATCTCACCTAACGGGTGCAATACACAAAGCTGCGCTCTGGCTAGACCGTAAGCTGGACGATATGGAAAATCCGTTTGACGCCAAGCTACTACATATACCAGAGCGCCACATTGTCGCGATATGGCTCAATCGCAAGAGCGGGAATTCTGAAGAACATCGCTTTCTAGTTGCGAGCGCACCCGATGCCTCTTTGACCAAGCGTCGTGTTTTACTCGGGGAAATGGATTTCACAAGACTCCTACGATTGCTAGAGTTGCCAAATTAAGGTTCCTGTGGATTTCATAGGCTGCGTTGAGGGTTGCCACAATTGCTCCGCGACGATAAAAGCTACAGGCACTTCCGGACGGCTGAGCATCAGAGCATGCCGGACATTGCCAGCGCGGCAACGTCTGTGTGAAAGCGTTGCTCAGGGTTTACGATAGCGGGCACGTGGTCTCGTTCCTGTCTAGGCTGTGCTGATCCGACCCGTTGCAGGCGCACGTTGGCGCAACCACGTGGCCTATCGAGCACGCAAGTCGGCACAACGGGCACCAATCTAGGCAACGGTGATGAAGCGGAGGCTAAATGGCGAATTCCCATCCAAGGCCACGCAGGCCTGCCTGGTGGAAGATCCTTCTGACCGGGGTCTTTTGGTGCGCAGTCATGGTGATTGGTTCGCGATACTGGCGAGCCGCGCTAATGGAGTCGATGCATGGCCCCTGTGTAGCCAACCCGAAGCAGATCTGCTTCTACTCGTCCTGGTACGGACTCGCACATCCACTCAACGGCGATGGAGCTGTCGGGCCGGACGTGAGCTGGCAACTCGCTGCACTAGCTGTCATGCTCACTTTTCTTGCTTTCAGCCTGCATATTGTCCGAGCCCAATTCGAGGAAGCGAGAGCTGAGACTCAGCGCGCGGGGGCGGTCGAGCAGGACGACTTGGAGGAAGACGCTATTTATGACCACGACCGGCGCACGTGGAGAGATCGAGCGCGAAACTGGTTCTGGTTATTTGTTGGCTGGTTCCTGCCAGCGGGCGTCCTTTTTGGGGCGATGATCCAGCACGGATATAAGGACGCCGCGGCCTTTTCGATCGCCCTTGCGGCAATCTACGTCGCGGCCGAGCACTATTCCTCGCTTGAACGGCAGCGACAACTCGTGAACGAACAGGAGCGAGCACTTCGAAGGATCAAACGGGGGACGGGCGCGAACCTCGATGCGCAGCAGCGTGCGTCGCGTCGCCTTCGACGAGTAGCGGCAGTTCAACGAGGCCGACTGGCAAAGTTGAATAAGGCCCTGGCTGAAAAAGTTGGCGGCATCGAGAACGCGCTCGGTACGCAATATGGCACGCAAAAAATCTATGAGGCGTATGCCCGCAAGCCTCCTATCGGGCCAGAGCAACCGGCCGCTGGCGGGGCCCCGGAAAATCGCGATATCCACGCGGTATACAGATTTTTCACTATCGATTCCGAATGGTGGACTGCTCGAAGTTGGGACGCCTACCGGGACCTCACGCAGGGCACCTTGCATGATGCTCTCGTGAAGGGGGAGCGCCGAAACGTGCTGATTGTCGCATCGCTCAAGTGGCCGTCGCAGACAGCCTTCGACGACCAGACACGGGGCCGCCAATTCGGCCAGCTGCTCGGACTTATGTGGCACTGGACGGTTCTCTGGTACGTCCAACAGAAGCTTCAGGCTGCCAATACTAAAGATCTCGTCAATTACAGCATCCGGGTCGCGCGCACGCAGCAATGGCTTCACGTGGTGGGCAACAGTGTCTATCAGATACTCGGCGCACAGGCGGAGCACCTCAGGGTTCGCAACCTGACGTTCGACCTCAAGGATTCCGGAGCGGCACTTGCAGAATGGGCGCGCAAGGACATCAAGGACGTCGCGATGAGAGGCCCCACAGCAAAAGAATATATCTGTGCCCGCTTGCTTGAGGCCGATAAAACGCTAACTGTCGACGGAAACCGGCAGGTTGATGGCCCGACGACGACAGGGTTGCTCGACAGCCTTGGCATTGAACAATGGCTGGATACAACACCACCACCAGGCGTTGATGAAACGCGCGCCCGCCAGCGCTGCAGCTTGCTTCTTCGCCACTTCCTCGCGATCGCATCCACTGGTCACGCGCCCTCGAGTGATGGGAACTATGCCGGAACGATCAATTCCCTTGCGAAAGAGGTCGAATGATGTTGGATCAACCGTCAAGGTCAGTGGCGATAATGCTCGATGACCTTGCACTACTGGAACGGGTCGTGAGCAAAGTGACCATAAGTGGGCTCCCCGCCACCAAATCGCCGCGACGGGACGCTATTTCCATTGCCGTGCGGAAAGCGTTAGAAGAGTCGCCGCTGGATGCGCAAGCGGATGGATCGCGATCAAGAGCGATCGCTGATCGGCTGTTGCGGTTTACCGAGGTGCTGGTCGAGGCGGGTTCGGCGGAGGCTTTCCTTAGTACGAACGAGAGGTTGATGGAAGGCTTCGGCAAGGAAGTGCGCAAGGACGATAGAGATCGCCTGTTCGTGGAACTGCTGACCGCGACCTGGTTGGGTCTCTATTTTCTCGGAATTCCTGTGGCTGACTTGTGGGATCGCGTGCGGCGGTGGGAAGAGGAAGACGGGGGCGGCTTGCCCAACGGAATATGCGTCGCAAAGGCCATCGGCGACATCGTTCGCGAATCTCGCAAGGCGCAACAGGACGGACTCGCTACCGCGTGTGCGGATGGACAGCAGTTGCATGTGCACTCGTTCCTGCCGATGTTGATGTTCCCAGATTTGATCGAGACAGGGGTGGTCCACAAGGATCATGCGACACGAAGTTCGCTGCTTAAGCAGGAGGTCCATGCACTGGGTCGACATTACGAGTTCCTTCAGCTCCACCTATACGTGCAGGCGGGCTACCCGATGCTGTATTCAGTCCCGCTCACTCTGTTCAGAAGTGGGATCGATCATTACGGCACCGACCTCGAGAGCCGGAAGAGCCGATGGGACACAATGTGGACACATCTCAGAAAATCGGTTTTCCCCAATGGGGATGCCCGTCACTTTATAGAGCGGAAGCAACGTGTTGTGCTCGCCGAACCTTCGATGCCTCCGGCGTGTTTTCTGAACCACGATAGCGGCATGCTCACATTCGAAGGCATGGACGCCATGGACGGAGCGCGCGACATTCCCCTGCCCGCCGGTTACATGCGCTCTGCTCGGCTTGGACTATACCGCGAACGGCTGATCAAATTTGAAACTGAGGCGCCGTTGCTGAACCTCCTCTCGTACGACAACGGGGAGGACGCCTTCGAAATGCTTTACAACCCCGACGGGTCGGAGAGGAACCCGAGCGTCTCGACTCTTCCGTCCGTTCCACGAATTGCCGACTGACTGTATGTATTCGGACGAGCGTATGGCCAAGGGTTTCATCGGAATACCGGACACGCACCCGAGCCGGCGGTTGCCTTTCGATCAGCAGGACTAGACGGGTCTCGACGACGGTTATGTGATCGAAGGAGCGCGCAAGCAATCGCCAGCACGTGCACGGATTCTGGCTTACGTGTACACGCGACCCGGACCCGATGGGGGAAGCCGAGGCCACTGGCGTCGCGCAATCGGTCGAGAAAGGAGTGTAACGGCGCGAAGTACCGTGCGCAGGTCATGGCGTGGCAGTCAGGTGTGGAGCGAGACCGGTTTGAGCGTCACGGCCAGCTGGTACTCCATCAACCGGACGTTCGGCGTCTGGGTGGTGGCGTATTTGAGCTTTTTGGAAATTTCCGAGGCGACGATCACGCCGTAGACGGGCTTGCCTTGGGCGAGGTGTTCTTGCACCCAGCCCATGTACCGCAGAATCTGACCCAGTGCCGCGTCTGGGCCACGACCGAGTTTCAGTTCAAGCACGTAGAAATCACCATTGGGCGCTACCGCCAGAATGTCGATTGGTCCGACGTCGTCTGTTTGGTATTCCACGCCGTCGCGTCCCTCCGACGTGTAGAGCTTTAACGGCGCATTTTGCCCGGGCATCGTGGGTAGGTTCTTCGCCAGGTAATCCCGAAGATGCGCTTCGAGAGCGAACGCCCCGTAGGCGTCGTCAGCAAGTTCCACGATGTCGGTGCCTACGTCTATACCGTAGTCGCCCGCTTGCGATTGCTGCACAGACAGGGTACCGTCGCTGGCCCGAACGATTTCCCACATCCCATGCTTGTCCGATTCGTACCAGACCACCTTGCCTCGGCCGGTGTTGTACAAGAAATCGGTTTCACCGACGCTCAGCCTCGGCTCCTTGTTGTCGTGGTAGTGGATGCGTGAGGCATGGTTGACCGAGCAACTGATCAACTGGCACGTGATCGTGGCCGGATTAAGATCAGGGTATTGCGCCCACAGATGTTGCTTGATGGCCGCGTAGGTGCATTCACCGCCAAGATGTTGAACTGCGTCTTTCAGAAGTTCCCAGATGGGTGGTCGGATCGCCGTGCTCAAAGCGTGCTCTCCTCTTGTCGTTCTCGGAAACAGGACGTTGCGAACAGCGCCCTTGGCTAACTGACTTGGTATCACATCTCGGGCACCGTCACCTGTCGCGGATGCGTCATGCCTATCTGATGAGCGCCATATAGCTTCGTTGTAGCTGTTGACTTATTTCCCCGCGTAAGGGTACTACGGCCGTCGTCAGTGTCTGCCCTTATTTTTTCACTCTGCACTATTCAGAAGCATCGTTCCCTTTCCGATATCCCGTGATGAGCGTTCGAAGTGGACGAATGCGAGGTGCATGAATCTAAAGGCTACCTCAATGTGGAATTTGAGCTGGACAAAGAAATGGAAAATCGAATGCGAGTGATGATCACCGGTACCGGTGGAAAGCAGCATGCTCCTTTGCGATTCCGCGCAATCGGCGCGTGTAGCCTTCGAATTGTCATCGGCCCTTTCGATATCGACACGGCAACTTCAAAGACACGATGACACCACAAGACCTCTACACTTTCCTGTCGGACGCGCGCCTTCTGGATCTGGTCGAACGGGTAAAGATATCCGACGACTTTCTCGATGTTGTGTCGCTATCGGAGACGCAGCACTCGGATATGCTCGCCTGGTGCCTCCATCCCAACGAGGGCCACGGTCAGGGAGACGCTGTTGTGAAGGACTTTCTGATTGCGACTTACAACGCGGGGGCGCCAACCAACAAATTCTCAAACAAGACGTTCTTCGAAAGATGGACGCCGGGTCGGATCCGGACGTCAAGCTTCGGCTCCGCATTCATTGCGCGGGAGTTTAGCCTGAGCACCGGAGAAATCAGCAAGCGGCGCAGACTGGACCTGTTTTTGATTGATCCAAGCAATCGCATTGTTGTGACTATCGAAAACAAAGCGGGGGCCTCTCTAACCGAGGAGCAGTTGAGCGGCTACTACGACCGCGTAAGCGATCAGATTGGTCGCCGACCGGTGTTCAGAGACTACGATTTCGCATACGTGGTTGTAGATCGTGATCTGGAAGAATACGCCGAAGAGGATTTGAAAGCGCTCGGAAACAAGTGGGCTCTTCTGGACTATAGCTGGCTCGAGGCTTCCGCAAATCGCGCCCGTCGCCACATGGAGCGCAATAACGAGGCTGCTCAACTGCTGATGGCGTATTGTCAAAAGCAAACCGGGTGGCAAAGCCCAAACGAGAAGCAGGTGTCTGAGTTATCGGCGGAACTGGCATCGCAGCATGAGGCCGTCGTGGAAACAATCCGGGAGCTCAGAAAGGTTGAGCCGACTGAATGGACTCCCACCAGCTTCAGTGGTGAGCGCGGAGAGCTTCTGCTGTTCATACAGCAAAACCGGCAATTGTGCGATCACCTGGTTCAGGCCCGTGGAATTGGGTCGGTCCTGGTTGGCCTGCGAAAGACATTGCCCGCTCTTTCGCACGACGAGATTGAACACGGACGCACGTGGCTTCGGTTCGCGACCGATGCCATGCAATCCCTCATGCGAACTGCGGATGGGTATTGGCCAATTTTTGTCAATATCTTCCGTGAAACGAAAAGCGACGACGAAAACTCCCGGTTCACTGTAAGGCTCATTTGGGTAGCTGAGAGTTTTAAAGAAGACGGCTGTGATTTGGAAGCGCTGCGGCAACACGTGGCGCAGAGTTTTCCGAAGTTGACCAAGTTTGGACAGAGCGCGGTGAGACGAGTGGTCGTCGACAGCAAGCTAGGTTCCGCAGCTGCTGTGAAGAAAGCCACAGAGCTCGCTATCGAAATCGAATCATTGATCAGATCGGCGCGTAATAGCGGAATTCTCCACTGACTGACGTCTCGTGAATTAGTATTCAATATCGCGCAGCGCCTAAGGTAAAGCGAGCCCCCATCTTGTGCGATGTTTCGCTCCTACCTCTATGCCGGTACCGGCTGCTCACCCTGCGCCACCTCAAGATGACGATGCGAGAAGCACGAGTCGCCCTGTCTTCGTCGAACGCTCATGATTTGAGACGTGCGGCGCGTGGCCGCAGTTCGTAATATAAATCCGCCATCCCGACATCGTGTGAAATGAGTGACAAACCCAAAGGTATCGACTGGACCATCGAGAGGATCCGCCTCCTCTCCGACGTAGAGCTGAAATCGCTTCGCGAAAATGCTATCAAGCGCGGAAACATGGAGATTGTGAGGCGTTGTGATCAGGTCGAAGCCGAACGTAAGTCAGCCCGCGCGCGCACGCGCAAGACCAACCGTATTGTCGCGGCCGGCGCTGGACTGCCGCGGAGCTTCTCGATCCCCGAGAATGCGATTGACGCAGTAACCGGGATTATTCTGACCCTTCCCCACGCGTTGAGTGTACCTAATGGAGTCACCCGGCTTGCCCTTCAGCAGAGCCCAACGAAAACGCTCAGCGAGCTGTGGCGGCAGTTCGTGATTTGCGGGTTCTCGAGTCAGGAAAATAGCGAGGAGGGTGGCGCGCTCAGCAGCTTTGTTGCTGCAAATGGCCCGCTTCTCGATCTCGCTCAAGTATGCGCCAACCGATGCGACAGTGCTTGGGTGACACGCGAAGTTCGGACTCACTTGAGCAGGCAGTTACGTAATAAGGTCGGCCTTGTGCTGGGCGCATATCCGCACTTCGTGGAGGCTGGCGCGCCAGGCGATCTGCTCGCTGACCTGTGTCGGCGGGCCGGTGCATTGAAAGTGTTCTGTGACCTCGCGCGTGGCGACATTGATGACCACGATGTCGCCATGTCTGCCACGTTTAGTCAATCGCTCGATCATTCCGCGTTTCCGTACATCGGCAACAAGCAGATACGAAATATTCTTGTGAACTCCGGGCTAGCCCACAACGTGGTGCCCTTGGATTCACGGTGGCAGAATTTCTTCGGCAATATTATGGTGACGAACTCCGCCACGTTTCAGAATACTGAGCGCTACCTTGCGGTAGAGAATGTACTTCGGTCGGCACTCGTTCGCGTTCATACGGAGCGGTCAGATATCGAAAATCTCGCAGTGCTCGACGCGGTAGTGTTTTCGTATATGTCGAAGAAGGGGATCGGGCCGGGCGGGTGGCTGGGACTCGGGCCCATCTGACTCTAGGATGCTCATCGATTAGGGAGTCTGCCGTCGTGAGGCCGTTTGCAAACCTAACGTGCCGTAAGGGCGCAAGCTGATCAGGTGACGGTGATTCACCCACGTTCGTTAGCCTGAGCCGTTATGGCGGGCAGCTTGCCACACGTCGCTACAAACCTGAATCAGGTTCGAGAGTCCCTCATGGCCGCTATGCCTGATGTCGTCCATTGTACGGTGTGCAACACATTCCACCGGGCAGTCACTTCGATGCGACGCTTCTCGCTAGCGAGAGTATTCAGGTAGGTGTCGAGTTCGCCACGATTTTTCGGCGTAGGTGGTGCGACACCCAGAACCACCATCCCTCTGTTGCCAGCGTCGCGGAAATTCATTCCCTTAAGCTCGCGAGCAAGATCTTGAGCATTGCTATCATCGTCAGAGCGCATTTCAAGTGCATCGATAGTCGCAGCCAGCGCTGCCGTCAGGCGAGCCTCGGCCGAATAGTCGAGTGCGCCCCTGTTTGCCACCTCGTTCGAGCCCAAGCTCGCGACGATTATGGTATCAGTGGCGACCATCGCACGCAGACTCGTTGGAGGGTGTGTGCCGTCTCGGATGTGTTGCACAACATCAAACTGCTCGGCACCTAGGGAAAGATACGCAATTTGAGTCGCGGCGGTCAGTGCAAAACTTACTCTAGCAATATCTTCCTGAATCCAGTCGAGGACCTGCCAGGCAATGCGCTCGCGATCGGGACCATCCGGTGCGTGTAAAGCCAAAAACGCGTTCTTGGCCCAGTGCCATCCTTGCACGTCGGCGTCCAGTTCTCTCGCTTGGTTTTGTGGGCTATTGCTGCAGGATCCTACACTATCCACCGACATCAACGGTTCACCATCGGCGGTTTCGGCCCCGTCATCCGGGGGCTCTCCAACCGCCGCGCGCGTTAGATGGCCCTGTGCGAGGTGCCCGAACTCATGCCCGAGAATGTAGTTGAGCGCGGTTCGGTCGATGAGGTGCTTCAATGCGTTGCGGGACTCATTCGAGTGGTCCCGGAACCGGCCGAGAAACGTACTTGTGAAGGTAATTGGTGGCATGCCATCCCGCGACATTGGACCAAACATCGTGTTCACGAAATACTCGGCAAGCTTACTGACTTTGTCGATGAGAGCGGTACTTACGACAACCGCGTCAAAGTCGCCGCAACTGAGCGCCCAAGCACCGGGATTGCTTTTTACCGATAATGCGCAAACAAGTTCCTTGGTCTCGCGTGGCTTCGTGTACCTGCTATCTGCGCGGGCTGTCATCGTTCGGATAAACTCGTACTCCTGACTGTAGCGCAAACGCTCCGGCTTGCATTGCTGGGTTCCTACCGGAACAAAGACCTGTCCCGTGATGATGCGTTTCTCTGGGGGAGAAAGGCGCGCGAGCCGATCCACCACTTGCACCAGTTTCTCGAACTGATTGATGGCCGCGCTTTCCAGCGGAATCGCATCACGAATCTTCAATGCGCGTCTGGCGCGCTTTCTGTCGAAAGTAGCAGTGGACATTTATTGCCTTGCAAGAGGTGCCCAGTTTGTGGCGAGGCTGCGGCCGAGCGTAGCCCCTCGTCACTCAGCGCAGCATAAAGATCCACGGAGGATTTGTCACGCCGGCTATCATCAGGTAAGCATGACCGTGGCGATTCCGGCAAACCTCGCTTCGGTTCTCTATTTGCAGATTCGCATGATTGCGACGATCGCAAAAATGGGTGGGCACGATCTGAGAAGCGACAAGGCCCGTACCTTGGTGCTTGCCTGTCTTGCGGGCGATGCGACCATGGAGATTCTCCGGGATGTGGGGGTTCAGGTCGGTAAGAAGGCTGCGCAGATCGCCATCAACAAAATCAGTGGCGCCGTGATTCTGAAGATCAACTAGGCTGTCGGCTTTCGGCTTGTCGCTAAGGCCGACACTACCGGCGTCATTAACCTGACCAAGATGGTTCCATTTCTTGGTGGAGTGATCGGTGGGGCGTTTGGCGCGACTGTCACCAATATAATTGGAAACACAGCTCGCGACATCTTTACCACTGGCAAGATCGTTATCGAGGTCGAACTGGCGTGAAGTGCGTGGCTTGCGGCTCCGACCCTCTTCGAACAAGGCATCGAGACAGATGTCCTGACAGCCGTCTTATGCCGTGCGGATGCATCTGGCCATCAACCGGTAGACCACGCTTTCGTCGATGGCGGATATGCGTTTGGCATTGGTCGTCGTAAAAAAGCCGACCTATAAGGTCGGCTAAAGATTCTGGCGATTTCGAGGGCCGTGCCAGAATCAGAGAGAATCGCGTTATCTCTTCCAGTACGAACGATGTGCGCGGCAAGCGGCGACGGACCAGTATAGCTTGCTCCGGTCTATCCCGGCTTTTTCCCCTCGCGACACCAATCCTGCCATTCCCCAAGTTGATCGTCCGAGACGGACTCGCTCAGGCCCATCTTTTCACGCTCATTCTGATACGCGATGGTCCAACTTCTCACGCAGGCGTCAGTTACTGTGCTGGTCTGGCTACTCATCGCGGGAAGGGGGGCGGGACGCGCAGAGGGCGGCTGATTGTCACTCGCTTGCGTGGCAGGCGTCTTTCCCTGCTTGCACCATTGTCGCCAGTCAGCGGTCTGGTCATTCGAGATCAGGATGTTTAGCCCTTGTGCCATGCGTTCCTGTTGATAGGTGGAAATCCAGTTTTTTACGCAGTCGTCAACTGCGGGGTTCGCGGCGGAGCGGGTTTCGAGGGTACTCGCTCCGGCCGTGTCCGGGGGAAGATGAGCGACGCAGGCGTCAATACTGGATTGGGGGATCGGCTCCTTCAGCGGCTGGCCGGAACCCTGGTCTATTTCCGTTTCGACGTTATCAATGAGCTTGCTGTTCTCGTCCCACGTTACCGGCACACTGGGCGTCTGCGTGTCGATGCACCGCTTGACTTTGCCGGTATCCGGATAGAACCAGTAAGCTTCGCCGGTCTGCTTGCCGTGACTGTATTCGGCGTAGCTGGTGAGCGTGCCGTCCGGAGAATAGCCGAGCATCTTTCCATCAATCTGCCCCTGATCGTCGTCGCTGAATGTGCGGACAGTCTTGCCTGTGTCAGCGTCAAAATCCTCATCGGATATCAGGACACCCTCCCTGTACTTCGCACGGGTGACAAGCGCGCCGTTTGATACGCTGAAGATTTTCAACTCTCCGTCGATTTTCCCGTCCGAAACAGTGGCGGTGGCGGCAGGTTTCCCACTACCGTTACTGGAGTAGATCGTCACGTCGCCATCAAGCTCGCCGCCCTTGAACGCGAGGTCGAAATATTTCACGCCGGTGTCAGCCTTGCTGCACGCGGCAGCGCCGTCGCGATACCCGTCTTTGACGCCGATGTCACATACGGTCGAGAACCAGTTCGCTGCGGTGTAGTACGTCAGTCCGTTGCGGTCAGCGGCAGTCTTGAGAATCGTGTCAAGCGCTGGCGCACCAGCGAAGACCTGCCGGGACGGCACGTTTGTGACCTTTCCCGAGAACGGCGTATTGCTTCCCTGTTCATAAATCTTGCCGCCAGAAACCGTCATGTTCTGGTAGTCGAGGAGCTTGCTGCTGCACGCCGCAAGTCCGAATGTCATAAAGCTGGCAATGCCTGCCAGCAGAAGTCTATGCCTGAAGGTTTTCATGTTCATGTTGAGTGAAGGTGGAGCGTGATGGCCGCCGTAGTTCGTCCGCCACGCACCAATGGGACGCGGGCTGACATGAAATGCCGCCGGCCGATCGCATTACGCTGGCCGCTGGATTCGCGCCGCACGACGGCGGCGCGAGCCACTAGAACATTGCTATTGAGCGGCTTTCATCTGCCGTGCAGAGATCTGTTGAACGGCAGCTACGGGCGTCTGCGAGACGATCTGCGGGCCTGTGGCCAGAAGTGCGCTCGCGATCTGGCTGGCGACCGGTCCTGTGAACTGCGGCGTGATATTCACCGTACCGGCCGGAATCAGGAAGCCGGACTTCAGCCGCCCGTTCTGGAGCGCGATGACAAACTTCGCGCCGTCGCGGATGGCTTCTGTCACGTTGTCCTGTGAATAGATCGCCTGGGTGAACGTGGCCGGCAGACTGAGGACCAGCACATTCGGGTTGCGCGCATAGGTTGTCCAGGTACCGGTGACATTCACGCTGGTCGTGGCTGGCGCCGTACCGGCGGGAGTGGCGGAAACGGTGGGCGGGTAAGTGGCATAAACGGGCAGGCCCGTGATCTGAAACTGTCCATTGGCTGAGAGCACAAGCGTGCCGCCCGGGCCACCGGTCGTCGGGCTGGTGCTCACGGTCAGCGGCATGCCGATCACCTGCTGTACGGAGGTGTACGTCTGGCCGACCGTGCCCAGGTTGTTGGGGTCTGGAATCGCCACGCCGTTGAGCGTGATGCCTTCGCCGAAATCGGCCGTGGTGTCGCTGCCGTAGATGCTGGTCTGGACTGTGTCGGCGTCGACCGGCAGGATCACCTGATCGTCCGAGTACGAAGCATTGCCGAGATATTCGGTCGTGCCTGAAGCGAACACTCCCTGCATTATTGCGGTGGCCGGGCTCTGGCCGGCGAAACTGTAATAGAAGGGGACGGCGCTCACCAGCGGCTGGCCGCTCACATCTGTCTGACGGTATTGCAACGTATAGCCGACGCCCGTGTTCGGATCGGTACCGGCAAGGCTGCTGCCAGTCGAACTGAGACTGATCGCGGGATACAGCTGGGCATTGGAAAGGAAGCCGGTCCAGGTGCCGTCCGCCTTCATCTCGTACACACCCGTGGCCCCGTCGAGCAGGCTGACGCCGAGCCCGGTGTCCCGGTCTTCATCCCAGACGCCCACTGGCGAGACCGGTGCCCAGCTTCCGTTCGGGTAGCCGAACTGCTGTTGCCCAATAGTGAGCGTGGAGCCGGAGAGCGTGTAGGCATCCCGCAGCGCGATATTGACCGTGGGGCCAGCCGAGGTCTGGCCAGTCGTGAAAGCGGAAACATTCACCAGAAAGTCATCAGTCACATACAGCGGGCTGGCCAGTGCCGTGGAGGCGTCTACCGGCGTGGCCAGCGCATTTGCCTGCACCAGAACAGCCGCCGGTGTCACCGCTGCCGGACTGCCGGTTGCAACGATCGCATTCAGGACGTTGCGAGCCATGGTCGGCGCCAGCTTACCGTTGGCGGCGTAACCCACCATGGTGCTGACCACCTGGGACGCAAGCGACGCGGTCTTGCTGTCGGCATTGGCGACATAGTCGGCGCCGGGATCGACGCTGCTGCCGATGACACCCTGCACAGCGGTGGTGGCCTGCTGGAAGCTCAGCCCTGCCTGCATCTGCGCGGCCACCATCGAGGTAAGCGGGGTGACGTTCTGGGTCGTGCCGCCCTGCAGCACCGCCGAGAGCGTGAAGCTGCTTGCGAAGGCGGTATTACCGTTCGTTGTGTCGGTCGTCGTCGGGGTAACCAGGACATCCAGTGTCTTGCCCGTGACGCTGCCGGTAACCTGCAGCGAGTAGTTGCCGCTGGCGTCAGTGGTCGTGGTCGGCTGCGAGGTGTCGCACGCGCCCGAGCCGTTGTCGAGACAGACGGTGGCTCCAGCCAGATAGCCGTCGATCGCTTTGCCGCTGAGCTGGGTCGTCGCGGCAGGTGTCGAGTTGGTGGGGGACCCCGAAGATCCACCACCGCCGCCCCCGCAGCCGGCAAGCGCGACGGCTGCCGACGCGCACAGTGTCAGTTTCGCAAGTCCTGCATTCGCATAAGTCTTCAATTTCTTACCCTCTCTATGGTTTGTCAGTGGTTGTACGACCGGGGCGTCCGACACCCTTGCGGCCAGTCAGGGACCGGGTTACCTGGCTGCTTTACTAAATGGCGGACAGGCCGGCCATATACGTCGGGCCGTCGTGCTCGCGGGTCTGTAGGAGCAGACTGAAAACCGGCGGACAAAATAGATAACGGCAAACATCCTGAAAAGTTGAATATCAACCTATTAGACCCTTCAGATAGATGAGGTGATCGCCAACCATTCGGGTGGACAGGAGGGGGGATGGCGAATACCGACATGGACCGGTTGACCGGGATGGTGGGACGGGCGATTGCGAGAAACCGCGTCGCGGCAGGTCTCACCCAGGAGCAGGTCGCAGAACAGCTGGGAATAGGAAACGAGGCGGTCTCGAGGATCGAGCGGGGACTTGTCATGCCCAACGTAGCACGGCTCATGGAGCTGGCGGATATCTTCGACTGCGATATCGCCGATCTTCTGACAGAGGTCAGCGGCAGGTCGAGCGATCAGGCCAAGCACCTGGCGCGGTTACTATCGGGGGTGGCCAGTAGAGACCGGGAGATGATTGTGGAGATCGTAGAGCGGCTGACGGCGAGGTTTGCGCGACGCTGACGTCGTCGTCGCGCTAACAGCCGCGGCAGGCCAATAGCTGGGCGCACTGCTGGGCGGCTGGTAGCCAGATAACCGTAGTCCCGTGCCCGGTGCGCGGGCTAGCGGCGCGCACGTAGCGGAGACGAATTGGGCACCGACATTAGCCTGGCTGCCCAGACGCAGTGGGTAGGGGAAGTGAAAGATGAGTTGCGCAAGTTGAACGACCTTCCTGCCTCAATCCCTGACGGCATAGATGTGAAGGTCACTACTGCCAGGGTCAACGAGCAGGTTGGTGGCATTACTGAGTGCAGCGGGGCGAACCAGGTGTGGAAAGTCAGCGTCGGCGCCAAAACCGACACTCTCACCTGTTCCTTGCGACTGGCCAAGGCCTTCAGTGCACCGGCGCGTATCCGATGACGTCGACTCCCGCAGAAGCCATCCATTCATCGCGATCCGCAAAGCCGGATGCTTTTGCCATGTGGTCAGCGAGGTCCTCCGGCGTCGGCGCGACGGTTGCCGAGTAGTAGCCGAGCGGTTCATCAATCTTCGGCGTCAAGATGGCATAGATCATTTCAACCTCCAGTGTCTATCCATCTTATCGGCACGGATTCACCAACGCTGAAGAGGGAAAATCGCGTCAGGAGAGTGCTCCGAACTTCCGGCAAAGCGCGTCCCATGCCTCCACCCTGGCCCGTTCGGCCAGCAGGTTGCGTGGTGCGCGCGATTCAATCATCACGGGTCGGGCGAACGAAGGCTCGTCCGCGTCTGTTGGACTCCTTGACCGCCAACTGGTACTCCTGCGTCATTACCTCCCGGATTTCCGCGAGGAGGGACGCATCTTTCTTCGCGCCAACAGACACTAGCGTCTCTAGCGCGTTGAGCCGGGCTTTCATCAATTCCGTTTCGTGATCCACGAGACACTCCTTGTGCGACCGGAGGGGAAATGGCCGCTGAGTTCAATGTAGCTGGACAGACAAAGACAATCCACTGAGGGATAGCCGGCTCACGCAGACGCACGACCGAAGAAAGGCTCACAGATAACAGCGGGCGACGTAGAAAGGTGGTGGGTTTTCGAACAGGAAAAGAAAGGTGCTGGCAGACTCAGACCCGCCAGAAGCCGCCCTCGCTTCGTCGTCAAGGGGCCATTCGAACGGCTGCCTGACTCAAAGAACGGCACGTCGAACTCGGGTTCTTTGGGGCCATCCTGGCTGACACAGCTATGCGGCAGAGTACCCGTCAATGCTGGCCGGCGTTCAACAGCATCCAGATCTGACGCGTTGGTGGCCCAACAAGAATCCGCGCAAACACCGCTTGGCAGCGAACGCACGTGTAGTGCTCTTCCGCTCTGGCATCTTTCACCGTGCCGGCGCCATTGAGGGTGAGGTCCTGATGCGGATGCTCACCCGCCGACTTTCCATATTGGTCAGCACATCGCGCGCAGGGTTGAATCCAAAGGTCCATTCGTAGTAGTCGATAATTGAGGGCGCTCAGGCAGCAAGACGATGCTCGTAGTAAGGCCGGTCCCGGTCATCCAGAATTGCGTACGATGCCGCCAGGTCTTCAGGGTTCGGGTTGAGCCACGCATCGATGTTTTCAGGCTTGATCGGAATAATGCGCCGGTCATGTCCCACTGCAGCAATCTCTGGCGGAGGGTCGTCTGTGATTGCCGCGAATGACAACAGGTCTGGTTCGCCTGGCGAAGTCCATTTCGACCACAGGCAGGCGACCAGCATCTCATGCTCGGGACTGGGCTTGAACTCCAGGACGACGTTTTCGGCTTTCTCGCCCTCCGCGAGCTCGCGACCATCCATTTTTGCCCTGCTTACGTTCTCGTAGAAAACGCTGGCTACGAGGATTCCGTGCGAGTGCCCAAAAAGTGGTTTCCAGAAACCTTCGAGGTTATCGCGGCGTGCATTGTAAGTGCCGGGATACTTCACGTCGTACGAGGCGGGTTTGCCCGCGACACGGCACTGGTAGCGCATTGGTTTGATGACACGTTGGCCATTTTCCATAACCATGACTAGCGCATAGTGCCCAGGGAAAATGCGTGAATCGCGTGTCTTGGGTTCGGTCCGCTGTATGTCGCCGAGCTTGCCGAGGGTCCACGCGATTTTGTCGGTGGCTATTCGCATGCTTTCAGTTGCTGCCTTCGTGACCTTCGTCTGAAGTGCGCGTTCTGCATCGGCGAGTCGTGCACGTTGCTTGAACAGGTCTTGCTCCAGCTTCGTCACCTGGTCTGCGTTAAATTTGTCGATGAGAGCCTTAATCTCGAATTCGTCGGCCGATTGCGGCTCGGAAAACGCATCTTCCATCGCTTTCGGAATCTTCGCCTTGCCGCCCTCCGCCCGCTCGAAGAAAAGGCGTGCGAATTCCTTGAGGCTCATCGTCGCGCCAAACATCCGTACGAACCTGCGATAGTCAGCCAGAATCTGCGCCGAATAACACATATGAACCTCCCGTCTTCGTCCCATGATAATCCACCCTCGTGGGCAGTCGGCCCAATAAGCCCTGCTGCGGTAGCACATTGAGTGTGAGCCGACGAACGTGGATGGTTTCGTATGTTGCGGTGAACCGGTTGAAGCGAAGACACGAGCCAGATGTCAGTCGCCGGTCCAGGAGTACGTCATCAATGGAAATTACGGCTCACTGATGGCAACTCGCCAAGGAGGTACGACATGTCGATAAGGTGTTGCGCGACAAGGTGCCGTACTTCGCCTTCGCACTGCCATAGACCCAGCACTCCGAGCAACGATGCGCCTAGCACCTCCTTGCGCTGCCGCTCCAGCACCTTGGGCCAGATAATGACGTTGACGTTGCCGGTCTCGTCCTCGAGGGTGATAAAGATGACACCTTTCGCCGTCTCTGGCCGCTGTCGCACGGTAACGATGCCGCATCCGCGCGCGAGCCGGCCGTTCCGGTAGGTATGGAGGGTGGACGCCGGCATCAACCGGTTTTCGAGCAACTGGGGCCGCAGAAGCGCGAGAGGATGTCGTCCGAGCGTAAGACCCATCGACTGATAGTCACCGACAATATCGTCGGCTTCTGACGGCGCGCCGAGTTCCGGCGTTTCGTCCTCGACCTTTGCTACCGCCAGCATGTCCTTGTCCGGCACTGCGGCGACCGACTGCCACAGTGCCTCGCGCCGGTTGCCAGCAAGCGACGATAGTGCGTTCGCCGCGGCGAGCACCTGCAGGTCATGACGGTCCAGTTGGGCACGCCGGGCAAGGTCAGATACGGTCGTGAACTGACGTATCGCGCGTGAATTCTCGATACGCTCTGCGGCACCGTCACGCATCCCTTTGAGCAGGGACAGGCCCAGTCGGACCGCTGGGCGCGTGGCACCGGCTATCGGCTCAAGGGAAGAGTCCCAGCCACTTATGGTGACATCGACGGGGAATACCTGAACACCATGCCGCGTCGCATCCTGAACGAGTTGCGACGGCGAATAAAACCCCATTGGCTGGCTGTTCAGCATCGCCGCAAGAAAGGCTTCCGGCTCGTGGCGTTTCAACCAGCTGCTCGCGTACACCAGCAGTGCAAAGCTGGCCGCGTGACTCTCCGGAAACCCGTACTCGCCGAAGCCGAGAATCTGCTGGAAGATGCCGTCCGCGAAGGCCTTGTCATACCCGCGCTCGGTCATCCCATTGACGATTCGGTCGTAGTATCTGTCAAGACCACCCTTGCGTTTCCAGGCCGCCATCGCACGCCGCAACTGGTCCGCTTCGCCCGCAGTGAAGCCCGCGGCCAGCATCGCCACCTGCATCACCTGTTCCTGGAAAATCGGCACACCGAGCGTGCGGCCAAGTGCCGTTTCAAGTGCCTTGCTGGGGTAGCTCACAGGTTCGAATCCCTGGCGACGCTGAAGATACGGGTGAACGGCGCCACCCTGGATGGGACCCGGGCGGACAATCGCCACCTCAATGACGAGGTCATAAAACGTACGGGGCTGGAGTCTCGGCAGCATGCTCATCTGCGCCCGCGATTCAATCTGGAAAACGCCCACGGTGTCGGCGCGCGAAATCATCTCGTACGTTTCCGGGTCTTCAGCCGGTATGTCCTGCATCTCGAATTGTTCACCCCGCTGGTCCGATACGAGGTCGAGCGCTCGGCGGATTGCCGAGAGCATGCCGAGCGCAAGCACGTCGATTTTCAGCAACCCCAGCGACTCGAGGTCATCCTTGTCCCACTGAATCACACTCCGGTCGACCATCGCAGCATTTTCAACGGGCACCAGGCGCGTGAGCTTTCCACGGCTGATAACAAAGCCACCAGAGTGTTGGGACAGATGGCGAGGGAAACCGAGCAGTTGCGACGCAAGCGATGCCCACAGCTGAATCAGTGGCGTCTCCGGGTTCAGACCGGACTCGGAAAAGCGGTTGAGGAGGTCCTCCTTGCCATCAAACCATTGATGGCTCCTGGCCACGGCATCGACAATCTGCGGGTCGACGCCCAGCGCCTTGCCGGTTTCGCGAAGGGCACCACGCGGACGATAAGTCGACACGGCTGCCGCTATCGCGGCGCGGTCACGGCCGTATTTCCTGTAGATGTATTGAATCACCTCTTCCCGTCGCTGGTGTTCAAAGTCGACATCGATGTCGGGCGGTTCGCCGCGCTCCTTCGATATAAAACGCTCGAAGAGCATGTTGCCTCGCGCCGGGTCGACTTCTGTCACGCCCAGGCAGTAACAGACCGCCGAGTTCGCGGCCGAGCCCCGGCCCTGACACAGGATGTGCTGGCTACGGGCGAAGCGGACGATGTCATAGACCGTCAGGAAGTACGGCTCGTATTCGAGCTCCCTGATGAGTTCGAGCTCGTGTTCAATCTGTTCCAGCACGTCGTATGGGATGCCGGATGGAAACCGGCGGCGGGCCCCAATGTAGGTCTCCTGCCGCAGGTAGGCGGTCGGCGTGATGCCCTTGGGCACGAGTTCGTCCGGGTACTCATAGCGCAGCTCGTCGAGTGAGAACGTGCAACGCGACAGGATGTTCGTCGTCTCTGCGAGCGCGTATTCCGGATACAGGTTCGCGAGACGCAGGCGGGGACGCAGGTGCTGCTCCGCGTTGGGAGAGAGGTCGTAGCCACATTCCTGCACCGGCCTGCCCACACGGATGGCGGTCATCGTGTCCTGTAACGGTTTGCGCGAGCGCACGTGCATCACCACCTGGCCGAGGGCGACGACCGGAATGCCACGGCAGTCGGCGATGTATTCGACCGCTCCCCGGTGAATATCGTCCATCGCGCGTTGATGCAGCACAAGGCCGCACCATGCGCGACCGGGAAATGTCTGTTCGAGCCACTCGAGCTGGACGTCGAGCACGTCCTCCTTCGCCGGGAAATGCGGTATCAGTATCGCGAGACAGTCCGGCACACCGCGAAGGTGGCTGCTCTCCGGGTCTGGACGCGACAGGTCATGAGGTGTGAGCCGGTACGTGCCTTTCGGTCCGCGCGTGCGGGCAAGCGTAATGAGTTCGGAAAGGTTTCCGTATCCCTCACGGTTCTGGGCGAGGAGGATGAGACCGAACGCCGGCGAGCCGTCGGCATTGACGAGCCGGAAGTACGAGCCGACGACGAAGGGAAGGTTCGCCTCCTTCGCCGCTACATGCGCCCGCACGATTCCCGCAAGCGAGCACTCGTCAGTTATCGCCAGACCCGAGTAGCCCAGTTGCGCTGCACGCTGGGCCAGCTCCTCCGCATGCGAAGCACCATGCAGGAATGAGAAATTGGAGAGGCAAAACAGCTCGGCATACGCCGGCAGAGCGGTGAAGGTTGCGTCCATGGCGTGTCATCCCGACAGGCCATGAAGGAACCCGCTCCATTTCTCTTCCCCCGGTACACCGCTGCCATCTGCCAGTTCACACGAGCGTATCGGTCGCGATATCGCGAGAGGCAACGTCGGCAAGTGAACGGCGAGGAAGGCGCGCATGTGAGGAAAACAGAACTGGACTGGGTTGAAGGGAAATCGATAGAGGCGCTGCGCTGGTCGGCCCTCGTCGTTTCACAATATCGACGCTCAGGCCGTCGGCTGATGGTCTCAATGTCAATCGCAGGAGCGCTGGCGACGAATCCTGCGCGGTGGCGAGCGGCCTGACCATCACGAAAAGCGTTTCAGACGACTGCGCGGCCAGGTGCAGTCGTCGGAGCGACGACGCTTTCGCGTACTCCGTCCAGAAAACCATCGCGGCGCAACTGCCTGCGCGGAGAATCTGCTCAACCGACCACAACGCGTCTCCCGTCTTCGCCGCATCCACGCGAAACACCCGCTCGACAGGAAGGCCGATGTGGCGCAGCCCCAGTCCGTTGAGGGCATGGGGTGGCTGCACAAATGCGACCGGACGGATACCGGCCTTGCAGAGCCCTGGCTGCAGCAACCGCAATTCACCCGTACCGGCTTGCTGGACCAGCAGGTCGACCAGCGCCCCTACGGGCCATCCGCCGCCAGGCAGCTCCGCCGACAGCGCGGGATACCCGGTTTCCAGAAACCGCCCACGCCCGCGCGCGAGCTGGGACGCTCGCCACAGGGACGGGTGAATCTCCTCAGCGGGAACGGTAGCGGTGGACATGGGGAGGTAAAAAAACCTGTATATTTATACAGCATCGTACACGCAATCTTGCGGCAGCGAACTGGCACTTTTAATCGAGGTCTGACTCATGGATGCACGCGTTCGGCAGGCCGGCCATCCGATGCCCGAGCTGGCCGCCTTCGTGGCAAAACTACGCTCAGCCTTCGGCGACGAGGCCATTGACGACGCGGTGAGGCGTGGGAAAAACGGTGAGCCTGTCTTTTTCGCATGCGAAAATGGCCACGCCGTTGGGACAGCAATGTCCGCGAGCGACAAAGCCTGGCAGGTCGATGACGCTGTTCGCGACCGACATTACTGTCATGGTTGCGACGGCGAATGCGTCGGTCTAGGCGTCCGGTGCAGTGACTGGTTAAAGCGAGGCAACAGGGAGAAGGAACGGTGAGATTTTCTGGATGTGTTTTGTTGCTGCTCGGCTTCACGTCCTCTGCATTTGCAACTCAGGAGTACAAGGAAATCTGGAATCCGCCGGAAGCAAGGGGCGCTTCGCTTGAGCACCCGGCGACCGCGCACAGGTCCGCGAAGCATTCAGGTGGCGTACGACACATCGCGAAGGCGCGGGCTCACCGGGCGCCGGCGCCAAAGCTCGCAATGAAGCCCGGCAGCGCGCCTCACTTCTCTGACATTCCGCGCCAGATAACGCCCGAGGGAAATGTGCTTCGGGTTGATTCCCGCAATACGGCTGCTGAGGTCACGCGCTGATGGAGCCAGAGAGGTACAACGGCTATAAGGTCTGGGGACATGCCATCCTGCAGCAGGAAGACATCCTGATGCAGGAACGCTATGCCGCAAGCGGGACCATCTTTCAGAATGGCAAGCTTGTTGAGGCATCCGGCGTGCTGGGTCATTTCGATACAGAGGGCGAGGCGCAGCAGGCCGGACTCGCCTGGGCGCGTGCATGGATAGACATTCACGGTTAGCATCGTGCTTTCCTCACACGGAACTTTTCCTCAGAAGTTGCGCAAATGCCCTCTGCTCAATCTGCCGCGTTCCAGCATGACCAGCCGCAAATTGCAAATGACCTCTACAGTCGAAAGCCGTTTGCAGAGCAGCTCGCTCGCTTATTGGTGCTACCGCCAAAGAGCCCCGGAGTGGTCATAGGTATCGAAGGGGCATGGGGCTCGGGCAAGACAACCGTGGTGCGCTATATCGTCGAGTCGCTTAAGTCATCGACTGACGACGTTCCAATCGTTGTCGAGTTCAACCCATGGATGCTCGCTGGAGCGGATGCTCTGGTCGAAGCCCTGCTGACCGAACTCGCCTCCGGCATTGGAATGGACGCAGGCAAAAAGCGTGCGAAAAAATCGTTGGAGGCGGCAGGAAAAATACTGGGATACGCTGGATTACTACGTCACCTGAAATATCTCAAGTATGTGCCCGGTGTAAGTCTCGTTGGAGTCGCTGCAGATACGGTTGGCAACGCGTTTCACGACGCCAGCAAACTGGCGACCAAGGCCGGTGAGGCGGTGGACAACGCCAAGAAGGTGGTTGAAGAAGCTGAAAAGCTCGTATCCATCAAAGCAGGACTAAGTGAGCGAAAGAAAGAGGTCATCAAAGCACTCGCCAAGCTTGACCGCAGCATTGTCGTCATCGTCGACGACCTTGACCGCTTGACACCCGATGAAATCAAGGCAGTGTTCCGAACAATCAAGGCTGTGGCGGACTTCCCACGCGTCTCCTATTTGCTCGCGTATGACCGAAACGTGGTTAGCGAAAGTCTTGGCGGTGGACCCGCTGCAGGGGGAAACGCCTACATCGAAAAAATTGTGCAGGTTGCGTACCCCATCTCACCGGCTTTTCCTTGGCAGTTGCAATCTCACATTTCCGGTGAGATTTCCAACCTGCTCGAGTCTATTCATCGCAAACTCGAACCCTTCGAATCCGAGGTTCTCGGGAAAGCAACGACGCTGACTTGCACCCTCTGCCGATATCCACGGGATATCGTGAGACTCATGAATCGTCTTATGCTCAGCTTGGCTAGCACAATCCACGAAGTCAACGCATCAGACGTCATCGTGGCCGAAGCGCTGTTTCAAAGGTTTCCAAAAATCCGCGATGCGGTGGTCCAGAACCCCGAGCAGTTTACGGGGTTCTTCTGGTCGGTGGCAGAAGAGGCCAGCTCTGCTGATTGGTCAATGTATTTTTCGGGCACGAAAGAAGAGAGGCGAACAGCGTGGCAGGCGCATTTGCCGGAAAACCAACCGGACAAAGCGGCGGCTGCAGCTGCACTCAAGTTCCTGTTCCCAATTACAAACGGCTCTGGCTCGAATTCCCCGCCCCGCAGCCACCTTCGGTTATCCGAGTTGTCACGGCTTATTCGATTCTTCACTTTGACCTCGGTTACCGGGGTCCAAGAAGTCGCGGATGTCCACAAAATGCTAGCGGAACCAAGCCAGCTTGGGAACATGCTGAATGACCTCGACTACGCAGGGGCTACCGAGATGGTCAATCATATGACCGCATATATCGACACTGCGAAATCCATCGATTGCACAGGGGTCGTTCGAGAGCTCATTCGGTCATGCACAAAAGAAGAATTTCACGCATCGTCTCCGCGCGAATATAGTCGGTCCGTTGCCGTACTGGCTGCGAACTGCATTCAACGGACCGGTGCTCAGACATCCTCTATCACTGTCGAATTTCTCGACGGAATTCCTCTTACCTACGGTTTGGACTTTCTGGTGACCATAGGCACGTGCCACGGGGAAATTCGACTACTTGACCAGTACAAGATTGCGAATGCCCCCATTTATATTGATAACGCGCAAATCGTGTCAACCTGCATCGACTCTTGGCGCAGGCGGGCGGAGACAGCAGTTGTGTCTGGCAGCGTAATTGGAAGGGACGACCTGTTCGCCATTCTCTATGGTCTGTCTCATATCGGCCGCAACGCCCGCAACATTGATGCAATCAATGCATTCCGAGCGTTATGTCTCCAGGTGGCAAGCGGGCTAAAGCACTTTTTAGATAGGGCACGCCCTCTTAAGGAGCTTCAGCCTCAAGCGTTCTTCCTCTATGTCTGGGACGCGAATGCAATGGCGACCCTCGTTGAACAGTCGCCCTTCGCCGACGAATTCGCGTGGTATACCGAGCGTCTTCGTACAGACCCAGAGGTGCACAAATTTATCCAAGACAGGTGCAATGCCTAATATCAAAGCCTACAAGCAACATCGTCCTTTCACGAAGCAAGAACCTAAGGATTGGTCTCCACGAGAAATTGAGGGGGAACATCGGTCAGCATCGTCGGCCGCCGCTCATCATCCTGAGGAAATTCCACGGTGAGAAGACCGGTGGCCTTCGAGGATGGCGCAACCTCGCCGACCCTACCTAGGTACAAGGTCGCAGACCGGTTGTCCAGTTCACCGAGCCGCTCGTCGCTGCGTCGCACCCGGGTCCCTTTCCTGATTTCTCACATTTTGCCGCCGTCTGGTTCGGAAAAGGTGGGACGCTCAAGAACAACATAGGTTCGACCGAACGATAGATTCCAGCTGGTTGGGCCAGATTGAACGCGAGTGGTCACAACTTCACCAGTCGCCCTCCGGTCCGACATGCAACCGCCGCCAACATCGATACTAGCGACATGTGCTCATCGCGAACGAAGGCGCGAAAAGCAAGTCTGAACGAACCACACGCACCGGCGCGCCTGTTACTTTGGCTTTGCCTGCATCGACGCGTAAATCTCCTTAAGGTCCGTATTGATGACCAGGGCTGAATCGACCTGCGGCTCGACTACAAGCGAATCGGCCACAACGACCCGATTTAGCCGAATTTGCGGATTGTAAAGTTCAATTGAATATCCGTTGCCTTTCCCCTTGGAGCTGACTGTGTTCACGAGTGTCTTTAGCGCCTGGTCTTTGCGTTGTGGCAGGTTGATTGAGCTGGCAATGGCCTCTTGCACCTTCGACCGTATCAGGTCCTGAAATACGAAGGTCCCTGCCGTCCAGAAGTCGTTGTCGAGTTGCCGCGAGAAAGTCACGTTCTCGAGTGTCAGCGCGTTGCCGTCCGCTGATACCACTGGCCGCCCGGTGAGATACACCCATCCAGTCGTATTGAACAGCCTGCCAGGAAATTTTGTCTTAATTTTAAGTCCCACCGCCAAGGACTCGCCAGACGGGTAAATCTCACCGTCGAGAACGGCCACGTCGACATCGTGTCCGGCAATAGCCAGCCCGAAGGTCTTCCCGACAGCGTAGTTTTTTAACGCGGCAGCGAGCTCCGGGTAGCCGAGGAAGACGGGAAGTACGACGCTGAGGGAGCTCGTTGGTAACTTCACGTCGTGAAGCAGCGGCGCTTGTACGGCGATGGTAGGCACGTCGGGAACTGACGCCAACGGAACGACGTTCGGAGCAGAAGCTGGGTAGCTTGCTTCAGGGCTTGTCGTTGCGAGCGTCTGGGCCTTCGCATAAGCGGCAAGGGTGACGTTGTTACCGATGACATGCGTTCCATCCACGCCCAGAAGCGTTGGAACCATGACCACTGTCATCTTGGGCTGCTGCGGAGCTATCTGGAGAGTAAACGTGTATGCCTTCCAGTGCTCAGCGACCATTTTTTGGAACTTGTCGCACGATAACGCCTGCTGAACCTTCTCACGCGCGTCGTCAAAAACCTGCTTGATTCCCTTGTTGCCCGCGTCGTCCACATCAACCCACACGCCCCCAGCCAGTTCAAGCCTCGGATGGCTCGTCCAGTTGTAGTCCGTTTCGATATCGACAGCAGGACACCCCTTGTCGTCCAGCTTCATGCTCCCCGTCAAACGGAGCGCGGTGGTCGCTACGATATGCTTGTCCTTCACGGCGTGTTTGCCTAGGTCGCCTCTCGCTGTTAGATGTCCGTCGAGTGAAACAGTTAGTTGGGCAAGCACGGCATCGGTCCTGTTCGGTGCAGGCGATATGGCGATGGTGCCACGGGTTACCGTGTAATCGTAGTGGACGTCGCCACACCATGCTCCACCAGTTCCTTTGTGCCAGATTCTAAACAGGGTGAAATTTTTGCACCCGTGGCCGTTCCCATTTCCCGAGAACGTTGTCGGTGCAGCGGAGTTGACAACTGCGCTCAGGTCGGCAAGCGGCATCTCAGCCTTGATAAAAACCCAACTGTCGGCCGTGCTGCCCTGATAAGGCTGCGACGATTCGGGCGGCTTCTCAGAAAGTGCGGATTCGCCATACCCACGTTGCGCTAGGGAAAGCAACAGCCCGGCCGTCAACGCAAAGGCAACATAGCGGGCACGTCGGGGATTACGCGTCTGGTTCATTGCAGCTCCGGAGTCGAAACCTGCGGTCGGTGTGTTGCCCGGAGTTGGCGAGCGAACTATGCAGCGCAACGATCTCTCAGGGGCGCAGGAATTATAATCGGGGCCTGGATTAAGGCCATCCCCCATTTGAGGAATGTCAGCCTGTTCGCAAATAGCAAATATTTCGGATAACTCAGCCATTCATAAATAGGCTCCCGGGCAAGCGGGAGTCTGTGAAATATTCGAACCGAAAATACGCAGCCTGTATCGGGTCTTCGACGTGTCCGACAGTAAAGCCCAGATTCGTCAGAATGCGTCGCAAGTTCCCGATGTCCGACCAGTCGTCGGCGCTTTGTAGCCGCCAGCTTCCGCACTGATGTCGAGGTGGTAACTGTCCGACGCGGTTTTCGTACCTTCGTGAAAATTCGGCGCCGATGATGGCGCGTTTAAGGAGAGGTATCGTGGATGCCGGGAACTCGAATGGGTCGCGCGACCCAGAATCGGGGCTTGCCGAAGGCGCCGTCAATAACATCAGCGACTCGACAAGGCGAAATCCTCGCATGCAACCGGAACCATTCTCTTCGCCAGTGATCACAGCGACTCGACTGTCGAAGAATCACGAAAGTGAGTGCGCGCTTTAGCAACAACGCTGCAAGCTCCGAACAGAGCCGTCGCTGGAGGACAGATTGGCTCTATAAGCGGGGGATGCAACAGCTTCCGACATGTCCTTGTCGGTGCACGAGACGGCCAGTCGCAACAATTTGCCCGACTACTGCGCCGAGGACCGTCACGAGTACCCGCGCTACCACAACTTTCGTCGCCCGGCTCGTGTCGGAGCGAAGAGTTGGTCCCTTGGACCAGACCGCCTGAGCGATGACCGCGACAGCGGCCAGCTTTAATCATGCAGCAGTGCGCCAGCGCAGCTCCTCCGGCAGTTTGCAGTAACTCACAGCTTCAATACAAGATACTGAGTATTTGTACAGCATTCCTGTCCCGACGAAGTCCGTCAATACTCCACTCTCGAGTGTCGCAATCCCCTCACCCCACGACCGACACCGTCGCGCTCCGCATGTCTCGGCTAATGACTGGCCTCCCGAGACGGCCAGCCACGGCTTTCCGCCTCAACCTCGCTTAGCGAATTCAACTGCCAAACGGCGGAACGATGGTATGTCGAACGAGAACTCGATGTTACCCTCGGCCAACTCACCCGTCCGAATCAAGGGGCACCGTGCAGCAGCTTCCAACAGATTTAGAGGGATGGACTCCATGTCGGCAGATTTATCCGGAAAGCCAACCCACTCTCTGACAGTCCCTCTCCGGATGAGCCGCCCGAGAGCAGTCACCCGCAGTGTTGCTGCTTGTGCTGTGTGAGCTGGGTTCGTTGTCTGTTTAAACACCTTGGCTGACGCCAGGGTTGCTGTTTCCCATCCCTGCTTTTTACCTTCGCGACATCTCTGGGTAATCTCCGTTTGAAGGGCTATCAAGTCGTTTGCTGTAATTTCCACGGAATTTAAGCTTGAAAGATTTGCGTCCTTCATTTCGATCCAGGCCTGAGTGGCGGCTGGGTCTGCGTCGGCACGGTCCTTACCTTTAGGTAGAGCGTCGAAAAACTTCATGTCCCAGAGCGAAAGCTCACCCACTAGCGCAAGTCGTTCACGGGTAATCGGCAGGTCCCGAACAAATCTCCTCTCAACCTTTACCGTAAACTGCAGGCCGCCGGCCTTCGCTTGTGAGTAGACTTCCTTTAAGACAACAGAGTTATCTGCACGTCGGTCCAGCCGCTGGAGCCTTTCGATTAGCCGCTGCGCGAGCGGAGAGAGCCTTGCGGTTTCCGATACGACGAGACGTAAGTGTTCGAAACTTCGCATCCATTCGTCCATCTGTTTGCCATCGACGAACTGGCTAATGGGTCGGCGAGAGTCAAAGTAAAGGTCGTTAGCCGAAGGCAGGCCGAGACCTTCTGTCAATTTAAAGAGCGTCTCACGCGACAACTGCAGTCTGGCCAGAGCTGACGACCACGAAGCTGCGTCCATTTGAACCATCCCAGCCACCTGTTCGGTTGAGATGTTGCGTGCAGCAAGCAGTTCGTTCAGGCGACCTACGTTAATAGCGTCGACCCCGAAGCCACCTTGAAACTGCTCTTTATGTTTTTCATCTATGAAGGCTGCAAGTTCGGTCCGGTTGACCCGGTGGAACGTAGCCAGCCTTTGCCCCATGCGCTCGGCGAGTTTGTCGTCGATAGGTATTGGTTTGCCATCGCCCGAGACGCTACATACCTGATAGCGCACGCTTTCACCCGAACGCCGCATCATTGACGACATTACCTGACGCTCGTAACCTTCATCGCGCTCATAAATCGCCAGAATGCTTGACTCAGCGCCCGTCATTAGCTGGACGCCATCCTTAATGAGGCAGAGCCTGGCGGAGTTCGTACCCGGAACTTGCGCGGCGCCATCGAGCCAGCCACCGAACTGCCCCTCTATAAGTCGTCTAACGCGCTCTATTGCCCTCAGGGTACTTTGTTCATCTATCTTTGACGGAGAGTCGTCAGGCTCTTTACGGGCAAGAATATATCGCGCTCCAACCAGCGGCTTTCCTACGAATATGAATTCGACATAGTCATCAGCGCGATTCACATAACCGTATGGCCTTTCTCCGGCCCTGGAGAGGATTCCCGCGAGTTGCAAGCATAGGTCGGCAGTTGCGTCCTGGATTTTGCTGTGACGCTTTACCCGAGGCGTAAAGGCCGGTGTGTCGAACATGTAATGGGCCGTCAGCCACACGGGTCTCGGTCTCGAAACGTGTCCTTGAAAGCCATCCATCAATGCGACAGCCTTCAGGCAGGACGAGTATTTGATTCGGATACCGTAACCAGCTAACGCGACTTGCAAAAAGCGCGGCGGCGGCTCGTCAGTCGAACGCATTGCTGCGCTGATTTCAAGAGCAATGGGAAGGGGAAGGATGTGCTGTGCTTGAGCAAGGAACGACACAAGAGAAGAAGCTTGCGCTTCCACGGGCAATCGGCCAAGGGAGGACATACCAGTCTCCAGTCGACAGAGCCATTTCGACGGTGTGCTTTGCCGGGCTCGTTGACGGAAACTCGGTTTTGAGGAGCTGCGGAATCTGCCTTTGCCGTACCCCCGTGATGGGAGCGCACACGCTGACGGGCGGCAACTAGCCCACGCCGTAAAGATAGGAAGAGACAGCAGCCGTGTCAAGCTCGGAAGAAAAAGTGAAGAGTGGCTCTATTGGCGCATATTAAATACGTGCGTGTGCGTACCCATGACTGGCATGGCGATGCGAGATGCATTAAGTCGCGATTAAGAGCGCCGTTCCGATATGAATCAGCGATTTTTTCGGCCGAACAGGAGGAGCATAATCTCACGTGGGTGCTCTTTCGCGAGGGATATCGATGATGCTGGCCACTCAGACGGATGGTTCAAGCCCGATACGGGCAGTCTACTCGACCATCGGGGGCGACGAGATTCGCAGAGTGCTTGAGCAGACTTTCGAAATCGGGCCAATCGATGATTGCACGTTGTTGCAGTCGGGTTTTAACGACATCTACGAGGTCGCTCTGGCTGACAGGCGACGCTGCATCGCGCGCCTGAGCTCTCGGCTAGAAAGAGGTGCGCCGAACGTCGACTACGAGACTGCGCTACTTCAACACCTGAAACGCGCTGGAGCAGCGGTCGCGGCGCCTTGGGTAGCAAATGGCGGCGCGCTCAGCGTCGAGGTTGCCGCGCCTGAAGGACCACGTTCGCTTGTGGTCTTTGATTTTCTCGTAGGTAAGCCGCCTGGCGATGACCTTACAGACATCGCAGTGATGGGGGCGGAGCTTGCACGCATTCATGTCCTTTCGAGAGACTACGAGGGGCCGCCGAGCAACTACCAACTCGACTTCGACCATCTTCTGCGCCGTCCCCTCGCGCGTCTGTTAGCTATCAAAGACATCGACGAAGAGGTTCGCGGGGTGCTGAACTCGATTGCGCTTAGCCTTGAAGAGCGCATTGCTACGCTCAACGACCTGCAACCCGTCGCATGCCACGGCGATTGCCATGGCTGGAACACCCACATGAACGATGGGCCCGAGGGAGCGCGAGTTGCGTCATTTTTTGACTTCGACGATGGTGGCCCCGGATATCTGGCCTATGACCTGGCTGTTTATCTCTGGAACAACTTGCTAGGCTGGCAGCTTGAACGACCGGACGAAAAGGTTGAGACCAAGTGGAGACATTTCGTGACCGGCTATCGCACCGTTGCGCCGATAGCCCCGGCTGATTTCGAAGCAATCATGGCGTTCGTTTCAATCCGTCATTTCTGGCTGATGGGCGAGTACGCCAGCCGTCTCCACCGGATGGGTCTTGGCGTGTTTCGCGGACCATGGTTCCGCAAGAACTTTGAGCTAGTCAACCAGTGGCACTCACTTGCTACTCCAAATGTGTGAACGCCCAAGGCCGTGTCATGCAATTGCAATGGCTATTCGGCGCTGGGCGCGACGCAGGGCGCACACGCCTGGATTTACACACTTTCATCTGAATTGCTGACTATTCCTTCACCGGAATACACGGCTCCATAACGCGGTCACGACAGCCACGAAAATCTCTCTGAGAGAGGCCTCATGGTAGGTATCTAGTGTACTAAGCGGTGGATACTCCCGAGCGGGCAGCCCCCGGAGAACCCGAACTTCGCGGCGCAACCACGCCGAACGTGCTGCGTGAGCGAATAGACAAACAGAGTTATCAGGAAGATGATGTCCGGTGCGCATTCCTTGACCCGCGAACAGGCTGCATCCCTGCGCTGCTATCTTGCCGTCAGTGACCTTGCTGCCTATGCATTGGACGGGAAACAGCTGTCACCCGAATCACTTGTTGAATCCGCGCGCATATGGCTTGCGCGCAATGCGTGTCACGCCAGCTGGTTCGAGAGACTCACAATTGCAATAGAAGCGCAGACTGTTGCCAAAACCGTGCTCGAAGCTGATGTGAAGAGTGGCGACGACATCCAGCCTGCCCGGCTCTTCACCGACGCGATGACGGTCAACTATGCAGACCCTCTTGTTGCGAAAGTCTGGCGTCGATGCAGTAGGTCGGAAGATACGTGAAGGATGTCCGCCTCTCTGGTGCACGTACAAGAGTTTGCAAACCAAGGTCGACCAGACCACTCCCAATCGTGGATTGCACAACCACTCAATGCAAAGTTTGGAAAATCGTTTCCAACGCCCTATCCTGAATCTTCAAGCAGCTATCAAACCGGCTGTCTCTCCGGGTACCCCTGCGGGTAACTCCTTTGGGCATTTTTCAATGCGCAGCGGACGCGCATCACCTTGGATATTGAGACGCACATGGAACCAGCAATGGCGCTTGCAATAATGTGTGCATTCTCAACAGAAAACGAAACAGATGCGCTTCGGGCCATGGTCAAGCTGGCACGGGTTCTTGCGGACCTTAACGGAAAGATTCCTGCTGAAGACTGGGAGTCGTTGGTCGAAGCCGGAGCAGCACTCTGGAATGCTGCGATGGGTGATTACACTGCCGAACAACTGACTGCGGACGCCTTGCGACGTGCGCGGCGTGGATAGCTTTTCACGACCGTTGCGAAGCATGAAGAGTAAGCGATGTCTGCTGCGTTCCGCGCGCTTCTGCGAGGTACGTTCGCGGCAGCACCTTAATCCTGAAACCATTCGGCCAGCGATGAGCGAAAGGTTACCCTAACGGGCGGGGCGTGATCGTGATCTACTTTCTCGCCAACAAGGATATAGTCACCGTGGATGATCAGACCTGACACGACACTCACGTACTTCATATCTCTCCCGCTGAAAGAAAAAAAGTAGTCTGCGCAAATCGCTCTCGGTTGGCTGTATAGGGGATGGTGGGGCAAACATGTCATCCGCATCCAAAGCGCGCCGGCCAGGAACGAGGCCAGTGCGGCGATGTGAATTGGCAAAAATTCCCATTCGAAGTACGCTTGCTGATTGTATCTATTTCGTTCTGGTCCCCCGATATGCTGCCGTCTGTCGACGAACTCCTCGCGCTTGATGCGCTGACCTTACGCGAACACACGGAGCGGGCGGGTGACGCCTTTAACGTAGACGAGCACCGGGTACGACTGCGAAAGTCCTTGGAGATCAGCGAGGTGTGTTCAGTGCGACGAGAAGGCAAACTCGTCGCCTACGCAATGCTTAGGCCGGATTCAGGGACCTGCTGGTTCGTTGGCGCATTTGGCACACATCCCTTGCATCGAACGTATGCCGTTGTAATCGAGTTGCTCGCGGAGATGGCGACGCTGGCGAGAGAACGAGGGATCGGTGAGCTTAAAAGTCATGTCTACAAGACGAACCGATTGTCTATCGCTTTCCATCGCAAGCTCGGATTTCAAGTGACGCGTGAGAACGAAAAAGCGTTCGAGTTTTTGATCGGACTACGTGAATTGACCACGAAGCCAGCGGTTCGACGCGCGACTGCCAGAGTCAAATCGCCTTCTGAATAAGTCGTACTCGCCGCACGCTTAACCTTTAGCGAAAGGCGTGTTGCAGCACACAAGCGGCCGCTCTTTGGGAGAGGCGTCCGACCGTTCAGCGTCGCGTGCTGTCGATCATCGGCACGTAAGTTTCGGGCAGCGCATGCCAAATGCATCGGACACGCGGCCACTTCCAGACAGTCGACGCCACGAGACGAATCGCCGACAATTGATTGCCGTGGCTACTGCTCCGCAAGGAAATCGCCCACGTCGCGACCGAAACGCGCAGGTTGCTCGACGAACATGAAGTGACCACTGCCCGGGTAGACCAACAGTGTCGCGTGTGGCAATTTTTTTGCAAGTGAGCGGTGAACTTCAACGGGAGTCTGGAAATCGAGTTGTCCTGCGATGATGAGTACCGGCATGCTGATTTTGGCGAACTTCGCAAAGCGGTAGGGAGTGAGGCCCTTGCTGAGTAACGCCTGAAAGCTCTCTCCGGTATTGCCAAGCCCATCGACCATGTCCGCCTGTTCGACCACGCGCGCGACTCGCGCATCCGGAAACATATTGCGATTTATATAGGCCTGTTCGCGCTGGTCCTGGTAAGCCTCGAAAGGGTTGCAACGCGGAAATGTCTGCCCGGCGATGGCCTTGACGGCGCGTGTATAAGCGGCAGGATCAGAACTTGCCAATCGCCTACACTGACTGTCCATGAGCGCCGGCATGTCGTTTGCCACCCCCGCCAGCGCAATCCGGGATACGTGTTCTGGGTATCTGGCCGCGCATCGCGCGTCAGACCGTAGCCGACCCGTTTCTGCCGGTCGAGCCGTCAGGGACGCAGCAGCTGATATCTGGTATCAAGCCGCCGCTCAGTATGATCATTCGTCGCGGCATGAGACGCTGAAGTCAATTGCCTCTCTTCAACGTCCGAGCGATCACACGACCTAAGCCGTTCCAGTATCGGTGAACATTAGGTCTATAAAGATTTTTCCAGCTGAGTCTTCGTCCAACGCCTTGACGCACGTCTCGTGAAGTTCGGACAATTCGTGATCTGCATTCAAAGTGATCTCCTTGCCGCTTTCGATAAGCTTGAATCCTGTCTCATCCTTCTTCATCATGTCGAGCACCGCGATGGTCGGGTCGATCTTCCCGTCCACAGCGTGCCAGAACATAAACGGTGTAAGGGAAAGCGCCTGGCCTGCTTCGAGGTCCACAACAAAGGCTTCCGCTGAGGAAAAGTCTTCCGGCCCTGCATAATCAAGCGCGTGGAGAAAGTGGCTTTCCGTGCCGTGCGCGACCTTGAATAGGCCTGCATATTTCTTGCCAAATCCGGTGCGCGTGACTTTCTCGAAGTACCCGAACCTTCTACCTGATAGGCACGAGAGAACCTTGTTGCCTAACAAATTCAGCGCGCGATGGAGATCGGCCTCGCCGGGGTCCCGACCATGCTTAATATGGTTTGCGGCTGAAATTGCTTCCTCAATCCAGTGACGATGGGTATCAGTTACCAAATCGCGAAGTGCGGTAGAAAACTTACCCCTGTTTCCCACAGATCCCAGAGATTGCTGAAGCAAAGCCCAAATGGGTCCAGCCGACGCTTTCTGGAACGTCTTAAGTAGTTTCCCCTTCGCACGCCCGAGCATGACACAGTGCTCTGCATACGCAATAGCCGCTGCGAATTCAAGCATCGCCTCTAGAGCAGCCACATATTCAATGTTGCGAGGGCCTACGTTAGTCGACGAGATGTACTTCGCAAGCGGCCGAGCGATACTGAGCGGAAGCTCGTGCACCATCTCGTTTAGCTCCATCCAGCCTTTTTCACCGGCACGTTGCGAATAAACCTTTACCGCACTTTGCTCAACGTATGAGATGGACGAATTGCTACTACCGAAGTCAAGTCCGAAATACGCTTCGCCCAATGTAGTGCGTCCTCCAACTGTCATGTCGATATAGAAGGGATCCCCATCAACCGCGATCTCGGGAATGTCCTCATGTCTCTGCCGGTATATGAATCGGGGCGACGCGGTCCCGTCCTCTGCGACAGTTAGCTCGATGTGAATCGACGCATCAAATCTTGTGCCAGCCGGGGTTGTAACCCGGTGATCGACGTTGTGAAGGCTGTTGATGTCATCAACGTCGAGCGAAGAACGGAGGAAATAGTAGTTAAGCTGCCGACGTGGCGGAGACTGAAGTCGAACCTTCCATCTCAACGGCGTGTCGATCTTTTCCTTCAACGCACTCGCCGAACGCAGAAGTACACCATCGTCCAGCAGGTCCGACATTCCACCGTTGAACTGCGGCTTAAAGCGATAGATACTCGGATGCCCGCCGTCGGCCGCCAGCAGCAGGCAAAGGCGATTGTATGTAACAGACTGGAAATCGCCTGTGCCCTCGGTAAACGTCTTTCGAGCACACTCGATCGCAAGACCCTTAGACACAATTTCTTGGAAGTTAGCCTCGAGCGACAGGAATGTCGCTTGGGGCAATCGGTCACCTAACTGGCTTTCTAGTAGTTGCTCGAGCCATCGTATGTTCGCCGAACCACCTGACAGAAGCACAACGGTTATAGGCTTGCCTTCGAGTTCAGACTGTCCGCGCAAAAGACAGGATATGACCTCTGGCTTGAGTTTTTCCTTCCATACCCGGTCGATGAACGTTTCCCGCAACCAGACAGCGTCAAGCCTGACGCTCTTCAGTTCTGGCGCCGCAGAGAACGGATTGGTAGGCACCTGCATTTGATGCGATGGTGGTGTCGTGAACTCGGCATCCAGCCTCCAATCCCGGATCATCCCACACAACGATATTTTGGCCTTCTCGATCTCGTTCGTAAGTCTCCGGACATTACGAATGAAGTTCTTTAAATCGTCACGTAGAGATTGAAAGCCCCTACCGTCTTCTTCAGTAACGCTCTCGTATGAGTTCCATGCTTTCGAAAGAGTGCCTCTGTCTACACCTCGTGCGAGATTGTCGGAGATGAGCTTCTTTGCGATGGATCGGTTGATAAAGTGCCCGCCTACCGGGATGGAGGCACCAGCCAAGGGACGGGCGTGTCGTCCACTCTGACTTACGTCGCCTGTTGCCGTGGTTTCCACCACGGATATATCAAAAGTTCCGCCCCCAAAGTCGATCACCAGTGCGACGTGCTTTCTGTTCGCCGCGACGACGGGATGCTTGACCCCATATCGATAAAATTGGAAAACGGCAAAAGGCTCGGGTAAAAAGTCGACTTCCTTGAACCGCTTTAGCAGAATTGCTCGCATACGATTCCGATAGTTTGCGAGCCAGGTCCCCTCACGTTCCAGGCTAAGGGGCTCCGCGACAATTATTCGATCGGCTGCTTTATGTTCGCGCGCTGAAATCCATTCAGACGCACGCTTCATAAGTGCCTCGACAAAGTCTTGCGTAATCTCGTTAGCCGAGCGTGGTTTGCCATCCGCACAATCAAACAGAGGGGGATTTACGCGCGCCGGGGTGACCCGGCCAAGGTCAAGTTTAAAATTCTCGTTGATTAGAGTCGGATCTACATCGCTTTCCAGTGCCTCGTAGCCGAAGAGGGTCTTCCCGCTACTATAGGCCACAACCGATGGAACATTGGTTCGGGAGTCGACATCGACGAGTTGGAGTGCATTGACAAAAAGCTCTTTTCGAATGGCCATTTCGATTACTTTGATTGTGTTCCAATTACGCGGCATAAGTAGCGTGCCACCCCGTGCCAAGCTGGATCGCTAGATCTTGTCCGCTTCTAACACATCCAACAATATTTGGCCATCAGTGTGCGCATAAGCAAACGTGTGCACGTAATTGGCAACTCTGAAGACCGGCTGACGCTGGATGGCTTGGACGACGCGAAAACGTCGTCCGAGTGACCGGCAGCATCGCTATATTGTAGGGTATCGGTAAACATAACTGGTCATGATGTGGCTCCGAGTCGACCCAAGGACCTTGACTAAGGTCTGCAGTGCGCCGTTCGCTGGCGAGCGTGGATTCGGTGGGTCGCGACTTTTCGGAATCGCTCGCACTCTAGCCCATCGAGTGACGGGTGCAACTGCAGACAGGCTTCAGCGGCTTTCCGCATGTCGTTTTTCCTTATGCTTCGAACAATACCGCCTGCACGATACGTCAAATGACCAAGGGGTCAATATACCCAGCCGACATGGCGAGCGTTAACCAAAGTCGATACAAAACGAACGTGTCTCTCCATCCTGGAAGCGGTCAGCGGGAAGGCGCTGGATCGCAGGACTCTTACGGGGACATACTGCCAATCGCCGTCGGGCAGTCAACGGCCGCCTTTGAACGGTGGGGAGATCCGCCAATATCGTTGACCGGCCATTCAAACGAGTGTGTGGTGCCGGGGCCTGAGCCCCCGAGCTGCGACAGGTGTTAGCGCGACAACAACAACCAGGAATCCAACTTGAGCGACGTAGAACAGGGATAGCCAATGGTCGCTAATTGCTACGTAGTAGGTATTGTGAAGCACGTCACTGACAATGATTGCGACGGTCAACCAAAGCCCCTTCCTCGGTCGTGAGAACAACAGCACAACGGCAAGCGGGTCCAGAATTGTCAGTGCATCCCAATAAATCTTGCTGGCTAAAGTGATGCGGCTTCCAAAACCGTAATCCCAAAGTAAGCCGTATTGAAAAATGGATCGGGCGTGATTGAAAGTTGCGACGAGAAGGCAGATTGCGAACAGGATACGGATCGAGACTGATGCGCGGAGCATTTGGAATTTTTGTAGGAGTGCGGTCCCTGCAGCTTAGCAAAACAAAACTTCGGATACGATCCATTCAGCCCAACCATGCCCCTCCGCCGTAGGGGAGGCCGAAGGGCCGCTGCGCATATGCGAATGGCATCGGGCTTCGTCGGGCCATGAAGAGATTGTTCGACTGACGCTTAGAATGGGCGAAAATTCACGGTCATACCGGCCTATCGCGCATCCAGCAGAAAAATCCAACCAGTTCGAACCGCATTTGAGAGCCGCATGTCCTTTTATCGAAAACTGGCGTTATATAGTGATCAAGACTTTCCGGCTAATGAAGAAATGGATGCGCGTCTCCTGCGGTTGATCGGAGGATCACGGCCGAAGATTGGATATATCGCCGCGACAAGCGATCCCGAGCGCATTTACTTCCGGCGTAAGGCTGACTACTACGCGGGGATTGGCGCGAATTTGGTCGTGTATGTAGACCCTGGTCAAGACACATCGGAAGCGGAATGGTCGACTCTGCTGTCGTGTGATGCGATCCACCTCTCAGGCGGGAATACGTTCTCATTTTTGTCGTGGCTGCAGCGACGCAGCGCTCTACCGGTCCTGACTCGGTACGTATCCGAAGGAGGGGTGCTGATCGGTGTAAGCGCGGGAGCTATTTTGATGACACCGAACGTGGACTCGGCATTACTGTGTGGCGACGTTCGGGACGAACAGCTGGAGGATGATGCAGGGCTACGTCTTGTCGACTTCCACTTTTGGCCGCACTTCGATTCTGAAAGCGTTACCCAAAAGCAGTCGAAATTGTCCTCAACTATCCCTGACCTCTACGCGTGTCCCGACGGTTCGGGGATTGTCATTGACGGCAACGAAGTCGAGCTATTCGGACAGGTCCATCGATACGAGTCAGGAGCGATCCGGCCGGCTCCTCTTGAGGACTGAGGTCGTCCCGTTCTTTCGGAGCAACTGTGAGGATGCCCCAGAGATGGCGGAACAGACCGCGAGGTGTGAGTAGTACGTGGCCGGCGACGGTGGGTCGCTGTCAGCCCAAGAATGGACCTTCGACACAGGGGCTCAGATCATCAACAATCGATGGACAAATGTGGGGCATATATGGCTGGAAAAACTGGTGTATCGCAGGCAGCTAGGTTACTGCCGGTCACAGCGGGTTTCGTCGTGATATGCGCAGCGATCGTGGCGATCCGCGGCGACGGATTCGAAAGAGTTTGTGGCACGGCAATGGCGATAGGCTCCGCCCTTATGCTCGGCGGTTACCTGATGTCCCGCTTCGGAAGCGACGACCGTTGGCGAGACTGAAAATCTCTGCAGCGACAATCTCGATAAGCTGAGATCCCATTCGGGTCCGATGCAAACAGGCATCGTCCGGCTGGGTGCGGCCAGGAGGCGTCATTCGCCCGCGTCGGCGTCCGGACGTCCGGACGGCGCCACCGCTTCAACAAGCTGCCATTCGATTCGCGAAGCGGCGTTGCCTTTTCGGCCACTGTAAGCAATTGTCCTCCAATCAACGGATGAGGCAGCACACGCAGGGGCCGCAACGCACGGGTAGTCGTGATGATGCAGCGCACGGTTCGCGCAATCACCTGGAGCTAAATTGTTTCAGGTGCTCTACCATGTAGGCGGAAAACCGGTTGTGCTCGGCCATACGTAGATTAGTAGTCGACCGGATAGAAAGCTTTTCGGTTAGCTGAAGCTTTTCAGCGTCCCGACGCACTGAAGGATGAATCACGCACCGGAAGACGCCCCTGTCTTCGCGGAAGCTGAGCAGATGCCGGTCGAACAGACGATCGACATGAGCGGCCAGCATGATGCCGTTCACCCCGTCCAGTCGTTGCTCGTCAGTTGAGTCCCGCCATGGCTTGATGTGGGACGCCGTCAGCAGCGCCGGGGCTGAAATGCCCGTAAGCGCGCATGTTTCCCCTAGTCCCCACAGGGCGATGACATTCGCCCGAAACAGCCCTTGGCCTACGCGAGCCATGATGATCGTCTGGCGCTCCGTCCGATCGGGAATCCTCCGTTCGAGATCCAAGAGATCGGCGACAAGGTCGCTTTGCCAGACCGCAGTGCTGGAGTCCGCTGTGGCAGTCGTCCCACCCAGGTTGCCCGTTGAGGCGCGACGCTGTCCAGCCGCAGCGTTGCCAAGACCTGGTTTGTACTCAGGGTCACCGACCCAAATAAACGACTGCACGTCGATCAGGTCGCGAGGTTCGAGGCCCGCGTCCGCTAGTGTGTCGCGCAGATCGAATACGAAGCGTTGGATACCTTTGTAGTCGAGGCCAGTAAGGGGACCATCGGGGAGAGGTTCGCCAAGAAATGCCCTGAAGGCACGCTGAAATTCGCGAGTTTTCAAAATGACATGGTCTGATGGATTAGACAACATCAAGAGGTACGACGTGATGCTCCGAGTTGCGGCCGGCCACGAGTCGATTTTTTGTCCAGCACCGTCAAGCAGCAACCACAGGTCATGGACAAAGTCATCCACTCGTGATTCCGTGTCGTCGTTACCATAAAGGAGCTTCGCGGCTAGTGTGGCAAATTGCGTTTTTCCAACGGCGGTTAGGCGTTTTTCGATTGCCTCTGTGTAACGCCAGTCGACGAGGTTCTGTCGCGATCCGTGGCTGGGTGCAGCGAACATTTTTATCAGGCTGTCAGCGACATCGTCGGGCATAGACCGGGTCGTATGTGCAGCGACGAGTCTGCCTGCTACGGTCGATTGAAACAGGCGGATTAATTCCCACTTGTAATCGAGCTCGTCCGCGTCAAACGCGTCGCTTCCCACGCCGAAGCGCTGAAAGTTCGGGAAGACGGACTTGATCCGCTCAAGGTACGAGTTGAGCGCTTCGCGCATCAGGGTGTTCATCTTCTACCTCGCATGAGTGGTTAGGCCGCGCGATAGGTATTTGTCGACTTCGCCCGTCATCATAGACTGCCCGGACTGCCTCAGGTCGAAAGCTATAGGGGCAGAGAGGCTCCTAGGAGACGTATATAGGAGCGAGACTGGATGCCCACCAAGCTTAAGCGCAGTCGAAAAGTATGACGTCCGCTGAGGCGCAGAAATGGCCGCTCTTGAATGAAAGCCGTCGACTACATCTCAGCGGGTCGAGCGATGGCTCAGGGTCGACCTGAGCCGACCGTCGTAGGGCTCGGCGCGGCCAGGAAGAGTCATCCAGCTTCGTTGCCTAAATCGAAAACAATTTTCGCAATCATAGGACGCGTGTAGGTCTCAATCGGATCGACTCCTGGTCGACTAACTTCACCCGCGTCAAAGGCTAAGTAGGTTTCGTAAAACAAGGCGGGGAAGTCTTCCCCCTTCGCGGTCCAGTCGTCATACACGAAACCGATAATCGCGTTTACCACAGCGTCGCAAAACCAGAAGGGAAGTCGCCCCTCGTGAAACCCGACCGCGATTTGCCGAGCCATCGCGTTATACGCCTCCCGCCTCGTCGATCCGACAATCTGGGTCCAGAGTTCAATGTCGGGGGCCGAAAGCAACCATCCTGTGGGCCTCTGATCGTAGCGAGACTGCAATTTCAGTATAAATGCTGTTTGCGGATCATTGGGAACCGGGCTCATGCTGGTGATTTTTTGCTATGGCGAGCGACCAAGTATAAGCGACAACGCACCGCCATCTTGAACGGCCGGTTGCGGTAATCTTTTAGGTAGCGGGTCGACCTGAGCCGATCGTCGTAGGGTTCGGTGCGGCCATTTTGAGATATTCGACAACACCCCATCAATCGCCGACAATCACCGCGCGAGATTCCGATACCGATAAATGCAATCGAAAGGATGCCGAAATAGATGGGCAAAAGTGTAGACGAGCTGGTCACCGACTTGGCCGAACAAGACATACATCTGCCTAAAGGGTGCGTTCGAGTTGGTGGATTTGGGGATTCGGAAGCACTATCAGAGTCGCTGATCGCACTCATTCGTGCCGGCGTAAAACGTGGTACCTGCAGTCTGGCCTGGTCGTGGGACTTCGACGGCGAGTCAATTCCTGAGGCTGGAGACATTGAAATTGTGCTTGACTGGCATGGTCGACCGGCGCTCGTTCTACGAGTCACTGAAGTGCATACCGTGTCTTTCGATCGCGTCGATGCTGAATTCGCGGCTATCGAAGGAGAAGGCGATCTTTCACTAGCGCATTGGCGGACGGAGCACTGGCGCTTCTTCACAGACGAGTGCAGCCGAATTGGTCGGGTGCCTGACAGTTCGATGCCTCTCATATGCGAGGGCTTCGAGGTCCTTTACACGCTTACGCCCATTCAGCGACGCGAATGACTGCTCACGGAGATACTGAACATCCCTTTCGGGCCGCATTACGCCTTTTGCATATCCCCGCGACGCGCGATTGATCGAGGTCCGTGTCAGACCACGGTCGACCACGAGCCGCCGTTCGAGGTCGCCATTCGATTTGAATAGCGAAGGTCTAGTCCGTCCGCGCTCAATGGCCGGTTTCCGGCGAGCAAATTGCCGGTGGCATCGCCTCAACCCGGCCAGTTCCGGTCACTCGACGCGGGCACTCAGATCGCCGACAATCGATGGTGAATTTGCTCATTGGGAACGCGGCCGAGCAATGCCATATTCCTTGCCGGTCGTGAGGTCGGCACATCGGAAAACAAAATGAAACAGCGACCACAGTTCGTAACGCCGTTGCGTGCAATCATCGCTTTTCCAATTTCACTGGCCGCAGGTGCGATGACGTTTCTTCCTGCAATCATGGCAGAATGTGTCCCGCAGGTTCCAAGTGTCTTTGTGGGCCACGGAATAGTGTCCAACCTTTTGCGTTTTTCTGCGACCGAGCTAGGTATTGCGCTTTTGGGTCTGGCTATTTTTGGTCTACCAATCTTCCCTTTCTACGTTTGCGGCGTCTTCGTCGCAAAAAGGCTCCAGACCTCGCATTGGCTGTACTTTGCAGCTTTGGGCATTTTGCTTGCCTCGGGCCTATGGATCGCGGCAGTCCTACCGCAGTCTCGTGGCGTCAACCACTATTCTCCTTACCTCGGATTGATCCGATTTGCTTTGCCCGTCGGAATGGTCGCCGGGCTTGTTTGCTGGGCTTTTCTCTATCTGACGTGCTCACGCAACCGCGCGCTGGATTCGAGCTGCGAACCTGGGCTTTAGCAAAAGCGCCCGGATGGGACAACGTTTGTCGGACTCGATAGACGCTGTGCGGCCAGGAACGGCCAGTGGACGCATCCTCTCAGATTGACGACATTCGGAGCTATTTCTCGCTATGAATACCGAGATGCCTAGCAGCGTGCCCGAACACAGATAAACGCAGGGGTCATAGAGAGTTCTGCGTAATGCTCCGGGTCGACGGTCTTCATCTCTTCAAGCGGTTTTGGCTCGACGAGCGACTCCAGATTCCAGCCACTTTCGACCAAATCGTTGAGTATGGCTGCAAGCGGGCGTCGATACGACTGAACGAACGGCTTTGGTTCGCCGAAGCCGCCCCAGTACATGCCGAAGCGGGACGTATCGAAGTATGTCCAGGCTCCGTGCGTCCGCTCGTCCATCCAGTCGCGCATGGGATGAGACATCGAGAACATCAATGTTGCGCCAGGACTGGCGACCCTTCTGAATTCTTTAAACACTGGAGCCAGGTCTGCAACGTAGTCGAGCGCCAAGGCACACACGATCTTGTCGAATGACGCATCTTGCAGCCAGTCCAGTGGTTCAGCTAGATTGCCTTCAGCCAACGTGACCGGAAGTCCAGCGCAACGTATGCGGGCAAGCTCGACCATCCGTGGCGTGATGTCAAATGCGTGGACCGTCGCTCCATTGCGGGCGAAGATTTCGCTGAAAATTCCCGGTCCGCATCCCGCATCCAAAATGCGCAAACCGGAGACATCTCCGACTAAAGCAATCGTCGCGGGGCGTTCGTAAAGCGCGTTGTGCGCTTTCGTTGGTGCCACCGAAGCATAGCGATCTGCAAATTCTGCATACGCAGCCAGGCCCAAGGAGGTCGATGATAAGTCCGTATCTGCCATGGATCGCTCCGGGAAAATGGAGCGCGATTATAGTTTGTCAAATTGACTCGCTCAAAAATTTTCGGCGAGCACATATTCGGCGTATATGGCTAAGACCATTGCATCGGACTGAGCTACGGCGGCCGTGATCGGCCAATATCTGACGTTCGCCATGCCCGTCCAAATCGAGAACAATCCGGCGATCCCGATCGGTGATGAGCTATGAAATCGCGTGCTGTAATATGCCGGATCGGATAGCTCAATTGCCGCGTGAGTGCCCCGACGAGAGTAAATACAGCCTCATTTTCCCGATCACTTACGCAGCGGACATGCGATTACCGGAGAAAGTATGAATTGGCTCGACAAGCTATTGCCACCACAGATCAAACAGTCCGTCCCGAAGCGCCGCAAGGCTATTCCGGAAGGCCTGTGGCTTAAGTGCCCGGCATGCGAAGCAGTGCTCTATCGCAGTGACTTCGAAGCAAATCTTCATGTCTGTCCGAAATGCGCTCATCACATGCCCATCGGCGCTCGCAAACGCCTTGACCACTTTCTCGACGTGGAAGGGCGCTATGAGATTGGCCGCGAAGTACTGCCGATCGACCCGCTGAAGTTCAGGGACAGCCGCACGTACCCCGATCGCTTGAGTAATGCAATGGAAGAAACAGGCGAGACAGATGCCCTGGTGGTTATGGGCGGCACCGTCCACTCCGTTCCCGTCGTGGTGGCATGCTTCGATTTCGCATTTATGGCCGGTTCAATGGGCTCGGCCGTCGGCGAACGTTTTGTTCGCGGCGTAAGAAATGCGCTTGAGCAGCGCACGCCTTTTATTTGCATTACCGCCTCTGGCGGCGCACGGATGCAGGAAAGCGTGTACTCGTTGATGCAGATGGCCAAGACGACGGCCATCCTGACACGATTGGCCGAGGCCGGGCTTCCTTTCATATCCATACTCACCGATCCGACAACCGGCGGCGTGTCGGCAAGCTTTGCGTTCCTGGGCGACGTCGTGATCGCAGAACCAAAGGCATTGATTGCGTTCACCGGTGCCCGCGTAATCGAACAGTTGGTACATGAGAAGTTACCTGAGGGGTATCAGCGTCCAGAGTTTTTGATAACGCGAGGTGCAATCGACATGATTGTGGATCGGCGGCAGATGCGGGAGGAAGTTGCCAGGCTGTTGGCACTGCTGACGCGGCAGCCGGCCGAAGCAGTTGCCTAGCCAGAAGCAAGGTCATGAATGCCAGTAGGTCTGAAGTACTTATACAGTCCGGTCCCGTAAGACTTGCCGTGCAGAACCACGGGGGAACAGGACCGGTTATGCTCTTGTTGCATGGAGCCGGGAGATCCGCGGCCGATTGGTTGCCCATGGCGCGTCTGTTGGTATCGCATCGGCGTGTAATCGCATTGGACCTGCGCGGCCACGGACTGTCTGAGTCGGGGGAATGGAATGTCGATCTTGTCTTAAGAGACATCCAGACCGTTCTCCAGAGCTATTCGACATCCGACATTTCGATGGTTGGCCATTCGCTCGGGGGAGTCCTGGCATTCCTTTACGCATCGAGGTATGGCGGCGTTAGCCACGTCATCGACCTGGACGGATTTGCGCTGCGCGCCGGTGAGTATGTCGGCCTTTCGTGCGAAGAAGCAGCGGCATCTCAGGAGCGAGCGCGAGCCGAATGGGTGCGACCGCAGCCAACCCTGACCGGCAAAGCGGTAGCTAACCTCGAACGACGTGTTGCCGAGATCTACGGCCTTTGCCCGGCCGATAGCTCGGAGATTGTGAGGCGCCGGCTGAATCCGCTTAACAACGATCGATATGCGTTTCGTACGGACGCGGCAACGACACTAGGAATTCGAGCCCTGTACGCAGCTTTCCTCAGTGACCACAGCTTCTTCGATCTGGTCCGCACGATTGACGCGCCAAGCCTGATTTTTCGTGCAAATCGGCTAATCCTCCCGCCCGGACTGCCAGAATGGCATAAGGAGATGCTTCAGGCGTACTTTCTCGGTGTTCAGCACCAAACCGAAGAGTTAGTGCAATCGGGTCGGCTCACGCTATCTGTCCGGGAAAGCAGCCATATGATGATGCTGGAGGAGCCCGCTGCATTAGCCGCCGAAATTGCCCAATTTCTCGCAACCAGTTGAGCCGATATTCCTGGCGCATTTGCTCGGGACGCCCTTCTTGAACATCCGTTTTCGGTGCTTGTGGGTGACCCCAATGGGGCGACTTGGTGCGTTCGCCGTCGGCCCGGGTTCGGCCGTTTTGAGCCATTCCGCATCGAACCGACATCGCTAACAATCACTGGCAACGGTGCCCTTCGGACCCGTCTTCTTTGAAAGAGCTGGCCGCCGCGGGTTACTATCTCCATATTCAACGCGCCCCGCGACCTCGCCACATATTGACGATGAAAACTGAGCGGCCTGATCCATTAGCCACACTTACCGATGCGCAGCGTTTCGAGCTGCTTGTGAACGGTGTGAGGGACTACGCGATCTATATGCTGGATACCCGTGGGTATGTCGTGAGCTGGAACACCGGCGCTGAGAGGTTCAAGGGTTATACCGCTCAAGAGATCCTCGGAAAGCACTTTTCACAGTTTTACACGGACGAAGACCGCGCGACCGGGTTTCCTGGCAAAGCGCTGAATACCGCGCTCGAACAGGGAAAATTCGAGGGCGAGGGTTGGCGCGTGCGGAAGGACGGCACGCATTTCTGGGCGTCCGTGGTCATCGACCCGATTCGGGACCCGTCCGGAGAGCTGGTCGGATTTGCGAAAATCACGCGAGACATTACCGAGCGCAAGCTGGCGGCAGAAAAGCTGGAGCGCGCCAACACCGCGCTCTTTCAATCCCAGAAAATGGAAGCTGTCGGACAGCTCACGGGGGGCGTTGCGCACGACTTCAACAATCTGCTATCGGTGTTATCGAATGGTTTGCAGGTATTGACCACACAGTCGCGAACCCATCTCGACGCGAAGGTCCTTGACATGATGCAACGGACCGTTGATCGGGGCGCGTCGCTCACGCAGCAACTACTTGCCTTTGCACGACAGCAACCGCTCAAGACCGAAAGATCCAATATTAACAATCTCATCAGGGACTTTGAGCCCATGCTTCGTGCGGGTGCCGAGTCGGTCCGGATGGAATTCACCCTGAACTCTCAGCGGCCCACCGTGCTCATCGACGCCGCGAGATTTGAGGCGGCCATGTTAAATCTCGTGGTCAATGCGCGCGACGCTATGCCTGACGGCGGGGTAATCGTTATCGACACGATGGACGTCGAGCTCGGAGCAGGTGCAGTCGGTGGTCTGAACGTTGGGTCGTTTATCAAGGTATCCGTCAGGGATTCCGGGACCGGTATGCCACCGGAAGTCGCTGCACGGGCATTCGAGCCGTTTTTCACCACAAAGGAGGTGGGGAAAGGCACTGGCCTGGGGCTGAGTCAGGTTTACGGGTTTATCAAGCAGTCGGGTGGTGAAGTGCTGATCAGAAGCTCCAACGAAAAAGGCACGACAATCGACATCTATTTACCCGCCTTGATGGGCGATGCCGAATCCGTGAAAGATTTTTCCAGCAGGTTGGCGGTGGAAACTGTGCTGATCGTGGACGACGAGCCGGACGCGCTGACTGCCGCAGCCGCTCTATTCCGAAGCATCGGCTACGAGGTCGTGACGGCTAGCGACGCAGCGGGTGCCATTGATGTCCTAACCAATCGCCCGGGAATCGATATTGTTTTCAGCGACGTGACGATGCCGGGAGGCGTAAGCGGTATCGAGCTTGCACATCGTGTCCGTGAGCTGTACCCGGCCATTAAAATCGTGCTCGCGTGCGGCTATCCGCTTACAGTACTTCGACAGCAGCACAGCGATTTAGGTGATTTTTCGTTTGTCACCAAACCTTATCGGCTCGCGGAGGTGGCAAGAGTCCTGCGCTCGTGAGCATTATCGTACTCACTTTGCTGCTTCGTTCTCGGCCCTTTCAGGGGCGTGTCGAGTGCTGCCGGGACAATAGGTGAGTGGTCAAACCTAGATCACGTACGAGCCTGGATGTATGTGAGTGTGAATACCTGATGCCCAAGTGACGCTCGATGACAATGCGGAGCTGATCGATAGTCCAACCCGCGCTATCGAATCCAAGCAGCTTTGGTGAATGCTTGATTGCGTTGGCAAGCCAGAGCCGGGCTTCGTCACTCATTCGCGGGCGTGGGCCGGCCTCGCGGAGTTTCCGGATTGCTTCCATGCCGCCGGACTCGAGAAGCGATTTGTACTTACGCACCGAAATTTCGCTCAGGCCAAATAGGTCTGCGACGTAGGAAACCGGCTTCCCGGCCAAAAGCATTTCCGCCGCCAGAAGTCGGCGAGTCGCCATGGGCGGGTTCGATGTCTTTTTTCTGGCTGGCATTTTCAGAAATGACACCTCAGTCGAGAGGCGCCGGATATCGAGGCAACCGACATTATGGCGATATTCGACGTAAAAATGTGCCGATGTCATCGTCTGCGAGCGTCCGCTGTGGAGAACGCCGACCGTCCCTAGCGGGTCGATCCGGGACAGTCATCGGCGACGAAGGACTTCGCGGCATCGGTTAAAGGCTGTGAAGCTTTGAAAGCCGCAATCAACTAGGCATGCGGCTTTTGCGAACTGGTCCGACTGAACAGCTTCGGCCGAACCGACCGTCTTCGGACGAACGCTTGCATTCAACAACCGTCGCACAGCAGGATCGTCGTCGAGGAGCGGTCTGCCTCGGTCACAACCCAGATGACCGAGCCCGTCGGCAAGACATAGCGCGACAGGATTCGCAGCTCTAAGAGCACCGCGAGTTCATTCTGAAGGCAGTCACGCTCATCCAGGTCGCCCCAGTCACCGTGAATGTGGCGCGCGAGCAAGAGGATGTCTGGCACTTTCGCGAGTTCCAGTGCCGCTGTGGCTGCGGGGGTGACGGTGGGTCTGCCCGTTTTGAACCGGACGCTGCCATGGGTATCGTTTGTCTGCATGATGTTTCCAGTAAGGTTACGGTTTGCCGGGACGAAATGCCGGCGAGCGAAAGAGGAATTGGTTTGGATAAGACGATGAGTAAAAAGCTGATCGGACTGCGTCAGTAGTCGTCGGGCAAAAGCACGGTCGTGACCGAGCGGTCCCATTCCGTGATGACCCAGACCTTCGTGCGGTCAGGCATCGTGTAGACAGACAGGACACGCAGGCCAGAGGCGACGGACAGGTCGTTCTGCTGCCAGTCCTCAGGGCACACGTCGCCCCAGTCGCCGCAGATGTGGCGAAGCAGCAAGGCCATCGGCGGGATGCCGTTGTGGTTCAGTGAAGCGAGTGCGCCTGGCGTCGCGACAATGCGCCCCGGCCTGATACGCGGCTGGAGCGGAAAGAAAGATGGATGGTTCAAGTAGAGGGTCTCCAGAAAGCGGACGTGGGTATGCCTCCGGAAGAGCCGGATGCATCTCACGTCGGAAGAAAAAATCAGGAAGGACGCAGACGCGCCCCGTTACAGCTGCGTGGCTGACTCAAGGACTTGCCGACGCAGGACCGTGGCTCTGGCCTGGGAGCAGCGAAGGTGACGACGGATGCCGGAAACCGTCGGACGCAGATGTCCGGCTTCGATGTCGCGGACCAGCCTCGCGACTTCGGCATCGACGGGCGTGACCGTGGTGACTGCTGGCGGGCTGGTGCCGGGCGCGGGAGTATCGGCGGTGACTGGCTCCATCACGACGGGGTGATCTGCTGCGTCCGGCACATTCGATTGAGGCACCAGATACCAGAGCAGGCAGGCCATGCCCTCGAGTACGGCGGCAAAGGAAAGTCCGGTAAACAGGTCAAGGTGGGTCGCCGGCAATGGCAGGACCGTGGCGAGTCGCGCGATGACCGGATCGTCACGCAATGCTTCATTTCGCGCGGCCTCCCGGTCAGCGCTGGCTTCCTGCCGGCGTAGTTCGCTGGCTTCGGCATCGAGCGCATCGAGCTTCGCGGCGAGCGAGACCTGCCGGACCCGCAACGCCGGACAGTCGTGCGGACAGCGCTGCGCGTCTGCGACTGCCAGTTGTCGGGTCACGACCGCCCGTTCCGCCATGACTGCGGCGAGATTGCGCTGCGGGCGAACCGTGACCACGGTCGGTCCTGCCCGTGCGTCGCCTGCGTGCAACTGCGAAAGCAGGAAAAACGTCGCGTGACCATAGGATGCCCCGGCCATGCACGCGAACCAGAGTAATCCACCAATACAGCGAACGGCGAATGGCGTCGAACGGCAGAGTGACGGCAACAGGTGTGCGCCGATAACCAGCACGACTCCGGTTGCGATCCACACCAGCCGCTCGGCAAGCCACCCGCCGCGCTGCCAGCCGGCGATCACCGACATGCAGATGGCCGTGCCGGTTGCTCCGGCTGCCAGTGCCAGTACACCGTATCGGACCGGCCTCATGCCGCGGCACCGCCAACCCGTGCAGCGCGGCGATCCAGCTTCTGGCGCAGGGTCGGCTGCGGGGTCTGGATTGCAGGCCCGGCACCTTCGGCCTGGCTGCCCGCCTCTGCGCTACCGGCATCCGGATAGAACTCCTCGACGACCGCCGACCCGTCCTCGATACTCTCTTCGAAGGCGCCGTTGCCGAATCCGTTGCGCGCCGCCGTATCCAGCGCAGACTGGTCGAAGCCTGCCGCGCGGCGACGCGCGTCCAGTTCGTGCGCCTGTCCGATCGCGTCTTCCAGCGTGCTGCCGCTTCTTACCGCCAGATCAACGTAGTAGATCGCCGACCGGTAGCTCTGTGTGGTGGATTTGCCGCGCAGTTTCAGTTCCAGTGGCAGACACGCGAGCAGATTGCCCGACACCGCGCTGAAATAACGCAGTCGCGCGGCGAGCGTACGGATAGAGTTGTAGGAGGTCGTGCGGAAGATGAACGAACCGAGTTCGTCGTCTTCACCGATCACCATATTCAGCCGCCCATAGGGCTTGCAGTTTCCGGCCTGCCCGAACGCACATCCGTCCGGCGACGGACACGGCTGATTCTCGATGCTGCTCTCACCGGCGCGCTTGCACGTTTCGCCGTTGCCAACACAGACAGGGCGCCCCGTGTCACGATCAAACAGCGAATACTCGGCCCGCAGGTTCAGGTCGGGATCGTTGAACAGGAACCGGACGGGAATCGAGCGCAGCTTGCCACTGGTCATCTTGCGCAACGATTCGTTGAGCGGATGCAGCATCCAGCCGTCGCGATTCTGGATCTGCGTGGTGATAGTGAACTGGTCGTCCTTCTCCGGCAGTCGCTTGCCGTTCTTCTCGACCAGACGGCCAATCGAAATCCGCCCGATAACAGGCGGCGTAATGGCGAGACCTTTGAGCATGACTGTTTTCTCCAGGTGTCAGATGGAAATCAGATGGAAACGAGAAACCGGCGTGAGCCGGGTTTCGTGATGGCGTATTGCTGCTGCAGATCGGGGTGTTCGGAAAGCAACCGTTTCAGATCGACGCCGTCCGAGTCCTTGCTGCGTTTGAACGAGACTTCGCCGGTCTCGAAGAGCGCGCGGGATGCGTCGCCCATGGCCTGCTGGATGGTCTGCTTCAGCCTTGACTCCAGCTCCGTGCGCGTTTCGATCTCGGCCCGGACCGAAACCAGATCGGAGAAGACCGCCGACAGGCGCGGGTCGCCCGTAAAGTCCACCGACACGCCCGCGCTGCCCGGATACAGGTGCCGTAGTGCGCGGTCGGCAGATTCGGAACCGTCCGCAGGAGGTGGCGTGTCGCTGGTCACGTACTGCCAGAACTGTGCTTCGAGCGGAATGAGCCGGGCGATCAGTTCGTCGTCACGCTCGATACGGTGCACTGCCAGTTGCTGGCCGCATAGCAGCACGGCGACGTCGGCAGCGCGCTTGCCCGTGACAGCTAACTGATGCTGGACCTGAAGCTGCACGTATTCCGGCACGCCGTCGCGCCATAACCGTGCGCCGAACTCGCCGGCGGTCTTGCATTCCAGAATCTGCACGCCCGGTACACCGACGATCTCGCGATCGAGATTCGCCAGCATGAAGGGAATCGTGGGATGCTGGAGGACGGCGTTGACCTTGCGTACCCGGTTGCCGGTCTGCTGCGTGTAGGCCGCAGCAACAATGGGTTCGAGCAGCGTGCCCCAGTACACGGGTTCCGTGGTGTCATGCGGGTCGGGCTTCGCCAGCCCGGCATCGCGCCCGGTCTTGTCGAGCCACAGTTCAAGCGTGCTCATGTACGGATTGAGTCCTACGGCGGCAGCCGCATCCGAGCCGCCGATGCCGGTCCTGCGCACCGCCAGCCAGTCGTCACGGCTTAAGCCCTGTGTGGGGACCAGCCGAAGCGCGGGAGGTCGCCTGCCGCCTGGCCCGTCTGCAGTAAGGTGTGTCATGTGAGATCCTCCTGACGGCAAAACACCCGGTGAGCGCAGGCTCGACCGGGCGTCTTATGACGTTGGGTGAAGAGGGCAGGGACGATTCAGACGACGAGCTTCAGCGCTTCGTCCCATGCCTTCTGTTTGAGAGTCGCGCCGTGGCCGAACCACGCGGCATCGCGACGGTGATCATCGCTGCGGGCACGACGCTGGTGATCAACGAATTCGGTCACGCTGTTGAGCAGCCCCCACGCGGTACCGTCTGCAGAGGGCAGATGTGCTCCCTTACCGTGCCCGGAAAACAGCGCCTGCACGGCCCTGATCGCGCTGTCGTTGGTTGTGGCCGCCGCGCGGTCCGAAGCATTGGCTGTTGGGTAAGTCAGTACGCGCCGGAAGAACGCGTCGGCGGATTCGGCCGTCACCTTGCGTTCCGACAGTGCCTTCATGCGCACCATGAAGCCGTCCCACGACGAGATCGCGATACCGAGCTGGCGCTTGACAGCCTGTGCATCGAACTGGCTACGATGGGGCACTTTCACGGCACCCGTGCTGTCACCGAGTGCGATGGCAAGCGTGTTGTTGCAGACCACACGCACCGAGGTGAACTGCGCTGTTGTCGCGAGCGTGCCATCACAGGCCGTGGCGAGCAGCAGATAGCCGTTGACCTTGTCGCGACCCTTGAGGGACACGCTTTGTCCCGTGCGGGCGAGTGCCCACAGCTTCCTGCCGTCCTTGAGCACGCCTGCCGTTTCCAGTTCGAATCCGCCGACTTCGGTGAGATCCCGATAGAACTCGAGAATCTCGGCGGGCTGGACCACCTGATAGCGGCTCGACACAACGGACAGCGGCGCTTTGGTATCCGACCGGTACAGCACCTTCTGTTCTGGGAACGCGTGAATGGAGCCGAGGCCCGTCGGACCTGCGACGAAGCGCACTTCGGATTCCTCGATCTTCCAGGCCATACCGGCCTGTTGTGCCCAGACTTCGAGCGGCTGGTTGCTGGCAAGCTGATTGCCTAGGCCGTGCCATGGCGTTTCGTTGACGTAAGCCATCGACTGAACGAGATGCATGGGGTACTCCCTTGAGATGGAAAAGGCATAACGCCCGGCACCAGCCGGGCAGATTGAGCTCAGTGAAAAGAACGTGAAAGCGGTGTAACGACTGGGCAATGGCAGCGAATGCGGTGATCAGCCGTGTTGCGCGCCGAAGGCATGACCACATGAGAGGCACCGGTAGTTGTCGAGCATGTTTTCGTCGATGGCTGCACCGACTGCGGAGCCGGCCGCGTTGCCGGCGGCGCTGCCGAGCAGTCCGGCAAGCACTGCGCCGGTGAGCCCTCCGAACACCGCGCCAATGGGGCCACCGATTGCGCCGACTGCCGCGCCAGCCTCGGCCCCGGAGAGTGCCAGCGCGAAGCCGCTCGTCGCGCCCGCGACGCTGCCAATCGTGCCGCCTGCCATGCGCGCGACGTTGAGTGTCTCGAGATGCATGGAGCCGCAATGTGGGCAACGCATGGGAGCATCGCCTGACGGAGATGGCGAGGGGAGAGGCGTGAGGGACGATCTGATTGCTGGATAGCCGGCGTCCGGCTGGGCAGCAACCCTTGCCTGATGGCGTGGTGACGCCTCGCGTGACTCAATGGACCCGACATCGTCGAAGGCGAACGTGTCGCGTTGCCGGAAATGGGTGTCGTTGGCGCTTCGGGTGTCGGGCGCTGAACGATAGGTCGATGATGGCGAACTGCGCAGATGCGGCGCGTACTCTGGATAGGGGGCCTGCGCCTCCCACTCATCTTCGAATGGATACGCGGGCTGTGGCTCAAAAGCAGAAGCCGGCATCGCTGCCGGTGGCGTCGCAGGCGGCACAGTCGAAGGGCGGCGAAACCGGAAGATCAACACGGCAATCACCGTCACGAGAAGTACGAGGGCGACTGCGATGACGGACACGGTAAGAGGATTCATGAATGCTCCTGGGCGGAATGCGCAGATGCGTCATTGCATCGGCGGAGCGGCCTATGCCGGCCGTGCTCAGGGAGGTGATATGTGACTGACCGGAAATGGAATCCGGGAAGGGCAGGACAAAGGACGGCAAATTCCCTGTAAATCCTGCGGGCAATCCGAGCAGGACCAGGGCCTCCGGTTGGAGCGAATCAAGTCCAGGCGTTGTCAGCCGATAACTGATCTGGACGCAACAGAACAGCGTGAATTCTGGACGTCCGTCAAGCCTGCATAACTGCCGGACCCTACGGGAGGAGCATGGCGAGCAAACAGACGATCAACGAGTTCCTGCTATACACGCTCGGGATTCGGGTGACCAACCGCACGTGGGCGTGGGACGCATACGGCGACGACGTGGTCGTCATGAAGCTCTGGAAGCGGCGATACTTCAAGGATCCGGACGGAACCGAACGGATCGAGGTGTGGGCGCCGCCGCCCTGGAAAAAGCCGGCGAAGGCGGCCCGTAACGAACGCCGCGCAAACATAGACCGGCTGAAGTCGGGTGGCACCACCTACGCCGTGTTGAGGGAGGGCGAGGGCTCTGACGATCCGAATGCGAGGGACTACGAGAGCCGGTACCTGTACAGCAGTTTCCAGCTCGAAGCCGCCAATTTCTGTGAGGTCGCGGTAAAAATTCAGTATGTCCATTGGCTGGACGACTTGATAGCGCGACGATACGACCGACAACGGAACCTTGGTGTCCGAGCGATACAGTACGCGCTGTTCGGGAAATGCGTGGATCGAGCCGAGATTGCTGCCGCCAGCGACGAAGCGGACATCGGCTGATTCGATCTGCCAGTCCATGCCGGCTTGTTTTTGCCATACCTCGATCGGCTGGCGTGGGGAGAGTGGATTCCCCAGCCCATGCCAAGGGATTTCGCCTCGATAGGCCATCGTGTTGACGAGATGCATGAAAAGCTCCTTGTAAACGGCATAAAGCCCGGCGCGCGGCCGAGCAGATGCGAGAAAAATGAAGGGGATAATGCTGAAGGGGAAAACTACGGATCAGGTAGATGCTTTGTGGCGGCTGAATGTGTGCCCGCAGGCGTGGCAACGGCAGTTATCGAGCACCTTATCATCGATCACGTCGCCGAACACCGAACCGGTTGCGCAGCCTGCCGTGCCGCCGATCAAACCTGCGATCACGGCACCTGCGATGGCACCGCACACGGCACCGGCAGGTCCGGCAAGTACACCGGCTGCTGCGCCAGTTTCTGCACCGGACAGGGCTAATGCGATACCGCTAGCCGTGCCGGCGAATGCACCAACGGCTCCGCCGGTCCTGCGGGCGCGATGGCGCGTTTCGATACGATCGGACCGGCACTTCGGGCACGACGGGATCGCACCCATTTGGGCGCTGGGCCCGGCATGGTTCTGCTGCCCGTGCGGAGAAACGAAACCTTGCTCGAACGGTTCGTCGGCGTCGTGCTCGCGCAGGTACGCGTCGTCCGGGTTATGCGGATCGGGGGGATGGGGATAAAAGCGCAAATCAGGCATGGGCGGTCGCAGCCTCCCGCCGGATCTTGTCGATGTATCGGCGCAGGCCGACCGACGTGAGCGCACCAGCGCTGAAGACAATGGTGAAGGCGATCAAAAATTCAAATGGGGAAGGGTATGAAGGCATCACGGCTCCCGCAGAGGTTCGCCCGCACGGGATTGCGCGGGCGGAGCGGCAGATAGCTGCTGTACTCGGGGGCGTGATATATGTCTAAGCCAGTTTTCAATCGCTGCGGTGTCCGCATGCCTTAAAATTCCGGACCATCCGCTGCCTGCTTCATGAGGCAGATGCCGCCCCAGTTCCAACATAAGCCTATGGCAATCAAGAAATCCGACCTTTACTCGTCCCTCTGGGAGTCCTGCGATCTGTTGCGCGGAGGGATGGACGCGAGCCAGTACAAGGACTACGTGCTGGTCCTGCTGTTCATCAAGTACGTCAGTGATAAATACGCCGGCCAGCGCTATGCTCCGATCACTATCCCGGAAGGCGCCAGCTTCGCAGACATGGTGGCCTTGAAAGGCAAGCCGGATATTGGCGACCAGATCAACAAGAAAATCGTCGGGCCGCTGGCGGCAGCCAACAAGCTGTCGGACATGCCCGATTTCAACGATAGTGGCAAGCTCGGCACCGGCGCGGAGATGGTCAGACGCTTAACCGACCTGATCGCCGTGTTCGAGAACCCTGATCTCGATTTCTCGAAGAACCGCGCTGACGGCGATGACATTCTTGGGGACGCGTACGAATACCTGATGCGCCACTTCGCCACCGAAAGTGGCAAAAGCAAAGGCCAGTTCTATACGCCAGCGGAAGTTAGCCGCATCATGGCGCAGATTATCGGGATCAGCAGCACGCGCACGAGCAGCGAGACGACTGTGTACGATCCGACGTGCGGCTCGGGCTCACTGCTGCTGAAAGTCGGCGACGCCGCGCCCACGTCAGTCACACTGTACGGTCAGGAAAAGGATTCCGCGACCAGTGGCCTCGCGCGCATGAACATGATCCTGCACGACAATCCCACGGCGCTGATCGGCCAGGGTAACACGCTGACCGATCCGAAGTTCAGGGGTGGCGACAGGCTCAAGACGTTCGATTTCGTGGTGGCCAATCCGCCATTCTCTGACAAGCGCTGGAGCACGGGCCTCGACCCGTTTAACGACCCCTACGGTCGATTCGATACGTTCGGCGTGCCACCGGCCAAGCAAGGCGACTACGCCTACCTGCTGCACATTGTCCGCAGCCTGAAATCCACCGGGAAGGGGGCATGCATCCTGCCGCACGGCGTGCTGTTTCGCGGTAACGCGGAGGCCGAAATCCGCAGGAACCTCATCCGCTACGGATACATCAAGGGCATCATCGGCTTGCCGGCTAACCTGTTCTACGGCACGGGCATTCCGGCGTGCATCATCGTCATCGATAAGGAAGACGCGCAGGCACGCAAGGGCATCTTCATGATCGATGCGAGCCAGGGCTTCATCAAGGATGGCCCGAAGAATCGCCTGCGCGAGCAGGACATCCACCGCATCGTGGACGTATTCAACCGCCAGGACGAAGGCGATCCGAGCTATGCGCGCATGGTGAGCGTGGCCGAGATCGAGAAGAACGATTTCAACCTGAACCTGCCGCGCTATATCGACAGCAGCGTGGCCGAAGATATTCAGGACCTGAAGGGCCATCTGCATGGCGGCATTCCTGATGCCGACGTGACTGCGCTCGATGACTATTGGGCGATCTGTCCGGCACTGAAAAAGACCCTGTTCAAGCCGAGAACGCCGGGCTATTACGATCTCGCGGTGGAAAAGGCGGCGATCAAGTCAACGATTCTTCAGCATCCGCAGTTTGCGGGCTTCATCGAAGACATGGGTGCTCACTTCGAGCAATGGCGCGTCCGCACTGCGCAAACGCTGAAAGCACTGGAACCCGGCTTCCATCCGAAGCAGTTGATCGTGGAGCTGGCCGATGGGCTGCTGAACCACTACGAAGGCAAGCCGTTGATCGACGCCTACGACGTGTACCAGCACCTGATGGACTATTGGGCGGAAACGATGCAGGACGATGCCTACCTGCTGGCGAGCGACGGCTGGGTGGCCAAGACCTATCGCATCATCGAGACGGACAAAAAGGGTAAGGAAAAGGACAGGGGCTGGACGTGCGACCTGCTGCCGAAGTCTCTCATCGTGGCGCGATATTTCGCAGCCGAGCAGAAGGCCATCGAAGAAACCACCGCCGGCCTGGAGACGGCCAGTAGCGCGCTTGCCGAGCTGGAAGAAGAGCACAGTGGCGACGATCAGGCATTTGCTGGATATGAAAAGATCAATGCGGCGGCGGTGAAGGAGCGCATCAAGGAGATCGGCCACGACGTCGATGCGGCGGATGAGCTGGCCGTGTTAAAGCAGTGGCAGGCTCTGTCGGAGAAGGAGACGAAGCTTAAGAAGGCCCTGCGTGAGCTGGAAGCCGAGCTGGATGCCAAGGCCTATGCGCAATATCCGAGGCTCACGGTGCCCGAAATCAAGTCGCTGGTGGTCGATGGCAAGTGGCTGGCTGCGCTGTATGCCACGGTCTCGGCCGAGGTCGAACGTGCGTCGCAGTCCCTGACCCAGCGGGTGCGTGAACTGGCAATGCGTTATGAAAGTCCGCTGCCCGTGCTGGTGAATGATGTTACCGCGCTGTCGGAGAAGGTGACGGGCCACTTGCTGCGGATGGGGGCGACGTGGAGATGACGCCGGGGTACAAGCAGACGGATGCAGGTGTGATTCCTGACGATTGGGATGTGAAGCAGCTGGGCGAGTTGTCGTCTGTCTCGGCGGGTGGAACACCAAGCCGATCCAACGCGAATTATTGGGGCGGTGATATTCCATGGATCACGACAACGGAAATTGATTTCCGTTTAATAACGGAATCCGAGCAATTCATTACTTCGATAGGGCTAAAAAACTCTGCAGCGAAATTAATGCCTGCTGGTGCGCTCTTGATGGCGCTTTATGGGCAAGGAAAGACGCGTGGAAAGGTTGGCGTTCTAGGTTTTGAGGCTGCAACCAATCAAGCATGTGCAGCAATAATCCTGAAGAAGGGCTACTCTCGCGAGTATGCTTTTCACTACCTTGCGAGTCAGTACGACGAAATACGCAAGCTTAGCAACACTGGAAATCAAGAGAACCTTAACGGTGCATTGGTTCGCTCGATTCCTGTATTGCTACCACCGCTTTCCGAACAATCTGCCATCGCCACCGCCCTGAGCGACGTCGATGCGTTGCTCTCCAGCCTGGACGCCCTGATCATCAAGAAGCGCGACATCAAGCAGGCGGCCATGCAGCAGTTGCTCACGGGCAAGACGCGGCTGCCGGGGTTTGAAGGCGAGTGGGAGGTGAGGAAGGTCGGTGAGTTCACCGATTGCACAGCAGGTGGAACGCCTAGCACCCTCATGGATGATTTTTGGGGTGGTGATATTCGTTGGATGAATTCAGGTGAACTAAATTTTAGGCGGGTGCATGAAGTCGAAGGACGCATCACAGAGGCTGGGCTCATAAACTCCAGTACAAAGTTAATCCCGCCCGGTTGCGTGCTGATCGGCTTGGCAGGACAAGGCAGAACGCGTGGAACGGTAGCGATGAACTACGTTGAGCTATGCACAAATCAATCGATTGCGGCTATCTTCCCTAATCCTTCGTTCTCGACAGAGTATCTTTATCAAAATCTGGATTCTCGCTACGAAGAGTTAAGAGGGCTTTCATCGGGCGGTGGTGGGCGCGGAGGATTGAATCTCACCCTAATAAAGGGATTAGATATCCCTTTTCCAAGTATTGCGGAGCAAACGGCCATCGCCGAGGTGCTCTGCGACATGGACGGCGAACTGGCTGCACTGGAAGCGCGACGCGATAAAACTCGTCTGCTGAAGCAAGGCATGATGCAGGAACTGATGACGGGCAAAACAAGACTGGTGTAGGGGACCCACATGATCGACGAAATCGGCAAGTCAGAAAGAGCCACGCAGAACCGCGTGATCAAGCTGTTCACCGAGCAGTTGAAGTACGACTATTTGGACGACTGGACCGATCGCGTCGGCAACAACAACGTCGAAGAAGGTCCGTTGACGGCCTACCTGACCGAAGCCGGCTATCGGCCCGCACAGATCAGTCAGGCCATCTATCGGCTCAAGACCGAAACCAACCATCCGCAGCGCGACCTGAACGCCAACAACGAAGCCGTCTATCAACTTCTTCGCTACGGTATTCCCGTCAAGGTTGAAGGCGACAAGGTCGCGCAGACCGTGTGGCTCATCAACTGGTCGCAGCCAACCCGCAATCATTTCGCGATTGCCGAGGAAGTCACCCTGAAGGGCGGATACGAGCGTCGCCCGGACGTTGTGCTCTATGTGAACGGGATCGCCATCGGTGTGCTGGAGCTAAAAAACAGCCGCGTGAGCATTGGTAATGGCATCCGGCAGAATCTGTCCAACCAGAAGCCCGAGTTCAATGCCTGGTTCTTCAGCACCGTGCAATTTATCTTTGCAGGTAACGATTCGGAAGGGCTGCAATACGGCACGACCGGCACGCCGGAAAAATTCTTTCTCCGGTGGAAAGAAGACGAGACGGATAACAGCGGTTACAAGCTCGACAAGTATCTGTTCAGGATGTGCAGCAAGGCCCGGCTCATCGAGCTGATGCACGACTTCGTCCTTTTCGATGGCGGCGTCAAGAAGCTTCCGCGCGTGCACCAGTACTTCGGCATGAAGGCCGCGCAAGAACACGTGCGCAAACGTCAGGGCGGGATCATCTGGCACACCCAGGGCGCGGGCAAGAGCATCCTGATGGTGCTGCTGGCTCGATGGATCCTGGAGGACAATCCGCATGCCCGTGTCGTCGTCATTACCGACCGCGATGAACTCGACAAGCAGATCAAGCGCGTATTCGAGGACAGCGGAGAGACGATTCACCGTACCAATAGCGGCCGTGACCTGATGACGCGGTTAGGTCAGCCGACACCGCGCCTACTGTGCTCGTTGGTGCATAAGTTCGGTGCCGGTAAGGGACTTGGTGATGGTGACTTCGATGCCTTCATCAAGGAACTCGAGTCGCAGCCCGGGAGTGCCGTAGGCGATCTGTTCGTGTTTGTCGATGAATGCCACCGCACGCAAGGCGGGCGTCTGAACCGCGTGATGAAGGCGATGATGCCGTCGGCTGTGTTCGTCGGTTTCACCGGCACACCGCTGCTCAAGCGCGACGCCGCTACCAGCCTCGAAGTGTTCGGCAGCTACATTCATACCTACAAGTTCAGCGAGGCAGTGGAAGACGGGGTCGTACTTGATCTCGTCTACGAGGCGCGCGACATTGATCAGCAGCTCGGCTCCCAGGACAAGATCGACAAATGGTTCGAATCGAGAACCAAACCGCTGAACGACTGGCAGAAAAACGAACTGAAAAAGCAATGGGGCACGATGCAGCAGGTGCTCAGTTCGCGCTCCCGCATGGATCGCGTTGTCGAGGACATCATCTTTGATTTTAGCACCAAGCAACGACTCTCCAACGAACGCGGCAATGCCATGCTGGTGGCGTCAAGCATCTACGAGGCATGCAAGTATTTCACGCTATTCCAGAAGACGCAGTTCAAGGGAAAGTGCGCGGTTGTTACGTCGTACAACCCGCTAGCCAAGGACGTGACGCTAGAAGAAACCGGCGCAAATACCGAGACCGACAAACAGTTCATCTACAACACCTACACCGAATTGCTAAAGGAGGTGCAGGCCAAGGCGGGGATGTCGAAGACCGAAACGTACGAAGAGCAGGCCAAGGCCCGGTTCATCAACGAGCCGGCCGGCATGAAGCTGCTGATCGTCGTGGACAAGCTGCTGACCGGGTTCGATGCACCGCCCTGCACTTATATGTATATCGACAAGTCCATGCAGGATCATGGACTGTTCCAGGCCATCTGCCGTACGAACAGGCTGGATACCGCTGATAAGGATTTCGGCTACATCGTCGATTACAAGGACCTGTTCAAGAAAGTCGAGAACGCCATCGCGGTATATGCGTCCGAGCTGGACCACAGTGCCAGTGGTGCAGATCCCGAAATCCTGCTCGAGAGCCGGGTCCAGAAGGGTAAGGAGCGTCTGGATGCGGCGCTGGAAGCGATGGCGCTGCTGGTGGAGAAGGTTGAGCCGCCCAAGGGCGAGCTGGAACACATCCATTATTTTTGCGGCAATACTGAGATAGGCGACGACCTCAAGGCCCGCGAGCCGCTGCGTGTTGCCTTCTATACGGGCGTCGTCGGCTCGCTCCGTGCCTATGCGCTCATTGCTGATGAACTGGATGAGGCAGGCTACAGCGCTTCTCAACAAGTCATCATCCGCCAGGATCTCGATCAGTATGTGAAGCTGCGCGAGTTGATTCGCCTGGCGAGCGGCGAGACGCTTGATCTCAAGCCGTACGAAGCCGACATGCGCCATCTGATGGACACGTACATCACGGCCAGCGAACCGCGCAAGATTTCCGACTTCGAGAACGTCGGTTTGCTTGACCTCATCGTGAAGACCGGCATTGCCGATGCGATCGCGAAGAAACTTGGCAGCATGAAGGATCGACAGTCAGTCGCTGAAGCTATCGAGAACAACGTGCGCAGCAAGATCGTCAAAGACCATCTGACTGATCCAGCGTATTTTGCAAAAATGTCGGCGCTACTCGATGAGCTCATCAAAAAGCGCAAAGAGAAAGCGATCGAGTACGAGGAATACCTGAAACAGATGGCCGATCTTGCGGCCGCGGTGCAGGCAGGCAAGTCGGACGATACCCCTGTTACGCTCGATACTGCGGGCAAGCGTGCGTTGTTCAATAACGTGAAAGTTGGCAATAGCTGTACGCAGGAACAGGCGTTGGCCCTGTCGCTCGAACTGGACGCCGCCATCAGGCGTGTCCGTCCGGCTGACTGGCGCGGTGTGGTGCCGCGTGAGAACGTCATCAAGCACGCGATGTGGGAAATCCTGAAGGACGAGCGGGAGGTCGAACGGCTGTTCCTTATCGTCTTCGAGCAGAAGCAGGAGTATTGAACGTGGAAGTGGGTGAGGTCATCGATCTCGGGGATATTCATGTCGATCTGATCAGGAAGGACATTAAGCACGTCCATCTGAGCGTGTACCCGCCGGACGGGCGCGTCCGGATTTCTGCGCCGCTGCACATGACACCCGAAATCATCCGCGTGTATGCCATTACACGGCTCGATTGGATCAGGCGACAGCAGCGCAAGCTGCTTTCGCAGGAACGGGAGACGGCCCGTGAATATCTGGACCGGGAGAGCCACTATGTCTGGGGAAAGCGTTACCTGTTGCGGATTGTGGAAGCCGACTCGGCACCGGCCGTGCGGCTGAACCATTCGACGCTCGAACTCAGCATACGCCCTGGCAGTGATGCGAGCCGCCGCCGTGAAGCGCTTGACGCTTGGTACCGGGACCAGGTTCGTGCAGTCGTGCCGGCGTTCCTGGAAAAGTGGGAGCCGCTCCTGGGCGTCAAAGCCCATCGTGTCCTCGTGCAGCACATGAAAACGCAGTGGGGAAGCTGCAACCCGGTGTCGGGCAACATCCGCCTGAATACGGATTTGGCTCGCAAGCCGTCAGATTGCCTGGAATACATCCTCGTACATGAGTTGCTGCACCTGATCGAGCCGACCCACAACGCGCGGTTCCAGTCGTTGATGGATCGCTTCATGCCGAGGTGGCGGCCGGTGAGGGATGAGTTGAATCGCTTGCCGGTCCGGCATGAGGATTGGGCATATTAGCGCGCGACCATTGCTGTCGCTACCCGTCGGCGATGCGTTCGCCGCCCCATGCCGTATCCTTGGTATGTGTACAATGTTTCGCGCCCTACACTGCCTTTTGCGGACGCGCTCATCGGCAGACAAAACGCATGTTGTCACCGCGGAGCACCTCGACGCCATCCTTCTTTACCGGCACCAGTACCGTGCGGCCGCCTTTAGAATTTTCATCCATTAGTCGGACATAGGACGTGGTTCCGACGCCGTTCCATACGGCGCGAGCATCGAATGTGCCCCACTGCCGGGTCTCCTGCAGCCTGCAGAACTTGATGTTCAAGTTGTTGATTTTTGCGACCTGCGAAAGCTGGCCGTACTCAGGATCGCCGATCGCCACGAGGTTCGACGGAAGAGATCTGATACCCACCATTCCCATGCTTATATTCAGCAAGGCAGGGCGGGTCCCAATCATCGCGACAACCACCAGCAAGAAGCCGATCCAACTAGCGACTTTAAGCCCGATCGGCTGACGCTGCGGCGCCTTTACGCCAAAGAAACATAGCCCTGCGAAACCGAGGAGGAAGAAAAAAGCTGCCGTTCCTTGTAAGTGCATATCGATTGGCCCTGGTAGCATGATAACGACCGCTGCTAGGGGGATCGTTACGACCACCGACATGCATAGATTGAACTTGCCTTTGAATTGATCGCGAAACTCCGCCTCAGCCAAACCACGCTTCTTGCGATACCTGTTGCCAATCCACAGAATGGCTGCGACGAGCCAGAACGCGCACGTGCTGCCAAAAAACGCACCAATTGCAAGGATCACAGCGAACGAGAAGCTCGCGTATCCTAAAAGAAAGGCATCACCGAATGAGATGCCATCGGGAAGGAATCCCTCCGACCAGCAGTAGCTTACGACGACGAGCCCCCCGATCGTGAGTATGCCGATCCATACTACGCCGAGGAATGCTTTTACATATTCGAGCTGTTCTTTTGTTGGTCTTTTCATGTTTTACCTTGCTGCACGGATGACGAGGGTATGGACAGTGAAATTGATTTGTGGCGCTAGCGCGCGGCGATATCGTTAAAGGTTCTTGATGTCGAAGCTCCATGCATGCCCGACGGCGCTCGGATACTGCGCGAGATGGAACAAAATTGCTCCAGCAAATGCGCCAACGAACGGGGTTGCCACCGATCTGCCTGCCAAAAGTGTTGTGCCGCACGTATCGCCGTTTTGCGCAAGCAACGACTGGTAGGCTGGTTTCGAGATATCGATAGCACGGCTCGATTCCGCATCGTCGTCGGCCCAGATGTCGCGCGCTTTTCGTGGTCCTGGAAACGCATGTGCTTGTATCCGTGTGAATGCATCAACCCCATTCCCGATCCCTGCCTCCAGGATTCGCGTTCCGATAAAGCGGTCCAATGAACGTCGTAAGGCAACGTTGTCCACGGCGACAACGAAGAGTTCGTGACTCACGTGAACGACGCGCGCGCCTGGATCTAGGCGCTCGTAGTTGCGCTCGACCTGAACCCCGAGTGCTTCAAGCCGTTCGGCAATTACGTCGACCTTCTTGTGTCCTACGTCCTGATGGTTTACAAGCAGGCATGTACTCAAGCTCGAATTTGAAACGCTGTCGAAATCCGATAACTTCACTGCCTTTGGCAGATATGGATCACCGGCTAACGTTGCTGTCCAGAGAAATGCTTGCCCAAGATGACCCAAGCCAGCCAACCAGAGGCTGCCAAGCGTTTTATGAGATGTCCCGTGTGGAAAGCGCCAGCGAACGTCTCGCTGGCCAGCGAGTGGAGCCTTCCGATACACGTGCAAGAACGCCTCTGATAGCGCCGCTCCGGCGGCGGCGACGCCGACGTGTGCCGCAGCCAGTGCAGTGCCGAGTGAAGCTCCGTCGGGCGAGAGGGTGAAACCGGCAGCTTCCAAGTTCAGCCCGAGCGAAAACTTACGTGCGGGCAGCACCTCGTAATCGCCGACATAGATAGTGGAAACTTCCCGTTCATCGAAACCTTCGGCAACGATAGCGCCAAAACTCTGCGCGACCTTGCCGAGAGTTTGGCCGGCGAACCAAGCCATGGTGCATTGCTCCTGCACCGCGCCCATCAGCTCTACGCCGCCAAGGAACGTCTTAGGAGCAGCGTTCAACAACGTGAGTACTGCCGCCTGCGCTGCCGGCACAGCTGAAAATCCTGGCTGCACGTGAATGCGCAGTTTGAACGATTCGAAAAGCGCCTTCGCTTCTTCGTAAGAGCCGACCCGGCCATCATCCATCGCAAGCTTCATCGTGCGGTTGAGCGTTTCGATCAAATCCATACCTGCCTCACGTTAGAAGGATGGCGTCGTGCGCCTCTTTGCCAAACAACGAACGCCAGCGCCTGTTTCCCTCGAAGATATGTACGCCGAGGTCAATTGGGCGTGGGTCTTGCATCGAGAAGTACGGCACGATAAGGGCGACATGCCCAGCTACCGATACGATCGGATGGGCTCGGTCCGAGATGCTCTGCGCCGGTCCCTTCGGGTGCGTGTGCACGTCGGCAACAACTTGGAGCCCTGTCGCGTAGCAGTGGTCCCACGCTCGCGCCATTTCCTGCGCGGTGAACGCGACGTACGCATGCCTGCGACTGCTTTCGGGCGCGACGCCGTCGTACATGAGGTACGAGGACACGCGGCGGTCGGTGCCGTTCGCGTGGCCAAGCAAGAAAGCGCCAGACTCCTTGACACCGCGACCAGACCGCGCCAGATCAGCTACAAGCGCAGCGTAGAGCGTGTTCGGCAGCTCAAGCAGCGGGTGCGACATAGTCATCCCCGTTGAGCATGGTCCAGACGACTTCGAGGTAGCGCGCGATACCCACTGCGGGGTCCCATGCCCAAGCTGGATGCAACTGCAACCATTGCTCGTGCCCGGTTATGCTATTGCGATCGCAAGGGATGTATAGCGCCGTGCCGCCTTGCCAGTCGGTGCGAAGGGCTGCTCCGAAACGCGCTCCGGTGCGTGGCCAACGATGTGCGGGCAGCCAACTGCCGTTGGCCACGTCCCAGAAAGCGCCCGTCGGCAAGCCGGGATAGCCGGCGCACTGCAACCGCAGCGTGAACTGCCGCTTGTCCCGCGCGATGACGTCAACGAATATGAACGGCCACGTGATGTCGATAAGTCGCCACCGGCCGCCCATCTCACCCATCACGAAGGGGCCTTGCTCGAGATGTTCAAGCAGCCTCGCGTGGTCGGGCGCGAGGCTTCCGTCGCCGTTGACTGTGTAGGAGCGCACGAGATCGAGCACGACGTTGCAGGTCCCGTGCTCGATGAAATTGCCGACGTGCTGATCGCGGGTCGGCTGGATGCTCGTGCCCGCCACCTGCAAGACCAGCTCGTTGGCGTCCGACGGATTGATGCCTAACTTGTTAACAGCCCAGCGCTTAATGCGCCCGATCCGGGTGCCCGGCGGGAAGTGGCGTTCGGCGACACGACCGGCATACCGAACGGCGACATTAACGTGGCGGCAGCAGCCGACGTGCATAACGCGCCCGTGTCGCAAATCTTCGTTGTCCGCGAACGGGCGGCTTTCGACGTCGTCGTCGGCTTCGTCAAAAATCTGCAGCTCCGCCGATATGTGTTCCGCAGGGATTGCGGCGATGATGGCCGTCTTCAGCTCATCGGGCTGCAGACTCTCTTGAACCGTAATAACCAGGCCATCCTTGAGGAAGACCGACTGGACGATGATGCGCTTTTGCATGATTGACCTCTCGTCGGCCAGCGAATGCCGGCCTCACTAGGTCAATCGGGGTCAAAAAAAAAAGCCGTAAAACACCCGAGCTCAATCTGACACGCGTCTGTTGCAGGGGAACATGTAGGCGCAGTTGTCACAGGTTCGTTCGCTTTCCGGAGAGGCAGGGAAGTGCTTCGAGCACAAGCCTATCGCGATCGTCTGGTACTTGGCGCGTGTCGGCGCCTTGATAGTGCCGACGGAAGTGGTTTCCCCGTTCGACAGCGTTGTCACCTCAATGCTCATTTTCGTTCCGCCCGCCTGATGGTGGGCATCCAGCAAAGCAGCCAAAGGTTGCTTCATGGACTTCAAACTGCTTTCGTGTGACCTGATGAAGCGCAGACGTTGCGTGCCGTTCGCCTGAAAGATCTGGTCGGGCGCGAGTTCAACCCGCAGCGGTCCGAGCTCCATCGGCACCTTCGCATTAGTGGCACCACCTTCCAGCAATCGGTCTCGCCCACATTTGACCCGCTGCTCCACCTTCTCCCGGATGGCTTGGGCCGAGACATGCTCATGAAGGCTGAAGTGGGTGAGGGCGGCTTTTACCTCCCCCTGCCACTTGTCCTCTATCAGCAGTGAAGCATCGGCCGACAAGGCCGCCATGGCACGGCGGGTTGCTAGATCGACGGCCTGGTACAGCTTTAGGTCGCCATGCTGCGCCCGGCCCGCTCTGGTCGACATCTCATGGCGTTGGGGACACTTGACGAACTGTAGATAATCCTCCTGCGACACCAGGGCCTGCCCGGACGGGCCGGGTCGCGGAGCCACTTTTTCGCTCACTTGTTTTTCCCATCCCCCATCTAGCGGCTGCAGCAGGCCACTAAGCGCCTCGGGAAGCTCTTCAACAGCCGTTGCGTATATCGTCAGATAGAGCCTCGGGCGGGAGACGGCTACGTACAGCAGGTTGTGACGTTCATTCTTTAAGATGTCTAAGGTCCTGTTGCTGTCCAGGACCGCGTCGGGCAGGAGCTTATTTGATGTAGCTTTCGGCGCTTCGTAGATGCTCTTGGTGACGGATAGGAAATGAACGGCGTCAAACTCGAGCCCTTTGCTCCCGTGTGCTGTGAGTATCCGTATCGCATCCATTCCTTCAGCTTCGGGAGGAACGGCGCGCATACTACGATCTTCCCCGAGCCGAATACGATCGCGAATGCGCTGCGATAGATTTTTCACGGTGGACCATCGTCCCGTACCGTCCGGCGATCGGCAGAAATGCACGAATTGCCAGACTGCCATTAGTGCATTGGCAGCTGCTTGCCCTGAGTGGCCGGCCAGTTCCCTAAGCCACTCGCCGTCATCAAGTAACACCGCGGCTAGGGCATCCCACGGCGACATGTTTTCTTTGAGCAAAGCGCAGAGCCGTCGCAGATTTTGCCAACAAAGGTCATCGTGCTTGGTCAGCCCTTCGCCGGTAAAATCACGCCACCCCATCTGTTGTTGCCGTGTCTGCGCGAATATCGTGTCGGCGCCACTTCTAGTGAGCGCCAGCAGCGGCGAATGCCACTCGCGTACAAGATTCACTCCGTACGGATCTATGGCTAGCTGCAGAAGGCATATCAGATCTTTGACCTCTTGGCGCTCAAAAATGTTGCCGAGATACAGCACGGGGATGCCGAGCTGCTCGAGGCCCATGGCAATATCGGCCGCCGTGGCGTTCTTATAGACAATGATCGCTTGTTCAGCCAATGGGATATCTTGGGCTTGCAGCTCACGGATTCGCCAAGCCAGCGCGCTTATTTGTTCGCGTTCGCCGGTCGTGCTCACGATACTTGGACCGTGCCCAACGTAGCCTCGTTCAGCTTCGAGCGAAATTGTCAGGCGGCCTGCCGGGTTTCGACTCGCAACCTTGCCGAAGACATCTACAATTTCCTGAGAACTGCGGTGATTCAGCAACAGGGGAATGCTTACCGCACCATGAAAATCCACCTGAAAATTTTCGAGGTTGCTCGACGACGCACCCATGAATGCATAGATGGCTTGATTGGCGTCACCCACAACCCAAAGCGTTTGTGCGGCACGACTTAGGACCTTGACTAGTAAAGCACTCGCTCGGTTGACGTCTTGATATTCATCGACCATGACGTGGCGGATGCCCGTGAGAAACCGAGTGACGTTCGGATCATCTGATTGCATGAGCCGGATTGAGACACACAACAGGTCCGTCAGGTCGACAGCCTTGCGGCGCGATAGCAGTAGCTCGTATCTTGAAAATATCGTCGCCACATCGCGACGTTTGCCGTCAACTTCTGCGTCGCCGCTTGAGGACAGATTCGCTGCGGCGGCAAACTGCTCTGCGTCGAAGACCTCATCCTTGGCTCGCCGGATGGTGTCTACGATATTTTCTAGCCATGGGGACGGATTGGAGAGTGGATCGAACGTTTCAAGGTCGACGCTTGGGACGTCGGTCTCCAACATCGCCAGGGTCGCGAGCTTATCCAACACCGGAAAGCGAGATTCCAGCCCATGCAGGTTGCCAAATTTGCGGAGGAACTCCAACCCGAACGCGTGAAAAGTGCCGATCCAGACGCGGTCGGCCCCAGGAATGTTGCCGGCGCGAGCGCGCTCGACGAGCTCTCGAGCCGCTTTGTTCGAGAACGTCAGAATGACAATGTTGTCGGGCGATACGCCTTGTTTGATCAAGCGGCGCAAACGTAGCAGAAGTGTCGTTGTCTTGCCTGTACCGGGGCCGGCTTCCACTAAAGTCGTCGTGGCATCGCTATTAACTGCTGGTTCCTGCGCCTTGGTAGGTCTATCGGGCAGCTTGAACGTTTTTGCCGATACTGATACACGCGGCAACAAAACTGCGTCGTAGAGCTGGAGTCGAACGAGTTCTACGGGAAGACCGCGCTGTTGGGCCAAGGCCGTCGCGCCTTGTCTATCATCTAGGAATGAAGATCGAGCGAAATCTCGTGGCAACAGGAACTCGCGGGCGAATACGTTTGCCTGTAGCTCTTCCCGTTCGCGCGCGCCATAGCTTTCCACTTCTTTGGCACCGTTCGTCTCGGCGTCGCCGGTCAATGCGCTTTGCGTGACCTCCACCGTGCCGGCTGTCGTTGGATGTAGGCGAAGATGTCCGAGCTCATGTGCGACCAGAAAGGCCTTGACCTCGTCGGACACGTCATTTCGCACGAGTGCCCACTTCCTTGCGACATTGATCGTTGCATCAGCACCCTTCAAGAGCGAGATCGATGGTTTGACTTTTTTAAGAGTTACGTCCAGCGCTTTGCAGGTCGCCTCAACAAGCTGATATCCGCTTTGGTGGAGGTCGACGCCCTTAGCTTTCAATTCATCTCGAAGCTTGGTCGCCTCGATACGCGACGATTCGAATGGATTCACTTCGTAGGCTCCGTAGCAAGAGCTTATGATCGACTGAATCGCTCTAATATTGCTCTCTTAACTGCATCATCGGTAATGCAGTCCTCAACCGCCTGCTCCCATGTAACGGGAGGAGATTCGGCTGGCTTTCCTCTTGTGCTGAATCGCTGTAAGCCTGTAGGTTGTAGTCGAGAGCCAAGGCTTGCTTGGATAACCGTTGCCGACAGACTTAGATGTGATCCCAGCTCCTCATAGAACCAATCGGGGACGTGCTGTGCCCCGGATGCTGACTCCGTGATTGACAGAAGCAGCAAATCCTCACCGTGCTCAGACGATCCAAAGACGGCAGCCGCGGCGGCTTGCGTAGCCTTTTCTCCAGAAATGGAGGCTAGCTTGCTCGAAGCTTGCTGGAGGTCCGACGCGGACGGAGCGCCCCGTAACTGCTGCATACGCTGCAACAACTTGCTTTGTAGGGGCAACATTTCTTCGTCCGATAACGGTTCGTTTTCCACTTCGTCGGCAGTTGCGGGCACGGAGGTAAGCTGGACCTGCGCGTAGCGCTGCAGTGCCCCAGCATGCTCCGGGTACTGCTCAACGAACGTCCGCAGCACCTTTGCATCGAATTCCGGCGATGCGTTCGCGTAGTCGGCGAGAACCTCGTCCAGACTTGCAGTGCGTTTGGTGTTAGTCATTGCTCAACCTCTGCTTGATGATTTTGATGGCTTCATTGATGTATTTAGTCGCGGTCTTTTCCGTGACCCCCATCAGGCTGGTGACGGTTACCTCATCGCTCTTCTTGGATTCAATCTTCATGTCCCCAAAGAAGCGGAAAGTAAAAGCCAGCTTGGGCTTTTCCGGCAGGTCGTCCTGCACGATGCGGCGGATGTTCTCCAGCGCTTGCTGATCAGCCAAGTATTCCTCGATGTCGATCAGAACCTGTTCGGGCGACTTCTGCATCGCGGGCAAGTCATCAGGATCAGTATCCTGCGTCACCACCTCGATGGTTTCGTCTTCGTCATCGAGTGACACGCCCGCGCTATGTTTTTTTGCGTATAGCTTTGCCGCCTCGTCAAGACACCGGCGATACACGTAGTTGCCGAAAGCCTGCTCCGCATGGCACGGCACTGCGGTATCTCCCAGTATGTGCAACACGATAGACTGGCAAAAATCTTCGGTCGCCGCTTTCGAGCCGCCCCCTAGGCTTTGCCAGCCCGGATTCTTCCGCACATGTGCTCTGACCTGCTTGGTCACGCGGCGCAGGACTTCGCTTGCGTAGGTATTTGCGTCCTGGCGACCCGCATACCACGTCTTGAGCATTGCCGTGACAACGACTTCGTCATCGATATGTCCCTTTTTGTCGTGGCCGATCGATAATCGCTGGGCCCGGGCCGCTGTATCAAGGGCTTCGAGCTCGGCGAACATTTCCGCCCTCGGGGACGGTTGACTCCAAGTGCCGCGTTGCGGACCATTTCCTTTCATGTTAGAAACCTCGTTCCTACGTTGGCGGGCCTGCCTCTGTACAATCGGGACCACGAAAAAAACCCGTACAGTCGATGCACTGCTGTCAGATCCCCGAGCGTGACCGGTAGCTACCCTCCCGAGTAAGAGCGTCCGGGGGGCAGTCTTCCGTATGACGATAATTGCCAATCGTAGCTCGCCGAGTCCATTTTTTCGAGATCGCGCGCAGCGGGCAGGGCCGATGACGTGCGTCGTACATGCGCGACATCGAAAAGGTAATGCTTGGGGCAGCGGATAGGGCGGAACGCGTATGCCTTGCAGGGGGCCAAGCGTGGGGGCACATTTGGGGGCATCTCGGTCTTCCCGTTCGGATGACGGTTATCTGTATCGTGGTCGGGAGTTCGATCCCGCAGTTGGTGCGGTGCAAAAAACGCATCCCATTTGCGGATGCGCATTCCTATTCGCTTGATCGTCGAAACCGCGGCATAGGGGGCGGGTTCGCCGTAGAGACGCTCAACGTGGCGTGATAGGTGACGACACTTGCGCGCGTCCCAGATTCCATCTGACGGCGCGATCGGTTTCCTATGCTGTCGGCCGCGAGGCGAACAGGCGAGCGGTTGCACGCATCAGGGCTCAAACTTGATTGATCTTCGCCTGCTCCAACATCCACGCTTCGATTTTGTCGTGCCACATCCGGAGCAGATCGAGAGGGCGGCGTCGATAATGCTTCTCGGCGATTGCCGACGGCTTATGCCCCTGGATTTGAGCAACGACGCCGACAGGAACCTCAACCCACTCGGAGAGGGTGCCAAATGATCGGCGCAGACCGTGGAGGGAGATATGCGGCAAACCTGTCGGCGCCAGCGCCCGGTTATGCGCGTGACGCGGCTCCGCAATTTTTCCGTCTGCCGCAGTCTTGCTGGCGAAAACCCACTCGGACGGTTCCCACTTCTCACCTCTTTCCGCGAGTCGCGCGATATGGCGCCTGGCGGGCGGTGTTTCGTTCGCGCGTTGAAGGTTTATCAAAAGGCTGGCTAGGTACGGAGTGAGCGGAATAGTGCGGCCGCCAGTGCCTTCAACTTTGTCGTTCATCGTCAGGCTCCGCCACCGGAAGTCCACATCCTCCCAGCGCAAAGCGGCCAGTTCTTCCCGACGGGCTCCCGTGATCAGCAGGCCTTGCAGGTATGCGCTGATGACCGGATTGGCGATACCACGCACAGCGCTGAACCATACAGACAGTTGCTCGCGTTGCAGGCAATCATCCTTCGCGACGCTTCGGGGAAGAATGCCTTTTACCTTCGGCGAAGCGTAGGCGTCCGGTGGGATGATGCCCGCGTAAGTCTCATGAGTGTCGCACCACCGAATGAATGCCTTAAAAAGACCGAAGGCATGACCGGCATTCGTCGGTCCCCGGGGTATCTCGGCCTCAAGCCACTCGGACATGGATGTTGCCGTGATCTCGGTCAACTTGCGCGACATGAGCGGAGCCAATGGGCCGCGAACTTTTTCTTTGCCGCCGCGTTTGGCAATACCTCCGCCAAGAGATGAAAGGTTGACATGGTCGAGGATGTATCTGTCTGAGCGCGGCTTTTTCGTTTTGGGCGAGATCTTTGTCCGCAAATGCTCTAGGTAATGCTCCCAGGCTTCGCTGACCATCACATCCTGACGACGCTTCGCTGCCTGCCGAGCTTCGTGCGCGGCTTTCTTCTCCGCTTCTTGTTCGCGAGGATCGACGCCGCCGTCAATGAGCGTCTGGAGACTACGCGCGCGCTCCTGAGCCTTATCGATGGTCCAACTCTTTGGATCGCCGATCGTGATCCGCACGCTCGAACCGTGGATCTTCCCTTGGAAAATGTAAGACTTGGCTCCGCCGGTTGTAGCTCGCAAACCGAGTCCTGGAGTCTTGCTATCCCAGAGAAACGACTGAGACTTACCCTGCTCGCAGCGATGCGCCTCTACGCGAGCCGCAGTGAAGTTCACCTTAGCCACCTAACCCCCTTATTCGTAGGCTGGCGATTCCATGTAACCGCCATGTAACCCGATTATGGGGTAATTAAGGTATGTCGATCAATATCGAGCAAAGGTGGTTTTTGAGAAATTCATTTAAAAACAGTGGGTTGAGTAAATCGATCAACTTGAATAAATTCGAATAAATGTCGACTTGTTCGCTTTCGCAATGCGAAGGTCGAGGGTTCGATCCCCTTCCTCTCCACCAAGAATCGCTTTGAAAGCAACGCACTACGTCTTGCGATGTAGTGCGTTGTTTTGCATTCTGGCGCAGATTTTTGCACGTCGCGTGTGGCAAATTTGTGGCGCTAATCCAACTTTCGACGTCGCGTTGGTGATTGGTAGAAATCCCTTCTCGACGTTACCGAGACCGCAGCGACCGTACGAGTCAACCTTGCCGGCATCAGCCAAGCTGAAAAAGGGTTCTGATCGCGCGGAAACCTTCTGAATTCTTGGTGGGCGTGAATACTGGAACACTCGGATACGGATTAAGAGACTGGGACTGGTTGATTTAAATTCTTTATTAATCAGATACTTGCTGCGCTTTCCACCAATGCTTTCGAATCTCAGCCTACCTTAAACATGGGGTGCCCGGACAGGGCATGTCACGATTACGGTACAGTATGGTTTACAGCGATTCGACGATCTGTTGCATCGACCGGTTGAATCCGCCGTCGATTTCGGGCGACTGAATCAGGCGCTAGTCGGCCAACTGCTGACGCTCAGCCACACCCTTGCGCAAACATCTGAACGTCGGCTTGACCACTGGCAGCGGCCCTTCGTTGGGCCATGCGATCCGGCAAGTCGACGACCGCGCCAGACAATTGATCGGCGGCCTGCGCACGGCTCGATGTTTCTTCGCTACAATCATTGAAAATCAAAAAGGGGCGGAACTGCAGCGCCCGATTGAGGCGGGGGCCGGTGCCGGATGTTTATCACCAATCAAAAAGAGCAGTTCAACGTAGCCTACGTCCACGCGATCGCAACGCAGGCGGGCTTAAACACGGGGATTATGCGGGTCGATAACCAAAGCATCGACCTTGACGTCGATGGCTCGTGCCCAACGGCGACCGTCAACCGGTTTCCGAAGATCCGTTTGCAGTTGAAATGCACATCGCGGAAGGTGGTATTGAACGGCGTCATCAAATTTCCGCTTCCCCGCAAGAACTACGAGGACCTGCGGGATGATCGTCTGACCATTCCGCGATACTTGATCGTTCTTCTTGTCCCGGACGATCCGACGGACTGGATTGAGCATCACGATCAACACATGCGCTTGCACAATACGTGCTACTGGACGGACATCAAACCGGTCGCGAACATCGGAAAAAAGAAAACGGTGACGGTTGATATACCGCTCTCTCAGCGCCTAGACACCGCGGCTTTGTTACACCTCATCACGTTGGCAAGCGAACGGAAACCGGTATGATCCGCGAACCCCTCGTCCAACATCTCCAAGATGTGACTTGGAAACAGGTGCAGGATTATCTAGTCGCCACAGGCTGGACGAACACCGGCCCCTACGGCAAGTTTGCGCTGATTTTGTTGATTTGCACGGAATCCTGACCCACCCCGCGCAGTAATTTGCATCGAATATTGACCCACGTAGAACACTGACCTGCTCGGCAACGAGCAGGG